>NZ_JALKFX010000005.1 GCF_023243045.1 Frankia sp. AgB32
CCCTGGTAGCCACGCGGACCCTGAGCGCCCTGGTAGCCACGCGGACCCTGAGCGCCCTGGTAGCCACGCGGACCCTGCGCGCCCTGCGCACCCTGCGCGCCCTGCGCGCCCTGCGCGCCCTGGTAGCCACGCGGACCCTGGTAGCCACGCGGACCCTGGTAGCCACGCGGACCCTGGGCGCCCTGCGCGCCCTGCGCGCCCTGCGCGCCCTGCGCACCCTGGTAGCCACGCGGACCCTGCGGACCCTGGTAGCCACGCGGACCCTGCGGACCCTGAGCGCCCTGGTAACCACGCGGACCCTGCGGACCCTGCGGGCCACGCTTGTCCTTGTCGAAATCAATGTCGATGTTCAGCGGGTTCTGGGTGGGGCTGACGACGGGAGCCGCCGCGTTGGCGGCCACCGCCTGGCCGATCGCCATGGGACCGAGCACACCGCTGGTGGCGGTCACCAGAAATGCGGCTCTGACAACGGCCTTGTTCAGGGACTTACGGTTCACAATTACCTCTTAGTTATTCGTAGGAAAGGCGTTGTTCAGGTAGCAGGAATTTCAGCCGGGACGAGCTCATCTGCACGCCACAGCCGCCGATCGCATGAATGCGCTCAGAGCTGGCGTGGGTTCCGGGGGAGAGATGTCCACATCCCAGCCACCCAGTCCGTATCAGAGAGTTTCAGGTGTCCGCAGTCGAGCAGCGATGGCCAGCGAAGGCGCTGGGCTGGCCAGGACATGGCGCTCAAGTAGGTGGATTCAGCCGCGGGGCCACAGCTGTAGCGGTAGGCGAGGAGAGAATGGGATGGCGAGGTCGGGACAGGAGGGTCAACAGGTCCCAGAGGTGCGCGAGAAGCAGGTCCGAGGGATATATGGAGCAAGAAGGCGGCAGCGAGGGGTCCCATGGACTCGCCTGCCGGATTCTTCTCCGCTCGATTCCTCGCGTTACCGGATCGGTGCAATACAACCTTTGCCGCCTGTGCCGCCCCTGAGTGGAACCGGAGCGATTCGGCGTGATGGTGCCGCCTGGCCAATACCTCCTCTCCGTCACCTCAGCGGCATCTTGTGCTGTCTACGACTGGCGTCTGTCTGGTGACGACGCCGGCGCGAACATCGGCAGCGCGCCGAACTTTTTCGGCGGCTCGCCGGTCGGCTCCCGACGGCTCATATCGATATCAGATGAGGAGATCATTGCCGGCGCGACACGCCGACCGGTGATCATGCCGGAGCGGCCGACTCCCACACCCTGATCTGGCGGGATTTTCCGGCGGTCGGGCGCTCCGGAGTTCTAATTCTCACCGACCTACCAAGCCGGAACCTCCGCGCATGTCGACAGCTACCGATGGACGCATTTTCTGCCGGATGGGGGCCTCGGGGACGGGGCCGGCGACGAAGGTCCGAATCCGACCTCAGGGGATACCTTCCACATGTCGATGCGAGCACCGGCCGGACCGAATCAAGCCGCATCCAGTACGTACGCCGCCATCCGCACCTGACACTCAGTGGGACGACTATCGCCAGTCACAGCGGGATCCGATCGCGGACGCGGTCATCCGGGCGGTGTCGCGCTCGCAGGGCGGACCCATCGACGTCACGCTGGTCGCGTCGATGGCGGGAATGAGTCGTAAGACTTTCTACAAGTACTTCGACTCCCTCGGCGAGGCAGTGATCTCCGCCCAGAGCATGGCGCTGCGGTCGCTGTCGATCGCCCATCCCAACGGGCCGACCGGCACACCCCTGGATCAGGTGATAACCCAGCTCCGGTGGGTTGCGCAGATGCCACCGGACCATGTACAGGTGATCAACATGGTCGACTTCTCGATGCGCTCACTCGGCGTGGACCCGGAGCAGCAGAAGGGATTCCTCGGGGAGTTCGGAGCCGGTTGGAAGGCGTTCATCAATGTCGTCCACGCTGGTCAGCGGGACGGCACGATACGGGCGGACATCGAGCCCCACATCCTCGCGGAAAATCTCGGCCGGGCTGTGCTCGGTATTGGCGGTGGCCGAGTGCGGTGGGGATCCGGACCGCAGGTCCGCCGATGCCGTCGAGTTCGAACTACGGGTCTGGCGTGACTTCCTGACCCCGGCCCCGACATCCGCCGCGTCCGACGGCGCGGCTCTGGAGTAGGAGGGCCACCGCCGCGCCGATCTCAGCCGACTCTCAGCCCACGACGTCAGCGCTGCGCGCAGACAGGACAGGGAGCACGATCGTGCCGGGACGTTCCGGGTCGTGCTGAAGAGTCTGGGTCGCGACGTGCATCGTCGTCCCGGACACGAGCGGCTCGGCACCGCCGAGGTTGCGCGCGTAGCGGGGATGCGCCCCACAGGAGACCTGGACCCTGATCCGATGGCCGGGCGCGAACCGGTGGGCGGCCGGCCACAGCTCGAGCCGGGCGGCGCGCACCGTCCCGGCCGGCGTGTCCGGTTCGGGCGCGAGTCGTATCAGTCGGTCGCACACGTTCATCGAGGCGCCGGAGGGATACACGTCGCACAGCCGGACGAAGACGTCGAAGGTCGTCCGGTCGGAACTGATCGGGATCGACGCCGTCACGGTACCGGCGATCTCCACCGCGTCGGGCAGCGGCGGGCCGGTGTAGGTCAGCACGTCGGGACGGGCCTCGAGGATCCGGTTGTCCGTCACGCCGGCGGCCCGGCCCAGGTGGGGGCCGCCAACCGACGGCGTCGGATCGGCCGGGTCGTAGCGGATGACGTCCGCCGCGGCGCCGGCCGGGGGCACCGTGCCGGCCGGGGGCACCGTGGTCGCCAGCAGTCCGCCGGGGTGCAGGTGCAGCGCCGTGGGAACGGTGCCCGGT
The DNA here is from genome assembly GCF_023243045.1 of Frankia sp. AgB32. Taxonomy (GTDB): domain Bacteria; phylum Actinomycetota; class Actinomycetes; order Frankiales; family Frankiaceae; genus Frankia. The sequence goes on from NZ_JALKFX010000005.1 coordinate 2,801, forward strand.
GGCGGCCAGTCCGGAAACTCCCGCCACCCGCCGCCCACGCCGGTGACGAACGCCCGGACGTGGGCGGGTGGCGCCGCGGCGATGCCGCGGGTGTGGGCGTCGAGAAACGTGAGGGTCTCCCGGGTGGTGGTGCCGACCGCCGACCCGGCCAGGTGGGTCCACGGGCCGACGACCAGGCGGGGCGGGTTGCCCGCGGCGCGCAACACCTGATGGCTCTCGAGCTGCCAGGGCAGAAAATGGTCGTACCAGCCGGTGACCATCAGCACAGGGGCGGTGACGTCCGGGAGGGTCGGCCGGTGGTCCAGACGGGTCCAGTACTCGTCGGGCGGGGCGTGGGTCAGCCAGTCCTGGAAGAAGCCGACCCGGCGGCCGGTGGCGACGGCGTCGGCGTCGGCCAGTGGCAGGGTCGCGAACCCGCGCCTCAGCGCCCGCGGACCGCCGCGGGAGGCGTCGGCCAGGTGCCTGGCCAGCCCGCCGCGGCCGTGCAGGGTCGTCACCAGCCGTGTCCATTCCAGGGCGTTGGCCAGGGCGAACGAACCGCCGTCATAGGCGGACAGCGCGAAGTGCGGGGTCGTGTTCGTCGGGACCACCGCGGCGAGGCGCGCTTCCATCTCCCCCGCGACCGCCCACTGGGTGTAGCCGAGGTAGCTGCCGCCGATCGTCGCCACGACATCGCCGCACCAGGGCTGGCGGCGGATCCACGCGAGCGCGCCGAGCCCGTCGGCCTTCTCGTGGACGTAAGGCTCGAAGGTGCCTTCCGAACCGAAGGTGCCCCGGCAGCTCTGCACCACCACCTGGTAGCCGCGTTCGGCGAACAACCGGCCGTGCAGCAGGCCGAAGATCCCTCGGCGTCCGTACGGCGACCGGACGAGCAGGACCGGGTGCGGCGAGCGCGGCCCGACAGCCGCCGCGGTGGGAGCCGCCGTGTCGCGCGCGGGCGACAGCCGAGGCAGCGGGTAGTACCGGTCGGCGAGCAGGATGTGCCCGTCGGCACCGGGTATCGGAACATCACGGTCCACCCGGACCCGGTGGGTGGCCGGCGGCAGGCGCAGGCGCCGGGCAAGCAGTCGGCTCGCGACCGACATCCGCCACACCCTCCCACCGGCGGTCAGCAACCGCGCGACGAGACGGTAACCACGGGTCACCGCGGCGGCAACGTCGACGCGCGCGGTGGAGCGTGTGGCATGGGCCGCACCGCGGCGGGCGTGAGCTCGGCCGTGCGCGGTCGGTCAGGCCAGCGTGTGCCCGCCGTCGACCAGGATGACCATCAACCTTTCGCGGGTTGCGACAGCCACGCGACTATGGGGTTGATTAACCAGTTGAAGTCAGGATGTTTGATCGCGCGACCACTCGTGAGCGAGTACTGAGTACAGGATGCTGTCGCGCCATGCACCGTTGGTGTGGACGTGGTCGCGAAGGTTTCCTTCCTCGGTGAATCCGAGGTTCTTCACGACAGCGATGGATGCCTTGCTATCAGGTCCAATAGCAGCGGTGATGCGGTGCAGGTCGAGAATGTCGAATCCGAAGCTGACCAGCCGATCCGGATCACGATCGTTGTAGCGGCTCCGGTCGGGCTGACATGAGGTCCCCGGCCGGCGCCGGTGACTGATGGAAGGGATGTCGAGATGGCCACGGAGTTGGACACGGCGATCGAGGTTGTGATATCGGAGCCGTTTACCCCGGGGTGGGAGCGTATCCCGGGGATCTCGGTGGACGGCCGGTTGCTGCGGATCGAGCCGCGGGAGTGCTTCTTCCAGCGCAGCGGGCGGCCGACGTGGCTGCGGTGGACTGGCAGACGGTGGTCGAGGGGCTGTTGTCGCTGCCGGAGACGGAGTCCGCGACGGTGGAGCAGCAGGCGTTGGACTTCGTCCGTTCGTTCGGCCAGCGGCCAGCGGACGGCGGATCCGGCGGATCCGGCGGCGGTCCTGCGCACGGCGGACGAGGTGTACAGCTATCTGTTCTCGTCGACCGTGCTCGATGACCCGGACCTGGATGTGACGGCCCAGGAGCTTCGGATTCTGCGTGAGTCGGGGACGCTGGCGGCGCTGAACCGGGTGGAGCTGTCGGGAGAGATCGCCGACATCGGTCCGGCGTGGTTCTTCGCGGCGACGGCGGAGGTCCGTGCACAGGACCGCCTCGGCGGACGAGATTCCACGGGTGGACCGCGCCGCGTTGGCGGAGTTGCCGGCTGACGCACTGGCGTATCTTCATCAACTTCGGTCCGAGGGTCGGTGGGTGGACACCGCCTGGTTGAAGGGCCCGTTGGCGATGCTGAAGGATCATGCCGTCCCGTTGTCCGACGGGGCGGAGAATGGAACCGTTCGGGCTGTGTCACAGCGAGTTTCACCCGACCAGCCTGCATATCGGTCGCGGCGGTTGGCGTCTGGTGGACTGGGCGCGGGCGTTCGAGGGACCGGGACTGCTTGACCTGGCGTCATGGCAGGGAAGACCCGCGCCTCCCAGCCGACGAACACGACGGGCAGCACCACCGCGGCGGCGAACGCGTCCAGCACGCCGGCGGACACCCAGCCGCGCACCGGCGCCTCGATGATCGCCCACAGCAACGCCACCAGCGTCAGGATCGACAGCGCGGCGCCGACAGGGTCGAGCCGGCGGGCGGCCGGATCCCACGAGTCGGGCACGAACAGATATCCGGCAAGCAGCACGAGGGCCACGACCGGCAGGTTGACCAGGAACACCGATCCCCACCAGAAATGGCGCAGCAGCACGCCGCCGGCCAGCGGTCCGCACACCGAGCCGACCGCGGACACCCCCGACCAGATTCACATGGTGTGCGCGCGCACGCCGGCCGCCCCCGTGCCGGCCGCCGGGGTGTCCACCAGGGTGGCGCCGTGCCCGGCGGCCAGGTCCGCGAACTCGCGCACGGCGTCGGGAAGCTCGGTCGAGATCAGCCCGACCACGTGCCCCGGCTTCGCGCCGTCGAGCAGCGAGTCCTCGCCGCGCAGCACGGCGGCGGCCTGCTCCGCGGTGCGCACGCAGATCAGGGTGATGTCGCTCGCCGCGGCGACCTCGGCCGGACTGCCCACCGCCGTCGCGCCGGCGGCCACCGCCGGCGGTGTCGCGGCAGGCACGGCGTCGTACACGGTGGTCGCCAGACCGCTGGCGGCGAGCTGCTCCCCGATCGGCCCACCAAGGTCTCCGAGCCCGATCATCCCAACCCTCGTCATGAGGCCATCGTCACACATGCCGCGGACCGGGCATCCGATCCGACGGGCCTGCGCAGCCGCCGCCCCGGCCCCGGCCAGTCCGGTCGACGTGCGGTTCTGCGTCCGACGGATCGATGCGACGGCCCCGCCCCGGACAACCAGCGACCATGGGCGAGCGCCGGCGGCCGATTCCGGGATCAGGCGCTCCGCCGAACATGCCTCCCGGTTCCGCGACGCACGCCTCGAACAGTCTCCGACGGTCCGTCCCGCTCAGGCTGATCTCGTCGACGGGCTGGCACCGGGACGCGACGTCGCCGCCGTCAGGGCGTTTGACCCGCCAGCCGGCGTAGGGCGACGTACCGTGTCCGTCGTCACGTCGTCACGTCGTCACGTCGGGACGGGGACGGCCGTGACCGGCTCAGGAGACAGGTCCCGACCGGGGCAGGAGGGACGTCGTGACGGTACCCAGCAGCGACAGCGTCGCCGAGCGCCCGGCGGTCGGCTACGCCCTCGACGGGCCGGTCGCCTGGCTGACGATCGACCGGCCGGAACGCCGCAACGCCCTGTCCGCCGAGGTGCGCGCGGGCCTGTGGGCCGGGTTGCGGCGGTTCCGGGACGACGACGGCGCCGCGGTCCTCGTCCTGACCGGCGCCGGGGACAAGGCGTTCTCCGCCGGCGGTGACCTCAAGGAGATGGCGGCCGAGACGTTGCGGGTCCCGCCGCCGGACTGGTTGCCGCAGCTCGGGCGCAACATCGAGATCGACAAGCCAGTCATCGCCGCCGTCAACGGCGTCGCCTACGCCGGCGGGTTCCTGCTGGCCCAGTACGCCGACCTGGTCGTCGCCGCCGAGCACGCCCGGTTCGCGATCACCGAGGTGAAGGTGGGGCGGGGCACCCCGTGGGCGGCGCCGCTGCCCTACCTGCTGCCGCCGCGGGTCGCGATGCACCTGCTGCTCACCGGCGAGCCGATCTCCGCCCGGCGCGCCTGCGAGCTGGGCCTGGTCAACGAGGTGGTGCCTGCCGACCAGCTGCACGCCGCCGCGGGCGACCTCGCCCGGCGCATCGCCGCGAACGCGCCGCTGTCGGTGCGAGCGGCGAAGAAGACCGTCGGGCTGCTGGCCAGATACCCGCTGGAGCAGGCACTCGAGGTGGCCGAGCGGCTGTGGGCGCCGGTCTACCACAGCGACGACGCCCAGGAGGGCCCGCGGGCCTTCCGGGAGGGACGCCCCCCGGTGTGGAAGGGACATTGAGGTGAGGGACACCGAAGTCAGGGACACCGAAGTCAGGGACACCGGCGCGACAACCGACAGGCGCCCGGTGCGCGTCGCGAACTGCTCCGGTTTCTACGGGGACCGCCTCGACGCGGCCCGACTCATGGTCGACGGCGGGCCGATCGACGTCCTCACCGGCGACTACCTCGCCGAGCTGACCATGCTCATTCTGTGGAAGGCCCGCTCCCGCGGCGGGCCCGGCTACGCGCGGACCTTCGTCGACCAGGTCACCGACGTGCTGGGGACCTGCCTGGAGCGGGGCATCCGGATCGTCACCAACGCCGGCGGGCTTGACCCCGCCGGGCTCGCCGCGACTGTGGCGAAGATCGCCGCCGAGCAGGGCCTGGCCCCGAAGATCGCCCACATCACCGGCGACGACCTGGCCGACCGCCTCGGGGACCTCACCGCGGCCGGCGAACGCTTCACCCACCTCGACACCGGGCGCGACCTTGCGGGCGCCGGCATCGAACCGGTCACCGCCAACGCCTACCTCGGCGGCTGGGGCATCGCCGCGGCGCTCGCCGGCGGCGCCGACGTGGTCGTCACCCCGCGGGTCACCGACGCCTCCCTGGTCCTCGGCCCCGCCGCCTGGTGGCACGGCTGGTCACCGACGGACTGGGACCGCCTGGCCGGCGCGGTCGCCGCCGGACACGTCATCGAGTGCGGGCCGCAGGCCACCGGCGGCAACTACGCGTTCCTCGAGGAGATCACCGACCTGCGCTACCCGGGCTTCCCGATCGCCGAGGTCGCCGCGGACGGCTCAGCCGTCATCACCAAGCATCCCGGCACCGGCGGGCTGGTCTCCGTCGGCACCGTCACCGCCCAGCTCCTGTACGAGATCGCCGGGCCCGCGTACGCGGGCCCTGACGTCACCGCCCACTTCGACACCGTGCGGCTCGCCCAGCAGGGCCCCGACCGGGTGCGGCTGGCGGGCACCCGGGGCGGCCCGCCCACCGACCGGCTCAAGGTCGTCCTGAACTACCTCGGTGGTTACCGCAACACCATGACGCTGGTCCTTACCGGCCTCGACATCGAACGCAAGGCCGCCTGGGCCCGCCGGGAACTGTTCGACCTGCTCGGCGGCGAGGACTCGTTCGACGAGGTGGACGTGCGGCTGCTGCGCTTCGACCGGCCCGACGCCGAGTCCAACGCGCTGGCGACCGCACACCTGCGGATCACCGTGAAGGACGCCGACCGCGCCCGCGTCGGCCGGGCGTTCTCCAACGCCACCCAGGCTCTCGTGCTCGGCGGCTACGCGGGCGTGCACACCACCACCACCCCCACCGCCGAGAGCACCTACGGCGTGTACTGGCCGGCGACCGTCGACCGCCGCGTCGTCGACCAGCAGGTGGTCTTCGACGATGGCTCGGTGGCGGCCGTCGCGCACAGTCCCGCCGACTCCGACTCACACCAGACCGCCGGCGGGGCAGCGGCCGGACAGGCGACCGCGGCCACTGCTGCGAAGCCGGTCGGCGCGGCGGGCGCAGCCGAGGCGGCGGGTGGGAACGAGGCGACCGTGCGGGTTCCACTCGGGCGGCTGGTCGGGGCCCGGTCCGGGGACAAGGGCGGCAACGCGAACGTCGGCCTGTGGGCCCGCGACGACGCGACCTACCGCTGGCTGCGGTCCACGCTGAGCGTCGAACGGTTCGTCGACCTGCTGCCGGAGGCGCGGGACCTGCCGGTCCGCCGCTACGAGCTGCCGAATCTGCGAGCGGTCAACTTCGTCGTCGTCGGCCTGCTCGGCGAGGGCGTCGCGTCGTCGACCCGACCCGATCCCCAGGCCAAGGGCCTCGGCGAGTACGTCCGCTCCCGCCACATCGACGCCCCCGCCAACCTCGTCGCCGCCGGAACCACTCCGCAGACGGCGGCCTTGCCCTGAGATCACCAGCGTGGGGGCGCTCCCCGAGGAAGGACGCGACGCCCTCGCGCAGCGCGACCTCGAACCCGCCGCCGGTCGCGGCGCCGCCGACCGCCGCGATGTGCACGGGCCGGTCCGGCGCCGTCATCGCGGCGTCGAAGGCGGCGACGGCGGCGGCGATCTCGTCGCGCGGGGAGGTCGCAAGCGCCCGCAGGTCCATGCCCGCGCAGAAGCTGACCTCGCCCGCGCCGGTGAGGACGAACGCCCGTGTCCCGTCCCCGGCGGCGCGGCGCAGGGCGGCGGCGAGCCGGTGCAGCCGTCGCCGGATCGTGGAGGTTGCGCGCGCCCGGCCGGTCCACGGTCACCACCGTGACCGGGCCGGCGCGTTCGATCCTGACCTCGGGTGCGTCGTCGGTCACCTCAGGTGATCAGCATTCCGCCGTCGACGGGGAGTAGCACGCCGGTGATGTAGGAGGCGGCGTCGCTGGACAGGAACACCGCCGCGGCGGCGAGTTCGCGTGGGTCGCCGGCCCGGCCCGCCGGCACCCGGGCCGCGAGCTGCCCGTCGAGGTAGCCGGGCAGGTACTGCTCGACCATCTCGCTGGGGAAGAAGCCGGGGGCGAGCGCGTTCACGCGGATGCCCTTGCGCCCGGTCCACTGCTGGGCGAGGTCCCTGGTCAGGCCGATGATCGCGGCCTTGCTCGTGCTGTAGGCGGCCTGCGGCAGGCCAGCGGTGGTGGAACCGAGCACCGAGCCGATGTTGAGGATGCTGCTGCCGGGGCGCATGACCCGCCCGCAGGCCTGGGCCATCCAGTAGGAGCCGTGCACGTTGACGTCGAGGACGTGGCGGAAGTCGTCCGGCTTCTCCCGGGTCGCCGGGCACGCCGAGGCGACGCCGGCGTTGTTGACGAGGATGTCGACCGCGCCGAAGGTCTCCACCGCTGCGGCGACGACCCGGTCGCAGTCCTCGACCTTCGTCACGTCGGCCTCGACGGCAAGGCACGCCCGGCCCGCCGCCTCGACGAGCCGGGCGGTGTCCGCGAGCCGGTCCACCCGGCGCGCGCAGATGACCACATCCGCGCCGGCCTCGGCGAATCCGGCGGCGAACGCGACACCGAGACCCGACGAGGCCCCGGTTATCAGCGCCACCCTGCCCGCCAGGCTGAAGCGCTCAAGCATGGTCGGCTTCTCCCTCCCGGCCCGCGCTGCCAGCACGGACCGCAGCACATAGTAGACGCTATTCGAGCGTGGTTCCGCCGCCCGCGGCCGAGGGTCGGAGCCCGTTGAAGGCGACAGTGCGGTGCGACAGGGGTACGTTGACAGAGCCCGCCACGTGACCTCCGCTACAGCCGCCGAGCCCCTCGACCAACTTCCGAGCTCGCACCACCGTCCCACCCGACCACCCGCCGCCGCCACCCCGGTCCCGCGGGTGGCGGCGATATCCGGCCGACCCACCCAGGCAACATCTTCACGTGCTATGTTACGCCCGTTACGGTCCCTCCACAGAACTCCCCTCACTGCGCCTTGGAGGGCGTCATGGTCTCCGATCAGCCGGACGTCGTCGTGTCCGCCGACTGTTATGCGGGGGCCTCGCTTCTCGGCTATCGAGACTATCTCCCGCGGGAATGGCACAACGATTTCGACCGATGGTCGCGAGATTTCGTGAATCCATGGCAGGACCTCGACGATATCTATGCGGATCGTAACTGGGACAGCGCCAAGCGATCATGCCACCTGGAAGCGGGCGGCATCGTCGCCGAGGTCATCTTCCCGAACACCGCGCCGCCGTTCTGTCCGCGGACAGCGCCGGTGGCCGGCCCTGCGTCGGCCGTCGACCACGAGCGCGGGCGGGGCGGGCTGCAGGCACACCGGCGCGCTGGGATAGCGCAGGTCCTGTTCAACGACCCGGACGCGGCCGTCAGGGAGATCACCTGGGCCCGGGAGAACGGGCTGACCGGCGGCATCCTGCTGCCCGCGATCCCATCCGGCCCGCCCATCCCGCCGATCTTCGACGACAGCTACGACCGGATCTGGGCCGCGTGCGCCGACCTGGACGTCCCCGTCAACCACCACGGCGGCCACCTCGGGCTGGTCCGGCTCGTCCATCCGCAGGAGTTCACCTTCTCCTCGCAGCGCAACCTCTGGCCGATCATCTGGGCCGGCGTGTTCGAGCGGCACCCCGGCCTGCGTTACGTCGTCACCGAGCAGAGCTTCGACGGCGTGCTGGGCGCCGCCGCCACCCACGACGGCCTGCACGCTGTCCTCACCGGCGCGAGGGACCACGACACCGCGGACGCGATGCGCCAGCTCGTCGGCGCGGAGTTCATCTCCTCGCTGCGCCGCCCGCCGAGCGAGTACCTGCGGCAGAGCATCTGGTTCGGGGTGAGCTTCCTGCGCGCCGCCGAGGCCGGCCGCCGCCACGAGGCCGGCGTCGGGCGGATGATGTGGGGCGGATGATGTGGGGCAGCGACTATCCGCACTCGGAGAGCACCTGGCCGAACAGCCGGGCGTCCATCGCCCAGGCCGTCGCGGCCGTCCCGGCGGGCGCGGCCCGGCGCATCCTCGGCCTCAACCCGATCGACTTCTGCCGGTTCGACGCCGACGTGCTGACCTCGGCCGCCGCCCGGATCGGGCCGTCGCCGGCCGAGGTCCCGGCAGCCGCGTGAGCGGCGACCTGGCCCTACCGGGCGGCGGCGTCCTACCCGGCGGCGGCGTCCGGGTCGTCCCCGGGCCGCGTGAGGAGCCCGTGGACGAGGGCGCTCAGCATGACGGTGAACGTTCTGGCCCGGTCCGGGGTCCGGGCGAGGGCGACGACCGCCTCCTCGTCGAGACCCGGGCCCGCGGCCTCGCGGGCGCCCGCGGCGACGGCCTGCGCGGGCCAGTCCACGGCGTAGCGCTCGAAGGTGACGTGCTCGCCGACGAGCTGCATCACCCCGTTCGTCGCGTCCGCGACCCGCGTCCCGGTGAGCCCGGCGGCCGTGAAGTCCGCGGCGATGGCCCAGCGGGCCGGGCCGAGCAGGTCGAGCAGGACGCCGCGCTGGTGGGCGAGCTCGACCAGCCAGCGATGCCGGTCGATGTTGGCCGCCACCGACGTCGCGGTCGACAGGATGCGCGCCACGGGCGAGTCCCCCGCCGTACCGACCGCGCCGAGAATCCCGCCGGCCCGTTCGACAACGGCGTCGAGAAGCTCCTCGCGGTTACCGACATGCCAGTAGATCGCCGTCGGCGCGACTCCCAGCTCGGCGGCCAGCCGGCGCATCGAGAACTGCCGCACGCCGTGCCGTTCCAGCAGCGCCGTCGCGGCATCGAGAACGCGGGCCGGAGTGAGGGATTCACGCACGGTCCGCATGTTACCGACCAGCCGCTCCCGACCGTTTCAGGCGCCCCGCCGGGAACGACCGACCCCTGGCCGGAAATGCACCGTAGCACATTCCACGCGGCCGCAACAGCAGAACTTCTCAGCACTGCCTCAATCTGAACTGCGACAATCCGAACCGCGAAAACCCGAACCGCGAAAACCCGAACGAGAGGGAAGGGCGAATGAGTGTCCAGCAACTGGTCGACGGGCTCGGCCATCTGATCGATGGTGGGCTGGTCCGCAACGACGCGGCGTTCCCGGTCGACGACGGCGGAACCGAGGTGATGGCGCCGACGCGGCTGGAGCGGTGGCCGACCATCGTGCCGTTCTTCACCGACCCGGACGGCTACCTCGTCGAGGTCGTCCAGCGCCTGCCCTGATCCGACCGGCCGCGACCCACGACCCACGACCCACGACCGCCCAGACGACCACGGAGGACATCTCATGGCACAGGCCCGGCTCAGCGTCTTCTACCCGGCCACCGAAGGCGCGCCGTTCGACCACGACTACTACCGGGACGTCCACATCCCGCTGTGCGAGACGACGTGGAGCCCGTTGGACATCCGCGTCGAGCGCGGGATCAGCGGTCCGCACGTCGCGGCCGTGCACTTCACGTTCTCCTCCATGGACGAGCTGAACGCCGCCCTCGGCTCGCCGGGGACGAAGGCGCTCGGCGAGGACACGCCGAACTACACGACGCTCTCCCCCGCCATCCAGATCGGCGAGGTCGTCCGCTGACCGCCGGCCCGGCCGGCACGCCCCGGTGACCAGCCAGCACCTGGATCGTGCCGGCCGCGGGCCGTAGCGACTACTGCCATCCGGTTGCCGGTGGTACGGGACCACCCTGAGCGAGGAGCGTGCGGCGTGCGGCGAGATCTGTTCGAGGCCGACCACGAGGCGCTGCGGGAGACGGCCCGCACCTTCGTCGAACGCGAGGTCGTCCCCCATCAGGACGCCTGGCTGGAGCAGGGCCTGGTCGACAGGTCGGCCTGGCTCGCCGCGGGTGCCCAGGGGCTGCTGGGCATCGCCGCCCCCGCCGAGCACGGCGGTGCCGGCGAGCGGGACTACCGGTACCGGATGGTGCTGATCGAGGAGTTCGCCCGGGTCGGCGCGGCGTCGTTCAACGCCGGCACCTGCGCGCAGGACGACCTGGTCGTCCCCTACCTGATGGACCTCGGCACCCCGGAGCAGCGCAAGGCGTGGCTGCCGCAGCTGGTCGCCGGCGAGGCGATCGGCGCGCTGGCGATGACCGAGCCCGGCGCGGGCAGCGATCTGCAGGGCATCCGCACCACCGCGGTCCGCGACGGTGACGGCTGGCGCCTGTCGGGCAGCAAGACCTTCATCACCAACGGCATCCACGCCGACGTGGTGATCGTGTTCGCCCGCACCGACCCGGACGCCGGGTCCCGCGGGTACAGCCTGTTCCTCGTCGAGAGCGCGGCCGAGGGGTTCCGGCGCGGCCGCAAGCTGGAGAAGCTCGGCCTGCGCGGCAACGACACCGCCGAGCTCTTCTTCGACGACATCGCGCTACCCGCCACGGCGCTGCTCGGCACACCCGGCCGGGGCCTGGGGCACCTGATGGAACGGCTGCCGCTGGAGCGGCTCTCGATCGGGGCGACCTCGTACGCGTTCGCCCGCGCCGCCTACGACTGGACCACCGAGTACGTCTTCGAGCGCAAGGCGTTCGGCCAGCCGATCGGCGACTTCCAGCACACCCGGTTCACCCTGGCGGAGCTGTCCACCGAGCTGGACATCGCCCAGGTGTACGTGGACCGGGCGGTCCTCGCCCTGAACGACGGGTCGCTGACGCCGGTGGACGCGGCGAAGGCCAAGTGGTGGCTGACCGACCTGCACAACCGGGTCGTCGACCGGTGCGTGCAGCTGCACGGCGGCTACGGCTACATGCTGGAGTACCCGATCACCCGGGCCTACGCCGACGCCCGCATCCAGCCGATCTTCGGCGGCACGAACGAGATCATGAAGGAGATCATCGGCCGCGACCTCGCCCGCCAGCACCGCACGGACGGCTGACCCCGTGCCAACCGCAACCTCCCGCGGCGATCTCATCTCCCGCCGGGACGTCGACTTCCTGCTGTACGAATGGCTCAACGTCGGGGCGCTCCCCGCCCGGGAGCGCTTCGCCGAGCACGGCCGGGAGACCTTCGACGCGGCGCTCGACCTCGCCGAACAGGTCGCTGCCGAGCACTTCGCCCCGCACAACCGGCTCGCCGACACGTGCGAGCCGACGTTCGACGGCGAACGGGTCCACCTCATCCCCGAGATCGGCGCGGCGCTGGCGGTGTTCGCGAAGACCGGCCTGCTCGGCGCAACGATGGACGCGGGCGTCGGTGGCGCGCAGCTGCCGTCGGTGGTCGCCGGCGCCTGCTTCGCGTTCTTCCAGGCGGCGAACGTGGCGACATCCGGCTACCCGTTCCTGACGATCGCCAACGCGAACCTGCTGCTCACCCATGCCAGCTCGGAGCTCGTCGAGACGTTCGTCCGGCCGATGCTCGACGGGCGGTTCCTCGGCACGATGTGCCTGTCGGAGCCGCAGGCCGGCTCGTCCCTGTCGGACATCACCACCCGCGCGCAGCGGCAGCCGGACGGCGCCTACCGGCTGTTCGGGAACAAGATGTGGATCTCCGGCGGGGACCACGAGCTGTCGGAGAACATCGTCCACCTGGTGCTCGCGAAGATCCCCGGCGGACCGCCCGGGGTGAAGGGCATCAGCCTGTTCGTCGTCCCGAAGTGGCTGCTCGGCGCGGACGGCACGCTGGATGCGCGCAACGACGTCGCCCTCGCCGGGCTAAACCACAAAATGGGCTTCCGCGGCACGACGAACACCCTGCTGAACTTCGGCGAGGGCCGGCACACCCCCGGCGGCGAGCCGGGCGCGGTCGGCTACCTCGTCGGCGCGGAGCACCACGGCCTCGCCTACATGTTCTCGATGATGAACGAGGCCCGCATCGGGGTCGGCGCGGGCGCGATGGCGCTCGGCTACACCGGTTATCTGAAGTCGCTGCGCTACGCCCGCGAGCGGCCGCAGGGCCGCCCGCCGGCCGGCAAGGACCCGGCGTCGCCGCAGGTGCCGATCATCGAGCATGCCGACGTGCGGCGGATGCTGCTCGCGCAGAAGTCCTACGTCGAGGGGGCGCTGGCGCTGGTCCTCTACGCCGGCCGGCTGCTCGACGAGGAGCGCACCGCGCCGGACGCCGCCGCCCGCGAGCGCGCGCACCTGCTGCTCGACACGCTCACGCCGATCGTGAAGAGCTGGCCGTCGCAGTGGTGCCTGGCCGCGAACGACCTCGCCATCCAGGTCCACGGCGGCTACGGGTACACCCGGGAGTACGACGTCGAGCAGCACTACCGGGACAACCGGCTGAACCCGATCCACGAGGGCACCCACGGCATCCAGGCCCTGGACCTGCTCGGCCGCAAGGTCGGCGCCCGCGGCGGCGCGGGGCTGACCGCGCTGGTCGAGACGATCACCACGACCGTCGGCGCGGGCCGGGCCGCCGGCGGGGAACTCGCTCCGTTCGCCGACCAGCTTGCCGCCGTCACCAGCCGGATCGTCGACATCACCGCGGCGCTCGGCGCCGAGCCGGACGCCGACGCCTGTCTCGCCAACGCCACCGTCTACCTGGAGGCCGTCGGCCACACCGTGATCGCCTGGCTGTGGCTGGAGCAGGCGCTGGCCGCCCATGGCAGGGACGGGGCGTTCTACGACGGCAAGCGGGCCGCCGCCCGCTACTTCTTCCGCTGGGAGCTACCGCGCACCGGCCCGCAGCTCGACCTGCTCGCCGCCCTGGACCGCACCACCCTCGACACCGACCCGGCCTGGCTCTGAGCCCTCAACACCACCGGGGGACTGATCGCAGAGGGCTACGTCCACGGTCTGAACCTGACCACCGAGGCGGTGCGTCAGCGTCGCGGCACCGCCGCCAACCTGCTCGACGACCCCCGGCTCGCCCTGGTCAGCGCCAGCCGCACCAGGTGCTGCTCAGCCGCTCCTGACCCCGGGCGCCAGAGCCAGACGTGACGAAGCACATCATCGCTGCCGGATGGCGGTCGTGAAAGGATCGGCCACCAGGCGTTGAACTGGGAGGAACACCGTGGCGGAAACCGCCGAGAACGCCAGCGCGCGGGCCCCGCGGGACCGCTCGCGGCGCCGGGCGGTGGCGAAGGACCCGGCCGGGCGCACGCAGATCCTGTCCGCGGCCGTCGCCTGCATCCTCGAACTCGGCTTCTACCGGACGAGCACCAACGAGATCGCCCGGCGCGCCGGGGTGAGCTGGGGAGCGATCCAGTACCACTTCGGTTCCCGTGAGGCGCTGATGCTGGCGGCCGTCGACGAGCTCCACAACAACTTCCTGGGCACCCTCGACGAGCGCCACGTCGAGGGTGACACGCTCGCGCAACGCGTGGTGTCGCTCTACGACCTGCTCGCCGAGCACTACGGCCGGCCGATCTACCTCGCCAGCATCCAGATCATGCTCAACCTCCAGCACGACCCGGACACCTCACCGGCCGCCCTCGAGGCGCTCTCCGAGCAGCAGCGCCGCGTCGCCCACGAGGTCGCGCGGCTGCTCACCGAAACCCTCGGCCCGGACGCCGACGACGCCTCCCGCAGCGCGCTGTTCCACGCGATCCGCGGGTTCGCCATCAGCAGCCAGCTCGCCGAGTGCGTCGCGCCCGAGAACACCGGGCAGCACGAGGCCGAGGCCCGCCGGTTCTTCCTCGCCGGTCTCGTCGCCGCCGAGGAGCGCCAGCGCTGACGTCCGCGGGCCTCGTCAGAGGTCAGCCGTGACAGGGCAGTGGTCGGACACGACGCCGCCGCGCACGTTGCGCCCGGCGCGCAGGTCGGCGTTCCCGTCGTTGAGCTCGTCCAGGCGATAGCGGGTGGTGATCAGCTCGTCGAGGCGCGGCCGGCCCTGTCGGTACAGCTCCAGCATGGCCGGGATGTCCTTCGACGGGCTCGACGCACCGAACGGCGAGCCCTGGAGGCCGCCATCCGAAGGCGGAGTTCACCCTGACGGGGCGGCTCCACCTCCAGCTCGTGGATCTGCCACGTGCCGGCTGCTCCCACAACACAGCGGCCCTGGTCCGCATCTCGCGACCTCCGTGACGGGTGGTCCCGGTCACACGATCAACAGCGTCCGCAGACAGTAACCAGCCCAGGCCCGGCCAGCAAAAGTTAGATAATTAAGCGCATCACGTTCTATGGCCGTCCGGCCGGGACCGCCAGCCCGCGCCCCTGCCGGCTGCCCGCGACGCCTGGACCGGACGTGATCTGTGCCGCCTCGGCCGGAGCGCGGCGCGCCGACCGGGCGGCGCCCGGCCGAGCGCGGATAGCCTCCCGTCCCGGGGCAGGTCGCGGTCAAAATGGATGGTCAGGGCGCGGCGGCGCCCGGGCGTGGGACGCGTCGGGGAGGTGTGGATGGACGACGAGGGATTCGGTGCGCCGGCGGCGGGCGGGGGCCGGGCCGAGCCGAAGTCCCGCCGCGCCCCCTGGTCCGGCCGGGTGCCGGAGGCCGCCACCGATCCGGACGCGGGCACGTCGACCCCCGCTCGAGACAAGATCATCGATGCCGCGACGGTCTGCATTCGACGCCGGGGGGTCGAACGGTCATCGATCAGCACGATCGCGGCGATCGCGGGCGTGTCCCGGCCAACCGTGTACGCCCGCTTCGACGCCCGGGAGGATCTGATCCCGGCGGCGCTGGAGCGCGTGGGGGTCGAGATCAGCCAGCGGGTCGTGGTGACCACCCGGCGCCGCGCCCGCAGCGCCAGCGAGTTCGTGGTGGAGGCGCTGATCGCCGTGCGGCGGGAGTTCCGGGCCGAGCCGGCCCTGGCGCCGATCATGGGGGTCGGGACGGAGCACCGGAACGCCCAGGAGGCGCTGTCGGCGCACGCGCTCGCGGCAGCCAGGCCCATCATCGCCCCGGTTGTCGGCTACAACCCGACACTGGGACCGCATCTGGACGAGATCGTCGAGACGTCGGTGCGCTGGCTGTTGTCACTGCTGATGTTCGACAGCGCCCGGACGACCTCGGAGCAACGCCTGCGTGCCTACCTGCGGCGCACGATCGTCCCGGTGATCGACGCGCTGGCGGCCGAACCCGCCGGCGAGTCCTTCCCCGACACCGCAACCTGATCTCCGTCTGCCGCATCAACCGATCGATGAGCGACCCGTATCGCCTCGCGTGAGGGTGTTCAGCCCCGGCCGGACTACGATGTTGCCGACGCGGGTGCGCTCGTCGCCCGTCGTGGCCCGTCCCGGGGTCTCGCCGCCCGGCGCGACCAACCTACTTTCCCGCCACCTGCCGTCGACGTGTCCCCCGACGAGCCTCATAGCATCTGCTATGTTGCAGTGGAATTGCCCAGACGGATCGGGGCAGCGACGAAGGACGGCCAATCGATGGCAGACGATGGTGCGCCGCAGGCGCCGAGGTGCGTCCCCCAAGCCGCTGGCGCCCAGCTCACCGGTCTGGGGGTCTACCGGCCGGCCGGGAGGCTGGGCAACGAGGAGCTGGGTGAGCGGTTCGGCCGACCCCCCGAGTGGATCCGGACCCGGACGGGCTTCGGCACCCGGCAGATCGCCGCGGCGGACGAGACCGTGCACGACATGGCGCTGCGGGCCGCCCGCGACGCCGTCCTCGACAGCCACGTCCCGCCCGAGCAGATCGACCTGATCATCGCGGCGAGCTGCAGCGTCGACCGCAGCCTCGGCGGAGTCGCCGCCTGGGTCGCGGCCGAGCTCGGGGCCGACCGGGCGAACGTGTTCGACCTCAACGCGGCCTGCGCCGGCTTCTGCTACGCGATCGCCACGGCCGCCGACGCCATCCGGGTCGGCTCGGCCCGCCACGCCGTGGTCGTCGCGGCGGAGAAGATGACCGCGTGGGTCGATCCGAACGACCTCGGCACCTCGATCATCTTCGGGGACGGCGCGGGCGCGGCCGTCCTCGGCGTCGGGGACCCGAGCGACATCGGGCCGGTCGTCTGGGGCAGCGACGGCTCGGCGGCCGAGCTCATCCACATCATCGACAAGACCCAGTGGATGCACATGGAGGGCCAGGCGGTGTTCCGCTGGGCGACGACGACCATTCCCGCGATCGCCCTCGCAGCCTGTGACGCCGCCGGCGTGGCGCCCACCGATCTCGCCGCCGTCATCCCGCACCAGGCCAACCTGCGCATCGTCGACACGATCGCGACCCGCCTCGGGGCGACCGGGGCGGTGGTGGCCCGCGACGGCGCCGACAGCGGCAACACCTCGGCGGCGTCCATCCCGCTCGCCCTGCACCGCCTGCGCCACGAGCGCGAGATCGCCTCCGGGGACCTCGCCCTGCTCGTCGGCTTCGGCGCCGGCCTGAGCTGGGCGGCGCAGGTCATCCGCGTGCCCTGACCGGATGACGACCGTGCCTGCGGGCGGGTCGGCATGATCGAACGTGCGACCGTCCGCGTCCCCGTGGCCGGCGCGCCGGAGACCGACGTCGACGTCGACGCGGTCGGGCGCCTCGTCGCCGGCCTGGACCTCGGCCCGGACCTTGGCGGCCCGGTCCTGCTCGGCGTCGGCCACTCCATGGGCGCGATGCTCGTTGCCTACCAGCAGGCCCGGCGGCGCCCGTACGCCGGCGTGGCGTTGCTCGGCTACTCCGGGCGGGCATGCCCGACGTGCTGACCCCCGCGGAGCTGGCGCTCGACGGCGATCCCGCGGGGGTCCGCGCGGCGATCGTCGAGCTGACCCGGATCCGCTTCGGCCGGCCCCTCGTGCCCCCGGGCTCGGGTTCCGCGCCGAGGCTCGCCGGCCCGGACCTCTCCCCCGCCGCGACGTCACGCTGTTCGTGCGCGGACGGTCCGATCGCAGGCGCTCCGGCCTTGGACCGATCAGCAGGACAACGCCTGCGCGGTCGTCGGCGGCGGAGCCTGGCCGTGGCCGGCGGGGCGGCGCCTACCGTGGGTCGCGGTAGACCGGCGGGCGCTTCGCGAAGAACGACTCGACCGCCTCGATCTGGTTCGCCCCGCCGAACAGAGCGGTGATCTCCTCGCGTTCACGGGCGAGCTGCTCGGCCGCCGAACGTCCAGCCGGCGAACCCCCGGCCGGCTCGGTCAGCAGCCGTTTGCCGGCCCGCACCGCCTCCGGGCTGCGGGCCGCGATCTCGGCGGCGAGGGCCAGCGCGGCGGCGCGGGGGTCCGGCGCCTGCCGGGTTGCCAGGCCGAGCCGGACGGCCTCGGCACCGTCGACGGTCCGCCCTGTCCAGTAGAGCTCCTTGGCCACGTCCGGGCCGACGAGCCGAGGCAGGGTGAGGCTCGCGGTCAGGTCCGGGATGATGCCCCAGCGGATCTCGAGCAGGCCGAGCGAGGCGTCGGGGGCGACGATCCGCAGGTCCGCGCCGAGGGCGATCTGCAGTCCGCCGCCGAGGCACGGACCGTGGATCGCGGCGATCACCGGCACCTCGAGCTCGGTCCACACCCACGCGGCCTGCTGACCGAGATGCGTGATCCGCCCGTCGGTGGCCAGAACCTCGACGAGCGCGGCCGCACCGCCCGCGGCGCCCGCCGCCATCTCAGAGAACATCGCGACGTCCAGGCCCGCGCAGAAGCCGCGCCCCTGCCCGGACAGCACGACCGCGCGTACCGCCGGCTGCCCGCGCAGGTCCTCGCCGGCCTCGGCGAGCGCCGCGAACATGGCCTGGTCCAGCGCGTTGATCTTCTCGGGTCGGTTGAGCCGGACATCCGCGACGCCATCGCGGATGTCGACCAGGACCAGCGGCGTCATCGCTACAGCCCGGCAGTCCGGGTCAGACCGCGTACCGGGAGATGAACTCGGCGACGCAGGCCGGCTTGGCGGAGCCCTCCACCTCCACGGTGATCTGGGTGACCGACTGCACACCGCCCTTCACATCCTCGACGGAAAGGTTCTTCACGTGCCCGCGCACGCGCGCGCCCACCGGCACCGGGGTGGGGAAACGCACCTTGTTCAGGCCGTAGTTCAGCGCCAGCTTGAAGCCGCTGAACTTCACGACCTCACCGAGCAGCGCGGGAACGAGCGACAGGGTGAGGAACCCGTGCGCGATCGTCTGCTTGAACGGGCCTTCCTTCGCGCGCTCGGTGTCCACGTGGATCCACTGATGGTCGTCGGTCGCGTCGGCGAACAGGTTGACCTGGGCCTGGGTCACCTCACGCCAGGGGCTCGTCCCCAGCTCCTGGCCGGCGACGGCCCGCAGTTCCTCGACGCCGTTGATGCTCTTCGTCATGGGCTCATCCTTCCCTACCGGCCCGGCCCGCGCATCGGACCGGGCCAGTAGGGACTCCGCTGCTCAGGCGTCGCCGCGGGCCAGCTTCGACGGCCACCAGACCAGTCGGCCGATGTCGTAACCGAGG
Source organism: Frankia sp. AgB32 (assembly GCF_023243045.1). Lineage (GTDB taxonomy): Bacteria > Actinomycetota > Actinomycetes > Frankiales > Frankiaceae > Frankia. Next base: position 21,836 of record NZ_JALKFX010000005.1, read on the forward strand.
GCCGGCACGAGCACCGAGCGGACCAGGATCGTGTCGAGCAGCACGCCGAAGGCCACCGAGAAACCCACCTCGGAGAGGAAGACCACCGGCAGCACCCCGAGGACCGCGAACGTCCCCGCGAGCACCACACCGGCGGAGGTGATCACTCCGCCGGTCACGGCGAGACCACGGACGATACCGCGGCGCGTGCCGTGGTTGAGCGTCTCCTCCCGCACCCGGGTCATCAGGAAGATGTTGTAGTCGATTCCCAGGGCGACCAGGAAGATGAACGCGAACAGTGGGAAGCCCGGATCGGCGTTGGCGAAGTGGAAGATGTGGTTGAACACCACCGCGCTGACGCCGAGCGTCGCCGCGAACGACAGCACGACGGTGACGATGAGCAGCACCGGCGCGACCAGGGCCCGCAGCAGCAGCCCCAGCACCACCAGGATCACCAGCAGCACGATCGGGATGATCAGGTTGCGGTCGTGGCGGGACGCCGACTGCGTGTCGAGGTTGATCGCGGACTGGCCACCGACGATCGCGTCAGCGCCCGCGACCGGGTGCACGGCCGAACGGATCGCCTTGATCGAGTCGTAGGCCGCGTCGGAGTCGTAGCGGTTTACCAGGGTTGCGTCCACCGCGATTCGACCGTTGACCGGGGAGACGCGCACTGCCGCAGCGGGGCACCCGTCCCTGCCGGCGGCCGGCGGCCGCTTCCCGGCCTTGACCAGCTCGGCGACCTTGGCGTAGTCGACCTCGACGCACACGGCCCCGGGACCGGTCGCCACGCCGTCGACCTTCGAGACGGCATCGATGACCGCCGGTACGGCCGCGGTGCTGGTGACGATGACGGCGGGCGCGCCCTCGCCCTGGCTGAAGTTCGCGTCGAAGATCTTCTGCCCGATGATCGCGTCGGGCTTGCCGCGGATGTTGTCGGTCGAGGACAGGCCGTCCGCCTTCAGCGTCGTGATGAGGCCGGCGCAGGCGAACAGCACCACCGCGGTGATGATCCACGCACCGCGGGCCCGGCGGACGAGTCCCTCGGCGAAGCGGACCCACCCGCCGTGGCCGGCGAGGTCGGTCTGGCCGTTGTCGGGGTGGTCGAAGTGGGGGATGCGGGGCCAGAAGATCCACCGGCCGGCGAGGACGAGGAAGACCGGCAGGAAGGTCAGCATGACCAGCGCGGTCGCCGCGATCCCGATGGCCGCGACCGGCCCAAGGCTGCGGGTGGAGTTGAGCTCGGCCAGGCTCAGGCACAGCAGGCCGAGGATCACCGTCACGGCCGAGGCGAAGATCGCCGGAGCGGCTCCTCGCCAGGCTGTGATCATTGCTTCGACCCGGCTCGCGTGCGTGTGCAGTTCCTCGCGGTACCGGCTGACCAGCAGCAGCGCGTAGTCGGTACCGGCGCCGATCACCAGGACGGACAGGATGCCCTGGCTCTGCCCGTTGAGCGTGAGCACGTTGTGCTTGGCCAGCGGGTAGATGACCAGTGAGGAGACACCGAGGGCGAGCACCGAGCTGAACAGCGGGAAGAACCACAGCACCGGGCTGCGGTAGACGAGCAGCAGGATGCCGATGACGACGAGCCCGGCCGCGAGCAGCAGCAGCCCGTCGATCCCGGAGAACGCATCGATGAACGCGACCAGCTGGCCACCCGGCCCGGCGGAGTGCACCACGAGCCCGGCCGCCGCGCCTTCGCGCGCCGCAGCGAGCACCGCCTTCTCTGCGTCGGCGATGTCCGGCCCCTTGACCTCCTCGGTGCCGTTCTTGCCGATCAGCGACACCGAGATGCTCGCGACCTTTCCGCTACTGGCGAACCGGGGGGCGGCGGTCTGGCCGCCGTCCACGCCCTTGACCCCGGCGAGCCTGCGGACGTCACCAGTGATCTTCGCCTTGTCGGCGGCGGTCAGCCCGCTCTCGCGCTGGTAGACGATGAAGCCGGGGATCGTCTGCAGCGTGCGGAACTGCTGCTGGGCCTTGTCGACCTTGGTCGACTCCGCGGAACTCGGCAGATACGCCGCGTTGTCGTTCTTCTGGACGTCACCGAGCTTGCTCTGGTAACCACCGCCGACCAGGCCGACCAGCAACCAGACGACAGCGAGCGCGCCGAAGACGTAGACGAAACGGGGACGCCTGCGCCGGCCCCCGCCCGCGTCGCCCGGCGCGCCGCCGGCCCACTCGGCCGTCGCGCCCGGCGCGACGGCCGCGGTCGCCGCCTCACCGCCGGCCGCCCGGCCGCCAGCCTGGATCTCGGAGTCTTCTCCGGCCATGCCCATCTCCACCCGATCTCGCGCGGTCTCGTCCTGCTCACGGTGATTCTGGCGCACCCCACCGACAGAAATTTCCACCCCCGTCCCCGCGGGACGGATGGTGAAATGCCATGTTGCGGCTCCATGACCGCCACATGGCCGAGCGGGGCGGCCCGATCGCTGTCCGAATCGCGACATGTGTCCTAGAACACGCTGGCGAACGGGTGGTACCAGCCGGGCCTGCGGGCGGGTCAGCCGAGGCTGTCCGCGGCCGCCCGCGCGGCAAGCAAGGTGTTGCGCAGCAGCATCGCGATCGTCATCGGCCCCACCCCGCCGGGAACGGGCGTCAGCAGGCCGGCCACCTCGCGCACGGCGTCCGCGTCGACGTCTCCGCGCAGGCCCTGCTCCGTGCGGTGCATGCCGACGTCGATGACCGTGGCGCCGGGCTTCACCGCGTCCGCCCCGATGATCGCCTGCTGGCCGGCCGCGACGACGAGGACGTCCGCCCCGCGGCAGACCGCCGCGAGGTCCCGCGTGCGCGAGTGGCACACCGTGACGGTGGCGTTGCGGCCGATCAGCAGTTGGGACACCGGCCGGCCGACCAGTTCGGACCGGCCGACGACGACCGTGGGGGTACCCGCCAGCTCGACGTCGTAGGCATCGAGCAGCTCGATGATCCCCGACGGGGTGCAGGGCCGCAGGCCCGGCAGGCCCCGCGCGAGCAGCCCGACGCTCGCGGTCGTCAGTCCGTCGACGTCCTTGCCCGGCGGGATGCGCCCGACCAGGGCGGCGCCGTCGAGACCGGCGGGCACCGGCAGCTGCAGCAGGATCCCGGACACCGTCGGGTCCGCGGCCAGGGCGTCGAGCAGCGCGGCGACCTCCTCCTGCGGGGTGTCGGCCGGCAGGTGCTGATGCAGGTCGGCCATGCCCGCCTCCACACACGCCTTGCGCTTGCCGCCGATGTACACCGCGGACGCCGGGTCGTCGCCCACCAGCACGGTCGCCAGCCCCGGCTGCCGGCCGGTGGCCGCGCGGAACTCGGCGACGTCCTGGGCCACCTGCGCCCGCACCCGCGCGGCCACGGCCTTACCTTCGATGATCACTGCACTCACGTCGACCCCTCACCCTCACGCTCGATCCGCCGGCCAGGCCGGCGGCCACCCGACATCCGCCGCCGACCCGGCCCACCCCGCGGTCACCGCGGCCACCGCGGCCACCGCGGCCACCTGCCGTCATCCGGACACCCCGCCGACAGCGGCTGGCGTGGTGGCACACCCCCGCGGCCGACGCCTCGTCCGAGCGTGCACGCTACGCCACGCGACCTCCCCCTCGTCGACCAGCCAGCGACGTCATAGCCTCGTACCCATGGCGGCTTCGGTCCCATGGCGGCTTCGGTCCCATGGCGGCTTCGGTCCCATGGCGGCTTCGGTCCCATGGCGGCTTCGGTGAACTTCGATCGCATCGCCGACCGGTACGACGAGACCCGTGGCGACGAGACCCCGTGGCGGCGAGGAACGCGGCGGCGAGGAACGCGGCCGGACCGTCGCCGCGGCCATCGCCCCACAGCTGCCGGGGCAGCGGCTGCTGGAGATCGGCGTCGGCACCGGCCTGATCGCGCGCGCCCTCACCGATCTCGGTCGACGGGTCACTGGCATCGACCTGTCCGAACAGATGCTCGCCCGCGCCCGCCGCCGCGTCCCGGGGCGCCTCGTGCGCGGTGACGCCTCGGCGCTGGCGCTGCGCGACGCCAGCGTGGACGCCTGCCTCGCCGTGCACGTGCTGCACCTCGTCGACGATCTCGACCAGGTCCTCGCCGAACTCACCCGGGTGCTGCGCCCGGCGGCCGGCTCGCGGTCGTCGGCGGCGGCGAACACAGCCTGTCCAGCGACGTCGGTACGGTGCTCCGACAGCTGCGGACGGCACTGCGCGCCACCAGTGACGTGCAGGACCTCTCGCAACGCGTCCTGGAGACCGCCGGGCGTCATGGGCTCACCCTCGCGGCGGACTTCGCGTTCGTCCGGGACGATCGCGAGACGCTCATCCCGCGCGGCGCCGGCGCGGACATCGAGGCCCGGACCCACTCGCACCTGTGGGACCTGACGGACGCCCCGTGGACCGCCGTCGTCGAACCGGCGCTCGCCGCCCTGCGTGCGCTGTCCGACCCCGATCGGCCCCAGCCGACCGGCCGCAGCTCCCGGTCCCTGATCTTCGTGCGGCCGGGATCGGACATCACCGCGCCGCGCTGAGCCTGCTCGCCCGGCTCGCGACAGCCCGGCCGGTCAGGTGCCGAACTGGCCCGCGGACAGCGGGCGCATCGCCGGCAGGCCTGGCGACGCCGCCGCGCCCAGCCACAACCGCACCTCCCGCGACGTACGCAGCCGCACGACCCGAGCGGCGGCGCCGTGCCTGTCCAGCGCCCGCAGCAGGCGGATCCGGCTGTCCCGGGGGTAGTTCCACAGCCAGCGCAGGAACGCCATGTCCACCCGCTCGGGGCACTCGGGCGCCATGTCCGGCCGGGTCCGCCCGCGCCACCTGGCCCAGCGCCGCAGCGCCCGGCTGATCGTGACGCGGCGCGGCAGGTCGAGGAAGACGATCAGCTCGGCGGCGGGGATGCGCAGGTCCAGCGTGCCGCTGTAGTTGCCGTCCATCACCCACGCCGGTTTCGCCACGAGGCCGGCGACGATCGCGCACCACTCCTGCACCGGCGTCGCCACCCAGCCGGGCCGCCAGAAGTACCGGTCGAGGTGCACCACCGGAAGACCGGCCTGGCGCGCAAGCTCCCGGGCGAGGGTACTCTTGCCCGCACCCCCACTGCCGACGACGAGGACCCGCTGGATGTCAGGGGTCATCGACGGGGGCCCGTCCGGGCCCGTCCCGAGCGTCTTCACGCTCTCAGTCTCCCATTGCGGCGAACGGTTGTGCTGCCGAACGTGGCCCTTCGGCGCACGTTGCACTCGGCGTCATCCCGGCGTCGCCGGCTCGTCGACGGGGCTCCCGTTTCGGACTCCGCGGTCCGCCTGTCAGCCCGCCCTCGGGTGCGCCGCGAAGAACTGCCACATGACCTCCGACGCGTTCGGCGCCGGCGGCGGCGCGTCGGCCTCGTTCCGGGGACGGGTCCCGCCCGGCCAGGCGTGCCCGGCTCCCTCGATGCTGTACAACTCCACCGCGACACCCGACGCGCACGACCCGTACACGTCGTGGCGGACGGCGCCCTGCTGGCTGCGGGTCGGCGTGGCCGCGCAGCCGTCGCGGCGGGTCCAGAACGACATCGCCTCGGCGACCGAGCGGTCAGCCCGCTCGTCGCCCTGCCGCAGGCCTGCCAGCGACGAATCGCCGCCGGCGTAGCGGACCTTCTGATCGGCGGTGCCGTGGAAGGCGATGACCGGGACGGGCTGGCTCGGCGCGCAGGTGACGGTGTCAAGGGCACCGGAGACGGGCGCGATCGCGGCGATCCGGTCGGCGAGTTCACAGCCGAGCCGGTAGGCCATCATCCCGCCGTTCGACATGCCGGTGACGTAGATGCGGCGGGAGTCGACCGCGTAGTCCCGGGCGACCTGGTCGAGCAGGGCGGCGACGAAGGCCACATCGTCCGGGCCCGTCTGGTGGGCGTAGCCACAGCAGGTACCGGCGTTCCAGGTCAGCAGCGCCGTCCCGAGCCGGCCGCCGCCGTTGGGGTAGACGGCGAGAAACCCGGCCTGGTCGGCCACTTCACTGAGGCCGGTCTGCTGCTCGACCTGGGCCGCCAACCCTCCCGCGCCGTGCAGCACGACGACCACCGGCCGCGGGACGAGCTGGCCGCGGGACGAGCTGGCCGCGGACGCGGCGGGGACGTCACCAGGTAGGTCCGCGCGCGCCCGCCGACGGTCAGGGTGTGCTCGGTGGTGCCGGCATGGGCGACCGCGCGCCCGGATGCGCCGGGCGACGCGGTCGGCGGCACCGCGGACAGCGCAGTCGCCGAGGGTGGCGGCCCCGCTGGTCCGGCCGTCGACCCACCGCAGCCCGCCAGGCTCGCGGCAACCGCGAGCACCAGCGCGGCCCTGGCCAGACCGGGCGGACCCACCCACCGGTACCTGCCCCGGCGCGCGCCGCCGCCGCGACCGACGCCGCACCCTCGGCCGACACCGCACCCTCGGCCGACACCGCACGCTCGGCCGACACCGAACCATCGGCCGACACCGAACCCTTGACGACACCGAACCCTTGACGACACCGTTGCCTCGACCGGCCTGCCGGATCGCGCCCTTGGTCTGAGCCGCGTCGGTCCGTGTCATGTCAAGGTCTGGTGTGCGCTCACGACGCCGACCGTAGCGGCGGGTGATGTGAGCTGGGTGAGAGATCGCGCCCGCCGCGACGGCGAGCCGGTTCAGTTCAGACCGCGGGAGTCCTGCTTGAGCGCCGTGTCGATGGTGAGTGCGGAGGCGACGACCATGCTGAGCAGTGGCTGCGGCAACGGCCTGTGCAGCTGGACCACATAGTTGTCGGCGGTGGTGAACATCGTCCGCATGAAGCCCTCCCAGGTCTTGGTGACCCGGGCGACCTCGGTCTCGGTGTGGTCGAAGATGGCGAAGTTCCACGCACGCCAGTTCTCGGCCTTGATCGACCCGATCGTCGCGCCACCCGACTGCAGGTCAAATCTGATCTTGCCGAACACGTTCTGCTGGACGATGACGCCCAGCTCCCTGCCGTCGGGCAGCGAAACGATGACCTTGGACTTCAGCAGCTTCGCCGGCCGGTGCAACAGCAGCTGGACGACGCCGGCGGCGTCGCGAACCTCCAGCCGGTGGGAGAAGAACTGGTCCCAGGAGGTGAGGACGCGAGCGGCCTTCTTCAGCGCGCCCTGCCCGACCTCGACGACCGAGCCGATCTGGTTGCCCCGCTGGTCGAACACGGCGTACTCGGCGGCCAGCTCTATGATCTTGGTCTTCTGGTTGACGACCAGCACCGGCTCGCTGAACAGCGTCCCTCCGCCAGGCCCGGCGGCCACCACTCCCGCCTCCTCGCGGACCTGCCGCTGCACCTTCTCCGGGCTGGCGTCCGTCCGCACCGCGGCGGGGTCCACGCCCTGCGGCGTCCCCCAGGTCGTCGTGGCCTGCCCACCCTGCTGAGGAGGGCCACCGTACTGGGCCTGACCGCCGTACTGGCCCGGCCCTCCGTACTGGCCCTGGCCGCCAGGCTGACCCCCGGGGGGACCCTGACCGGGACCGGCAGGTTGGACGGGTAGAGCCGCCGGCTGGGTGTGCTCGGTCCAGCGAGTGCCATCCCACCATCGAGCCCCGTGCTGCCCACTCGGATCGGCATACCAGCCTGGCGGGACCGTCTGCGTCATGTCACCCACTTTGGCATCGTGCGGCCGTTACGACCACACCCGCTCCGCCGGGCAACGTTCCGTCTCCCCGGCCAGGCTCAGACGGGCTGCTCGATGACCTGCCCGTTGTCGACGTGCAGGCGGCGGGTGACGGCGACGGTGTCCAGCATTCGACGGTCGTGGGTGACGAGCAGCAGGGTGCCGGCGTAGCCGGTCAGAGCTTCCTCGAGCTGTTCGAGTGCGGGCAGGTCCAGGTGGTTGGTGGGCTCGTCCAGCACCAGGCAGTTCACCCCGACCGCCTGCAGCAGCGCCAGGCCGGCGCGGGTCCGCTCTCCCGGCGACAGCGAGGAGGCGGGCCTGGTCACCTGGTCGGCGCCGAGACCGAACTTGGCGAACAGGGTCCGGACCTCGCCGGCCGGCCAGCCCGTCGCCTGTTCGGCGACTGCCACGGGGCTCACCTCGCCCCGGAACAGCCCACGGGCCTGGTCGATCTCACCGAGCCGCACTCCGGCACCGAGCGACTGGCTGCCGGCGTCGAGCGGAACACGACCGAGCAGGGCGCCGAGCAGCGTCGTCTTGCCACCACCGTTCGGACCGGTGATCACTATCCGGTCCGCCCACGCGACGGTGAGGTCGACCGGACCGAACGTGAACGCGCCTCGGCGCACCGTGGCCCCGGTGAGGGTCGCGACAACATCGCCGGAGCGGGGAGCGGCGGCGATCGACATGCGCAGCTGCCACTCCTTGCGTGGCTCCTCGACCTCCTCCAGCCGCTCGAGGCGGGTCTCGAGCGAGCGCACCCGGCCGGCGCTCTTCGTCGCGGCCTCGATCCGCGCCCCGCGGGCTGCGCGGTCGCCGTCCGGGGAGCGCCGCTTGGCCCGTAGCGTTCCGCGCACGGACTGCTCCCGTTGCCGCTGGGCCTGGACGACGAGGCCGGTGCGCTGGTCGGCGTAGTCCTCGTAGCGCTCCCGGGCCTGGCGGCGAGCGACCTCGCGGGCTTCCAGGTAGGCCGTCCAGCCTCCGGCGAACAGGCTGAGGCCGTGATGGTGCGGATCGATCTCGGCGACGGTGTCGATGGTGCGGTCGAGGAACTCCCGGTCGTGACTGACGAGGACGAGGGCGCCGGACAGCTGCTGGACGAACCGTTCGAGCCGGTCGAGGCCATCGAAGTCGAGGTCGTTGGTGGGCTCGTCGAGAAGAGTGATGTCGAACCGGGACAGCAGGACGCTGGCCAGCGACCCGCGGGCGGCCTGCCCGCCGGACAGCGCCGTCGTCTGGCTGTCCAGGGCATCGGCGGGCAGGCCCAGGTCGGCGCAGACCTCCTCCGCCCGCGTGTCGAAGTCGGCGGCACCCAGCGTGAGCCAGCGCTCCAGCGCGACGCTGTAACGGTCGTCGGCGCCGACGGCGCCCTCGGCGAGTGCCTCGGCGGCCGCGTCGAGTTCGTTCTGGGCGGCGCCGACCCCGGTCCGACGGGTGAGGAAGGCCCGCAGCGTCTCGCCAGGACGGCGGTCGGGTTCCTGCGGCAGCAGGCCCACACCAGCCGTTGGCGGCGCGAGGTCGAGCCGGCCCTCGTCGAGGGGGATGAGGCCGGCGAGCGCCCGCAGCAGCGTCGACTTGCCGACCCCGTTCGGCCCCACCACCCCCAGCCGGTCACCCGGCGCGACGGTGAGGGAGACCCCGTCGAGGATGGTGGCTCCACCGCGGGTGACGGTGAGACCGGAGGCGACAAGGGTGGCAGACACTCAACCATCTTCGCGCAGGCGTGCCGGAGCGCGGTCACTCCCCCGAGCCTGATCGCCCGCACCGCCGCCATCCTCAGCCGCCGAGCCCGGGCAGGGTCGGTTGCTGGTCCGGCAACGCGGGCTGCGCTGCCGCCGGGACGGCGCCGAGGCGGACGGCGGGCCTCGCGGCCGAGGCCCCGACCCCGGCACCTTCAGCGAGCTCGCGCACCTGCGCGGTGATCCGGTCCCGGTACGAGCGGGGCGCGTAGGCGCCGTTGCCGTACAGCCTGCGGTAGGGCCCGACCAGCGCCGGATGATGCTCCCCCAGCCAGGCGAGATACCACTCCCGCGCGCCGGGCCGCAGGTGCAGGACGATCGGAGTGATCGAGGTGGCGCCGACCTGGGCGATCTCCTGGACGGTCGCCGCCAGCGCGGCGGGCGAGTCCGTCAGGTACGGCAGGATCGGTGCCATCAGCACCCCGGCGCCCAGCCCACGCTCACGTAGCTCGGCGCACACCGCCAGCCGGCGGCGCGGATGAGGGGTGCCGGGCTCCACGAGCCGCCAGAGCTCGTCGTCGATGAAGCCCACCGACAGCGCCACCCCGACGTCCGTCACCTCCGCTGCCGCGGCAAGCAGTTCGACATCGCGCAACACGAGCGAGCCCTTGGTGAGCAGCGAGAACGGGTTGCGCGCGTCACGCAGGGCGGCGATGACCCCGGGCATGAGCCGGTAACGCCCCTCCGCGCGCTGATAGGGGTCCACGTTCGTGCCCATCGCGACGTGCTCGCCCCGCCAGCGACCGGCCGCAAGTTCCGTGCGCAGCCGCTCGGCCACGTTGACCTTCACGATGATCTTCGTGTCGAAGTCGCGGCCGGCGTCAAGATCCAGGTAGGTGTGGGTGGATCGGGCGAAGCAGTATCGGCAGGCATGCGAACAGCCGCGGTAGGGGTTCACCGTCCAGCGGACGGCCATCCGCGACGCCGGCGGCACCCGGTTGAGCGCCGACCGGGCGTGCACCTCGTAGAAGGTCATGCCCGCGAATTCGGGGGCGTCAAAGGTGCGGGCCACCGCGTCGCGCGGCAGCAACGCCCGCGCGGCGCCCGCATCGGTCGGCGCCTCGTCGGCGAGTCGTAGGTTGTCCCATCGCACGCACCCATGAGAACATGCGTTCGAAACGAAGTCCAGGTGTCCGGCAGTCCGGCAACCCGGCAACCCGGCAACCCGGCAGGAGGTGCAGCGGTGCGCGCGTGGATGGCGAGGTGGATGGGCGGCTGGGCAGTGGCGCGGGGCGGCGCACGGCCAGGAGGTGGCCGCTGGCCGTTTCGGTTGCCGACGGGCTGGAGCCGTTTGAGATCAGGCGCGCGGGCCGTCCCAGCCAGCCGGGAGGCTGTCCGGTATCCGCCAGGCCGGATCGGGCTGGAAATCCGTCCAGGTGCCGTCGAACGGGAACGCCCCCGCCTCGACCAGGCGCAGCAGCCGCTCCCCCTCGGCGCGCACGGCGTCGGCGTCGCGGACCCAGTAGTGGCCGGGGTAGGCGATCCGCTCGGCCAGCTCGTGCTCGTCCTTCCACTCCCAGTCGCGTTCCGGCGTCACCCAGACATCAAGATCGTGATCGGTGGTATCGACTCCGACCAGCCCGTCCCGGCGCCAGGTGGTGGCCGGCTGCTCCAGGTTGATGTACCAGCGGACGAAGCGGCCCTGCCAGTCCCAGAACCACCACACCGAGTTGGCGCCCCGCGCAGGGACCAGCATGAAGATGTTCGGTCCGCGCCACACCGATGTCGTCATCACTGTCGGCTGGCGGATCCACTCCGCGAACGGCATGTCCCGCAGACCGCGGCCGTCCGCGCTCAGCTCGACCGCCATCGGGCAGCCGTGCGGGATCCACAGGCGCAGGCCGCGTTCGTCGTGCCCGACGACATGGCCGGTGCGGACGAAGACAAGGCGCTTCGTCGTGAACGACCGGTGCACGACGATCTCGCCGGGCGTGTACGGCGCGGCGGCCTGTACTCCCCGCGATCCGGTGCTCGACTCCGCCTCGGCGTCCGACCACGCGGCGGTTCCAGAGGCAGGGACGGTGTGACGTTCGGTTGGCGCACCGCGGGTGGATCCGGCTTCGGAGGGCGGCATCGCGCCGCCGGGATCGTTGACCGCGGGGCTGTCCGGCATTGTCACGGGCTGACTGTACGGCGAAGCACCCTCCCGGCCACCCCCCACCGACCTGCTGGACCACTGCACCGGTGCGCTTCGGCTGTCCCGAGGGACACAGACGCCCGGCCGGAACTCGGCGGAAACCGCGCCGCCATCTGGTCTCGTTTTGCTGGAGGCGCGGCCTCGTGGGCACCCGGCGGACCGGTTCCGCCTCCACGTCGCCAACGGAGGAGCGGCTCGCCTCGTGACCACCGCCGCATCGCCCCGACCCGCACTGCCGACCCCCGGCCCGTCACACGACGACCAGATGCGCACAACCCGTCACGACGGTCCAGACCATCTGGTGATCTCCGAACATCCGGTGCTGCGCCGTTTCTGGTACGCGGCCTCCTTCGCCGCCGAACTGGGGTCCGAGCCGCTGGCCCGCACCGTCCTTGGTACCCGGCTGGTGCTGTGGCGGGCGGCTGCTGGGGAGGCGCCGAGTGTCGCCCTGGACCGGTGCGCCCATCGGGACGCCCCGCTGTCCCGAGGCTGGATCGCGAACTGCCACCTGGTGTGTCCGTACCACGGCTGGGAGTGGGACGCGGCCGGGCAGACCCGGCGGATTCCGCAGTTTCCAGACTCGCCGCTGCCAGCCCGCGGCGGCCTGACCATGGTCGCCTCGCAGGAACGTTACGGCCTGGTGTGGGTCTGCCTCGACGACGATCCGCTGGTCGGCATCCCGCCGGTGCCCGAGTACGACGATCCCGCCTGGCGGGTCGTCCCCGAATACGAGTTCGCCTTCGACTGCACGGCGATGCACCTGCTGGAGAACAACTTCGACCCCGGCCACGTCGCGTTCGTCCATCGCAACACCTTCGGCAACCCGGACCGCGCCGAGCTGACCGACACCGTCGTCACCCGCGAGACCTACGGCATCCGGACCGAGGGGCGGGTGCCGGTGGACTCCCGGCCCGGCGAGGCCGGCGAGACGGTGCGCACGACCGTGTCGCGGCTCTACGCCCCGTTCCACGCTCACCTGCACATCACCTACCCGGACGGGCTTCGGCACGTGATGGTGAAGGCGATCACGCCGGTCGACGACAACCGCTGCGTGCTTACGCAGATCGTGCTGCGGACCGACGGCGAGGTGGACCGTCCCGCCGCCGACATCCTGGACTTCGACGTGGCGGTGGAAAACGAGGACCGCGACCTGCTCGAACTGCTGCCCACGCCGTTCCCCTTGGCGCCACACCTCAACGCGCACGTCCGCGCCGACCGCAACAGCCTGGCCATCCGCCGCCTGTGGACCGATCTGGTAACTGGTCGGTGGTTGCCCACCTGGTAGGCCACCGCGCGCGAACCCGCGGGCCGGGGAGCCTAGAGTTCGTCGGCGCCGGGCGCGCCGTTGACCAGGATGTCGGCTCGGCCGGCGACGTCGTCGGCCGCGAGGTAGCGCTCCTCCTGGCCAGCCCAGCGGTCCCAGTGCGGGATGAAGGTGTCGCCGTCGCGGGCCAGCGCGCGCCGGCGGCGCAGCGACGCCGGCGCGGCGACGTAGACCAGGCCCGACAGGAGGGGGGCCGCCGCCCGCGCGCCGGCACCGACGCCCTCGACCACCAGCAGGCCGACCGGGTCGAGGGTCACCAGCGCTCCGTAACGTCCCGCCGCCCAGTCATATCGCCGCCAGCGTGGCCGGCGACCGTCGGCGAGCGGCCGCAGAATGCCCTCCACGAGCTGCCCGACACCGGAGGCGAGCCCGTCCCAGCCGTCGTACAGGTCGTCCATCGGCAGGACGGGCGCCCCGAGGCGCCCCGCGACCGCCCGGGCGAGAGTGGTTTTTCCCCCGCCGGAACGGCCATCCACCGCGAGAACCCGGGTGTTGCCGGCCCGTGTGGGCCGGCGCGCAAACCACCGGGCGACCCGCGCCGCGGCCGCGTCGATCGAGTCCACTCGCAGTGACACCCCCGCCGCGGACAGGCCCGGATCAGTGGCGGTGCGGGGCGACCGCGAACTCCGGGTGCGCCCGCAGCCGGGAGAGCCGGTCACGGCTGTCGCCGTCACCCGGGGTGTAGATGACCAGACGGTTGCCGGGCCGATCGGTCAGGTCGAGGCTGGTCGACCGCATCGCGATGTAGCCGACCTCCGGATACCAGAACACCTTGTCGCACGGGCGTGGCGGCGCCACGTCGTGGGTGGCCCACACTGGCGTACGCCTCGTTCCAGCTCAGCACGTCCGAGCGGGCGTTCATCAGCATGGCGGGCAACGGATCGAGGGCGCCGAGGATCGCGGGCGCATCCCGCGGGACGTCGTCGTCCTTGTCCGAGGCGGGCTGCGCCTGCGGCACGTCGGCCAGCCGGTGGAGATGCTGCCGCTCGGCGTCGTCGAGGCGCAGTGTGCGGGCGACGGCGTCGAGAACCTGGCCGCTGGCGTTGATGGGACCGCCCTGTTCCAGCCAGGTGTACCAGGTGACGCCCACCCCGGCGAGCTGCGCGACCTCCTCGCGGCGCAGCCCGGGAGTGCGCCGGCGGGGGCCGGGCGGCATGCCGACCGCCTCCGGGCTGATGCGCTCACGCCGGCTGCGCAGGAACAACGCCAGCTCGCCGCGCCGTCGCCCGCGGGCGCCGAGGCGGGCCGGTGACACGGAGGAGATGTCTCGCACCGCGGCCGGGACCTTTACGGGCGTCGTCATAACCACAGCCTCGCCGGAGTCGAGATGATGCGCCAGGTGCTGTCAGTACCAGTATGAGCAGGCTCTCGGTACCAGTACCAGGTTGGCTCCACGCTCCATGCATGTCGCGGAACACGCCAGCTGCCCCTGCACTGTCATCCCGTCGTGAACCACTGACCCGACACGGACCTTCCAGCTCCCAGGCCACCCCGCCCGCCGCTGGGCGGGCCCGGGCCAGCGGGGTGCTGCTCGCCGTCATTCTGGTCGGGCAGTTCATGGCGGTCCTCGATCAGCATCGTGAACGTCGCCCTGCCCACACTGCGGGCCGACCTGGACGTCTCCGACGCCGGCCTGCAGCTGGTCGCCGCCGGTTACATCCTCGCCTACGCCGTGTTCCTGATCACCGGCGCTCGCCTCGGCGGCATCATCGGCTATCGGCGGGCATTCCTGCTCGGCCTCGCCGGATTCGCCCTCACTTCCGCCGTCTGCGGGGTGGCGCCGCAGACGGGGACGCTCATCGCCTCCCGGTTCCTGCAGGGTGCCAGTGCCGCGCTGATGACACCGCAGGTGATGAGCCTGATCCAGCGGAACTTCGCCGGGCCCGCGCTGGCCCGGGCTCTGGGGTACTTCGCGGCGGTGATCGCCGGTGGGGTGGTCGTCGGCGAGGCCGCCGGAGGGCTGCTCGTCAGTGCCGACCTGTTCGACACCGGCTGGCGGGCCGTCTTCCTCGTCAACGTGCCGATCGGACTGCTGCTGTTCGTCGCCGCGCCACGCGTCCTGCCGCGGGACGAGGCGCGGCACGGACCGTCCCTGGACGCGCCTGGCCTGTTCGTCCTGTCCGCCACGGTGCTGCTGTTCGTGCTGCCGCTGGTGCTGGGCCACGACCTGGGCTGGCCGGCGTGGGCGTTCGCGTCGCTGGCCGCGTCGGTCGTGCTCGCCGTCGTGTTCGTCGTGGTGGAGCGGCAGGTGTCCGCCGCCGGTGGGCGCCCGCTGAAGCGCGGCGTTCCTGACCCGCGGCACGGCACGCCAGCGGGCCTCGGCGGGCGTCCCGCAGTCGCCACCTGTCACCACCGTCGTCCCGTCGCAGGCCGCGCCAGCCGGGCTCGGCGAGGTCGCCGAGGTCGGGGCCGCCAGCAACGGGCTCGCGGCCGTGCCGGCGCTGGCGCCGCCGATCCTCGACGCCGAGCGGTGAGGTGACTGCCCCGTCCGTCCAGGTTCGGCCCGACAGGGATACTGGGACAGGACGGGGCATTCCACTGCGGCGGGGCGGGGCGGGAACGGCGATGGCGGACCTCCCGGCCGGTGTCGAGCCGTTGGAGGACGACGACCCGTCGGCGGTCGGCCCGTACAAGCTCGCCGGCAGGCTCGGCGTCGGCGGGATGGGCACGGTCTACTACGGTCGGTCCCCCGCCGGGCGCCCGGTCGCCGTGAAGGTCATCCGTCGTGACTTCGCCCGCGAGCCGCACTTTCGCAGTCGTTTCGCGCGGGAGGCCCAGGCGGCGCGCCGGGTCGCCCGGTTCTGCACCGCCGAGGTGCTGGACGTCGACACCGACCGCGCCGAGCCGTACCTGGTCACCGAGTTCATCGAGGGCCCCACGCTGGCCGGGCGGGTGCGGCGCGGCGGCCCGCTCGACGCCGCCGAACTCGAACGCCTCGGCGTGGCCGTCGCGGGCGCGCTGGGCGCCATCCACGGGGCGAACCTGATCCACCGGGATCTCAAGCCGGGCAACATCCTGCTGTCCCCGTCGGGCGCCCGGGTCATCGACTTCGGCATCGCCCGGTCGCTGGAGTCCACCACCACCCTGACCCACCGGGGGGTCATCGGCACTCCGGCGTTCATGGCACCGGAGCAGGCACTCGGCGAACCGCTGACACCCGCCGCCGACATCCATGCCTGGGGTGGGGTGATGCTGTTCGCCGCCACGGGCCGCACCCCGCACGGCGAGGCGATCACCCCGGTACTGCTGTACCGCATCGTGCATGACCAGCCGGACCTCTCCGGCCTCGCCCCCGAGCTGCGCGACCTCGTCGAGTGGACGATGCAGCGCGACCCGGCGGCGCGTCCGACGGCGAGCGCCCTGCTGCTGCGGCTGACCGGAGCCACCCCCGCGCCGACCACCGTCGGCGAGATCGGCACACCTGGTTCAGCGGCTGTCCCCCGCCCGCCCGGCGCGGTACGCGACTCGCCCACGCGGCTTCTCCACGACCCGCGGCCGACGGCCGGGCAGGACATGCCCCAGGACGGCTCCGCCGAGGAACCCCGACGAGCCCGCCGGACACAACCAGCCCGCCGCCGCACGCCCTCCCGTCCGCGGTGGCCGGCGCACCCGCCTCGGTGGCCACTGGTGGCGGCCGCCATCGCCACGCTGCTCGCGACCGGCGGGATAGGACTCGCCGTGTCGCAGCGCGACCGCGGTGGGCCTACGGCGCCTTCGCCGCAGGCCACCGCCGCCGCAACCGCGGGTGTGATCACGCTGGCCGACTATCGCGGACGGACGAGTGCCGTGGCGGTGGAGCGACTTCGGCGGGCGGGGTTCGTGGCACGCAGCATGTCGGAGCCGAGCGGCGCGGCCTCCCGGGGACGCGTGATCGACACGTCACCCCCGGCGGGCACCCGCCTCGCCCCGGGCAGCACGGTGGTGGTGCGCATCGGCGACGGCTCGCAGGCCGAGGCCCGGGGTTGGCGGGTCTTCAAGCAGTACACCGACAGCAGTTCGATCAACGAGAGCCCGATCATCCTCGTGAGCCCCGCCGGCGCCGAGCGTCAGGTCGGAGTCGGGGACAACCCGGCGCTCGCGCCGGATGGCAGCCGGGTCGTGTTCACCAGTACCGCCGGGGAGATCGTCAGCCTCCGGACCGCCGGCGGCGGGGACGAGCGGCAGCTCACCGACGAACCCGACGGGTCGTCCGACAGCGCGGTCTACTCCCCCGACGGTCGCACGATCGCCTACGCCCGCAACATCGGCGGCGTCTTCCTGATCAACGCCGACGGCGGCGGCCGCCAGCGGATCAGCCAGGTCCGGGACGCCTTCGAGCTGTCCTGGTCACCGGACGGCACCAAGCTGGTCTATCGCAATGGCGCCGACCAGTCTCTCCACATTCTGGCCCGCGACGGCGCCGACCATGTGCTGACAGGCTCGCCGGTGCCGGGGGCCGGCGCGGGTGAGCCGGCCTGGTCCCCCGACGGCCACACGATCGCGTTCAGCACCGCCGCGGGAGGCGTTTTCCTGATCGACGCGGATGGCGGCGAGCCTCTCCGGGTCGGCGGTTCCGGCACGTGGCATCCGAGCTGGTCGCCGCAGGGCGGCCTCGTGTACGTCGAGGACATGGCGGCGACCCAGTTCTTCGCGGCGACCGGCCCGGTCCACGTCATGAATCCCGATGGTTCCGGCGACCGCCTGCTCGGCTCCGGGACGGCGAGCGGCCCCGTCCGCTGGGCGATCCCCCCGGGGTGACGCGGCATTCCGGCCCCGGCAGGCGTCAACACCGGGCCGGCCTACGGATCTGGGACGGCGGGCGGTGCGCCCCGGCCGGAAGGCCAGGGCGCACCGAGAGGACGCCGCTCCTCACAGTCCGCGCGACGCCGGGCGGCCGGCCGACGGGTGAGCCGGCCAGGCCAGATCAGCCGGCCGGCGTCAGGGCCCAGCCGCGGTCCTCGTCGAAGACCGGCGACAGGGCGACGAGCGGCGGGAAGATCAGGGCCGGGTGCAGGCCGAGGGTGAGCGGGTTGTCGACGACGCCGATGGTGAACGTGCCGGGCCGCGGGCCTTCGGAGATCCGCCACTCGCGCGGCTCCGGCCGCGGGAGGACCCGCTCGAACACGTCGGGCTCACCCTCGAACCCGACGAAGAGAGGACCGGACGCGCGGCGGATCGTGTAGGTGCTGTCGCCGTTGCTTCCGTTACCTGAATTCTTGATTTCCCAGTCCTGCCCGGGCCCCTCGCCGGGCAGGAGGAAAAGGTTGCGGTTGTCGGGCGAGCTCAGGGTCAGATTGTCCCGGCCGTCGATGCTGATCCGGTACACGCCGTCAGAGATCGTGCTCATACTCTCCCCGTTTCTGGTCATGCGGTGGCTGGCCTGATGAAGGCCGCAGTCGTACGGGATGGCACACGCCTCGCGCCTCGGACACTCCGGGCCGCGACGCGGGTGGAGTACCGCCGACACGGCGACGTGCTCTCGACGCTGGGTGTGCGTGGGCCCGTGAGCATGCTGTTCGGAGGTGCTGTTCAGGAGGTGCTGTTCAGGAGGTGCTGTGGCCCGCCCTTGGCGCCAGCGTCATCATGCCCGGCCAAGCGGCGGCGCCGGGCCCACGCCACTCGGCACTCCGATATGCGTTACATCGCCGACCGGTATGGGAGGGTTGTCGAGCTCGCGCATTTCATTGCGAAAGGCAACCCGCCCGGGAGATCGACAGAAGCCATGCACTTCCCACCTTCGGCCGCACACTGCGGACAGCCCCAAGATAATTTATTCGTGCACTTATTAGCCCATACTTTGATTCGGCGCAATTACCGCTGAGCAGCTGTCGCGACGGCGGCGCCGGGCGCCTCCGTCGGATCCGCGGCCGGCGGGGCGGGCACGGATGCGCGGTCCGGATCGGCGCGGCGGCGCAGAGCGGGGACGGTCGCGGCGAGCGCGCCCAGAGCGAAGGCGGCGATGTGGCCGACGCTGTCGAGGTCGACGTCGACCACACCGTAGGTCATCGCCGGCAGGATGGCGACCAGCGCGAGCCTGGCGACCGTCCGCAGCTGGTGGCGGCTGGGCAGCACCACCACTGCCGCGAGGGAGGCCGCGACGACGTAGCTCGGACCGACGTCCAGGATGTGCAGCGCGCTGGCGGGGAGCTGCCGGTCGGCCACCCGCAGCCCGAGGACGCCCTCCGAGATGAGCGTGGCGCCGGTGTGCCCGCCGAACAGCACCCCGAAAGCGGCCAGGCTGCCGACCGTGTACTCCAGTCCGCCGACCGCGAGACCGGCGAGAGCGACCCAGGGCGCGACCGGTCCATCGGTGACCCACGGGATGCTGCCCAGCAGAACTCCCAGCGGATGGTGCACGAGCTGGTCCAGGGTGGTGCTCGTCGCCCACTGCCAGCGGTGGGTCACCTCGGGGGCGGTAACGCGCATCACCCGGGCCGCGATCAGTGCCGCCACCAGCACCGAGGTCACCGGGAAGCGGCGTGCGAGGGAACCCCCGGCGGCCGCCGACGCCAGTACGCGCCGCGCCGAGCGGGCCGCGGCCGCGGTGCGGGCCACCGGCAGCCTCGTCGGCCTGCCGTCGAGGCGCGGCGCGGACAGGGGCGCGCCACCGGGCGACAGCGGGCTGGGCGCCGCGAACCCGCGTCGGCAGTCATGCCATGGATCTGGACGCTTCACGGAGCACCCCCACCCGACGAGGAACGCGTACATCCTTTTGTGACATCGTGACCTGGCTCGGCATTCCCCGTGACAGCACCAGCCATGCCGCCATGGGGATTTCCATAGTTCGGACGACTCCGCGGCGAAGGGCCGCCGATGTGCTGGGGTCGGGTGGCCGAGGCGGCCTACGCCCGGGCGGTCCTGGTCCGGGTGGTGTGCGCGCGGGGCAGCCGAACCTGTACCGCGCGGTGCGGGGCGAGGGACCAGGCGAGCCCGTCGCGCAGCGCCGGGCGCCACACGCCGAAGTCGTGGCCGCCGGGGCGCAGGCGCAGCACGACGGTGAACCCCGCCCGGGCAGCCAGGGTAGTGGCCATCGCGCGGGTGTCCCCGTACGCCTCACGGTCGGACACGCCGCAGTCGAACCAGATCCGCATCGGGGGATCCGCCGGCAGGTGCGCGGCGTAGCGGGCCGGGGTGTTCGCCGCGACGACGCGGGCCAGGTCGGCCCTGCGCCCGAACAGTCCGACCATCCCGCCGTCGTGGGTGGGTCGGTCCATGCCGGACATGTCGACGATCGTGGCGACCAGGTCGCGATGGCGCAGGCCCAGGTTGAGCGCGCAGAACCCGCCCGCGGACATCCCGGCGAAGGTGCGGTCGGTGCGCCCCGGCAGCACCCGCAGCCGGGCGTCGATCGTGGGGATCACGTCGTCGACCAGGTAGGTCTCGATGTGTTCGCCGGGCCGATCGACGCATTCGCTGTCGTCGAGCCAGCCATGGCTCAGGCGGGGGGCGACGAGGATCGCCGCCCGGTGGTCCGCGGCGAGCCACGCCCCGGTCTGCGCCGCCCGGTCCGCCCGGAACCAGTCGACGGGCACGCCCGGCGAGCCGTGCATCAGGTAGACCACCGGGAAGCGGGCGTGCGGCTCGCTGAAGTACTGCGGCGGGAGGTAGATCAGCGCCTGCTGGACGCCGAAGCCGCTGCGCACCCCGGGTATCCGCAGGGTCACGACAGTCCCCTGCGGGTGCGTGCGCGCCGGCGTGGCGGCGACGGCAACCCGCGACGACGAGGCTGGCCATGACCTCACCCCGACGACGTCGTCCACGCGCGGCAGGTAGCTGTAGTGCGCGTTGACGAGGTCGGCGGCGGTGGCAACGCTGAGCACGACGGCCAGGCCGGCCGCCGCGATGGTGACGGCCCGGCCACGGCGGGACAGCCGCACGCAGGTCACCCAGGCGGCGACCGCCAGGGCGCCGAGGCCCAGCAGGAACCACTTCCCGATGATGACGACCGAGCCCACCAGCCACCCCCTGACACCGAACGCTCCGCACTCACCCGCGTGGCCGCTGCGCGGCGGCCGGCGGCAGTCAGGACACGCCCGGCGTCTGCGTCCGGCCGGTGTCCGCGCCGTCGTGGCGGTTGCCGCGACGGCGCCGCACGAGGCCGGCGGCGATCCGGCGGGGCCGGGACAGCCGGGCCCGCCAGCTGGGCCAGACGAGGAATGCCTCGGCCTCCAACATGGCGACGGCGATCCGGGGAAGTTCCGCGGTGGCCGGATAGCAGACGAAGCGCGGCTGCCACGTCGGAGCGAACTTGGCGTTGAACCGGTAGAGGCTGTCGATCTGGAACCAGCGGGACAGGAACATCAGCAGTCCGCGCCAGCCACGGATGACCGGGCCGGCTCCGAGTCGCTCGCCGCGTTCCAGGGCCGAGCGGAAGAACGCGAAGTTCAGCGACAGGTGCCGCACGCCGAGGTCCGGGGCCTGGCGCAGGGTGCTGACGATGAGGAACTCGTTGAGGCCGTTGTCGGCTTCCCGGTCGCGCACCATGGCGTCCAGGGAGAGCCCGTCGCGGCCCCACGGCACGAAGTGCAGCAACGCCCGCAGCTGCGGCGCCACTCCCCCCGCGCCCGCTGCCTTCGCCGGCACGGCTTCGGCCTGCACGGCTTGTGCCTGCACGGCCTTCGACGGCACGGCCTTCGACGGTGTGACCTTTGACGGTGTGACCTTTGACGGTGTGACCTTTGACGGGACGGCGTCGGCCGACGCGCTCCCGCGGACGGGGACGGCGCCGTCGTAGGCGAGGACGACGACGCAGTCCCCGTCGGCCGGATCGCCCAGCCGACCCAGCGCCATGGAGAACCCGCGCTCGGTCTCCGCGCCGCGCCAGGCCGCGGCCTGGCCCTTCACCCGGGCGATGGCGTCGGGATCGAGATCACGCACGCGGCTGGCAACGGCGGTGTAGCCGGCCCGTTCGACGCGCGCGACGGCCTGCCGGACGTTGCGCATCGCCCGGCCCTCAAGGCTGAACGTGGCGGTGTCGACCACGGCCTCGTCCCCGAACTCCAGGGCGGTGAGTCCCGCCCTGGTCCACGCCGTCCCCCCGGGCTCCGAGCAGCCGATGACGGCTGGGGTCCAGGCGTGGTCGGCGGCCTCACGCAGGAACTCCCGCATAGCCCCGGGCCAGGCCTCCCGGTCCCCGAGAGGATCTCCGCTGGCCAGCATGACCCCGTTGACGACCCGGTAGGCGACGCAGGCCTTCCCGGTCGGCGACCAGATCACCGACTTGTCGGAGCGCAGCGCGAAGTAGCCGAGCGAGTCGGCTCCCCCATGGCGCGCCAGCAGGTCACGGACCCGCACCTGGTCCTGCTCGGTGAGCCGTGGCCGCGGGCGCGGCGGGCGCAGCGCCAGGTAGGCCGTCATCCCGATCGTGCCGACGCCCAGGGTCAGCAGCACCCGGAACGCAAGGTCGGCGAACCGATCTGTGGTGAACTGCAACGGGCCGGGGATACCGACGAGCCCCAGGACGATCTGTTCGAGCTGGGCCGACCAGGAGTGCGGCCCGGCGATGCGGTGTTCGCGCAGGTGCAGCAGCAGGAAGCCGTTCGCGATCGACACCGCGGTCAGCAGCAGGCCGACGCCGAGCGCCCGCCAGCGGGTCGATGGATCGCCCTTGGCCCGGAACTCGCCGCGGGCCAGCACGAGGGCGCCGAGCAACGCCGCCGACGCGGCCGCCTCGTCGTAGTCGAGGCCCTTGGCGACATGCAGGACGACGCCGACACCCAGCAGGACGACGACGCCCCGCCAGGCCCGCCGCTTGCGCCGCCGCAGTCCGGCCGCGAGCAACATCAGCAGCATGCCGACCACGACGGTGAACGCCGCCGCCTGGCGCGATGCGGCGCCAGGCAGCAGAACCCGCAGGTCGGCCAGGCGCGTACGCCACTCGGGGGTCAGCGCCGACACCACGTCCAGCAGCCCGACGACGAAGGTCAGCAGCGCCGCGAGCCGCGGCACCCAGGGCCGGCCCGCGGCCGGCAGCTGCCACCGCCACCGCGCGCCGTCGGCCGGCCCACGGGAAGCCGGGCCGCCGGACGCGAGCCGGCCGGAGTCGACCTCCGGTGCGCGGGACGCCACGCCGGCAGGGTGCGGGCCCGCGGCACCCGGTGCGGCGGGGTGCAGGCCGTCGGACGTCGCCGGGTCGGACGGGACCGCGCCGACGGCCGTGGCCGGGCGGACATCGGCCCGCCCAGCGGCCGGACCGGGCGGCCGGTGGCCGCGCGACGACGACCTGGCGCGCCGGCTCGTGACCCGTCCGATGGTGCGCGCCGCGGCGCCCCGGGCGTGCCCAGGATCCCGGGTCGGCCCGGTGCCACGGCCGAGATTGGTGCCCGAGCCGGCCCCACTCGAACTACTCATCCACTCATCGTCCCCCGAGGAGGTAACTGCTACAGCACAGGGTCGGGCCGAGAATAGCCGGCCGATCGGCTGTTTCCCGACGATCCTCCCGGCCGTGGCGGTGCCTTCGGCGGTCCCGCCAGGTAGCGCTCAGGTGGCCCATCGTCGCCACAACGTAGAACCAGTCGCACCACTGCAGGTCAAGACGCACGCACCGCGGCCACCCGGGTCGGGTCGACGCACTTCTGTCCGCGCTGCGCCGTGGTGTGCTGGCCAGCACGTCACCAGTCACCTCTGGCGGCGACGCTGCCGCGATGCCGCGGATACAGGATGTAGCAGCCACAGGGGGTGCGGTGTCGCGATCAATGATCGTGCCGGCGTCGACGGATGCACGCGGGCCGGACCTGCCGTGCGGGTGATCGCGGTCGTCAACTACAAGGGCGGCGTCGGTAAGACGACGCTGACGGCGAACATCGGTGCGCAGATCGCCGCCTGGGGGAAGCGGGTCCTGCTCGTCGACCTGGATCCGCAGGCGAGCCTGACCTTCTCCTTCCTGCGTCCCGAGCAGTGGCGGGCGGGACTGGCCGAGAGCCGGACGATCAAGAACTGGTTCGAGGCGTGGCGGATGGATGGCCCCAGGCTGTCGGTGGAGCCGCTGATCAGCTCGCCGCCGGTGGTGAACGACCGCATCGCGTCCGGCAGTGGCACCCTCGACCTGATCGCCTCCCACCTGTCGCTCGGCGACGTCGAGATGAATCTGGCCGCCCGCCTGGGCGGCGCGGAGGTCCACCGGTCGACGCGGCACTACTTCGACGTCTACCTGCGGCTCGCGGCGGCACTGGCCACCCTGCCGCGCCCGGGGTACGACCTCGTGCTGCTCGACTGCCCGCCGAACTTCGGCGTGTTGACCCGGGCGGCGGTCGCCGCCTGCGACCAGTTACTCATCCCCGCCCGGCCGGACGAGCTGTCCACCCTGGGCATCGAGCATCTGCAGTCGAGGCTGCGCCGGTTCGTCTGGGAGTTCAACCAGATCGTCGACCTACGCTCGGACCAGGGGCCCATGATCCGCAAGCTGCAGCCGGCGATCCTCGGCGTCGTCTTCACGATGGTCCAGCTCTACGCGAGCCGCCCGATCGCGGCGCTGCGCCCCTACCTGACACAGACCCGCGAGCTGGGGCTACCGGTGTTCGACGCCATGGTCCGCGAGAGCAACAGCCACTTCGCCGGCGCCGCCCGCGCGCAGATTCCCGCCATCCTCTCCGACCAGCTCTCCCCCGCCCTGGCCTGGGAACTGCGCCATCTCGTCGAGGAGTTCCTCGCCCGCGTCCGGACGGCTCAGCCGTGACCGACACGACCGCGCCGGACGCGCCGGCGGGCGCCGCCGGTGACGCCGTCCGGCTGAGCTCCCTGCTGCTCGCCCAGGTCGCCGATCTGCTCGCGCAGCTGGCTCCGCGCCAGCTCGACGACCTGATCGCCGGCCGAGCCCGGCTGGCGATCGTCCCCTCGGCCGAGGCCGGCGGCTCCACCTCGGCCGCCGCGCCGATGGCCGCGCCCCGGGCGCAGGGCCCGGCGCGGATCCGACGGCCCCCGGCGCCACCGGCGGCGATCGACGTCGAGGCCCTGCGCGCGGCGCTGCTCGCCGCCGCGAGCCGGGAGCAGGCCGCCGCGCGCCTGGCCGAGCTTGGCCGGGTGTCGGTGCCTCAGCTGCGCGCCCTGGCCGAGGCGCTCGGCGTGGACGGTGTCGGCGGCCGCGACCCGAAGGCCACCGTCCTACGCAAGATCGTGGATCAGACGGTCGGATTTCGGCTCAGCGCACGTGCCATGCGCGGCCCCGACCTCTGAGGCTCACCGCGACCCGCGGCGGCACCCGCGACGATCCGGCCCCGCCGGGCGGCGGGGCCGGATCCGGGTCAGCCGACGTGCGCCGGCACGCCGTCCGTGGTCGCCGCCGAGTCCCGGCCGGCGGTCACGAGGACGGCCACCACGATCGCGGAGAGGGCGATGAAGACCGCGGCCCAGATGAAGGCGGTGGTGTAACCCTCGATCTGGGACTGGTCGACGGCCCGCGGGCCGTGGTGATCGGCGAGGTAGCCGGTCACCGCGGTCGCGTAGACCGTGTTGAGCAGCGCGGTCCCCAGCGCGCCTCCGACCTGCTGGGTGGTGTTGACCAGCGCGCTGGCAACCCCGGCGTCATGCATGCCGACGCCGACAAGCGCGACGCTCGACAGCGGCACGAACGACAGGCCCATGCCGAAGCTGATGAGCAGCTCGGACGGAAGGACGTGGGCGACGAAGCTGGTGTCGAGCCCGATCCCCACCAACAGGGCCATGCCGATCGCGGCGAGCAGGCCACCGCCGGTGGCGAGCACCCGCGGGCCGACCCGCGGGAGAAGCTGGCTGGCCATGCCGGCCGAGACGATGATCCCACCGCTGAACGGGAGGAACGCGAATCCGGTCTTCAGCGCGCTGTAGCCCAGGGTCTGCTGGAAGTAGTAGGTGAGGAAGAGGAACATCGAGAACAGGCCGGCGCCGGTGAGCAGGCAGGCGAGGAACGACCCGCCCCGGTTGCGCTCCAACGCCACCCGCAGCGGCAGCAGCGGGGCGGTCGACCGCGACTCGATGACGACGAACAGGACGAGCAGCGCCACCGACCCGATGAGCAGCCCGAGGGTGCGCGGATCGCTCCAGCCGTCCTCGGCGGCCAGGGTGAACCCGTACACGAGGGCGACGAGACCGCCGGTGACGGTCAGTGCGCCAGGCAGGTCGTAGCGGGCCTCACCGGTCGCCCGGCTCTCCCGGACGATCGGCGCGGCGGCAGCGGCGGTGATCAGCGCGATCGGCACGTTCACCAGCAGGCACCAGCGCCAGGAGGCGTATTCGGTGAGGATGCCGCCGACGATCAGGCCGATGGCCGCGCCGCCGCCGGAGATGGCGCCGTAGACGCCGAACGCCCTGGCCCGCTCCTTGCTCTCGGTGAACGTGACCGTGATCAGCGACAGCGCGGCCGGGGCGAGCACCGCGGCGAACGCACCCTGCAGGGCGCGGGCGGCGAACAGCAGCCCCGCGTTGGGGGCGACACCACCGAGCGCCGAGGCGAGCGCGAAGCCGAAGAGCCCCAGCATGAAGGCCCGCTTGCGGCCGAGGTAGTCGGCGATGCGGCCGCCGAGCAGGAGCAGGCCGCCGAACGCGAGGGTGTAGGCGGTCACCATCCACTGCCTGTTGGCGGTGGAGATGTGCAGCGACGACTGGGCGTGCGGAATGGCGATGTTCACGATCGACGCGTCGAGGACGACCATGAGCTGCGCGACCGCGATGATGCACAGCGCCAGCCAGCGGCGAGGGTCGGGCGTTCCGTCGGCCACGCCCACCGGATCGGGCGCTGTCCGGCGGTCGACGGTTTCGGTCACGTGGAGGCTCCTTGCCAGGAAGGTCGGAACCGGACGGACCGGTTACCGGCGTTCGACAACTGGGACCGACGGCATCGCGACGGCCCCGGCGACAGGACACAGGGAAGACGAGGCGGATCACTACGGGGTGACGGAGCCGACCGCCCCCGCGGGTCCCGTGGAGCGCTCCGCGCTGCAGCTCGGAGCGTTCGATCGTATGTTCGGAAGACTATCAGTTCACGACGCGGGCTCCGCCGGGATTCCCGCGCGGCCGGCGAGCA
The DNA here is from genome assembly GCF_023243045.1 of Frankia sp. AgB32. Classification (GTDB taxonomy): domain Bacteria; phylum Actinomycetota; class Actinomycetes; order Frankiales; family Frankiaceae; genus Frankia. The sequence continues at coordinate 48,586 of NZ_JALKFX010000005.1, forward strand.
GGGGCAGCGCAAGTTCGTCGACGAGGTGATGGACGAACGCGTCATCCAGCGCCTCTCCAGTGACCAGCAGCCGCATAAAGATCATCGAAACGATGACCTCGACCAGCGGACCCGGGTCGGCGGATTCGGGCAGGTCTCCCCGCTTCACCGCGCGCTCCAGCAGGCAGCAGCACATCTCTGCCTTGTGCTGGCGCATGTTGGTCTGGATGACCTCGGCGAGCTGCGGTGACTCACTCGCCGCCCGCAGGACGCCGACGAGCAGCGCCCCCTCGGGGCCGGACGCGGCCTCGATCATGAGGCGCACCTGGGCCACCAGGTCGTCGCGCAGGGACCCGGTGTCGGCGGGGATGTTGTCGACCGGTGCGCGCCGGCGCAGGGCCTCGATGACCATCTCGTCCTTGCTGGACCAGCGCCGGTAGATCGTCGCCTTGCTGGCGCGGGCCAGGTTCGCCACGGCGACCATGCTCATCCGCTCATAGCCGACCTCGACGAGCAGCTGCAGCGCGGCGTCGAGGATCGCCTGCTCCCGGGCATCGTCCCGGGGCCGTCCGCGGCCTGCGCCGCAGGGGATGTTCACAACCTCCTCCCCTCCTTCGGAGACCCCACGATTGCGGGCGTCCCTGAGCTCATGAAAACAGTACCGTACTGTACTGGAACTCGCGACGCCGACATCGACGTGTCGCCGACCACATCGTCCCGACCGATCCGGCGCCGCGGCAACGCGCGGACACCGCCGCCGCCAGGGATGATGGTCGGGCCCACAAGGTCGACCAAGCGCGGCCGACCGATCACCACCCGAGAGGATCCCGTCATTCCCGCCGTACAGCGCCGCCACACCGCCGCCGCCGCGGCCTGCGCCGCACTGGCAGCGGGGGTCGCCGTTGCCACCCGGGCCACCGGGCGGCACCCGCGGCTGCCCGGCGGACCCAGGGCCACCGAGTTCTCCGGCGATCACAGCGCGACCCCGCCGGGCACCTGGGAGCTGCGGGACGTGCCCTACGCGCGGCTGTCCGCGGCGCAGCGCCTCGACCTGTACCGGCCGACAGCGCCGTCGAGCGCCGACGCCGGCGCGCGCCGCCTTCCGGTGGTGCTCACGATCCACGGCGGAGCTTTCGCGCTCGGCGACAAGCGCGACGACGCTCCGGTCGTCGCCACGCTGCTGGCGGCCGGCTACGCCGTCGCGGCCGTCAACTACCGGCTCTCCGGAGAGGCCCGCTTCCCCGCCGCGGTCCAGGACGTCAAGGCGGCCGTGCGGTGGTTGCGCGCGCATGCGGACGACCACGGCCTCGACCCGGATCGGATCGCGGCGAGCGGCCAGTCCGCCGGCGGCTATCTCGCGGTCATGCTCGGCGCGACGGCGGGCGTGGCGATGTACGACGACCCGCGCCTCGGCAGCCCGGGCGTGTCCAGCGCCGTGCAGGCCGTCATCGACTTCTACGCCCCGGTGAACTTCGCCTCCATGGACGAGCAGGCCCGCTCGAACCCGCGCTGCGCCCCCGCGGATGCCCAGCACGGTCGCGCCGGCTCCCCGGAGTCCCGCTTCCTCGGCCGCACGGTCGCCACCGCACCCCAGCTCGTGCGGGCCGCGAGCCCGCTGCACTATCTGGGTCGCGCGGCGCTGCCGCCGTTCCTCATCGAGCATGGCGACGCCGACTGCGTCGTACCACACGGACAGTCCCTGGAACTCGCCGAGGCGCTGCGGGCGGCGGGCGCCCCCGCGGTCGAGCTCACGATCATCCCCGGAGCCGGCCACGGCGCCCTGTTCCCGGCGGCGCCGCGGATGGCCGCGGTGGTGGACTTCCTGGATCGGGCCCTCGGGCGCTGACCGCCCGGCCCGCTCGGATCCGACGCCACGGCGGCGGGCCGCCCTCCCGCTGACCTCGCCATTCCCGACTCGCTCCCCTGGACCGATATCTCTGCTCCAGATAAGCTCTGTAACAGACCTAATTGTCAGGGATCGGTGAAAGATCGGTGAGCACCGTGAGCCCGTTGGTGGAGATCGTCGTCATCGCCCTCGTCTGCGTCGCGTCGGGCTGCCTGGGCAGCCTGCTGGGCCTGGGAGGCGGCACGTTCATCGTGCCGATCCTCACCCTCGCGTTCGGCCTCGATGTGCGGCTCGCGATCGGCGCGTCCGTCATCTCCGTCGTCGCCGGCAGTGCCGCGGCCTCGCCGCGTTACCTCGACCAGGGCTTCGCGAACCTGCGGATCGCGGTCACCCTCGAGGTGGCCACGGTGAGCGGGGCCGTCGGCGGCGCCCTGCTGGCCGGCCACCTCAGCGCCCGCACCCTGTACGTCGTGTTCGGCACGGTGCTGGCGTTCAGCGCCGTCCAGATGCTGCGCAACCGGCAGGAACGGTCCGGGCTGGCAGTGCCGGGCGACCGGATCGCCGACGTGCTGACCCTGCACGGCAGCGTCACCGACGGCCAGCGCCAGCGCGCTTACCAGGTGACCAGGACCGCCACCGGCCTGACGATGATGACCGCCGCGGGCGCGGTCAGCGGGCTGCTCGGCATCGGCTCCGGCGCGATGAAGGTGCCGGCCATGGACCTCGCGATGCGGCTGCCGATCAAGGTGTCGACGGCGACGAGCAACCTGATGATCGGGGTGACCGGCGCCGCCAGCGCCGTCGTCTACCTGCAGCGCGGTGACGTGGTGCCGGCGCTGGCCGCCGCGGTGGCGATCGGCACGGTCGTCGGGGCGCGCCTCGGCTCCCGGATGCTCGCCGGGGTGCGGACGACGACCCTGCGGGCGGTGTTCCTCGTGGTGCTGCTCGTCATCAGCGCCCAGATGCTGCTGCGCGGGCTGGCCTGATGACGGACGACGGACGGACGCGAGAAGGGGCAGGTGGCGGCATGACCATCACAGCGCAGGGCGAAACCCCGGAGGTCGGTGCGCGGGCGGTCGCTGTCGTGCTCCGGGTGGGCGGCGTCCTCGGCATGGCGCTCGTCCTCGCCGGGCTGGCCACGGGACTCAGCGAGAACGGTGCGGCGTGGGTGCACGGTACGGGTGGCGGCCTGCTCGACGGGTCCGCGGCGCTGCGCCTGTCCGACCTTGCCAGCGGGCTGCGCCACGCCCGGTCCAGCGCCGTCATGCTGCTCGGCATGGCCGTGCTGGTCGCGACCCCGGCCGCCGGGGTCGCCGCGGCGGGACTCGCCTGGCTGCGCTCGCGTCAGCCGTGGTTGGCCGCGGTCGCCGCGGTCGTGATCCTGCTGCTGGTCGTGGCCGGCGGCCTCGGCGCCGCGGAATGAGGCGCCGGCGGCGCATCGTGACGGGATGATCCGGATTCCCCCGCGTCCACGGCGACCGGCGACCACCGGGCGGCCCAGCCGGGTTCCCGTACCGAGATGGGAACCCTGGGCGACCACCTCGGCCCGCACGACCACGCGACGGCGATCTCCCTGCCGGTGCCGGCGGCGGCCAGCCACGACGCGCTGACGTGGGTCCGCGCCGTGTTCGTGGGCGCGCCGGCGTCGATGCGGCCGGCGCTGGTCGCCGGCTGGCGTGTCGGGCTGCGCCTGCGGCTGGGCCCGATCCGCTCCGCCGAACACGTGCCCGGCTGGTCGATCACCGAAAACGCGCCCGCACGAGCGGTGCTGACCGCGTCGTCGCCACTCATGGACGCGGGGAACATCGCGGTGGTCGACCAGACAGGACGTGGCAATGGTCCGTCCGGGCCTTTCCGACCGCTCCGCCGAACGGGTGGCGAAGCCGTTACTGTTGCGGAGTTTCCACGCATCAGCCCGTGACCGATCTGCCACGCTCCCAGGCGGGCGGACGCCGGGAGCGTGCACGGAAACCGTGCGCGCCTGCCTCTCGGAGGGGCGCCCAGGGAGCTTCGCCGCAGACCAGCCAGCCGCCTACTCGGGAAACGGAAGCGCCATGACCGCCGATCGCCCTGACATCGTGCCGGCCGCCCTGGACATCGACGTTCCGCATTCTGCGCGAATGTACGACTACTACCTCGGCGGAAAGGAGAACTTCCGCGCCGATCGGGAAGCAGCGGAAAAAGTCATCGCCGCCGCTCCGGAGGCGCCACTGATGGCCCGGGAGAACCGGGCGTTCATGAACCGTGCCGTCGCCCACCTCGCCGCCGATCACGGCGTCCGGCAGTTCCTCGATATCGGTACCGGCATTCCGACCGGTCCGAACCTGCACGAGATCGTCCAGGCGATCGACCCGGCCGCCCGCATCGTCTACGCCGACTACGACCCGCTGGTACTCACCCACGCCCGGGCGCTGCTCGGCGGCACCCGCGAGGGCCGCACCGCCTACCTACAGGCCGACCTGCGCGAGCCGCTGCCCCTGCTGGCCTCCGACGAGGTGCGCGACACCCTCGACCTCACCCGCCCGGTCGGACTCTGCCTGGTCGCGATCCTGCACTTCATCACCGACGAGGAGGACCCGTACGGCGTGGTGCGCACCCTGCTCGACGGTCTGCCCTCCGGCAGCTACCTGACGCTGTCCCATGCCGTCTCCGACGCGGCCACCGCCGGCGCGGGCTCGATCGTGTCGACCTACCAGAAGTCCTCCTCCAGTCTCACCCTGCGCACGACCGAGCAGATCCGCGCCTTCTTCGACGGCCTCGACCTGCTGGACCCCGGCGTGACCCTCGTCCCGGCCTGGCGCCCCGCCGGACCGCTGCCCGACGGCCACGAGCGGGTCTGGATCGCCGGCGGCGTCGCGCGGCTGCCGTAGTCGCCGCAGGTCAGGCGCTCGAAAGTCGATCTGCCCGACGCGGATAGGCGGGTTTTGCTAGAGTCCCTGTCAGGTCTTGAGCGCCAGCGTTCAGCCCCGGCTTGCTGGCCGGCAACCCTGCGTCCGCACTGGGGTGCCCCGGGTGATGACAGGGCTGCGGCAACCCGCCAGCGGCAAGTGCCGACCCGTCACGGGTCCAAGAGGAGCGACATTGACCTCGATCGTTTCTGTCATGCCCGAATCCGCTCGCCGCCCGGTGGTTCCCACCCAGCCGGGCGAGCCTGCCGCCGCTGGTGACACGGGACCGGCGGCAGCGCTGCTGGCCGTGCGGGGTGCCGGGCTGGGCGTGCCGCTCGTCGGCGGCGGCCGGGTGGAGTACGCCAACCTCGACTACGCGGCCAGCGCGCCGTGCCTGTCCGCCGTCGCCGAGCACGTCGAGCGGGTGCTGCCCTACTCGGCGAGCGTGCACCGCGGGGCGGGGTTCGCCTCCCAGGTGTGCACGTCGCTGTACGAGGGCGCCAGGGCGGACGTCGCCCGGTTCGTCGGCGCCCGCGACGATGACCTCGTCCTGTTCACCCGCAACACCACCGATGCCGTCAACCTGCTGGCCCGCGCGCTGCCCGCGGACGCTGGCGACGTCGTGCTGTTCGACCTGGAACACCACGCGAACCTGCTGCCGTGGCGCGGGCGCGGGGCGCGCTGCGTGGCGACCCGGTCGACCCTGGCGGAAAGCCTGGCCGCGTTGGACGCCGAGCTGCGGGCCGCCCCGGTGGCCCTGCTCGCGGTGACCGGGGCGTCGAACGTCACCGGCGAGGCGCCACCGCTGGCCCGCCTCGCCCGGCTGGCGCACGCCGCCGGCGCGCGGATCTTCGTCGACGCCGCGCAGCTCGCGCCGCACCGCCGGGTCGACATGGCCGCGCTCGGGGTCGACTACCTCGCCTTCTCCGGCCACAAGCTCTACGCGCCCTTCGGCGCCGGGGTGCTCGTGGGGGCGGCCGACTGGCTGGACGCGGCGACGCCGTACCTGGCCGGCGGCGGCGCCGTCCGCGAGGTCGGTACGGACGCCGTCGACTGGGCCACCGGCCCCGCCCGGCACGAGGCCGGCACGCCCAACCTCGCCGGCGCGACCGCGATCGCCGCCGCCTGCCGCACGATCGCCGCGTTGCCCGCCGGTGCCTGGGAGCAGCACGAGACCCAGCTGCGCGAGCGACTGCTGCGCGGACTGGACGCGCTGGACGGCGTCGTGATCCACCGGATCTGGGCGGACAGCGACGAGGTCGGCGGCGCCGGGATCGGCGTGGTCGCGTTATCGCTGCCCGGGCACGACCCCGGCCGGGTCTCGGCCTACCTCTCGGCCGAGCACGGCATCGGCGTGCGGGCCGGCCGGTTCTGCGCGCATCCGCTGCTGGCCCGCCTCGGCGTCCCCGGCGGCGCGCTGCGCGCCAGCGTCGGCGTCGGCTCGACGACCGAGCACGTCGACCGCCTGCTCGACGCCCTCGACAGCTACCTGCGAGTCGGCACCGGCTGGACCTACGCCGTCCGCGACGGCCAGTGGCAGCCCGCTCCCGACGACCGCCGCCCACCGCAGTGGGTCGAGGACTTCGCCACCGGCCCGGCCGCAGCCGGCGCCTCGCCCTGCGGCACCTGACCGCCTCCAGCCGCGCTCCCAGCGCCACGAGCCGTAGCGGCCGGTTCCGAACCGACCGCCCGCGCCGTCGCCAGCCAGCCAGCCAGCCAGCCAGCCAGCCAGCCAGCCAGCCACGGAGCGTGACGTCCAGCGGCGTCGGCGCGCGCAGGTGGGTCCCTCTGGACGACAATCCGGGCGCGAACCCGACCTCGTCGCCCTGTGTGATCTGGACCTTCGAGATCTGCCGGACGCAGGGACGGCGGTCCGTCCACGATCATCCTTTCTGGGGCCTCGCCCGGGGTGGACGGATACCGACCAGGCGGGCGCGGCGATGGGTGTCCCCCGGACCGTCCGGGCACGGACGCAGGTGAACCTTTAACAGAAGGTCTATCGACTCGAAACCGCATGTCGATGGCCTCGCCCGACAGTGTTGGCGTGATGAACATCGGGGCGTTCGCCGAGGCCACCTGGCGTGGCGCGGTCGCCCGATGCCCCAAGCAGATGGTGCACGGCCCCTGCGCGGGAGTATCTGAGGACGGGCTCTGCGAGGTCCCCGGCACCGGTCCGTGCTCGTTCCTCGACGCCCTCGCCGCCTGGCCGTACGCGCCCCCCGACTGGCGGCGGCTGGCGCTGGCGGGCCCAACGCGGCCCAGCCCGCCACGGCCGCCGAGCCCGACACAGCCGTCCAGCCCCTCACGGCCGGCCGATCCGCGGCGGGTGTCCGCTCTGCGGCGGCCGTGGCGTTTCGGGCGGTGGCGGCGGTGCGGCCGGTTGTCGTCGCCGACCTGCCGGCGGCCGCGCTGTCCGCGGACAGTCTGCGGGCAAGCGCCGCCGTGCTCGCCGAGGCTGCCGACGCCTGCCTGCTCGGGGATCACGGTGGCGCGCGGGTGCAGTTTCCGCCGTCGTACCGGGCTCGGCTGCTCACGGACCTCGGGGTGGCGGTATGGGCGGGGATCAACTGCCGGGACCGCAACCGGGTCGCGCTCGAGGGTGAGATCGCTGCCTGCGCCGACGCGGGCGTGACCGGGCTGCACTGCGTCACCGGCGACCATCCGGCGCTCGGTCACCGGGCCGACGCGCCGGGAGTGTTCGACCTGGACAGCCTCGACGTCGTCGCGCTGGCCCGCAGCCGCGGGCCGCTGGTGTCGGTGGCGCACGCGCCGGCCGCGCCGCCGGCGGACCGTCGCCTCTCCCGGCTCGACGCCAAGATCGACGCTGGTGCCGACGTGGTGTTCGTCGACCACTGCGGCGGCCTGGAGCCGCTCGCCGACGCGGTGGCCGCGCTGCGCGACACGGGTTTCGGCGGGACGGTGCTCGGCTGCGTGCCGGTGGTGACGAGCGCGGCCAGCGCGGCCGTCGTCGCGTCCTTCGCCGGTCCCCGCCTGCCCGCCGGTTACCTGGAGGGGATCATGGAGGCGGTCGATCCGCGGGTGTCGGGCGTGCGCGCCGGGGCGGAGCTCGCCGAACGGATGCTGGCGCTGCCCGGCGTCGACGGGATCAACCTCTCCGGTGGCGCGCGGCCCGGCCACGAACTTGCAGCCGCGGGCGCCACCGCCGAGATCGCCCGCCGCATCCTCGGCGTTCATCCCCGGGCGGCACTCTCATGAGCGGCACCTTCATGAGCGGCGCTGTGATGCGGGCGGTGCGGTCATGAGCTGGCTGCGCGGCGCCACGACGGCGGACGGCGACGTCGTCGACGTGGAGATCGCCGACGGGATGATCCGCCAGGTCGTCCCGTCGACCGACCAGGCCGGGCGCACCGGGCGCACCGGGCCGGACGACGTCGACCTGACCGGGCAGGTGCTGCTCGCGTCGTTCGTCGAGCCGCACGCGCATCTGGACAAGGCGCTCACCGCGTCGCTGGCCCGCAACGTCACCGGGGACCTCGCCGGCGCCATCGAGGCCATCCAGACGCTGCTGCCGGCCTCGACGGTGGCGGACTTCGCCGCCCGCGCCGAGGCGGCGCTGCGCATCCACCTGGCGCTGGGCACCACCCACATCCGCACGCACGTCAACGTCGGCGTCCAGTCGGGCATGCGGGCGTTGGAAGCGCTGGTCGACGTGCGGGAACGCTGGCGTGGGCTGGTCGAGCTGCAGCTCGTCGCGCTGGTGTCGAACCCGCTGTCCGGACAGCCCGGCCGGGATCTGCGCCGGGCGCTGGCGGAGGGCGCCGACGTCGCCGGCGGCTGCCCGCACCTCGACCCAGAGCCGCACCAGGCCGTCGCCGTCTGCCTCGACGCCGCCGGGGAGGCCGGGCTTCCCCTGGACCTGCACACCGACGAGACCCTCGACCCGAGGCTGCTCACCCTCGCCACCCTCGCCGACCTGGTCACGCGCACCGGATTCCGGCACGGGGCGGCGGCGAGCCACTGCGTGAGCCTGTCGATGCAGCCGCCGAACGTGCAGGACCGGGTCAGCGAGCAGGTCGCCGCCGCCGGGGTCGGGATCGTCACGCTGCCGCAGACGAACCTGTTCCTGCAGGGCCGCGCGCACGCCGTCGGCACCCCGCGCGGGCTGACCGCGATCGGGCCGCTGCGCCGCGCCGGGGCGGTCGTCGCCGCCGGTGGGGACAACCTGCGGGACCCGTTCAACCCGGTCGGCCGCGGCGACGCGCTGGAGACGGCGTCGCTGATGGTCACCGCCGGCCATCTCGGCCCGGACGAGGCCCTGGCGTCGGTGAGCGCGGCGCCGCGCGCGCTGCTCGGGCTGCCACCGGTGTCACTGACCCCGGGCAGTCCGGCGGATCTGGTGGCACTGCCCGCCGGCAGTGCCCTGGAGGCGCTCGCCGCCGCTGGTGCCGCCCGCACGGTGTGGCGCTCCGGGCGGATCGTCGCCCGCACCCGGGTCCACAGCGAGCTCGCCGCGCCCGCCGCGGCACCCGCCCGACCCACCGGCGGCGCCCGCCGCGCCGACGGTGTTCCTGCTGCGCACGCGAACCCCGAAAGGGAGGCAGTCTCGTGACGATCACAGACACGACCGGCGTCGCCGCCGGCACCGGCGACGCGGCGGCGGCCGGTGCGAACGCGGCGCCGGCGCTGCGCTTCGCCGGAGTGCGCAAGCAGTTCCGCGACGGCACGGTCGCGCTCGTCGACACCGACCTGACGGTGCGCCCCGGCGAGTTCGTGTCGGTCGTCGGGCCGTCGGGCTGTGGGAAGAGCACGCTGCTGCGGATCGCCAGCGGCCTCGACGACGCCACCGGCGGGACGGTGGACGTCGCCTCGCGCAACGTCGGCTACGTCTTCCAGGACGCGACGCTGCTGCCGTGGCGCAACGTCGCCGCTAACGTGGGGCTGCTCGCGGAACTGGAGCACATGGACAAGGCCGAGCGCAGCCGCCGGATCGGCGAGGCCATCGGCCTGGTCGGGCTGACCGGGTTCGAGAAGCACCTGCCGCACGAGCTCTCCGGCGGCATGCGGATGCGCGCGTCACTCGCCCGCTCGCTGGTGCTCGACCCGTCGATCTTCCTGTTCGACGAGCCGTTCGGCGCCCTGGACGAGATCACCCGGGAACGACTCAACGACGAGCTGCTGCGGATGTTCGTGCTGCGCCGCTTCGCCGCGCTGTTCATCACCCACTCGGTGGCCGAGGCGGTGTTCCTGTCCACCCGGGTGGTGGTGATGAGTGGCCGGCCCGGGCGGGTGAAGGCGGACCTGGCCGTGCCGTTCGACTATCCGCGCTCCCCGGAGCTGCGCTACCGGCCCGAGTTCGCCGCCCTGTGCGGGGAGATCTCCGGACACCTCAGGAGCGAGGCATGAGCGCCCCGGTGCCCGCCGCGACCGACACCACCGGAACCGACTCCTCCCGACCCGACGCCACCCGACCCGACAGCTCGCAGGACGGGGCTGCCGGGCCCGCGTCGGCAGCCGCGGTGGCCGCCGCCTCCCGGGGCGCGGGTGCGCCGGACGCGTCGGGCTCGGCGACCCGATCCGGCCGGGCCCGCCGGTCCCGAAGCGGAAGCGGCAACGGGCCGATCAGCCTGGTTGTGCTGCCCGCGGCGGTGTTCGGGCTGTTCATCGGCCTGTGGTACGCCGTGTCCGAGGGGATGCTCAACCAGCAGCAGCGGTTCATGCTGCCGCCGCCGCACGAGGTCGTCCGGATCGGTTTCCTCGACGGGAAGAACTTCTCGTCGATGATGAGCGCGCTGAAGCTGACCAGCGAGGTGACCTTCGCCGGGCTGGCCATCGCGATCGTCATCGGTGTCCTCGTCGCGGTGGCCATGAGCCAGGCCAGGTGGATCGAGAACTCGCTCTACCCGTGGGCGGTCGTCGTCCAGACGGTGCCGATCCTGGCGCTGACGCCGGTGCTGAGCTTCTTCTTCGGGTTCGCGCTGACGAGCCGGATCATCGTCTGCGTCATCATCGCGTTCTTCCCGATCGTGTCGAACACGCTGTTCGGGCTGCAGTCCGTCGACCGGGGCATGCACGAGCTGTTCACCCTGCACCACACCGGGCGCCTCACCCGGCTGTGGAAGCTGCAGATCCCGGCGGCGCTGCCGTCGATGTTCACCGGGTTCCGCAACGCGGCGGGGCTGGCGGTGATCGGCGCGATCGTCGGGGAGTTCGCCTTCAAACAGGGCGATCCGGGGCTCGGCACGAACATGTCGGTGTTCACCTCCCGGTTGGAGGGCGAGCGCCTGTGGGCGACCACGCTCACCGCGAGCCTGCTCGGCATCGCGGTCTTCGTCTTCTTCGGTTGGCTCGCACGCCGCGTCGTCGGCCGCTGGTACCAGCCGAAGCGCGGCTGACCCGTCCCGCGACACCACCCCATCCGGGCCCGCTCGGGCTGTTCACGTTCTGGCCCACGTGGGCCAGTAGATCCAGGGGGAGACCTCACTTGAGCACATTTCGGCGACGTCCCGCGCGGCTTGTCGCGCTGACGGCGACCGCCACCGCGCTCGCCCTCACCGCCGCGGCCTGCGGCAGCAGTGGCAGCGACGGGACGTCCAGCGCCGCCGCGCCCTCCGCGGCCGGCGGCGCTGTGCCCGCCCAGTACGACCTGAAGGCCGCTGGCTGCCCGTCGACGGTCGTGCTGCAGACGGACTGGAACCCGGAGTCCGAGCACGGCGGCCAGTACCAGCTTCTCGGTCCCAACCCCAAGATCAATTCGGGGGCGAAGTCGGTCACCAGCGAGCTGGTCGCGCACGGCGGCGTCGACACCGGGGTGAAGCTGGAGATCCGCGCCGGCGGCCCGGCGGTCGGCTTCCAGACCGTGACGTCGCAGCTCTACAAGGATTCCAACATCACGCTGGGCTATGTCAGCACGGACGAGCAGATCGCACTGTCGAAGACCCAGCCGACGGTGGCGCTGCTCGCCGGCCTGGAGAAGAGCCCGCAGATCATCCAGTGGTCGCCGGAGAAGCACCCGGACTGGAAGGCGATCGCGGACATCGGGAAGACGAACACCAAGGTCCTGTACTTCCAGGGCGCCGCGTACATGGACTACTTCACCGGATCGGGCATTCTCAGGGCCAGCCAGATCGACGGCAGCTACGACGGGACGCCGACGAACTTCGTCGCCTCCGGCGGCGACGTCGCCGTGCAGGGTTTCGCCACCTCGGAGCCCTACACCTACGCGCATGAGGTCCGGTCGTGGGACAAGCCGATGAAGTACCAGCTCATCGCGGACGCCGGCTTCAACTTCTACCAGCAGGCGATCGGCGTTCGCAAGGACAGGCTCGCCGCCCTCAAGCCCTGCCTGACGAAGCTGATTCCCATCATGCAGCAGGGTGTCGTCGACTTCGTGGGTAACCCGGCGGCGACGAACAAGCTGATCCTGAACCTCGTCGACAAGTACGACAACGGCTGGGTCTACAGCGAGGGCGTCGCGAACTACGCCGTGTCCACGATGAAGTCGCTGGGCATTGTCGGTAACGGTGCGAACAGCACCCTCGGTGACTTCGATGACACGCGCCTGCAGAAGCTCATCGATATTCTGGGTCCGATCTACCAGCAGCAGAACAAGCCGATCCAGGCCGGACTGAAGCCGTCGGACCTCGTCGACGGCAGCTTGCTGGACGCGAAGATCGGGCTGGGTTCGTGATCAGGACGGATAGCTGACGGAGATGTCGGACTCCACCCTCGCGGCCTCGCGGGGCGGCCAGGCCGCGCGACGCTGCCCACCGTGACCCCGCTCGACCCGGCCGCGCTCGACGCCCTCGCCGCGGAACTCTCCGCGCTTGTCGGCGCGGACGCGGTGCACCGCGATTCCTCGACCCTGCTGTCGGCGTCGACGGACTGGGCGCACATGAGTCCGGTCCTCGCGCCGCTGCTACCCGGCGGCGTCGCCGACGTGGTGGTCCGCCCACCCGACGCGGCCGGGATCGCGGCGGCCGTCGGCGCGGCCCACCGCCACCGCATCCCGGTGACCGTGCGCGGCCAGGGCACCGGCAACTACGGCCAGGGCATCCCGCTGTTCGGCGGCCTGGTCCTCGACACCTCCGCGGCCACCCGCATCCTGTCCGTCTCCGACGGCTGGCTCACCGCGGAGGCCGGCGCGTCGTTCGTCCTGATGGAGAAGGCCGCCGCGGCCACCGGGCAGGAGCTGGCGATCCTGCCGTCCACGGTCGGCAGCACCGTCGCCGGATTCATCGCCGGTGGCTCCGGCGGCACCGGGTCGATCGCGAACGGCGCGATCTGGGACGGCTACCTGCGCTCCCTGCTCGTCGTGCCGTGCACGGACGACGCGACGCCGGTGGCGGTGCCGTTCCCGGAGAACACGGCGATGGCGCACGCGTTCGGGGTCTCCGGCGTGATCGCCGAGGCGACGGTGGCGCTGCGCCCGGCGCGGCGCTGGACCGGGCTGTACGCGTCGTTCCCCACCCTGCACGGCGCCGTCGCCGCAGGTGAGGAACTGTTCGACCTGGATCCGACGCCGCGGCTGCTGTCACTGGACGAGGCGGGGATCATCGCCACCTACCGCCCGGCGGACCCGGCGCTGCCCGCGGACCGGGTGAGCGTGCGCGGCATCGTCACCGAGGACAGTGTCGACGCGGCGAGCGCGGTCGTGGCCCGCCACGGCGGCCGCGTCGACGCGGTACGCCCCAAGGGTCCCGCGCACATCGCGTCGCTGTCGTACAACCACACCACCTACCGCGTCCGCAAGGTCCGCCCGGAACTGACCCACCTGCAGTGCATGGGGCCGGGCCTCACCCGCCGGCGCGCCGAGGTCGCGGCGCTGGCGCCGGAGTCGCTCATCCACCTGGAGGGCTTCCTCACCGCGAACGGCCGCGACTGGGTCGCCATGCTGTTCCTGCGCTACGACGGCGCCGACGACCTCTACGACCGGATGGCCCGCCTCGCCGACGTCGAGGTCCACGTCGACGACCCGCACACCTGGGAACTGCACCACGGCCGCCTCGACGCCGTACGCGCCGCCGCCGCCCGCTTCGACCCCGACGGCCTGCTCAATCCGGGCAAGCTGCCACCCGCCTGAGCCCCGCGAGGATCAGCGGGAGGCGGGCGAGCGGTACTTCTCCCGCAGCCGGTCCCACACCTGCGGCGCGACGAGGCGGCTGACGTCGCCGTCGCGGCTGGCGACGTCCTTGACCAGGCTGGAGCTGAGGAACGAGTACTCCGGCCGGGCCGCGATGAACAGCGTCTCCACCTCGGAGAGACGGCGGGTCATCTGGGCGATCTGGAGTTCGTACTCGAAGTCGCTCACGGAACGCAGGCTGCGCACGATCGCGGTGATGCCGTTGCGCAGGCAGAAGTCGGCGAGCAGGCCGTCGAAGGTGGCGACGCGGACGTTCGCCAGGTGCGCGGTGGTCGACATCAGCATGGCCACCCGCTCGTCGACCTCGAACAGGCAGCGTTTCGAGACGTTCGGCAGCACCGTCACGACGAGCTCGGCGGTGAGGGCCGCGGCTCGTTCGATGATGTCGACGTGCCCGACGGTGACCGGGTCGAACGATCCCGGACAGACTGCTCGACGCACCCTTCCACCACCTCCACGGATCAACCACGACCGCCAGAAAGATCACATCGTGACACGGCGTCGGGCACGCGGCGCCACTTTTCACTCACGCTTCGGAGTGTTGCTGCGCCGGTCAGGGGCGCGGTCGGGTCACCATCAGGACCGACTCCGGGCCCGAAGGGGCCGCGGGTTCGCGGGTGCTCGCCGAGGCGGCGGCACGAACGGGCCATCACGAGCCGGACGGGAGTGCCACCAGATGGGCGGCCGGGAGCCTGGACATCTCGCCGGCGGGCGCCGGACACACCTGATGGTCGCGGCGGTCTCGATGGCGGGTTCGATGCTCGTCGCCGTCCCCGAGCCGGCGGGGGCGGGCGCGCAGGCGGGGCTGTTCGCGCCGGCCGCCGACTACCTCTCCGGGCACGGCCCGACGTCGGTGTCCGTCGGTGACCTGCGCGGCGACGGGCGCAGCGACATCGTCACGGTCAACGCCGGCGACGGCACGGCCTCGGTGCTGCTGGCCACCGGCGACGGGACGTTCTCGGCGCCGCGGATCTACCCGGTCGGGCCCGGGCCGACCGGGCTGGACATCGGCGACCTCAACGGCGACGACGTGCCCGACCTGGCGGTGTCGAACCAGTTCAACGCGTCGGCGACGGTGCTGTTCGGCAACGGGGACGGCACGTTCCGCCCGCCGCTGGTCCTGCCGGTCGGCTCGGGCCCGTCGGCGGTGGCGATCGCGGATGTCACCGGCGACGGGGTCACGGACATCGTCGTCACCGACCAGTTCGACGGCACGGCGGCGGTCCTCGTGGGCAACGGCCACGGCGGTTTCGCGCCGCCGCGGTTCACGCCGGTCGGGCCGAGCCCGTCGTCGGTGGCCGTGGGTGATCTGACCGGTGACGACGTGCCGGACCTGGCCGTCACCGACGCCGGGAACGCCACGGTGGTGGTGTTGCCGGGCAACGGCGACGGCACGTTCGGGGTCGGCCGGCCCTACCTGACCGGGCCCGGCCCGTCCTCGCTGGACATCGGTGACCTCACCGGTGACGGCGTCGACGACCTCGCGGTCACGAACTCCGGGAACGCGACCGTGTCCGTGCTCCCGGCGACGGGCAACGGCGGGCTGGGGGCCCCGCGGACCTACCTCGCCGGGCCGGGGCCCTCGTCGATCACCATCGGGGACGTGACCGGCGACGACGTCAACGACCTGGCGGTGCCGAATGCCGGGAACGCCTCCGTGTCCGTCCTGCCCGGCCGCGGCGACGGCACGTTCGGCCCGCAGCTGGTCTACCTCGCCGGCCCGGGGCCGGCCTCGCTCGCCGAGGGCGATCTGACCGGCCGGGGTCTGGTGGACATGGCCGTCGCCAACGGGCGCGGCACCACCGTGTCGGTGCTCGCCGGCACGGGCGCGGGAGGCGGATCAGCTGCGGGCGGCTGCGGCTGACCTCGTCGAGGACGGGGCACCGGTCTCGACGGTCTCGGCGGTGGCGCGGGGCGTCGCGGCCACCGGGACGATGAGGATGGCCACCGCGGCCAGGGCGGCGGCCAGGAAGAAGCCCGCCGGGTAGTCGGCGGCGCCGATGAGCCAGCCGACGACCGGCGGAGTCAGCGACGCCGTCACGTTCTGCCCGGTGTTCTGGGCGCCGAGCGCGCGGCCCGCCCAGCTCGGGCCGGCCAGCTCCGCCGTGGCGGTGAACGACAGACCGTTGGTGCTCGCGGTCAGGCCGCAGGCGACGACGAGCAGGACATCGCACGGCCACGACGGCCACAGCGCGGCGCCGCCGAGGACGGCGAGCAGCACCCCGTTGGCGGCGGCCAGCATCCGCATCGGCCGCAGCCGGCTGCCGAGATGGTCCGACCAGACGCCGGCGGTGATGCGCCCCGCCGCGCCGAGCGCCTGCCCGGCCGCCATGACCTGCCCGGCGGTGGTGACGTCCCAGTGCCGGACGTCCACGAGGAACACCAGGCCGAAGGCGCTGATGGTGCACTGCGGCCAGACGAGCAGCGCGCTCGCGCCGTGCACCCGCCACAGGCCGGCGGACCGGTAGGGCGAGGCGGCCCGGCCGGCGCCGGCGGCGGCCGGCGGGCGCGGTGGGTCGACGACGAACAGGATCACGCAGACGGCGACCGCGCCCATCAGCACGGCGATGACCTGCACGGTGAGGCGGGCGCCCAGCCGCTCGGCCAACGGCGGGACCAGCAGCGCCGCGATGCCCATGCCCAGCGGGGTGGAGATCTGCCGGATGCCCATGGCCAGGCCCCGTTCCCGCTGGGAGAACCAGCCCATCACGACCCGCCCGCTCGCCGCGAAGACCGACGCGCCGGCCGCGCCGGCCAGCACGAACACCGCGCCCAGCGCGGGCGCGCCGTGGGTGGCCCGCGCGGCGGCCAGCAGCACCGCCGAGCCGAGCAGCCCGCTGCCGAGCACGACCCGCTCGCCGTAGCGGTCCGCGAGCGCGCCCCACCCGATCAGGGCGAGGACCAGCCCGACCGTGGGGCAGGCGACGACGATCCCGGCCTCGGCAAGGGTCAGCCTGTCCGCCGCCCGCAGCTGCGGGACAAGGTACGGGATCCCGTAGACGAACACACAGGCGGCGGTCTGCGCCCCGGTGCCGAGCGCGAGCATCAGCCACCGCAGGTTCCCGGCACCGTCCGCTGGCTCTCCCGATCGCCGCACCGGCGCCACCGCCTCTCCCCGCGCAACCCATCCAGCACAGCCGTCTCATAATTTGAGACGACTGTCTCTCTGATTGGGACGATAGCTCAGGGTGGGGCGCACCGGCTGCCGTTGTGGCGAATCACCAACCGGCCGGGACCGGTCGCGCCGACCCCGGCCGGCCTGGTCCGGCGCGGCCGGCTCAGGCGTCGGCGACCAGCTTGCCGGCATTGGCCCAGCTGTCGGTGGGGACCTCCTGGATCCACACCTGGACCGTCTCCGCCGGGATCTGGTAGGCGTCGACGAACGCGTCCGTGATGCGCTGGACCAGCGCGCGCTTGAGCTCGACGGTGCGCGGGCTCTGCTGAACGGTCACGATCGGCATGGCGGACCTCCGGTCTGGGGGTGGGACGGGGACTGTCGTCGGCCCGGGCCACCGGCCCCGCCGACAGGGTCCAGTCCATCCCGGCGCGGTCACCGCACCAACGCGCGTTCCGCCATCGCCACCATCACGAATCGTGATGGCCAGCCGCCGCCGCGCAGGCGTCGAGGAGCAGCGGCAGGTACGGCGTCGGCACCGCGGCCCGCACACACACCGCCGTGGTGACCGACAGCGGACGGCCGCGCAGCGGACGGAACGCCACCCGCGGTGCGTGCAGCCGGTCCGCGTGCGCCGCGTAAAGCACGGTCCACATCGGCCGGCCCGAACCGATCGCCGCGAGGGTGTCCTCCAGGGAGCCCGTCGCCTCGTCCGGCGTCGGTTGGAAGCCGGCGTCGGCGCAGGCATGGATGACCAGATCGACGAGGACGGGATTGTGCCGGCGGGCGACCAGCCGTAGTGGCAGACCGGCGAGATCGCGCAGGGCGACGTCCGTCCCGGAGCCCAGCTCGTGGCGGGCCGGCAGCGCGACGACCAGCTGGTCCCGCCACACCGGGACGGCCCGCAGCGCCGGGCCGGCGGCGGTGCCGCGGACGAAGGTGGCGTCCAGCGTGCCGGCCGCGACGCGGTCGAGGCGCTGGCGGGTGGGTTCTCCGATCAGCTCGACCTCGACGTGCGGGGCGCGCCGCGCGAGCTGTTCGAGCACCGCGTCCAGGCGTTCGCCCAGGCCCCGGCTCGTGCCAAGGCGCAGCGTCCCGGTGTACTCGCCGGCGAGCCGGGACGCGACGGCGAGTACCCGGCTCTCGGCGGTGAGCACGGCGCGCGCCTCGCGCAGGAACTCCTCGCCGGCGGAGGTGAGCCGCACGTGACGCGGGGACCGGTCGAACAGGTCGATGCCCAGCTCCCGTTCCAGCCGGCGGATCTGCTGGCTGACGGCGGGCTGGCCGATGTTCAGCCGTTCGGCGGCCCGCCCGAAGTGCCCGGCCTCGGCGATCGCGACGAAGTACCGCAACTGGCGCAGCTCCACGACCCGGGTCCCTCCCAGACTCCGCCCCTGCGCCGCCACCAGCGGGAGCACCGGGCGGCGCATGGCCATCCGGACCGCACCGGGGTATCCGGGCAACCAGGAGCGGTGATCACCGTATCGGGCGCGGTGGGAGTCCGAACGGTCGAGAGAGCCGGATCTCAGCGGGTCGGCCGGCGGGCGGCGAGGATGACGTCGGCGGTGTTGCGGCCGCTGGCGCCCCAGACGCCGGCGCCGGGGAAGGTGCCGGCGCCGGTGAGGTAGAGGCCGGTGACGGGGGTGCGGTAACGGCTGAGTTCGCGCTGGCGGCCGAGCAGCGCGGCGACGACGCCGCCGGGGAACGACGGGGCGTAGCCGCGGGGCATGGTGAAGTCGCGTTCGTAGTCCGGTGGGGTCATCACCCGCCAGTCGCGCACGGAGGCGAGCAGCGCGCCCGGGTCACCGAGGGAGCCGAGGCGACGCAGCCAGGACCAGGCCCTGGTCGGATCGGCCCAGCCGCCGGGTAGGGCGTACGGGGTCCACAGCACCTCCAGGCTGAGCAGGTGCGCGTCGCCGCCGGGGCGCAGCGACGGGTCGAGCGCGGACGGGGTGTTCAGCAGGAACATCGGTGGGTCGCTGACCTGCCCGCCGTGCCGCGCCGCGACGGCGGTGACCTGTTCGGCGGGGGTGGGGCTGATGGCGATCGTCGGAGTGTGCCGAGCCGGCGCCGGCAGCACGTCGGCGGGAATCGCGTCGATCGCGCGCAGCCGCGGGATGCCGGTGACGACCGCGTCGAGCTTGGACTCGTAGCCGTCGACGGGCGGCGCGGCGGCCCAGCGGGCGTGCAGGCGGGCGGCGGCGGGAACGCCGTCGAGCCAGTCGACCAGCACCGCGCGCGGATCGGTGGCGGTGACGACGGTGGGGGCGGCGAGGTGGCGGCCGTCGGCGAGGCGCACCCCGACCGCGTGGCCGTCGCGGACCTTCACGCCCGCGACGGGCGCGCCGGTGACCAGCACACCGCCGTGATCACGTACGCAGGCGGCGAGCGCCGCCGGCAGCGCGCCGCTACCCCCGACCGGGCGGCCGACGCCGATGAGGTGGCGCATGGCGAAGCCCAGCGCGCCGAGGCCGCTGCCCGGCGCGTCCGGGCCGAGTCCCCACACGGCCGGTCCGTTCGTGCAGGCGGCGGCGACCAGCCAGGGTGGCAGGCCGAAGGAGCCGAGCACGTCGAGCAGGCTGCGCCGGGCCCAGCCGAGCACGGTGGCGGCGCCCTGCAACCGGTGGCGGGCGGCGCGGGAGGCGATCGCCACGGCGCTCGGCCGGGCACTCTGGATCGCCTGGACCAGTCGGGCGGCGGGCAGCGCGACGTCGAGGTAGCGCCGATAGGCGGCGGCGACCGCGGGGTCGGTTCGGGCCAGGCCGTCGATGGTCCGTTCGGTGCTGCGCCACTGGACGAACGCCGGCTCGTCGCCCCAGCCGATCGCGATGCCCATCGGGTCGACGTCGAGGTAGCGCAGACCGTAGGCGCCGAGTTCCAGCTCGTCGACGATCCCACTGGCGAGGATCATCGTGTGGTCGCAGTTGCAGATGTTCACCCGGGCGCCGATCGCGTCGACCGTCGACGCGCAGCCGCCGACGGTGTCCCGGGCCTCCACCACGACGACCGACCGGCCCGCACGGGCCAGGTAGGCCGCGCAGGCCAGCCCGTTGTGACCAGCACCGACGACGATCACGTCGGCCCGCGCCGGCAGGTCACCCCAGCCGTCCCACCCGGCACCGGCCCCCACGGTGGCGGCCTCCGCCCCGCCGGCCTCCGCCCCGCCGGCCCCCCTATCTCCGGCCCCCATCGTGACGGGCCGATCCACGGCGGGGACCCGCCCGATGCCGAGCAGGGGACCGCGACCGCGCGCGGAGCGGTTCCAGCCGGCGGCGACCCGACCCGGCGTCATCGGGAGGGGCGGGGATCGAAGCGGGCGATCTCGGCGAGGGACTGGCCCGCCGCCGTCACCATCGCCTCGTACAGGTTCCGGCCGCGCTCGGCGGTCGCGCTGGTGGGATCACCGATCGTGCCGTCGGTGCCGAAGTCGTCGGAGAGCCAGCCGAAGGACACCGCGCCGCCGAAACGCACCCGCTCGTAGCCGGTGAGCTGCTCGGGGACGCTGCGCACGCCGAGGTCGAGGCGGACCAGCCCGGGCCGCAGGTGCAGCAGCAGTGACGTCTCGTCGATCCCGGCGTGGATGCCCATGCCGAGTTCGGCGGCGGGTGAGGTGCCGCCGTGGTCGGCCGGCAGCGATGGATGCATGACGAACGTGCGCAGCCCGTGGGCGAGGCGGACGTCGCGGGCCGCGACCTGCAGCAGCGCGCTGTTGCCGCCGTGGCCGTTGAGGAACACCAGCCGGCGCACCGGCGTGGTCGCCAGGCAGCGGGCCACGTCGTCGAGGACGGCGAGCAGCGTCGTCGCGGACAGCCAGAGCGTCCCCGCCGACCAGGCGTGCTCGTTGGACTTCGAGTAGGCCAGCGGCGGCAGCAGCCACAGGTCGTGGGCGTCGCCGTAGGTCTCGACGGCGTCGTGGGCGAGGGATTCGGCGACGACGAGGTCGGTCGACAGCGGCAGATGCGGGCCGTGCTGCTCGATCGAGCCGATCGGGAGCACGGCGACCGCGTCCGGGGACAGGTCCGCGGCCTGCGGCGCGCGCAGGTCGGCGAAGACACGGCTCATCGCGGGCCGCTCCCCGCGGGGGCGGTCATGACGTCGGCGCCGACGCCGGCAGGCAGCAGCGGGATGACGTCGCGGGCGAAGCGGCGCAGCTGCTCCTGGGCGCGGGCGTAGGGGTCGCCGGGCATCGCCGGGAAGATCACCAGATCGCCGAGGCCGAGCAGTTCGTCGAGTTCGGCGATGTGGGCGGCGACGTCGGCGGGGGTGCCGACCGCCCACGGGCCCTGCGCCATCGAGTCCTCCAGGGTGGGGACGAAGTCGCCGTCGGCGGGGCGGCCGTCGGGGCCGAGGTAGCCACGGCCCCAGCCGTAGGGGGCGAGGAACCGCCAGAACTCGTCATGGCCGGCGCGCACGGTCGCCATCGCCTCGGCGCGGGTGTCGGCGACGGCGACGTTGAGGACGAGCATCCGCCGTTCCCCGCGGGCCAGCGCCCGGCCGTGGACCTGCTCGTAGGTGTCCGCGAAGGCGTGCCAGTCAGCGGCGAGGCGGCGGCGTTCCTTCAGCCAGAACACTCCGCCGAGGCCGCGGGTCGGGACCGCGCGCAGCGTCGGCGGGCTGGTGACGGCCTGCCAGGTGTCGTACGGATAGCGCGGACGGGGCACGAGGGTGAGTTCCTCGACCTCGCCGCCGCGGTCGGGGATGCCCGGCGGCGGCAGCCGGAAGTGCGTGCCCGTGTACCGGAACCGCTCGTTCGTCAGCGCGGTGTGCAGGACGTCGAGGCTCTCCTCGGTGATCTCGCGGTTGAGCGCGTCGGCGGCGGCTGCGGCCGGGTTGTCGTACGAGCCGACCGACACCGCGCCCGCGGTCAGCGGCAGGATCTCGCGGGGCACCGTGCCGCGGCCGACACCGAGGATGCCCCGGCCGCCGGAGAGGTTGTGCAGCAGCGCGAAGTCCTCCGCGAGGCGCAGCGGATGCCACTGGCCGACCACGTTGAACATCGTCCCGATCCGGATCCGGCTGGTGCGGGCGGCGAGGAAGGCGCCGAACAGCAGCCCGTTCGGGACGACCTCGTAGCCCTCGTGCTGAAAGTGGTGTTCGGTCAGCCAGTAGCTGTCGTAGCCGAGCCGTTCGGCGAGTTCGCCGCAGGCCAGCAGCTCACGGTGGGCGTGCTCGATCGCCGCCTGGTCGTAGCGGCGCTCGGTGGGCTCGGTTCCGCCGGGCCCGGCGTCGGCCATCTCGACCCCGCCGAACAGGAACACGCCGATCCGCACGCCGCCTCCGAGTGCTGATGGGATCAACATCGTCGCGTTGACGCATGTCAGACCCGTCAGGTCGGCATTTCGCCCAAGCAAAACCTCCCCGTCCTCAGCCGTCCCCCACGGGCGCCTGGCTCAGCGGTTCGCCGTCGAGCGGCGCGAGCTGATGCAGGGCCTCGTCGACCAGGGCGTCTCCCAGGCCGACATCGCCCGCGATCTGGGCGTCATCCGCCAGGCCATCCAGAAGATGATCGCCTGGTGACGCCCGGACCGGCTGGTGCCGCCTCAGGTCGCGACGGTGCCCGGCGCGGTGGACGCGGCGGGCGTGAGAACGCCGACGGCCTCCTTCGGGTTGCCCGCCGCGTCACTGAAACGGACGGTGCACGTCGTGGCACGGGTACCGGCCCGCCAGCTTTCGTCGGCAAGTACCTGCCAGCCGCGATTCACCACTGCGCCGCCGAAACGAGGCTGCCGCAGATACGGGTCCAGCAAGGGCCCGCAGGCGGCCGACGCCAACTCGGTGAACCGCGCCTGCGACGGAGGCTCTCCGCCAGGAATGTCGGCCAGGGTCGCTGGTCCGACACTCTGGGCGTGGTGCGGCTGCGCGCAGTCCACCTCGACGTCCCGACCCTCGCCGTCAAGCCGAAAACAGGTGCCGGCGGGATAGGTGAATGCCTGGTCGGCGCCACGTACCTGCCCTCCGAACACCGGCATTGATGTGTCGGAGTTTCGGGAACGGGCGATGAGGCCGCAGACGACGCGTCGGGTGCCGGCCTCCCAGCCGGAGCGCAACGGGTGGATGGTGCCGGCGGCGAACCGGCCAGCGGGATCGAGGGAATAGCCGAGGTATGGCGTGATGAGGGGATCGCAGTGCCGGCTCGCGATCGCGCCCCACTGCTCCGGGCCGGGGAAGGAGCGGCCCACCGGATAGGCCCGGCCGAGGTCCAGGTCGCCCACCGCTTCGAACAGGTGCGGCCCGGCACACGACACATCGGCGACACTGGTCTGGGTGTTCCGCTGATCCCAGGTGTAGCAGTGTCCCGACGTCCACCGCCAGCGGAGAAGCTCCGGTTCCTGCTCCAACGCCACCGAACCGGGCTGGGCGTGGGGTGCGTCGGCGCCGGCCCGGCCCACCGCCGGAAGGGCCGCCCCGGGAGTGCCGTCCAGACGATCGAGCAGGAAGGCGACGACACAGGAGACCAGGACAACGACACCGAGGACGGGGACGACGCGGTGTCCTGGCCATCTCCTCGGGGATGGCGACGGCGTACGGCCGTGCCCTGACCGTCCCGCACGCTGCCGCCGAGCCGTCTTTCGCGACGTGGGGTCGTCCGGCGAGCCGAAGCGGGCGAGCGCGGACCTGGTTCTGGCCGGGGGCTCGTATCTCGTCGCACTCCGCACGAAGTTCTCGTCGAGGACCAGGTCGGCGAACGGGTCAGGCTCCCCGGCCACCGCGGCGTCCTCGCTGTTCTGCGGCATGCCGCCCACTCCTTGAAACGCACGGGGCCAGTTTGGTCGCGACGAGTCGCGGTCTCCGCCCTGACCCGTGGCGCGGGAAAAGACAATCGATCCGCATCCGCGATGGATGGCCATGAGCAGGCGGATCGTCATATTAGCAGCGACATTGTCAGAGGAAACACGGTGGTTCCTCTGACACGCAGGCATCGGACGAAGCGACCAGGTAAGTCCTTGCGATCGGTGACCGAGATGCCAGGAGATGATCACAGTGAGATGCTGGGCAGGTTGTTCAGCGATGAGCCGCTGTGAATGTCCGCGTCGTTCGGCTCGGCAGCAGCCCGCGGCCGGTCAGATGTTCTGCTGGACGACGACGAGGCGGGCCCGCGGGCCGTCGGGGCTGCGCCAGCGGTGGCGCACTCCCCCGGCGTAGTAGATGCTCTCGCCGGGCGCGAGAACATGCAGGTCGCCGTCGATATCGACCTCGATGATGCCGGCGACGACGAAGACGAACTCCTCGCCTTCATGCACGAAATAGTCGTGAAAGCTGGTCGGGGCGCCGACGTACTCCACCGGCAGCATGGACCGCTCCCCGCGCACCAGGGTGCGCACCGACCCGCCGGGTGACGCGACGGCGGCGGAGTCGTGGCGCACGATGCTGACCGGTTCGTCGAGCGGAACGGGCGCGGCCTCGGCGGCGGCCATCAGCGCCTGCGCGGACGTGCCGAGCGCCGAGGCGATCGCCGTCAGCGAACGCATGCTGGGCCGGGCCAGACCGCGTTCGAGTTGGCTGAGGAACGGATGGCTCAGGCCCGCCCGGCCGGCGACGTCGACGAGGGTCAGCCCGAGCGCGCGCCGCTGCGCCCGCACGGCGCCGCCAAGGCGGACGGCCACCTCCTCGGCGACCGCGGTCACGCCGCCGCCTGGGCAGACACGGCCAGGGCAGACACGGTCACGCGAGTGCCGGGCGGCCGAGGGCCACGGCGGCGCCGAGCAGCGCCCGGTCCGCGCCAGGCGGGCCGACGATCGCCACTCCGACCGGCGCGACGTGGGGGCCGACGGGGTCGGACACCGTCGGGACCACGCAGCTCGGCAGGCCGTAGGCGCTGGCCGCGACGGTGCAGCCGAGGGTCGCCTGCCGCCAGGTGTCGCGCTGCGCGTGGCCGGCGGAGCGCAGATGGGCGGGGCCGGCGGTGGCCGGCCGTACGATCCAGGTGTCCGCGCCGATCCGGTCGAGCAGCCGGGCCCGGCCCTCGGCGATCAGCCGGCGGGCGGCCCGCTCGGCGTCGCCGTCGATGGTGGCGCCGAACCGGAAACGCGCCTCGACCTCGGCGTCGAGGGCAGCGGGGTGGGTGGTGATCCAGCGGCCGTGCAGCCGCCACGCCTCCGCGGCCTGCACGGCCCGGAACGCCACGAACAGCGCCGCCGCGTCGGGGTCCTCGCTCATCGGACCGACGACGAGCCGCACGTCGAGGGCGTCGGCGAGCCGGGCCGCGATCTCCACCGGGCCTTCCGGCGCCGGGGTCGCGCCGCGCTCGGCGGTGCCCGGCGAGGCGACGACGAACAGCCGGGCCGGTCTGGCCGGCAGACCCGGCGGCAGCAGGACGTCGCCGACCGCGAGCAGCACTCCGGCGTCGGCGGCCAGCCAGCCGACCGTGTCGAACGACGGGGCCAGGCCGAGCACCCCGCCGAGGGAGACGGCGCCGTGCGTCGGTCGCAGCCCATACAGGCCGCACACCGAGGCGGGCACCCGCACCGAACCGGCCGTGTCGGTGCCGAGGCCGAAGTCGGCCAGGCCGGCGGCGACCGCGGACGCCGGTCCGCTGGTCGACCCGCCACTGACCCGCTCCGGGGCCGCCGGGTTCGGCGGCGTGCCGTAGTGCGTGTTCGCGCCGGACAGCGCGAACGCGAGCTCGTCCGTCCGCGCGATCCCGGCGACGGCGGCGCCGGCGGCGCGCAGCAGGCGCACGGCGTCGGCGTCGGCCGTCTCGGTCGGGGCGCCGGCGAGCACCGTCGGGTTGCCGGCGCCGACGCGGTGGCCGCCGAGCGCGAACAGGTCCTTCACCGCCATCCGCAGGCCGTCCAGCGCTCCGCTGCCCGTCGGGGGCAGCAGCGGATCGCCGTGTTCACGCCACACCGACGACCACTGCGCCGACGACCACTGCGCTGAGGACCACCCCGCCGGCGAACCATGCGGCGGCGAACCGTGCGCTGGCCACTCCTGTGTTGGCGACAAGCCCTCGACGCCGCTCACCCGCCCGCCGCCGGGCGCGGCGGACCGGCCATCGGGGCGACGCAGGCGGCGATGACCTGCCAGCCAGCATCGCCGTACGCCCACACCTGGGTCTGCATGCTCAGGCCAAGCACCTCTCCGTCGACGCCGAGTCGTTCGTTCGTCGACACGGTAACGACCGTCTCGCCCGGACTACGCACGATATGCAGGTCACGTAGCCGCCGGGGGCCCGGCGTGGGGCGGGCCACGCGGAACGCGGCGAGCGCCACCGGTCCGACGAGCGGCCCGTCGAGATCGACCCGCACGACGTCGGCGGCGGTGGTGAAGGACTCCCGCTGGCCCTCGACGTCCCCGGCCATGAGGGCCTGTTCGTAGCGGACGAACGCGGCCCCGAGCGCGGGATCGAGCCCGGCGAGCGCCGCCGGGACGTCGTCCGGACTCCCATCCTCCGGCCCGGCATCGTCCAGACCGGAGTCGTCCGGACCGGCGGATCCCGGGCCGGCACCGACACCGACGGGGTCGGGAACCGGGGGGCGCAGGATGCTGAAGTCGGCGAAGTCGTGGCGGCGGACCGGGCGGCGCAGCAGGTCGGTGCCGGGGCGGCCGGGGGCGGTGCCGGCGGCGACCTGGTCGAAGGCGTCGGCGGCGCGGCGCAGGAAGTCCGGGCCGACCCGGTAGCGCAGCGTGTGCGCCGGGAAGATCTCCCGGACCGAGCCGTCGAGACGGGTGTGCAGGTCGCGCAGGGTGGCGGCGAAGACCTCGACGGCGGCGTCGGGCATGTGCACCCAGAAGTCGCCGGTGATGAGCGTGTCGCCGGCGAACAGCAGACCGGCGTGCTCGTCGAACAGGCACAGCGAGTCCGGGGAGTGCCCGGGGGTGTGCAGCACGGTCAGCGCGCGTCCGCCGAGGTCGATCCGCGCCCCGTCGGCGAGGGGCGCGGGCACCGGGCCGGCGGGGACGGTCCACGCGTCGGCGGCCGGCGGGACGGGGCGCGGCGTCGTCTCCGCGGTGAGCAGGTGGAAGAACCGTCCGTCGTCGTCGCGCAGCCGCTCGTAGGCGGTGTACTGCTCGCGGGCGACGCCGAGGTAGGCACCGAGCCGCGCGGCCGGCACCGGCGCCGTCACCGCGGCGGTGGCCAGCGGATGGGCGGCGACGTGGTCGAACAGCCAGTTGCCGCCGCGGTGGTCGTCGTGACCGTGGGAGTTCACGGCGAGGATCGGGCGGCGGGTCAGCGTACGGGCCGCCGTGTGGACGTCGGCGAGACCGAGGCCGGTGTCGACGAGCACCGCCCGTTCGTCGCCCTCGACGAGAAAACAGTTCACGTGACCCGGTTCGGCGACCAGCCAGGTTCCGGGCGCGAGTGGCCGCAGCGCGAACCAGTCGGCAGCCGGCAGCGGCGCCGTCACGTCAGCCGGCCAGGCAGGTGCCCGGTCGGGAGTGCTGACGGTGGCACGGCGGCGAGCACGGCGCGGTCCTCGTCGTCGGTGCCGGCGAGTGCGCCGCGGCGCACCAGGTCGGCGAACCCGGCGTCGGGGCACATGAGGGTCAGCGCGTACATCCGGCCCGTGCCGGTGTTGCGGATGTGGTGCAGCGAGGTCGGCGGCAGGACCAGCGTGGCGCCGGCGGCGACGGGAACCTCGGTGTCGTCGCAGACCGCGAGGCCCTGTCCGCGCAGGAACACGAACAGCTCGGTCGAGGCGGGATGGCTGTTCGGCGGCTGCGCGCCCCCGGCGTCCCAGGCTTCCAGCAGCACGGTTACCGGCGACGTCTCCGGGCCGACGAGCACCCCGAGGCGCACGCTGTCGCCGGCGGTGATGTGGCGCATCTCCAGCGCGTCCGGACCGATCACGGTCGGCGTTGTCGGCATCGGTGTCACCGCCGCCCGCCGGGCGCGCCGGCCAGCCCGGCGTCGGTCGCGGGCAGCGCGTCGATGAACGCGCCGGACCGGGCGACGAAGCCGAAGCACTGGGCGACGTTGTAGACGGTCGCGTCGTGGCAGAACGCCGGCGACGTCGTCGCCGAGCAGTCCTCCAGCAGGATCACGTCGTAGCCGAGGCAGGCGGCGTCGGTCAGCGTCGCGAGCACGCACTGGTCGGAGTTCACCCCGGCGAACAGCAGTGTCGTCACGGCGAGGTTGCGCAGGACGGCGTCGAGCGGGGTGTCGAAGAAGCCGCTCATCCGGTACTTGTCGACGTGCACGTCGCC
Source organism: Frankia sp. AgB32 (assembly GCF_023243045.1). GTDB lineage: Bacteria > Actinomycetota > Actinomycetes > Frankiales > Frankiaceae > Frankia. The sequence continues at coordinate 76,662 of NZ_JALKFX010000005.1, forward strand.
GGCGGGCGGGGCGAGCTCGTCGACGATCGCCGCCGACCAGCTCCCGGCCTGCAACGTCGGGCTGCCACCGGGCCGGGCCGGCACGCCGAGGCCGCCGCCGGAGCCGTCGGGGTCGTAGACGTGGCGCACGCCGGGCGGCACGTTCGCGAGGTCCGGCCGGTTACCCCAGTTCAGCCAGACGACCGGCACGCCCGCCGCGCGCAGCGCCGGCAGGACGCCGCGCAGCGCCTCGATCGGCCTGCGGGCCGGCGCTATGTCGACGCCGATGGCGGCGAGCCAGCCGTCGGGATGGCAGAAGTCGTTCTGCATGTCGACGACGACGATCGCGGTGCGGGCAAGGTCCAGCGTGATCCGCTGCGGATGGGCATCGACGGACAGTGACAACGACGCGACGGGTCCGCGCCGCAGGTCCACGTGATCGGGCGATACCCCCCACGAGTTACGAGGCGCCCCCAGCCGGATGTCGACCACACGAACATCCTGCGTGGCGACCTTTTCGGCGGTATTTCCGCCCCGTTGCGCCGGCGTCGCACGCGCCGGGTCCGCCGCGGTCGCGCCGGTAACGCCGCCGACATGGGCCTATGGCAGCGTCACCGGCCGTGAATGTGCTGCACAGCGGAGTCGCGATCCCCACCGCCTCGCCGTACCTGCCGGCCCGGTCGGACGAGGTCGCCTGGGGTCTGCTGCCGAACGCGTCGAGCCGGCCGATCCTGACCGTGCCGTCCGGCCAGGCCGTGCTGATCGACACGATCAGTCACGAGGGTCTGCTCGCCGACCAGGGCAGCGGCCCGGCGGCGTTCTTCGGCGCCGCCGGCATAGGCGCGGGCGATCTGCTCGACGACGTGCTCGCCCTGGCCGCCTCCGGCCGGCGCCACACGCCGGACGTCGCCGGCCCGCATGTCGTCACCGGACCGGTCGCGGTCAGCGGCGCCCGCCCCGGCGACGTGCTGGAGGTCGAGGTCCTGGAGCTGACGCGGCGCGCCCCCTACGGCGTGATCAGCAACCGGCACGGCCGCGGTGCCCTGCCCGGGGAGATGCCGATCGCCCCGCCCGGCCTGCCCGCCGGCGCTGCCGTGCCGCCGGTGTGCCTGGTCGCGCACACCCGCGGCGAGACCGGCGTCCTGCCCGTCGGCGACGGTCGGGAGATCACCTTCCCGCTGCGCCCGTTCCTCGGCATCATGGGCGTCGCGTCGGCGACGGACGCGCCGGTGCACTCGGTGCCGCCCGGCCCGCACGGCGGCAACCTCGACATCCGCCATCTCGGCGTCAGCGCCCGCCTGTACCTGCCCGTGCAGGTCCCGGACGCGCTCTTCTACACCGGCGACCCGCACTTCGCCCAGGGCGACGGCGAGGTCGCCCTGACCGCCTTCGAGGCGCCGCTGCGCGCCCTGGTCCGACTGACGGTGCATTCCGATGACTCGGTCCGCCGCCTGGCCCGCACGCTGAGCGCCCCCTGGGCCGGCACCGCCGACCTGCACATCGTCGCCGGCCTCGACCCGGACCTCGGCGCCGCGATGCGCGCCGCCACCCGCAACGCGATCGCCTTCCTCGGCGAGCGCTACGCCCTGCCCCCCGAGGTGGCCCTGGCCTACCTCAGCGCCGCCGGCGACTTCGCCGTCAGCCAGGTCGTCGACCAGGTCGTCGGCGTCCACTGCTGCATCCGCCGCGCCGACCTACGCGGACTGATACCCCCCGGCGGACGGCCAGAACCGAAAGAAACCGCGGGGGATCGGCCGACGTGACGCCGCTCGTGGTGAGCGCGACCAGGTAGCCGAACACCATCTCAGATCCCGTCGGCGAGCAAGCACCGCCACCATTGCCGGCTGTCCAGCCGGGAGGCAGGTCCAGACGTTCCGGTCTCCAGTCGGGATGCTTGGCCCTTAGCCCGACGCTTCGCGCTTCCTCAACCTCGCTGGACCTGCCGTGCGGGGACATGGTGAACCCTTCGCGGGGTCTGGAGGGTGCACATCGACTGGGTGCAGCGTAAGGATCTCTTACACCCATCCAGGTCTTTCCGGTGGTCTTCGTCGACTGACCCTGACACTTTCCCAACACGCACAGCAGAGGCCGTGGAGAGTGCGTGCAGACCGCTCGCTGACCTTGGTATTTGCCAAGAGTTGATGGTGGAACGACCCGTAGCTTTCCGGTGTACTTGTGATGGGCGCTCCGGGCCCCCTCGCAACCAACTACCGGGGCTCCCACTTATCGGCCCCTGGCGCGCTTCTGCCCGAGGCGGGCGCGCCAGGGGCTCCCGGTCGCAGCAGAGAGGCCCACCCATGGCCGTGGTGTCCTATGAGCGTTGGTCCGGTGACCTGGTTCGACCACTATCGACATCAGGTCACCGGTCCACCTCTCATGAAATCAATTTGAGATCATCTCCAGCCGCAACGTCCGCATGTGACGAAGTATCTGAGATCAACTCGCGGTGAGTGAACCCCGCGGCGAGGACGTCGGAGGGCGAACGTTCCGAAGAATGATGCAAGCGGCACCGCGTCCTCAGCAGAGGCGCTCCCGCTCGGGTCCGGCGGGGCGGCTGGGAGGTTGACGCTCGCCGCGGGGCGCCAGCGGATAGCCTGAGAGGCCAGAGTTGCGCTGCGGAACTCGGCGGGTGGAGCGGGTGCGGTGATCGCGCCGGGTCCGTCGCTGGTCGTGGCGGCTCCCGGCACGAGCGGCGGAGGGCGATCCGGTGGTGATGGCGGGGCGGCAGGCCGAGGTTCCGTTGCTGCGCCGGCTGGTCGGGGAGGCGCTGCGGCGGCGCCGGCTGGCCCAGGGGCGCACCCTGCGTGATGTCGCGGATGCCGCGCGGGTGTCGATGCCGTATCTGTCCGAGGTCGAGCGGGGTCTGAAAGAGGCGTCGTCGGAGGTGCTCGCGGCGATCTGCCGGGCGCTGCACGTGCGCCTCGCGGACCTGCTCGACGAGGTTCGCCTCGAACTCGCCCGGGTCGAACCGCAGCCCGCCGCGCCGCTGCGTGTGGCGGCCGCGGCGCACGCGATCGCCGGCGAACCGGGCGATGCCCACGTGGTGGTTTCGGCGGTGACCGCGCGGGTCACGCCGACGGCCCGCATCGGTTTCACCGCCTGGGTCGGCCCCGTAACCAGTGAGGACGGAGCCGCTTCGACCGCGCCGGTGGCCGGGTCCGCGGCGCCGTTCGTCTCCCTGACCAGCGCCGTCGGCGCGGTCGACGCCGGCGGGCGGGGCGGGATGTGGGTGCGGCTGTCCGGTCCCGCGGACGCGACCGCGCCGATCGACGCGGCGGGTGTCTCGCCGAACCTCGGATCGTCGGCCCACTTCGTGGGGGCGCTCGGAACCGGGCGCATCGTCGTCCCGGCCGGCACTCGGGCCGCGTCGCGCCTGGCGCCTCGACGATCCGTGCGGCGTGCGTCGCTCCCAGCGGGCCGGCGTGGTGCGTCCGCGCCGCGCTGCCTGGCCCGAGGAAGGCTCGACGCCAGCGTCGCCGCCTGAGCGAACTCAGCCGGCCAGGGCGGCGGTGATCAGGGTGTCGGCGGCGGCGCGGGAGTCCGCGGCGATGGTGGGATCGCGGTCCAGCCGGGCGGAGAGGTTCGCGCCGTCGTAGAGCAGGTGCAGGCGGCGGCCCAGGGTCTGCGGGTCGGGGGCGCCGACGGCGGTGGCGAGGTCGACGAACATCGCCCGGGTCCAGGCGCGGAACGCCCTCGCCGCCTCGGTGATCGTGCCGCCGGGTGTCGCCTCGGCGGTGGCGGCGACGAACGCGCACCCCCGGTAGCCGGGCTCGGCGAACATCGCGCCCTGCGCGTCGAACACGGCGAGGATCTTCTCCCGCGGGTCGTCGGCCCGCGCGACCCGCGCGGTGATCCGCTCGGTCACCCCGTCGCGGCGGCGCTGCAGGTAGGCCTGGATCAGCGCGTCCTTGCTGCCGAAGGTCTTGTAGAGGGACGCCTTCGCGACGCCGGCCTCGTCGAGGATGCGGTCGATGCCGACAGTGTGGACGCCCTCGGCATAGAACAGCCGGCTCGCCGTGTCAAGCAGACGCTCGCGGGCGCCGCCTCGGGTGTCCTTCGCGGCCACGGGCATGACCGGTTCCTCGCTCTCACTGCCTGGTAGACAACTCTGTTCACTCTACGACGCCGCTACCACTATGACCGGTCCCACCTGCGGCGGACGACTGATTCACGACACCCGTTAGACAAGTTTGTCTCCTCGATGATAGACAGACTTGTCTGTTCACCACATCCGGTGGCCGTCGATCGAGGAGTGCCCCCGTGACAACCCTGTTGACCAGCGTCGCGTCCAGCCGACAAGCCCCGGTACTGACGCCCGGACAGGCGCCGAGCGCACGGGCGGCCGCGGCTGGCGAGATCCGCCGCCTCGCCCTGTACGGCTCGGTCGTCGTGTCCTTCCTCGCCGCCTCCGCCGCGCCGACGCCGCTCTACCAGCACTACAACGCCGTCTGGCACGGCACCGCGCTCACCACGACGACCGCCTTCGCCAGCTACGCCGGCGCCGTGCTCATCGGCCTGCTCGTGCTCGGCGAGCTCTCCAACCACGTCGGTCGCCGGCCCGTCCTGCTCGCCGCCATCGCCGCGCAGGCCGTCTCCGTCACCCTGCTCGCCACCGCCGGCTCGTTCACCCCGCTGTTCGCCGCCCGGATCATCCAGGGGATCGCCACCGGCGCCGCGCTCGGGACGCTGGGCGCCTCCATGATCGATGTCCACCGGGTCGGCGGGACGATCCTCAACGTGGCCGCGCCAGGAGTCGGCACCGGAACCGGCGCCCTGGTCGCGGGCCTGCTCGTCGGCTATCTGCCGTGGCCGACCCACCTGGTCTACCTCGTGCTGCTCGTGGTCATCGTGGCGCAGGGATTTGGAATCGCCCGGCAGCCCGAGACGGCGCCCCGCTCCCCTGGACTGCTCGCCTCGTTGCGGCCGCAGATCGCCGTGCCCGCGGCGGCCCGCGCCCCGTTCCTGGCCGCCGCTCCCGTGATCTTCGCGTCCTGGGCACTGCCCGGCTTCTACGCCTCCCTCGGACCGGCCCTGACCCGCGAGCTGGCGCACAGCCAGTCGGTGGCGCTCGGTGGCGTGGCCCTGTTCCTCGTCGCCGGCATGGCGTCGCTGGCGTCGGTCGTGTTCCGCAACCTCGCCACCGACAGGATCATGGTGTTCGGCATCGCCATGCTGGCCGCCGGCGCCGTCGGCGCGGCCGGCGCGATCACCGCCGGATCCGTCACGGGCTATCTGGTCGCGACAGCCGTCGCCGGCGTCGGCTTCGGCTCCAGCCTGCAGGGCGGCGTTCGCACCGTGACGCCCCTCGCGTCACCCGAGCAGCGCCCGGGTCTGCTCTCGGCCGTGTTCGTGGTCTCCTACGCCGGCCTGGGCATTCCCGCCGTGATCGCGGGGTTCCTGGTCAGCCGTGGCCACGATCTGCGTCATGTCGCGGTCGGCTACCTCCTCGCGCTGCTCCTGCTGGCCGGCGCAGCAGCGGTGAGCCTCGCTCGCACAGCCTCCCGCCGCGGCTGACCCTCGCGACGGGGCCGGCGCCCAGGCCGGCGGACGTTGGCGCCAGGCGTCAGTGTCAGCCGGCGCGACCGTCAGCCGGTCTCCGCACGGCCCGCGCGGTCACCGGCGGACGTACCAGCCACCCGTCCGCAACGCGGTGAATCCGGCATTGCGCGGCGAGGCGGCGCTGTTCGGCAGGGCCGACCGCACACCGTCCGATTCACCGGAAAAACAATTCCTCGGGCGCCGTTTTCTCGACCGCTCGACGGTAAGCGCCCGGTGCCACGGAAATACGCTCCGCGACTGGTAACGTGCCGGCGGCAGCCACCCGAGGAGGGCGTACGGACATGGCGGAGCAGATGGCGCGGAATGTCGGCCCGGCGGGCATTGATGTGGCCTATGAGCGGATCGGTCATCCGCTCGATCCGGCGGTTGTGCTGATAATGGGCGGCGGCGCGCAGCTCGTCGGCTGGCACGACGCGTTCTGCGCCGAGCTCGCCGGCCGCGGCCTGCAGCTCATCCGGTTCGACAACCGCGACGCCGGGCACTCGACCCATCTGGGCGAGCTGCCCATGCCGGATCTGGCCGCCCCCGGCGCCCAGGAGATCGATTTCGTGCCGTACACGCTGTCGGACCTCGCCGCCGACACCGTCGGGCTGCTCGACGCGCTCGGGTTCGCCGAGGCGCACCTCGTCGGCGCGTCCCTCGGCGCGCTGGTCGCGCAGACGGCGGCGATCGAGCATCCCGCCCGGGTCCGCTCGCTGACCTCGATGATGGCCACGACCGGTGATCCCACGGTGGGTCAGCCTGATCCGCGGGTCGTCGGCGGCCTGGGCACCCCGCCCATGGACCGCGCCGGCTACGTCGACTGGCAGGTCCGCGCCATGCGGGCGGTCGGCTCGCCCGGTTTCCCGCTCGACGAGGGGGACGTCGCCGAGCGTGCCGCCCGCACCTTCGACCGTGGCTACGACCTGGCCGGCGCTGTTCGCCAGTCGATCGCCGTGCTCGCCTCCGGGGACCGTACGGCCCGGCTGCGCGAGCTGCGGGTGCCGACGCTGGTGATCCATGGCGCCGCCGATCCGATGTGCGACGTCAGCGGTGGGCGAGCCACCGCGGCCGCCATCCCCGGCGCCGAGCTCGCGGTCTTCGAGGGGATGGGCCACAGCCTGCCCCGCTCGCTGTGGCCGGCGTTCGCGGACCGGATCGCCGGCCTCGTCCACCGTGCCGCGGCCGGCGTACCCACCCGCTGACGCGGCATTCGGCCGGCGGTCACGCGAACGGTCCGGCCGGTATTTCACCCGGCGTCGGTCAACATTTCTGCTGGTCAGCCGGTCGAATCGCATTGTCGGCCCGATCGTCGGCCGGCAAACCCGCGGAACCGGTGGATGATCGCGGCCCGTCTGGATAATGTGAGTGGCGCCGGCCAGCGATTCCCGCCGGAATCCGCCGGTGCGGATTCCCGGGTCTTGCGGCGAGACATCCGCCGCGCCTGTCCGTGCGCTGTCGTGGGCATCGGATCGTCGATCGGCGGAACATGGACGGATTACGTGTGGTGCCCTGGAAACGCTACGGGCATGACCGGCTCTATGTGAACCTGCCCGACGGTCGCACCGCCGCCTGCCTCGACCGCCGCAGCGGCCACCTCTCGCTGGTCGGCGACGTCGACGAGCAGGCCATCCGCGCCGCTCTTGCCCCGCACCTGACGGCGACCTCGCCCTCGACCACGGCGAACAGCACGGTCCCGGCGAACAGCACGGTCCCGGCCAGCCTCACAGACCCCATCAGCGCGACAGCCCCGGCCGAGGTCGCCACGGCGCGGAAGGCGCGGGTGGGCGGTCCGTCGGCGGCGGGGGATCTCGCGGCCAATCCGCCCGGCGCGGCAATCCAGGCGAAGCTCGCCGAGTTACGGCCGGGACGGTGGCGTGCACTGCTCGACCGGCTGCGGCGCCGCGACGCGCCGGAGACGGCCAGCTGGCGCACGGGCCTCGCCGGTGAGCGCATGACCGCCGCCGCGCTTGACACCCTGACCGACGGCGGCTGGCGGGTGCTGCACTCGATCCCGCTCGCGAGGAAGGTCGACATCGACCATCTGCTGGTCGGCCCGGGTGGCGTGTTCACGGTGAACACGAAGTACCACCGCGGCAGCCGGATCTGGGTCGGCGACCATGCGGTATCGGTCAGCGGCCGGTCGTACCCGTACACCCGCAGGTCCCGCGCGGAGGCGGAACGCGCCTCGACGGCGCTGAGCCGGGCCTGCGGGTTCCCCGTGGCGGCCGCCGGGGTGCTCGCCTTCGTCGAGGCCGACACCCTCACCGTGGTCCCGACCCTGCGCGACGTCTACGCCACCCATCACGACCTGCTCGGCGACGTCTTCGCCCCCGCTACCGGCATCTGGACGCCGGCGGAGGTCGAGACCATCTACTCCTGTGCCCGCGACCCCGACACCTGGCTCGACGTCTGAGGGCACCGGCCGCCGGCGTCGAACCAGAGGCCGGCGAGAAGGTCAGGAGTCGGGTTCGGCGCGGACGAGTTCACGCTTGAGGATCTTCCCCGCCGGCGTCATCGGGAACGACGCGCGGAACTCCACGATGCGCGGGTACTTGTAGCCGGCCATGTTCTCCCGGCACCACGCCACGATCTCCTCCTCGGTCGGCGCGGCGCCCTCCCGTGGGATGACGAACGCCTTGACCTCCTGACCATGGCGTTCGTCTGCGACACCGACGACCGCGACGAGGCTGACATCCGGATGGGTCAGCAGAATCTCCTCGACCTCCCGCGGGTACACGTTGTATCCGCCGCGGATCACCAGGTCCTTGAGGCGGTCGATGAGGTAGAGGAAGCCGTCCTCGTCGAGCCGGCCGATGTCACCGGTGCGGAACCAGCCCTGGGCGTCGATCGCCGCCGCGGTCGCCGCCGGCTGGCCGAGATAGCCGACCATCACGTTGTGGCCGCGCACGCAGACCTCCCCCGGTTCCCCGGCGGCGGCCTCCCTGCCGTCGTCCCCGACGATCCGCACCTCCACTCCCCACGCCGGCAGCCCGACCGATCCCGGCCTGCGCGGCCGGTCCAGCCGGTTGAACGTCGCCATCGGGCTCGTCTCCGACAGTCCGTATCCCTCGACGATCGGCACCCCGAAACGTTCCTCGAAGTCGCGAAGCAGTTCGACCGGCAACGCCGATCCCCCGGACACGCAGATACGTAGATTGCCGGCGATCCGCGCCAGGTCGAAATGTTCCGCGGACGAACAGGTGAACAAGGACCAGTACATGGTCGGCACGCCGGCGAAGAAGGTGACGTCCTCACGTTCCAGACAGGCGAGCGCGTTCTCGGGCTCGAATCGCGCGAGCAGGACGAGCGTGGATCCGCTGGCGAATCCCGCCAGCAGGTGGATGGTCTGGGCATAGGCGTGGAACAGCGGCAGGCACACCAGGTGGATGTCGGGCCCGAGGGTCCGGAAGACCTGGTTGCACACCAGCGCGTTCTGCACCAGGTTGCTGTGGGAGAGCTGCGCCCCCTTGGGCCGGCCCGTCGTGCCGCTGGTGTAGAGCACCACGGCGACGTCGTTCGGCTCGGTCGGCACCGTGTCGAAATCCGCCGGTGCGCCGCGGGTGAACTCCGCCAGCGTCGGCGCGTCCGGCCACGGCGAGACACCCGCCGGGTCGGCTGTGACCAGGACGAACGTCGCGCAGCCGGGCACGGCGGCGAACCCGGCCCAGCCCGCCTCACCGCAGGGAAGGACGTCCGTTCCCTCGAAGCAGAAGTACGCCGTCGCCGCGGAATCCTCGAGCTGGTGGATGATTTCCTTCGCGGTCAGCAGGATGTTCAGCGGGACGACTGTCGCGCCCGCCTTGAGGATCCCGAAGTACACGACGGCGAAAGCCGGGATGTTGGGGCAGCCGAGCGCGATCCTGTCGCCTGGTCCGACACCGCGAGCGGCGAGCGCCGACGCGAGCTGGCTCGCCGCCGCGTTCACCTCCCGGTAGGAGAGCCGGCGCTCGCCCGCGACCAGCGCGGACTGTTCCGGCGTCTCCCGCGCGGCGGTTTCCAGAACCACAGCCAGGTTGAGCATGGAAAACCTCCTCCGGGGCATCGACGGTCAGCCGCCGCGCCGGCACGAGGAGATGACCGGCCGCCCCCTTTCCATCGCGGTGCCGCCACGGTGCTCGTGCGGAAGATGATCTCACGAGATACCGATTCCAGCCTACCCGCGCAGAGATCGGACCGACCCTCGGCTCCGGGTCGCGCCGGGACGACTGTCGCCCACGGACGACCACCGACCGGGCATTGTGCGCGGTGGAACCGACCCAGGTCGGAATGTGCGACATTGGTGGTGTGTCGCCCGCCGAGCCCGCTGCTTCACCCGGACGACGCAGCGCCGCCGACGCGCCGGCATCGTCCGCCGCGCGATCAGTGCCCACCCGCGCCGACCGGGTCCGTGGCTGCCTGCTCGGTGGGGCGCTCGGAGACGCGCTGGGGGCCGCCATCGAGTTCCTGTCCCTCGAAGAGATCCGGCGGACGCATGGTCCGGCCGGCGTCGCCGGGTTGACGTCTGCCTATGGAGTCCACGCGCCGCTGACCGACGACACCCAGATGACGCTGTTCACCGTCGAGGGCCTGATCCGGGCGTCGGTGCGCGGCCGGTCGAAGGGAATCGCGCATCCGCCGTCGGTGGTCTGGGGGGCGCACCGCCGCTGGCTCGTCACCCAGCAGCAGCCGGCCCCGCCGGACCAGCCCGATGGCTGGCTCGCCGCGCAGCCGGTGCTGTACGCCCGGCGGGCGCCGGGCAACGCCTGCCTGTCCGGGCTGGAGCGCGGCGAGATGGGCACACCGGCGCGGCCCGCGAACCCCGACAGCAAGGGATGCGGCGCCGTGATGCGCTCGGCGCCGTTCGGCCTGCTTCGCTGGCATCCGCAGGCTTCCTGGGACCTGGCCGTCGAGTGCGCCGTGCATACCCACGGCCATCCGAGCGGCTCCCTGGCCGCCGGTGCGTTCGGCTGGATCATCGCGAGTGTCCTGTGGGGCGCGGCGGTCGCCGAGGCGACCGTGTCGGCACTCGGCCGGCTGGCCGCCGAATCCGACGGCGGTGAGGTGACGGACGCGCTGGGCGCCGCCCTCGCGCTGGCCGAGGACGGCCCGCCGACCGCGCAGCGCGTCGAGGGGCTCGGCGCCGGGTGGGTCGCGGAGGAGGCGCTGGCCATCGCGGTGTACTGCGCGGTGGCCGCGCCGGATCCGCGGAGCGCCCTGCTGGCGGCGGTGAACCATTCCGGCGACAGCGACTCGACCGGCTCGCTGTGCGGCAACCTGGTCGGCGCCGCGCTCGGCGTGCAGGCACTGCCAGCCGACTGGCTCGCGCAGCTCGAGGGATACGAGCTGGTGGATCAGCTCGCGGCCGACCTCGTGACAGAGGTCGATCACGCCGACACCGTCTCCGACGACGTCGGGACGGCCACCGCCGACTGGTTCGCCCGCTACCCCGGGAGCTGAACCACCCTCAGCCCACGTAGGCGCACCGCGGGGTCAGATCGCGGCGCGGCCGCCGTCGACGGACAGCAGGGCGCCGTGGATGTTGGCCGCGTGGTCGCCGGCGAGGAACACGGCCGCGTCGGCGACCTCCTCCGGGGAGACTGAGGCGGGCCCGGGGTGGGAGTGCAGCGGAAGTTCACCGACGCCGCCCGCACCGCGACGCGCACCGCACGGGGCCCGACCGCCGGCACCGCCCAGGGCCGCAGTTCGATCCCGTCCTCGCCGGTCAGGCTGACACAGACCAGCGCGGTGCGCTCCGCGACCGACGGCATGTGCGACTCCTCTGCCGTCGCGACCACCGGGGCCGATCTGCCCGGGCAATCGTGACGAGGCCAACGCCGCCGGTCAGCGCGGAGCAACACGTTGCCCGGCGCCCAGATCAGGCAGTTCCGCGGGCTCGCGCCAGCGCCGAGGTCTTCCGGCTGGCGATCACCTCGTCGACGAGGCCGTAGTCCTTGGCCGCCGCGGCACTGAAGATCTTGTCGCGTTCGGTGTCGCGGCGGATCGCCGCCTCGTCGCGGCCGGTGTGGCGGGCGAGGATCGCCTCCTGCAGGTCCCGGATCCGCATGATCTCCCGGGCCTGGATCTCCAGGTCGCTGGACTGGCCCTCGCCCTGCGCGGACGGCTGGTGGATCAGGATCCGGCTGTGCTCCAGCGCGAACCGCTTGCCCGGCGTACCCGCCGCGAGCAGCACCGCCGCCGCCGACGCCGCCTGCCCCATGCAGATCGTCGAGATGTCCGGCCGCACGAACTGCATCGTGTCGTAGATCGCCGTCAACGACGTGAACGACCCACCCGGCGAGTTGATGTAGATCGAGATGTCCCGGTCGGGATCCTCCGACTCCAGGAACAACAACTGCGCCATCACGTCGTTCGCCGACACGTCGTCGATCTGCACACCCAGGAAGACGATCCGCTCCTTGAGCAGCTTCGAGTACGGATCCATCGCGTACTCGCCGCGGGAGGTGCGCTCGACGATGTTCGGCAGCACCTGCCGGGCGGACGGTGCCTGCCAGCCGGCGTTCACCGGGCGCTCCCGGCGTCACCGAAGCCGGCACGGGTGGTCGAGCGGCGCCGCGGGCCGATGCCGCCGGCCTTCCCGCCGGGCACCTCGTCGACGCGCCGCACGACATGGTCCACCAGGCCGTAGTCGCGGGCCTCCGTGGCGGTGAACCAGCGGTCGCGGTCGGAGTCCGCTTCGATCTGCTCGACCGTGTGCCCGCTGTGGGCGGCGATGCGCTCCTGCAGGATCCGCTTGGTGTAGAGCATCTGCTCGGCCTGGATGGAGATGTCGGCGGCGGTCCCGCCGATCCCGCCGTGCGGCTGGTGCATCATGACCCGCGCGTGCGGCAGCGAGTAGCGCTTGCCGGCGGCGCCGGAGCAGAGCAGGAACTGGCCCATCGACGCGGCCAGGCCGAGCGCGACGGTCGCGACGTCGTTGCTGACGTACTGCATCGTGTCGTAGATCGCCATGCCGGCGCTCACCGAGCCGCCGGGCGAGTTGATGTAGAGGTAGATGTCGGCGTCGGGGTCCTCGGCGGCGAGCAGCAGCAGCTTCGCGCTGATCGCGTTGGCGACGTCGTCCTCGACGACGGTGCCGAGGAAGACGATCCGGTTCTCCAGCAGCCGGCCGTAGACCTGGTCGTCCATGGTCCCCGCCGCGGTCGCGGCGGCGGCCCGCAGGGTGGGCACGAGGCTCGGTGTCGATGGGGCGGGCATCGCGGGCGTCCTTCCGCCGGCCTGTCGGGGCTCGCCGTGGGTGGCGAGGGGCCGGCTCTGCCAGCGTCGCCCAGCGCGGGCCGTTTCAGCCGACGATCTGCCCGGAGCAGATCTGCCGAGGGCAGACAGCCACCCGCCGTCGCGTCACCGACCGCCGGGCCGGTCCCCTTCGCCCGCGCTCTCGGGGCCGCTGCCAGAGGCGGGGCCGGTGCGGTTCGGGCCGGTGCGGTTCGGGCCGGTGCGGTTCGGGCCGGTGCGGTTCGGGCCGGTGCGGTCGGGGCCGTCGCCGAGCGGGTCGGTGAGGAAGTCGAGGAACGAGTCGTCGAGGTCGAGACCCCGGGCGGCTGCGGCGGCCGTCAGGCCGTCGTCGCCCAGGTCGCCGTCGACGCGCAGTGACCGGGCGGCGTCGTCCTTCAGGCCGATCATGAAGTCCTCGGCGAGGCGCACCTGCTCCTGCAACGCGGCGAGCTTCTCCTCGGCGAGGCTGACCCAGGTGCGCAGCCGGTCGTGCAGCTCGGCACGGTTCGCCGCGGTCAGTTCCGGCCTGCCAATACGCTCGCGCAGAGTGAGGAGCGAACGCATCTCCTCGACGGTGAAGCCGAGCGGCTTCATCTTCTTGATCAGGAAGAACCGGTCGAGAGCGTCATCGTCGTAGAGCGGGAAGCCGTCCGCCGTGCGATCGACCGGGACCAACAGGCCCTCCTGCTCGTAGAACCGCACGGTGCGCAGGGACAGGGTCACCAGGGTCGCAACGTCACCGATCTCATAGCGTTCACCGCGGGCGTCGGCCGAAGGTCTGGCACTTCTAGCAGTGGACAATTCAACCCTTATCACGGTAATCGTGGCGGCTGGTGCTCTGGCTTCTAGCGTCTGTGCGTCCGCTGCCCACGGCAACTCGCACACCGTTAAAATCCGGCGAATCTTCACATAAGCCGCCGGGGAACGGCAGCGACCAGCGTTGGCCCCCCGCCGCGGCAGCACTGAGCGGGCACAGCATCCGTCGGCCGCCGGACGATGGTCCGGGATGGCCAGCACCGGGAATGCCGAAGCCCGCTCCGTCACATACGGTACCCGATTGCGATCGTCCGTCAGGGCATTCCGCCGCACGCGCCCACTCCCCCGCGCGCTTACCGGTGGGCGGCAACCCGCTGGCGGAAAGTCACCGACCGCCGGTCCGTCAGACCGATCGGTTCGCGTCGCCGTGCAGTCCGACCACGAAGTCCTCGGCAACGCCGGCCTGTGCCCGCAACGTGGCCAGCTTCTCCTCGGCGAGCACGACCCAGGTACGCAGCAGCTCACGCAGCTCCGTGCGGCGGGCGTCGGACACCCCGGGATCGGCCAGCTCGTCGCGCACCGACAACAACGAGCGCATCTCCTCCAGAGTGAAACCCAGAGACTTCATCTTCTTGATGACCTGCAGGCGGTCGACGGCCTCATCGCCGTAGAGCCGGAAGCCACCGGGGGTGCGACCCGCCGTCGTCAGCAGTCCGGCCTCTTCGTAGTACCGAACCGTGCGCAGGGAGAGCCCGACCCGCTCGGCCACCTCGCCAATCTGGTACGTGGTCGCGCGGGCCGTACGGAGTGCGGATGGTTCACGACGCGTCGTGGACAAGGTGACCCTATCGTTAGTCTCTCGCCGTCCGGAGCAAGGCTGATAACAGACCACTCTACGACGTTCCGGACAGCGCGCCGATACCGGCGGTGCCCGCTATTCCATCGGGCGCTCCGTACCGGATCAACGCGCGACGCGACTACGATCACCCTCGCCACCGGCCCGCATCGGTCGACGCCGGCAGCGTGACCAGGCAGTCTCATCGACGGGTGCACGAAGCCCGGCGCCGCCGGTACGGGCCGGCGTCGGCACACCGCCCCGCGGCGCGGGCCGCGAGGCGAGGAGAGCCGCTGTGCGAGGGAGAGAGTTGTGCTGAGCAGGATCGACCACGTCGGAATCGCGGTGGCGTCGCTGGCCGATGCCATCCCCCACTACGAGAAGGCGTTCGGTCTCAAGGTCGTGCACCAGGAGGACAACGAGCGCCAGGGCGTGCGGGAGGCCATGCTGCTGGTGACCAGCGGCGAGGCCGGCAGCTCCTACGTCCAGCTGCTCGAACCGCTGCGCGAGGACAGCCCGGTCGGGAAGTTCCTCGTCAAGCGCGGCCCGGGCATCCACCACATCGCCTACGGCGTCGCCGACATCGACAGCGCGCTGGCCGCGCTCACCGAGAGCGGCTTCGACCTGGTCAACAAGACGCCGGTGCACGGCACGGCCGGCAGCCGGATCGCGTTCCTGCACCCCAAGGCCCTCGGCGGGGTCCTGACCGAACTGGTCGAGGCCGTCGAGGGCCACTGAGTCCGACGCCGGGTGCTGATCGGGGTTGCGCGGGGCCGGACGGCCGCCGCGCAACCCCCCGTCCCGGTTCAGCGGCGGCTGGCCGGGGCCGAGTAGGCAGCGGTGGGGACCGGGTCCAGCGGGGTCACGCTGGTCCCGTTCCACTGGAAGCGCGCGGTGGACCCACCGGCGGTCGGGCAGCACATCGGGTCGTCCGGGCGGTACAGGTCGTACTGCAGCGCGACCACCCGGTCCGTGGACCAGATCCAGCGGATCGTCGCGCTGGGCTGCGGCGCGTCGTTGCCGACGAACTCCCCGCGGTGGAACAGGAACGCCCGCTGCGGGTGCCCGTCACCGGACGTCGAAAGCAGCCCGACGATCACGCTGAGGTCAGCGCCCGGGTCGAAGCCGGCGAACGAGATCGGGGTGTAGCCGGCCGCCCGCACGACCGAGGACGCCTTCGCGGTGCCGAGCGCGGGTGATCCCGACGTGTCCGATGCGGCACCGGCAGCACCGGCGGTTCCGGCGAGCCCGGCGACCAACGTGAGCACACCAATCATCACTGAAACGACAAGTCCGCGACGTAGAGCCATGACACCCCCCAGGTTCCGTGTTGACCCGACCACGCTAGATGCACGGTTCGGCGGATGCCCGTAGGACCGGGGCTATGCGCGCTATGTCGTCCGGATGTTCGTGGATTGCCCGGCGGTCGAGTCACCACTTCCGCCGTTGCCTCCCGACTGTCACCGCCGGGGTGTCCGACGGAGCGGGCCAACGCTCCCGGGCGGGCAGGGCCGCGGACGACACCGGCCGGCGGGGCGGGGTACACCACCGGAGCCAGACCAGCGAGATTACCCTACGTAGTCGACGTCGCCTCGCGCGATCATGCCCGGGGCGCCGCCGTGGTCGCTCGGTATGGACACACCGGACGCGAAACCATACGGAGGAGCAACCGCGGTCCCTCTGCCACGCAGACATCGGACGAAACGGGCAACGTCGGCCGTTGCAATCGGTGACCGTGCTGCCCGAGAGGGACCGTGGCCGTCTTGTTCAGGCCGGCGGGGGTGCGCCGTCGCTGGGGGTCCGGCGGGTGGCGCCGTGGCGCAGGCGGGCGGCGCGGGCGACGGCGGCGAGTAGTCCGGGCGGGCGGCGGAAGGTCGTCAGGGTGGTGCCGGGCAGGGCCAGGCGGCGGGTGGCGACGGAGCGGGGGCGGGCGAACTCGCGCAGCCCCTCGGCGCCGTGCACCCGGCCGAACCCGCTCTCCCCGCTGCCACCGAACGGCAGCCCCGGGATCGCGGCGAACGACAGCACGGCGTTGACGGACACCATCCCGGCGTCGAGGCGGGAGGCGATCTCGTCGCCGCGACGGCGGGAGAACACCGTCGCGCCCAGCGCGTACGCGGTGCCGTTGGCCAGCTCGACGGCCTCGTCGACGTCGGCGACGGTGCGCACGGTGACGACCGGGCCGAACGTCTCCTCCTGCACGGCGGCGCTGTCCTCGGGCACGTCGACGAGCACGACCGGCTCGACGAAGATGTCGCCGACCGACGTCTCGCCGCCGACCAGGGCGCGTGCGCCGTGGGCGAGCGCGTCGTCGACATGGCGGCGCACCACGTTGATCTGGCCGGGCATCGTCATCGGGCCGTAGGAGGCGTCCGGGCCGGCGCCCGGGTGGATGCCGTCGAGGGCCTTGCGCAGTTCGGCGAGGAACGGTTCGGCGACGGCGCGGGTCACGTAGACGCGTTCGACGCCGGCGCAGGTCTGCCCGCCGTTGGACATCGCCCCCCAGGCCGCCGCCCGCGCCGCCGCGCGAAGGTCGGCGTCGTCGGCGACGACCATCGGGTCCTTCCCGCCGCACTCGACGACGACCGGCGTCAGCGTCGCCGCGCAGGCCGCCATCACCGCCCGTCCGGTGGCCGACGACCCGGTGAACGCGATCTTGTCGACGCCGGCGGCGCACAGCGCGGCGCCGGTGGCACCGAAACCGGTCACCACGGTGAGCACGCTGGCCGGCGCGTCCGGGTTCGCCTCGGCGAACGTCTGCGCCAGCCGGGTACCCAGCGCCGGGGTGTGCTCGCTGGGCTTGAACACGACCGTGTTCCCGGCGGCGAGCGCGTAGGCGATCGACCCGATCGGCGTGAGGATCGGATAGTTCCACGGCCCGATCACCCCGACGACGCCAAGCGGTCGGTACTCCACCCGCGCGGTGTGGTCGGCGAGGAATGGCCCCGGCAGCACCCGCCTCGTCCGCAGCACCCGCTGGGCGTTGCGGGCGGCCCACCGGACGTGCTCCAGCGCGGTCAGCAGCTCGATCCGCGCGTCCGCCGCGACCTTCCCGTTCTCCTCGTGCAGCAACGCGACGAGATCGCCGTCGCGCCCGGCCAGGTGCGCCCCCCAGCGCAGCAGGCGCGCACGGCGCTCGTCCGCGCCCAGCCTCGCCCACCAGCCCGCCGCCGCTCGCGCCTTGCCCACCGCCGCCGCCACCTCGACCGCACCGTGCACCGGGAAGCGCCCCACGACCGCCCCCGTCACCGGATTCACCGAGACAAGCTCACCACCGCGGTCGCGGCCGACGACAGTCACGCGAAACGTCCCAGCGCACGTAGCCGCAAAGCAGACCCCTTGATGATCACAACTGTGAAGTCCCTGGCGTGTCGAGAGTAATGCCGCATTCTCACTGGTCCGCATGCACCGACGCCGCCGTTCCGCCTGCCACCGGACCGGCGTCCGCCCACCCGCCCACCGGGCGGTACTGGCGACCGCCCGACCTCACCGATCAATCTCGCGTCGAACGGCGTTGATATTGCGCCGTATCGTCAGAGTCTTCGAATGGTCCGGGCCGTAGCTGGCCTCCGTGATCGTCAAGGCACGCTCGAACATCGACAACACCTCCGCCACCCGGCCAAGATCCCGCAATGCCAGGGCCACACTGCTCAGACGCGCAGCGACCTCGGGATGGTGCGGGCCGTAGGTGGCCTCGGCAATCACCAACGCCCGCTCGAACATCGGCAACACGTCATCAACCCGACCAAGATCCGCCAGCACCGAGGCCAGATTACTCAGACAGTCGGCGGTGACGGGATGGCCCGGGCCATAGATCGTCTCGGCAATCGCCAACGCACGTTCGAACATCGGCAGCGCCTCACCCGAGCGTCCGTGTTCCTGCAGGTAGGTGGCGATTCGATCGCACAACCAGGTCAGGTCGGCGGCCTTCGCGCATGTCTTTTCATCTGAACCGTCGGGCGTCCTGGCCGGCTTGGACACCCGCTCGACGAGCGTGAGCACATGGGGAAGCAGGTCGCGCCACCGCGGCCACCCTCGTGGCGAGCGCTGGATCTCCACGGGAAGATCGGCGCGATAGAGGCGCAGCAGCGTGGCGACCACTACTGACTTGCGCTGGGGCGAAGTACGGCGTCGAGTGGTCGCCTGCACGAGACGGTGGACCGACACAGTGTGGGTGTCCCGGCCAGCCAGCCCGAAATGGACGAGCGCGCCGACCGTGCGAGCCCAGGACACCTGATCATCGAGTACCTGGAACAGCGCTCCCTCGCCGACAAGCTTCGCGCGACCAGCGAACAGGTCAAGCGGGATTGGTTGCGGGCCGCAGAACGACAACAGTTCGAGCAGTTCCACCGCCGCCGGGTCCGCGACCGCCAATCGGCTGACCGACAGTTCCCATAGCGTGGCGACGGTTACCCCCGCCCGTTCTGTCACCTGCCCGAGCTCGACGGTGTCCTCCAGGCGCTCCGCCAGCATCGCGGCAAACTCCGCTGGCGGGATGGCGGTCTGCTCGCAGAACGCGGCCGCCTGCTCCACGGCAAGGACCAGGTCACCGAGCAGCTCGGCGATCCTGTCCGCAGTGTCCGGGTCCATGTCGGCGACCCGGCCGGACAGCAGGGTCACCGATTCGGACCGGGCCAGCGTCGGCACCTCCACCACCGCGCCGAGCCCGCCCCAGCCTGACATGCGTGAGGTAACCACTACCCGTCCACGCCTGTCGACCGGCCGGAACGGCGCCACCGCCGCGATGTCCTCCGCGTTGTCGAACACCAGCAGCCACCGAAGCCCCCGGCGACGCAACTCCGCCAGCGTTCCGGCGGCCTCCGCCCCCGCCGGTAGGCCCAGAGCCTCTCCCAGCTCGCCGATCTGCGCGGGCACCGTGTCCGCCTGTTCGGCGTCCACCCACCAGACGACGTCGAAGTCGCCCGCGTGTTGGTGTGCGTACTCGAGCGCCAGCGACGTCTTGCCCACCCCACCCATGCCCGCCAGGGCGACCACGGTGACGACACCATCGGCCCGCAGACTGTCTGCGACCAGCGCCAACTGGTCGGATCGGCCGAGGAACGCCGCCAACCGGGCCGGTACGTTCCACACATCCGGCAGCCCACCGGGGAACAACGCCCGTTCGGGCACCGTCCTCAGGTCAGGTGGGAACAGCGGCGCCACCGCCGGTTTGACCCGTGTGCCGGTGATCGCCGAGCGCGCGGCGCCCACGACCGTCGTGCGCGCGGTCCGCTCCGAGCAACCGAACAGATCCGCCGACACCACCTGGCCCAACAGCCCCGACCTCTCGCAGTCAGCCACCCGAAACGCCAGCAGCCGCCGATCCGCGCCCGCCGGATCCTCCGCCCAGGCGGCCCGCCACTCGGCCCTGCCGTACACCGACCGCGTGTAGTTCGCCGAGAGCACCGCCACCGTCCGCCGGGACCGGGACACCCCCTCGTCCATTCCCGCGACCCAGTTCACCCCGGGCGGGAAGTCCCACGCCTGGACGAGGACGGAGAAGCCAGCCTCCTCCAGGACCCACGCGATCCACTCCGCCCACGGCCGATCGACCGCCGTGTACGACACGAAGAAGTCTCGCTCGTCGCCGCCCACGACGTCTCCGCCAGCCACGCGGACAGTCTGCATCACCACTTATCGGCACAAAACATCGCCGTTCGGCTTCTGGTTGGCGGGGAAATCAGCGGGCGTGACGTGCTGACGGGTGCGGCCGGGCAGCGCCGGAGGGTCGGCTTACAGGAACGAGTCGCGGTAGGTGGTGAACCATTCGCGTTGGGCGCGCTGGTCGGGGGTCTCCTCGGCGCTGACGTGGCCGAACAGGGTGGCGGGGGGCGGCGGGTCCAGGGCCAGGCAGGCGCGGCGCAGGTCGGCGGCGGCGTCGTCGGCGCCGGCGCGGACCTCGTCGAACCAGCCGGCGGACACGTCGCGGGCGAGCATGCGGCGCAGCCGTTCGATCGGGTCACGGGCCGCCCAGGCGGCGACCTCGTCGGCGGGCTGGTAGCGGGTCGCGTCGTCGGAGGTGGTGTGCGGGGCCATCCGGTAGGTGCTGGCCTCTATGAGGACCGGGCCGCCGCCGGAGCGGGCGTGGGCCAGCGCCCAGCTGGTGACGGCGTGCATGGCGAGCACGTCGTTGCCGTCGACGCGCAGGCCCGGGAAGCCGAACCCGTCGGCGCGCCGGGACAGCCGCACCGGCGACTGGCGGCTCGTCGGCGTGGAGATGGCCCAGCCGTTGTTCTGGCAGAGGAACACGACGGGGGCGCCGAAGCTCGCCGCCCAGACGAACGCCTCGTTCGCGTCGCCCTGACTCATCGCGCCGTCACCGAGGTAGACGAGCACGGCGGTGTCCCGTTCGGGGTCGCCGGTGCCGACGGCGCCGTCGAGGAGCACGCCCATGCCGTAGCCGACGGCGTGCAGGGTCTGCGAGGCGAGGACGATCGTGTAGTTCGCCATGTTGTGGGCGTCGGTGTCCCAGCCGTCGTGGCTGATGCCGCGCAGCAGCCGGAGCACCTCGGCGGCGGGTATCCCGCGGTGCCAGGCGACGGCGTGCTCCCGGTAGCTGGGGAAGATGAAGTCCCGCGGGCCGACGGCCTGGGCCGAGCCGACCTGCGCCGCCTCCTGCCCGCGGCACGGGATCCACAGCACCAGTTCGCCCTGCCGCTGCAGGGCGGTGGCCTCCTCGTCGAGGCGGCGCGAGAGCGCCATGGACGCGTAGAGCTCGCGGCACAGGTCGTGGTCGGCGAGGGCGGTGAACCGCGGGTCGCTCACCCGGGTGCCGTCCGGCGCCAGCAGTTGGATGCCGACGTCGGCGAGCTCGCCCGCCGGGCCGGCGCTGCCCGACTGCGAGGACGGGCCGGGCGGGGCCGGCGGCGCGCCCACGGGCGCTGACCGGCCGGGCTGCCCGGCGGGGGCCGGGACAGTGCCGGCGATTGTGACGGTGGTCCTGACCGCCGGGCCCGCCGCGGCGGCGGGTGACGGCGGCGCCACCGCGGCCACGGCGGCCGAACCCGGCCGTGCCGTTGGCCGTTCGGAAATCGGCTCCGGTCGCTGCGCGACATCCATGCCGACTGTCCCTCCCAACCCGCAGGATCGCAGGACGTCCTACGATCGGAAACCATCGAAAAAGGAGCGGTATACCGGCAGGACACTACGCGCTCCCGGTACTGGGAGAACGCCGGATCGCCGAACGACAATCACTTTGGACTCCTACCCGCCCAGGGACGGCGAGACCCCTGGACGTCCGACCGTCGGATACCAACGAAAAAATCAGCCCCGATTGTGAACCGACGGAGAACGGGCACGCAGGAAGGGCACCCGGCAGGTTAGGGAAATATTTCCTGCCGCATCAGGACACAGCACCGGACGCGATACCGGGCAGTGACGGGAAGGACCGGTCGTCCCACACGAACAGGACACGAGAAGGGCAAGGGCCACACCGGCACGACGCCGAGGCTCGACTCGGGTGAGGTCGTGTGTGGGTTGACACCGGTACCCCGGTGTCCGCGGCGACAACGGCCCGGGACGGGCCGCGTGGGGTCCACCGCACCTCCCGCGTGGCGACCGGGCCACCTGCGGGGCGCCGACACACGATCACGATCCGCCCTGGTCCGGACGGGCGGTGCGGGAGAATGGCCATATGGCCGGTGGACCTGACCGTGTGCGCGTGGTGCTGACCCGATCGGGGGGGTTGCTGGGCCGTCCGGTATCGCGTGGCCTGGACACGGCCGACCTGTCCGCCGAGGCGGCGGCGCAGCTGCGTCACCTCGTCGAGGAGGTCCGGGAAGGCTCCGCCGGCGCGGCCGATCCGCCAGCCGGCTCCTCGTCCGGCGTGGACCGGTTCGTGTACACGCTGGAGATCCACCGGGCCGGTGAACGGCTCACGCGGACGTTCACCGAGGCGGTGCCGGCTGAGCTGCGGCCGCTGGTGGACCTCCTGCGCGGGGCTCCCCGTCTGCCGCCGGGCCGGCCGGTGCGATGAGGGTCGGCGCCCGGTGGCGCCGGATGGCCCCGGATGTCCGGCCGGCGCGGCTTAAATTCATTCGCGCACGGGACATGGATCGGCCATCCTGCACATGGCGGCCAGACCGGCCGCAATTCGGGGAAGGCGGCCGACGAATCCGTCTTTCCACCGAGGGTGGAAGGCCCGCGGAACCCGACCGGAGGATGGCCGGAACACGGCAGCAATGCCCGCCCGTTCTCCTGTCCATATCCGGCCCGACGTCTGGTCTGGACTGTTCTTTGCGGCCCGGAGCGGCGTCCGGCACCATTCATGCCACAAGGGAGTGAACCGTCTATGAGCCCCGTCGCGACGCTCGGCGCTGCCGCGCATCCGATCTGGCTGTGGACCCGGCCGGAGGATGTCGAAAGCGCCGCGCTGGACCAGCTGCGTAATGTCGCCTCGCTGCCGTACATCCACCATCACGTCGCGGTCATGCCCGACGTGCACCTCGGTTACGGGGCCACGGTCGGGTCCGTGATCGCGTTGCGCGACGCGGTGTCGCCGGCCGCGGTCGGCGTCGACATCGGCTGCGGGATGGCGGCGGCGCGCACCAACCTGACCGCCGAGGACCTGCCGGATGACCTTGGCGGCCTGCGGTCGGCGCTGGAGGCCGCGATCCCGGTCGGGATGTCCCGCCATGCGCAGCCGACCGCCCACGCGCGGCGTCAGGACGACCTGTGGGCGACGTTCGACCAGCTCCATCCGCGGGTCGCCGGTCGGCTGGACCGGGCGATGGCCCAGCTCGGCACGTTGGGCTCGGGCAACCACTTTCTCGAGGTCTGCCTGGACACCGACGGCGCGGTGTGGATCATGCTGCACTCCGGGTCCCGCAACATGGGCAAGGAGCTCGCCGAGGCGCACATCGCGATCGCCCGCACGCTCGAACACAACGCGGGCCTGCCCGATCGTGACCTGGCGGTGTTCCTCGCCGGCACCGAGCAGATGCGGGCCTATCGGCACGACCTCGACTGGGCCCAGGCCTACGCGCGGCGCAACCGGGACGCGATGCTCGCCGCCGCGGTCGACGCGTTGCGGCCGCTGCTGCCCACGCTGCGCGTGCCGACCCCACCGACGGAGGGGCCGCACGCGGGCAGCCACGAGTTCGCGCTCGTGAACTGCCATCACAACTATGTCGCCGCCGAGCACCATTTCGGCGCGGACGTCCTGGTCACCCGCAAGGGTGCCATCTCCGCCCGTGATGGCGAATACGGGATTATTCCGGGCTCGATGGGGACGCGCTCCTACCTGGTGCGCGGCCGGGGCAACCCCGATTCGTTCCATTCCGCCAGCCACGGCGCCGGCCGCACGATGAGCCGCAACAAGGCCCGTCGCACGTTCACCGTGGACGACCTCGCCGCCCAGACCCGCGGCGTCGAATGCCGCAAGGACCGTGGTGTCCTGGACGAGATCCCAGCCGCCTACAAGGACATCGACGCCGTCATCGCCGCCCAGGAGGATCTGGTCGACGTCGTCGCCGAACTGCGCGCCGTCCTCTGCGTCAAGGGCTGACCGTGGTGGGGCCGCCGAGACCCGGCGGCCCCACCCGCGTCGCCGAGAGCAGACCGGCGAGATCAGACCGAGCAGGTCAGACCAAGCAGGTCAGACCAAGCAGGTCAGACCAAGCAGGTCAGACGAAGGTCTCGTCGACGTAGCACCAGCGCCAGTCCTCGCCGGGTTCGAACGACCGGACGATCGGATGGCTGTGGCTCGCCGCATGGGCGCTGGCGTGCCGTGCCGGTGACGAGTCGCAGCACCCGACGGATCCGCAGGTCAGGCACAGCCGCAGATGCACCCACCGGCCGCCGAGTCGCAGGCATTCGCCGCAGCCCTCGGGCGTGAGCGGCTCCACGTCGCGGATCTCGCTGAGGTGGGGATCCTGCATGGTGGTCATCGGTGCCTCCGGTCGCGGCCCGGCGGGCACGGCCCGGTCGCCTGTGCCGCCCTCCGCACGCACTATGCACCACCCGAACGGCCCCCACACCTACCTCCGGGCCACGCCAAACCTGGCTGGCCGGCCCGGTCGCTGCCACGGTCCGGACCGGGCCGCGCGGTCAGGCGGCGTCGTGAAAGATCAGGCCCAGGGTGCGCCGCTGACCCGAACGGACGGTGCTCACGCCGTGGCGAACCGCCGTCGCGGACCAGCCGCGGACGGACGGTACCGGTCTGTCGCGCGTGGTGAACAGCAGGGCGTGCCCGCGCGGCAGAGCCAGCGCGGTGCCGCGGGACTGGGCGCGGGCCCGCTGCTCGACGAGCAGGAACTCACCGCCGGCGTAGTCCGACCCGGGGGCATCAAGACCGATCACCACCTGCAGGGGGAAGACCAGATCGCCGTAGAGGTCCTGGTGCAGCGCGTTCCAGTCACCCGCCTGGTAGCTGAGCATCAGCGGGGTGGGTTTTCGCTGGCCGGCACGGTGGCAGGTGGCCAACCAGTCGTCGAGGGTGTCAGGCCAGGGGGCTGCGCGGCCCAGGCGGGCCGCCCAGCGCAGCGCCACGGGTCGCAGCAGCTCGTAGAAGGCCGCCCGCAACTCCCGCACGGGCGCCGGCAGCGGATGGTCGAAGTAGCGGTACTCCCCGGAGCCGAGCCGGTGGCGGGCCATGTCGACCGTGGCACGGAAGCGGGCCGGCTGCGCGAGCAGGCGCACCAGCTGCTGGCAGTCCGCGTCGGCGAGCACTGGCCCGGTCAGGGCATAACCGGCCTCGTCCAGCTCCACCCGGACCGCCTCCGCGGCCGCGGGTGACCATGTCGCCAGGGCATCCGACCATTCCCGCCGGGCTTCGTCTGCCCCGGACGAACCAGGGCTCACAGCCTGACCGCCCGAGCCCGGGCCGCCGCGAACTCCACGGCGGGCGGGAGCGTTCCTTCGAGGCGCAGCAGGAACTCCTTGCGGTCGAGCCCGGCCGCGTAGCCGCGCAGGGCCCCGTCGGCGCCGATCACCCGGTGACATGGCCTGAGCAGAAGCAGCGGGTTCGCGCCGACCGCCGTGCCGACCGCGCGGGCATCCGCCCGGCCGGCGCCGATCCGGGCGGCGAGCTGGCCGTAGCTGATCGTCGTGCCGTACGGGATCGTCTCCATCGCGCGCCATACCCGCTCCTGGAAGACCGAACCGCGGGTGCGCAGGGTGAGGTCGAAGTCGCGCAGTTCGCCGTCGAAGTACGCGCCGAGCTGGCGGACGACGTCGACGAACGGTTCGCGCGCCGGCCGCCAGCCGGGTCCGGGAGTCACCGCACCGCGCTGGCGGGTCATGCTCAGCGCCGTCAGCGCCGGGCCGGCGTCGGCCTCCTCGGGCTCGGTGCCCACCACCAGCAGCTCCCCGATCGGGCTGGACACCGTCGTGTGGAGCATCACCGATCAATCCTCTCTTCTGGTCCGGTGGGACTGGTCATGGCCGGCGAGTCGGGGGGCGCGGCGGCCGCGGCCCACAGCTGGTGGGTCGCGTAGCTGCGCCACGGTGACCAGCGGGCGGACTGCCGCAGGTCGAGGCCGTGCCGGCGGGCCGCGGAACGCAACGCGGCGTCGCCCGTGGGCAGGACGTCCGGATCGCCGAGTGCGCGCATCCGGATGTAGGCGGAGGTCCACGGACCGACGCCCCGCACGCGCAGCAGTGCCGCTTCGGCCGCGTCGCGGTCGACGCCGACGTCGAGCACGACGCTGCCCTCGGCAAGCGCCCGGGCGAGTGCCCGCACCGTCTCCCGCCTCGCCGAGGGCATCCCCAACTCACCCAGATCCGCGTCGGCCAGCGCGTCGACGCGAGGAAACAGCCTGGTCAGGCCACCGCTGGGCGTCGGCAACGGCTCGCCGTGGGCCGCCACCAGCGCCGTGCCGAGCCGTCGGGCGGCCCGCAGGGAGACCTGCTGGCCGAGCACCGCCCGCACGGCGATCTCGTGCGGATCGACGGCCCCCGGCGTGCGCAGTCCCGGCCGCCCCGTCACCAGGTCGCCCAGCGTCGGCTCGCTGGCCAGCCGGTCGGAGACGGCCAGCGGGTCGGCGTCGAGATCGAGCAGGCAGCGCACTCTCGCGACCGCCACGCCAAGATCACGCATGTCGCTCAGCACCAGCCGGCAGGCCAGGGAGCCCTCGCCGTCGGCGACCGAGCTCTCGGCAACCTCCGCGATGCCGTGGCCGCGGGGCAGGCGCAGTGTCCGGCGATACACGCGGTCCCCGGATGGCCCGATCATCTCCTCGACTCCGGCCAGCGCGCGTCGGCCGAGGAAGTCGAGCAGGGCGGCGATCTCGAACGGCGGCCGATAGCCCAGCCGCAGCATCAGCCCCGCCTGTTCGCACCCCTCGGTCCGGCCCGATCGCGCCAGCGCCGGCCTGGCCCGTCGAGAGCCGCGCAGCTCCCCGGGAGTGGCCGCGTAGACCGCTCGGATGGTGTCGTTGAACTGGCGCACACTCGCGAACCCCGCGGCGAAGGCCACATCCGTGGCCGGCAGATCCGATGTCGCCAGCAGTGTCCGCGCGGCGTGGGCCCGCCGAACGCGGGCCAGCGCCCGCGGACCGGCGCCCACCTCGGCCGTGAGCTGGCGGGTGAGCTGGCGCGGGCTGTAGCCCAGCCGGGCGGCGAGCCCGCCGACGCCCTCCCGGTCGACCACGCCGTCGCTGATGAGGCGCATCGCCCGGCCGACCACGTCGGCGCGGACGTTCCAGTCCGCGCAGCCGGGTACCGCGTCGGGCCGGCATCGCCGGCAGGCACGGAAGCCCTCTCCGTTCGCGGCGGCGGCGGTGGCGAAGAAGCGGATGTTCTCCCGTTTCGGCCGCACCGCCGGGCAGCTCGGCCGGCAGTAGATCCTGGTGGTGGTCACGGCGAAGAAGAACGCGCCGTCGAACCGTGCGTCCCGGCTCGCCACGGCGTCGAACCGCCCCTGCTCCGTCGTCATGGCCCCAGCTTCGACGCTGCCCACGACAGATGCTGGCGGGAATCGGACATCGATGCCGCCAGCGGCGCGGGCGCGTGTGGCCCCGGGCGCGCCCCGCGCCACCGCCCGTTCGGAGGATCAGCCGCTCTGGCTGCGCGCGTCGCGGGGTCAGGTGAGGGGACGGCGCAGCACGACGAAGTAGAGGTCGGTTCGCATCGGTTCCCCGAGCCGGGTGTCGTCGTAGGGGAACGGACGGGTCTCCCCGGTTCGCCGGTAGCCCCGGCGGAGGTACCAGTCGATCAGCTCGGCCCGCTGGGCGATCACCACCATCTCCATCCAGCCGGCCGACCAGGCTCCCCGCGCATGCTGTTCGGCCAGCGCCAGCAGTGCACCGCCGACGCCCGCCCCCTGCTGGGTGGGGCTGACGGCGAACAGGCCGAAGTAGGCACCGACCGCGGTCGGTGCCGCCGCATCCGGATCGACCAGGTCCGCGCTGCCTGCCGGGCCCTCCGTTCGGGCCAGATCGTGGCGGGTGGATGGCTGTTCCTTCGGCGGCGACTCGATCCGACGCGACTCGATCCGACGCGCCTCGATCCGACGCCGCACCTGGCAGCAGCCCACCAGAGCGGCGGACGGATCCTCGGCGAGCAGGATGTCTCTGTCGGAGCTGGCCAGCGCCGCGCTCACCTCGCACACGTCCGTGCGCTGGCCGGCGACAAGATCCGCCTCGGTGGTCCATCCCGCCCGGCTGGGCTCCCCCCGGTAGGCCGACTGCACGAGCGTCACGATCGCCTCCGCGTCGGCGTCCGTCGCGACGCGAAACGTCAGATTGCCCGGCGGAGGCGGCGGAACCAGTCGCATTCCCCCATCCTGGCTCCTCAGCCGGGACGTTCCCCCGGGGGGGCCGGTTGCGCCGCGACCGGCGCCGGCCCGGTGAGCGCCGCCGCGCCTCCGGTTGTCGCCGTCGCGGCGCCGGTCATCGCCTCGGCGAGGCGGGGCAGCACCGAGCCGAGCGGTGCGTCGATGCGCAGGCTCGCCCGACTGTCGCCACGGGTCTGGCCCTGGTTGACGATGCCGACCGGAATGCCTAGCTCAGCCGCCCGCAGAACAAAGCGATACCCGGACATCACTGTCAGCGATGACCCCAGTATCAGCAGCAGCCGGGCGTTCTCCACCAGGTCAAACGCCTGCGCGACGCGCGGACGGGGCACGGTGGCGCCGAAGAACACCACGTCGGGCTCCAGCCGGTTACCGCCACAGTCGCCGCAGCCCACCATGACGAAACCAGCGACCGTCTCCTCCGACAGGGTCACGTCACCATCCGGATTGGCGGGTGCGCCGGCGACGTGGAAGTGGGGATTCGCCACGCGCAGCCGGGCATCGAGATCGTGCCGCGGGCTCACCTGGCCGCAGTCGGGGCACAGCACCCGGGCGAGATTCCCGTGCAGATCGATCACGTGTCGTGCGCCGGCGCGCTGGTGCAGGCCGTCCACGTTCTGGGTGACGACGCCGGTGAGCAACGCCGCCTGCTCCAGTTGGGCCACTGCTCGATGGCTCGCGTTCGGCTCGGCGCGGGCGATCTGTCGCCAGCCGGCGTGGCTGCGGGCCCAGTAGCGATGCCGGGCACCCGGCTTACCGGTGAATTCCTGATAGGTCATCGGGGTGTGCCGCCGCAGTGCCCCGTTCGGCCCCCGATAGTCCGGGATCCCCGAGTCGGTGGAGATCCCCGCGCCACTCACCACCGCGACACCGCCCGCGGCGACCAGGGCGCACAACTCTCCAAAGGACGTGTCACCGTCGATCCGCGCCACCGTCACATCCCTATGCTGCCCGAACATGTGCCGCCCGAACGGAGGGCACTCCAGGCGGGCCCGATGCGGCGATGGCGCACCACCCGTCCCGACTGGTGACCTCTCGGCCCCGGTCGTAACGTTGGCCCCAACAGCCTCTCTCCAGAGGGGATGCGCGCCGATGAACACGCACCTCGAACAGCATGACGGGCCGCGACGGGCCTGTCCGGTCGACGACGGGGACGCGGCGAACACCCAGCGGCTTGGCACCTGGGAGGCCGCGGTGGCGGCCGGCAGCCCCGGACCGCAGGCGCCTCTGTGCGACGCGGCAGGGCGGGTGACCCGGCGGCAGGACGTGGTCGAGGCGGAGGTCGTCCGCTGCCTGCCGGGCGGGCTGGCGCTGGTACGAACCTCCGCCGGCACCGAGGAGGTCGGTCTCGCCTTCGTCGCCGCACGGCCCGGTGAGGAGATCCTGATCCATGCCGGGGAGGCGATCGGCCGGATCGGGGCTGGTGCTGTCCGAACGGGCCACGTCGAGTGAGGAACACCGCCCGAGTGGACCCCGGCAGTCCCGCTCCGAGCTGCTTCGGGGTTCTTTTCCAGAGCCGTGGTGCCCACCTGCGTGGGGCCCGACAGCACGCCCGGCCCCTCCACACGGGCAAACCCGACACCAACCCACCTAGAACGACCAACCAGAAGCACGTACGGACCACCGGGCGCCGATCGGAGAGAGACGCCGACCCGGCAGGCCGATACGGAGGATGAAGCCGATGAGGACGGTGGACACGCAGCCCGATCGGGCGGTGGAGATCGCCGACGAGGCGATCTACCGAGGCGCCGCGCGGCCCGGGACACCAGGCGGGGCAGGCTCCGTGGCCGGGGTGCTCACCCCGCCGGCCTACGCAGTAGGCCATCCCGGGGATCGGGCATACGCGCGCGCGGAATGTCTGGTGGACGCCGATCCCGACGCGACGCTGCGGGTGCGGGTGCGCTGGCTGCAGATCGCGACCGGTCAGTCCCGTGGCTCTCGCCCGGCCGCGTCGGACGGCGGGCCTGGTCGGGGCACCACGACCGCTGTCCTCGACGCCGAACGCACGGAGTTCGTTCCCCGGGAGGTCGCCGGGGACATGCTGCTCAGCGACCTGCTCGTGGCCCGGCACGCGCAGCCTCCGACGATCAGGGGCGGATGGTCGCGGGGTTGGCTGCCCCACCTCAGCGCCGCCCGACCGGACCCGTGGGAGTCAGGTCGCGTCGATGCGGGCCGGCGCCCCGTCGGCACGATGCGGCTCAGCGCACCGGCCGGCCGGCGGGTGCGGATGATCGACCGGGCGGACACGACACCGGCGGGAGTCGCCTGGGACACCTGGTCCGCCCAGGGCGAGCTGCGGCTCAGCGCCGGGCTGACAGCCGCCGGTCGCCGACTCATCCGGCTGCGCGCGGAACTCGTGAACACCTCCGGCTGGCAACCCCGCATGGACGAGACTCTCCAGGGGTTTCGGCTCGGCCGGGACGGCGACGGACCGCGCGAACGGGCCATGCGCCATGCCCTGGTGGGTGCGCATGTCATCGTCTCCACGGACCAGGGCGCCTTCGTCTCGGTGACCGACCCGCCCGAGTGGGCCATGCAGACGGCGCGCGAATGCCGCAACGACGGCCTGTGGCCGGTCGTGATCGACACGGCCGGTGGGCGGTCCGCGGTGCTGTTCTGCCCGGTCAGACTGGCCGACGACCCCGGTCCGGCGGTCGTCCGCCCGTCCGCCGGCGCGTGAGCCGCACCCGGGACGTACGAGGAGGCGGTGGTGGACGGCGGTCAGCCGTCCGCCCCGCTCTGTTCGGGGGACGTGACGTTGCGGGACGGGTCGCACGGGGTTCCGGCGTCACCGGACAACACGTGGTCGCACCGTGGATCGGCGGTGGAGGTGCCCACGGGCTCGTCCGCGCCGGGCTTCTTCTCGCCGGCAGGCGCCGGTGCCATCGGTGGGACCTTCGCCGGTCGGTCTGACACCGGCGGAACCCCGCGGGTCGGGGCCATGTCGGACGGGGCTATGTCGGACAAGGCCATGTCGGACGGAGTCACAGCGGGCGGGGACTGCTCCGATGGCTGGGGGGTGGCCGATGCACCGACTGGCTGCCCATCCCCCTGGGCTGCCCGCGGGCGGTGCCTGTCGGGTGTGTCGGTGAAGGTGACATCCACTCGCTGGAAGCTCTTGAACTGCTCCGCCTGGGCGTAGGACGTGTAGGCCCGTCGGTCGGAGTCGGTGAGCTCGACAGCGTCGAGGAACGGTGTCAACAACGCCCGCGGATAGAGCCGGCCCACCCGCACGGCGTTGACCTCCATCCCGGTGACGACGAGGACCGCGAGGAAGTAGAGCCAGGTGATCAGACCGAGTACCAGCCCGAACAGCCCATACACCTGGGTGGAGCCCTTGAGCTGGTGCGCGATGTAATAGCCGCCGAGCGTCTGCACGAGCTGCCAGCCCACGGCGGTGAACACGGCACCGGGCAGGATCTCCATGACCCGGATGGACCGGACGGTGAGGACCTTGAAGGCGACCAGGATCAACCCGGCGTTGCCCGCCACGGAGATCGCGACCGCGAGGACCTGGAACCCGGCGGCGAGCCGGCCGAAGGCCGAGGCGCCGGTTGTCACGGTCGACAATATCGTGGTCATGGCGACACCGAGGCCGAGCAGACCGATGAGGCTGAGGCTGCGCACCCGGGCGAAGAACGGGTTGGGACGTGATCGCCGTGGCACCGCCCACACGGTGTCCAGTGCGTTGCCGATCGCCCGGGCGACGCCGAGACTGCCGTAGACCGCGCCGAGGACGCCGATGGCGACCGCGACGCCGCTGCCCTTGAGCGCCTGCACGTCGTCCCGCAGCTGATCACCGATGATCGGGAACTGGCCCAGGGCGGAGCTGACGACCTGCTCCTGCAGGTGTTGGTGGCCATGCAGAACGAATCCAAGTCCGGTCGTCAGCAGCAGCAACAACGGGAACAGCGACAGGAACGAGTAGAAGGTGATGAGCGCAGCGAGGTAGCCGCCCTGGTCGTCAGCGAACTTGTACAGGACGGCGACCACGAAGCCAAGGCCACGGTGTCGTCGCTGAGCGCGGTCCAAGCGGCCACCAAGTGCCATCCCGCGTCTCCCCCACCCGTCCGTCGTCATGACGATCTCCCCCGCTTGGTCTGGTCATACACCCACTGACCAGGCCGTCATGGCCCCCGCCGCGGTAGGGCACGGCCATCTCGCCGACCGCCCGACCGGGGGGTGAGGGTTTGTCTTCGGTGGCCCGAGCGTGCCAGTCGCCCCGCGTGGGCAGGCCGGCGACGCCGGGATGGACATCGACGCCTGCTCATCATCGCGTTGACGGATCGGCTCCCTGCCCCTTGGCTGGAGCCGCGACCCTCAGCATCAGATTGATCACATTATGACGTGGAAAGAGCTGTCCCGGCCTATCAACTGACCCGATCTGACCATCCCCCACCGCTCACACCGCTGGGACGCGCCCCGTTCCGGCCCCGGCATCACGCCAGCCGGTTGGGCGATCGCGCGGGCCTGGACGCCAGCGCCAGGCGAACAGGTCCGATCAGGGGACGCCGGAATCTCACTACCAGCAGTCCGTCGGCACGGTCGCGGCCGCGCGGGGTCGCAGCCGGCACGGGCGGACATTGGTCGTGGTCCGGCAGCCGGCCGCCGTGCCGGCAGTCCTGGGCAGATCGGATCAGGTCAGGAGCCGCGCCGCCGCCGGCTGCGGGCGGGCCGTCGGATAGATCCCGGTCTCCTCCGCGGAGGCGATGGTCGGACGTGGGCCGCGGGCGAAGCCGAGCTGGACGATCTGGTGCGGCGCGACCAGGTCCAGGGCCCAGTCGGAGAGCACTCTGGCCCGGTTGGACCCGTTGTTCAACGCGTACACGTGATACGCGCGGGTGGCCACCACCGCGGGCAGGCCGTGCAGGGTCAACCCGAGCGGGTTGGCGACCGCGTCCCGCCCGCCGAGGTCGACGACAAAGCCGAGGTCGTGGTGCCGGTAGGGCCTGGCGTTGCCATGCCCGAGGGACGCGGCCAGGTTGCGGGCCGCAACGGTGGCCTGCCGCACGGCGTGCTGGGCGGTCTGCCCCGCCGGCTCGCCCCCGCGGGTCAGGTCCGGCACGGCCGCTGCGTCACCCAGCGCGAACAGGCCAGCCACGCCGGCCACCCGGAAGTACTCGTCGACGACGAGGCGCCCGTGCGAGGTGGGCAGCCCGATCGTCGCCATCAGCGGGCTGGGTGCCACCCCGGCGCACCACACGACGGTGCGGGTGTCGATGGTGCGCTCCGCACCGCCGCCGTCGTCGGCCCCGCGCATCCGGACGAACCGCTCGCCGACCTCGGTCACCGCCGTCCGCAGCCGCACCTCGACGCCACGGGCCGCCAGCACCTCGCCGGCCCGTCGTCCGAGCGGCGCCGCCAGTTCGTGCAGCAGGCGGGAGGAATGGTCGACAAGGGCCCATCGGATGTCCTCGGCCCGTACCCGCGGATAGTTCGCCACCGCCCGCCGGGTGAACCGGGTCATCTGCGCGGCGAGTTCGGTGCCGGTGTAGCCACCGCCGACGACGACGAACGTGCACAGCGCCCGCCGCTCGCCCACGTCGTGCGCCGCGTCGGCGAGCTCAAGCTGCCGCAGTACGTGATCGCGCAGGTAGACGGCCTGATTCAGGTTCTTCAGGCCGATCGCGTGGTCCCGCACGCCGGGAACGTCGAAGGTGCTGGTGACCGAGCCCGGCGCCAGCACCAGCCGGTCCCACCCCAGCTGGTCGACCGTGCCGTCATTACCCTGCACCGTCACTGTGCGTGCCTGCGGGTCGACGTCCACCGCGTGCCCCAGTCGCAGCACCGTGCGGCGCAGCGCCCGGCGGGTCGCGACGGCCAGATGCCGCGGTTCCACGGAACTCGCACACACCTGCGGCATCAGCGACGCGTAGGGCAGGTGGTCCACCGGGGAGATGACCGTCAGTTCCGCCGCCTCCGGGGGCAGCAGCCGCTCAAGCGCGCGCAGCAGCCGCAGACCCGCGAAGCCACTGCCCACGACGACGACGCGGGGCGCCCGCGGGGCACCGCCGGGGCAGCCCTGGCCGGGCGCCGGCCGCGCCATCCGGCGCGCGGCCGGCTGGCCGGCGAACGACTGGACGAGGCGGCGCAGGGTCGCCGACAGTGACGGCGCCGGCGACGCCGACAGCGGTGGTGGCACAGGGCACCTCCGGTGCGGTGGACGGCCCCGCGACCGGGGCCGCGCCGTCGACGGTGCGGCCGCGACGCGGAGGTACGGCGGCAGGATCCGTGCCCTGTGCCTGCCCGGAGGCGTACGCGGCAACCGTCGGGGTGCCGGGAGCGACCTGATCACCGAGGTGGATATTTGATGATCAAGCGTCGGCGGCACTTCGTCAACATCGTTGATTATCTTGTTTGTTCAGGTCTGGACGAAGCGGGTGCCGCCGGCGGAGAGCAGGAAGCCTCGGCCGCGGCCTGGTCCGCTCGGCGGGTAGGTGAGGTACCGGCCGCTGACGGGGTCGGATTCGCCGGGTTCCGGTTCGAGTACGAGGCGGGTCGGCGCCGACTTGAGCCGGCTCGCGGTCCAGGTGTAGTCCGCCGTGCGCAGCTCGCCGACGCGGGCCGTCGCGACCAGGCGGACCCGGGGGTGACGTTCCTGTAGGAATGCGTTCAGGTTGTCGCCGAGCCGGGTCACGTCGTCGATGAGCAGCAGGGTGGGTCGCCGCTCGCCGGCGGCCCGCTGGGCGAGGGTCGCCGCCGTGTCGAGCTCACGCACCCGGTCCGCGGCCGGGCAGTCCGCGAGCGGCGAGTCGGCGGCCGCCGCCGCGTAGATCGCCACGGCGTCCCCCAGGTTCGCCCGGGCGAGCTCCGCGAGGCGGCGCAGCAACGTGCTCTTGCCGCAGCGGGGTGGCCCGTACACCAGTGCCGGACTGTCTTCGGCCAGGTCAAGGCACACCTGCACGACTTCGCCGTCCTGGGTGGTGAGGCCCACCGGGATCATCAGGACGTCGTCGACCAGGCGGGCGCCCCCGTCCGCGGTGAGTTCGTCCGGCTCGATCGTTGCCGGCAGGGCCCGGATGCGGCGGGGCCGGGTCGCGGCGTCGGCGTCGTCCTCACGGTGGGCCCCGGCCGGGGACGCGGCGTCGGGGGTGGCGACCTGGACCTCCATCAACAGGTCGTTGCCGGTGGTCCACAGGCCCCGGCCTGGCAGACCGCGGGGGATCGAGCGCCGTTCGATGTTGAGGTCGGCGTAGGCGTTGCGGTCCGGTAGGCGCAGGATGAGCCGCTGCGGCGCGCGGGCGGCGACCTCGTTGCGCACTCGGGTGCCGACGACGGACGCGGCGACGGACACCTTCGACCCGGGTCCCGCGCCGATCACCGCGGCGAAGTCCTCGAGCACCGCGATTCCCTGTTTGGAGCTGACGGCCTCGTACGCGTTCATGAAGCCGGCCAGGTTGTCGATCAGCAGGATCGACTGGGCCTCGGCCGCCCGGCCCGCGGTGTCCAGCGCCCCGAGCCGGGCGATCCGGGCCCGCAGGTAGGCCAGCAGGTTCACCTGCCGTTCGCTCTCGTCGCCGAGGACGATGTTGCCGGCGCAGTGCGGCAGCGCGGCGAGTTCCTGCAGGTGACCGCCGGCGAAGTCCAGCGCGTACAGGTGCAGTTCGGCGGGGGACAGCGAGGCGGCGAGACTGGTGGCGAGCATGGTCAGCGCGGTGGTGGCGCCGGCGCCCGCAGCGCCGAAGACGAGCAGGTTGCCGGCGTCGAGATGCCAGGCGACCGCGGGCTGGCGGGCGTGCTCGGACTCGTCCGGACGGTCCGCGCGGGCGAAGTACGCCGCGAGCCCGGCGGGACGCCCGGGTATCACCTCGCCGGCCCGGGCCTGGGCGACGACCTCGCCCGGGGCCAGCGACGCGGGCAGTGCCGGCGGCCAGACGTCCGCGACGGGCCGCGACTGGCCCTGGCCCAGCGCCGACCGGTAGGCGCGCCGTACTCCGTCGATCAACGCGCCCAGCTCGGTGCGCTCTGCGGCCTCGACGGTCGCGTCGTCCTCGGCACCGGTGCCGTTGACCGCGACGTCCACCTGCCACCAGGGCTCGTCCGGGGCGGCGAGGCCGGCCAGGTTCGCGTGGTCGGGCATGAACGTGGCGACGGGGGTGACGACGGCCGTGGCGCCTGCACCGGCGGTGGCGGTCCGCGGGTCGTCGACGGCGACGCGGAGCAGCGTGAACGGTTCGAGACGGACCGCGTCGTCCGCGCGGACCTCGACGGAGCCGGACGGGAAGCCGGCCTGGAAGGAGAGCACCTGGTTGTCGACCCGGGCCAGCCCGCGGCCGGGCACGGTGAACCGGGCGGCGTCCGGCAGGTCGATGAGGCGCACCGAGTCCTCGACGTCGAGGAGCTTGAGGGTCATCCGCAGCTGGGTGTTGCGCTTGATCTCGTCGTAGTTGCGCACCGAGGCGGGGCTCTGCGTCGCGAACAGCAGGTGCACGCCCAGGGAGCGGCCGCGCTTGGTCAGGTCGATGATGGTCGCCAGCTCGTCGGGGAGCTCGTCGGCGAGGATCTGGAACTCGTCGATGATGACGATCAGCCGGGGCAGCTCACCCGCGATCTGTTCGATCTTCGCCGCGCCGCGGGCGAACAGCAGCCGTTCGCGGCGCAGCAGCTCGGTGCGCAGGTAGCGCAGCGCCCGCTCGGCCTCGTGCAGGTCGGTGTCGCTGACCAGGCCGACGCAGTGCGGCAGCCGGGTGAGCTCCTGCAGGGACGTGCCGCCTTTGAAGTCGAACAGTCCAATGATCACCTCGTCGGGTGAGTACCGCGCGGCAAGCCCGGCCACGATCATCTTCAGTAGCTCGCTCTTGCCGGACCCGGTCGCCCCGCCCAGCAGCCCATGCGGGCCATGACGGACGATGTCGAGCTCGAACGGCCCGTCCTCGCCGACACCCACCGGGATCGCGAGGCTGCCGGGGTCACGGCGGGCCGTTGCCCAGTGCGTGCGGATGGCGTCGGCAAGCTGGTCGGACGGCTGCGCCAGGTCGAACGGGACGAGGTCGGACAGCCGGACCCCAGCGGGCAGCGGCGCGGCCCGGTCAGCCACGAGCGGATCGTCGAGCCGCGCGAGCATCCGCGCGCAGCGCTGCGCGTCGTCGGCGTCGAGCGGCGCTGGGCTCGCACCGTGGACGACCCGGCCGGTCCTCGCGTCTGCCTGGGTGACCGTGCCGTCGGGGCCGAACTCGACCAGGGTGGTGGTCAGATTGGGGGGTGGGCCGTCGACGACGATCGCCGACGTGTCGGCCGCGAGCGCGCGGCGGAAGGCGAGGCTGGACCCGGGCCGCAACCGTGGTCCGTCGACGATCAGCAGGGTCCGGACCGCCTGCACCCGTTCGGGGGAGGCAGCGGGCTGCAGGCTGAGTGCGGGACCGCCGCCGCCCCGGCCACCGTAGCCACCACGGCTGCCGGGACCGCTCGATCCGCCTGGGCGGGCAGCGCCGGCACCGGCGGCGAGCCCATCCGCGGCTGTCAGCCAGGCGGCGGCCTCGTCGACGGCGCGCTGCGGGTCGGCGGCGGCGTCGACGCGCCGCACCCGCAGTTCCCCGCTGGCCTCGTCCCGCAGGTGCGGGAGCCATTTGAGCCACTCCCAGTCGGCAGTGTCCTCGACCAGCAGGCCGATCCGCAGATGGGCGGGCCCCTGCGCGCAGCAGGCCTGGCAGATGGCCGCGTGGACCAGGCCCAGCACCTCCGGCCGGGGGCCGCGCAGCGTCACGAGCTCGCCGCGGTCCAGGCTGAAGGTCAGCGGCACCGGTGCGAGACCCCCCGAACGGGCCACCCGCTCCCTGATCTCGGCGCCGGCCTGGTCCACTCGTTCGACCGCCGGGCGCCACTGCAGGGGCCCGACGGCGACGAAGACGTCGAGGAAGTCGCTGTCGGTCGGGCCGCGTTCCCACAGGGTGGCGCCGAGCTGGTCGGCCGTCCGGACCCAGTCGGCGGCCGTCGGCGTGACGTCCCAGCGGCGCCGCAGCTCCTGGCGCCTGGCCTCGGCCAGCCTGGTGTCGAACGCGGCGAGTTCCACCGCCCGCTCGGCGGCGCCGCGGCGCACCTCCCGGCGGCGGCGCAGCCGACTCTCCACGAACGAGAACACCACAATGATCGCGCCCAGCCCCGACATGAGCGCGTACGTGAGCTGCCTGGTCATCGTGAACAGCAGGCCGGCAAGGACCAGCGGAGCGCCGAGGGAAGCCCAGTTGAACGGGCTCGCCCGGCCCGGTTCCCGGGGCGTCGGCGGCACCGTGACCACGTCCGGCGCCGGTGGTGGCACCGGACGGGCGGTGCGGTGGAATGGCACGGTCGGGCGATGCTCGGCCGGCACACCCAGCCCCTGGCTTACTCGGGCCAGCCCGCCGCCCGCGCGGGCCAGGCGTGCGGTGCTGCGTCCGGCGGTGAGCACCGCGCCGGGGCGCAGCACCTGATCGTCCGCGGGTGCCTCGCCGTCAACGGTGAGCCCCTCCACCGCCCACCGGCAGGTGACGGCGTCGTCGGCCACGGTGAACTCGGCCACCGCCGCCACCTCGACGCCGCCGGGTTCGAGCAGCGGCCCGTCGAACGGGTCGACGAACAGCGCGACCCCCTGCCCCACCGGCACGGGCAGCCGCCACCCGGCACCCGGGCCAGCGACGACCACCAACTCCCACCCGCCTGAGTACGATCCCGCCAGCGACCGGGGGACCACGTCGGACCGTGCGGGCTGGGGCGCCAGCGCCGGGGCCCACCAGTCCGCCTCCGCATCCGCATCCGAGGCGACCGCCTCGAAGCCGCCGGCTCCCGGCCCAGCCGTGGGCTCCCACCAGGCATCGGCGACGTCGGCCTGCCAGGCGGACGCGCCTGCCGCGGTGAACCTGTTGCCGTACCCGGATGACCGGTACCCGTCCGCGAGTTCGGCCGGGGCCACCTCGACGCCGTCGACGATGCCGCAGATCGCCACCGGCACCTCAGGCCCGAACGACTCCCCCGCTACTGCCAGACCGAGCTCGCCGGGCGGGCCGAACAAGCGAAGGCCCAGCTCCCGCACGGTCGCGCCGGCCCCGATCTCCACCGACCAGTCCCGTGTCCCGCCGCCCTCAGCGACCGCCCGCACCCTAATGATCACTCTGTGATCGCCCCTGTCGGATCCACGCCTACGCGTCCTACTCCATCGTATCTTCGATCGCTTTCCTGAACCAGGCCTGAAAATCCTTGAATTGGCCGCCGAGGCCGACCCGAACTCGCCCGTTAATGCATTATGACGATACCCTTTCCAGTCAGACCCCAGCAGGCGGCATCGTCATTTTCCGCCCTTTTTGCAAAGGGTAAGAGGCCATCATGAAGACGGCGCCCGGAAAATCCGTTGCGGATATTGAAGAGAATGGCGCCGTTCACGAGCCTCGGCGGATAGGTGAATCCCGGCAGTAGCTCGGCCATGTCGACTTTCATCCCATTCCGCCGCCGGGAACCATGCGGACACGCGTCGCGGAATACTGCGCCCTGGCCGCCCATGCGGTCGGCCACCGCCCGCCCGCAGACCTCCGTAACATTGGGCCTTTCCCAGCGCTGTCGGCAACCGTGGGCCCGCGAAGTCCGCCACGCGCACGCCATGCGTTCCCCCGGGCGGCCCAGCAAGAATCCTCCCCTGGAAGTGATTGCGCACCTCGCCGGCATTCTTAAACGACACGCGTCGGCCGGAAGTCGACTTCATAGTCGACGATCTCGGCTCCTATCGCGGCCAATTTTCAACCCCGATCAAGCGTCACCCGAGGACACCTTGGCGATACCCGGATTTCACGACTTTCAGTCTCTACGGTGTCCGGATCGGCGATGAAGGACATCATCGATCTTTCTCCACAACGCACCATATCGGTACCGGCGATGTTGCGGGCCTCGGCGTAGCTACTCCCACGTCGCAAGGTTGCGGTTCCCGCCTGGCGCACCTGCGCCGACACCACCGCCCGCCGTGCCCAGATCCCCGGTCCCGGCGTGGGCGCGGCGGGCGACACACCCCTGACCCAAGCCCACCCGAAGGCCATCTCGTCCCGCGCATGGTGGAAAGCCTGGTGGATGC
This sequence comes from Frankia sp. AgB32, assembly GCF_023243045.1. Lineage (GTDB taxonomy): Bacteria > Actinomycetota > Actinomycetes > Frankiales > Frankiaceae > Frankia. The sequence goes on from NZ_JALKFX010000005.1 coordinate 116,748, forward strand.
GGACCGGTGGACTGTGAGCTCCGGTCGACCCCTGGCGACCGTCCATACCCCGATGATCGCTATTGCCGAGTTCCGCCTGACCGCCGAACTCGATCAAATCCTCGACAGGCCGCCGGAACCAGACCCGCTGGAACGTCGGGCCGAACGATTCCCCAGCGGCCATCGTATGATCGTCTCGCCATCGTGTGACTGTCCAGGTCGTCCCCGCTGCACGCGTCGAACGTGATCGTATCCTCGATGGTCGACGATGGATGGATCCCGGTGACAGCCTGGTCGACAGCACTGGCGCTGACGACAGGCGCGCCATTATTCTTGCCGTCATTAACGCGATCATCGCCAGGGCAAGGCTCCGTCCCCTCGCTGGCGAAGCCGGCTGATGACCGCGCCTCGCATGCCACTCCGCCAGGTACGGGCCAGCTTCACCGACCGTACCATTACCGTCTACCAGGCGTATTCGCCGGAGATAGCCGACGCGGCCGTCGCGGCCCAGACATTCGTCGCGCCGTTCAAGCGCGGCCGGATGACCTGGATCAAACCCTCTTTCCTATGGATGATGTACCGATCCGGATGGGCTACCAAGCCAGGCCAGGAACGCATCCTGGCCATCGAGATCGCCAGGGACGGCTTCGCATGGGCGCTCGCCCACGCCGCGCTCAGCCACTTCGAGTCGGGCACCTACACCGGCCGGCAGCAATGGTCCGAGCACAAGCGGGCCAGCCCGGTCCGCATCCAGTGGGACCCCGAACGGTCCCTCACTCTCGCACCGCTCAGCCACCGTGCCATCCAGATCGGACTTTCCGGCGAGGCCGTCGACCGCTACCTCGACCTGTGGATCACCGCCATCACCGACGTCACCCCGCTCGCCGAGCGCATCCGCTGCCACGTCGGCTCCGGCCGCCTGGACGCCGCGGAGGCGGAGCTGCCAGCCGAACACGTCTACCCCTTGCCTGAGCCTCTCCGCGGCCTGATCGGCGCCACGGAACTTCAGCGCAGCGAGTTCTCCTCGTGAACGATCTCCGTGGCACCGGCCGCCCGCAGCAGCCAGTCCAGGGCGCCCAGGGGCGTCGGCCAGCCCGCGACCTCGACGGTTACCCGCAATGTGCCGTCCCGGCCCACCTCGGCATCCCACCAGAACCACTGGCGCTCCGACGGCATAAGCCAGTAGATCCAGTCCGCCAATGTCCACCGACGTTCAGCTTCCGTTCTGGCTCTATCAGCCGGCCCCAGACTGCGCCACCAGGCCAGCCAGTGCTCGGCCTCCGCGCGCGACAGCTCCGGCCCGCAGGCGCCGACGAACCAGGGCGGAAGAATGGATCTCCATTCCTCCACCGTCGGCCAGGTCGACCCTGAATGCTCCAGGACGGCAAGCAGCACGGCCCGGGATCGGTCCAGCACCCCACCGCCGGCCGCTCCGCCACGCGCGAGCACGCCGACAGTACCGGCACCGGCCGCCACCTCGCCAGGACGAGGGCCGTCCGTCAGGTGTCGCCGTTCCTCAGGACCGATCACCAGAACCGTCCACTACCCGGAATGATGTTGTCGAGCAGATCATCGAAATGAGCCGCACGAAGCCCGAACTGGTCGACAGCTTGGTTCACGTCCACCACGAGAGGGCTGCCAGGGAACTGCCGCATCATCGACTCCGGCACCGCTGCCGCACGCAGTTCGTCAACATAGGATGTCGGCACCTGGAACGTCTTGATCTGCGTCCCCTCGAATCCCTGCGCCAGTCGGCGCTCAATGAAGGACTGCGCCCGAGCCTCCTGGCCAAAGTTCAAGAACAGCATGTTATCACCCTTGATCGCGACCTCTCCTGATGGGCTGATGTTCAGGCGCTCATTACCTGGCCCCTCTACTCGGAAGACGTTCGTAAGCCCGCCCACGTCCTCCGCGATGGCGGCGTCGGCGCTGAGGGCGTCGGCTCCTGCGGTGGTGGCGCCGCCGATAGCATCGCCGATGCCGCCGGGCGCACCACCGATAATGCCGGAGACGGCGATCGAGCGGGGGCTGAAATGGCCGGTGACGAGGCCGATGCCGGCGGAGGCTCCGGCGCCGATGAGGATCCCGGCGCCGACCGCCTGGCCGCCGGGGACGAACATCAGGCCGACGCCGGCGCCGATGACGGCGGCGGCGGCGAGGCTTCCCCAGGGGTCGTGTCGGATGTTGTCCCAGGCCTTGTCGAACATGCCTTTGTCGGCCTGGGTCCGGTAGGTGTTGTACTCGTCGTCACTGAGCGGGCGTAGTCCGGTGGGGTCGAGCATGCCGACCGGGTCGTTCCAGGCGTAGTGGTAGGGATTCGCCGCCGCGGGCATGCCGGGTAGGTGGTCGAGCGGGTCAGGTGACAGGAACGACCGGGTCGCCGGATCTAGGACACGTGCGCGTTGCCAGAGCAGCCCGTCAACGGCGAGTTCGCCGTGGTAACCGAGCCCGCCCGCCGCCTCGGCCGGACCGCCTGTCGGGCTGTCGGCGCTGCTCGGGGTGGGAAGGCCCCAAGGGTCGTAGCTGCCGGGCGAGTCCTGCCCGTCGGCGTCGATCCAGCCACGCTGCCCGGCCTGACCTGGTCGGTCCTCCGCTGACCCCCCGTCGATGACGCCGATGACCGATCCGGCGCGGGCGTAGGTCGCCGTGCCGAACTGGTGCACCTGTCCAGGCCAGGTGACCGGGTCCCAGAGCACGGGAACGCCGTTGACCTGAAGCGGCATGCCGAGCGCGTCCACGGCGAGCCCCGTCGTCCGGCCAGGCTCCCTGGTCTCGCTGGTCGGGCTGTGGTGGATCTCGGCGAGCCCACCTGCCGGGTCCCAGCGGTAGCGGACGGTGCCGGATGGTCCGTCGGCGGCGATCCGGCGGCCGGCTGGGTCATAGCTGAACGTGGTCGACGGGGCGTCGCCGACCCGGCGCTCGACGAGCTGGCCAGCAGCGTCGTATGAGGAGCGGACGGTCGTGGCGGGGTCGCCACGATCGTCATGGATCAGACGTCCGCCGAGGTCCCAGGTAAGGGTCTGCCGACCCCACGGTCCCTCGGCGGTGACGAGCTGGCCGGCCTCGTCGTAGCTGAAGCGGAGCCGGGTCTCGTCGTGGTCGACTTGGACGATCCGCCCGGCGGCGTCGCGCCGCACGACGTGGCCGGGAATGACGGGGCGTCCGTCGGCGTCGCGGTCGAGGAGGCGGCGACCGAGCGCGGGATGCTCAACCGACCGCAGGCGGCCGTCGGCGTCATAGTCGTACCGCAGCGGCGCCGCGCCGGTGCGGCGAGCGCTGACAACCTGGCCGTCGGCGTCGTAGCCCCATTCGAGCCGTCCCGCCGCGGTGGTGCGGGCGATGAGGCGGCCCAGCTGGTCATGTTTCAACGCGACCGCGCCACCCGGCTCCGGTCGATCGGGAGCCGGGCCGGCTGGCTCAGCCCTAGTGACCCGGCCGGCCGGGTCATAGCTGTACCGCACCCATGGCTGCTCACTGCCGGCCGGGCCCCGTCCGATCAGCCGGCCGCCAGGGCCGCGCCACCATCGCAGTCCGGTGCCGTCCGCGTATCGGAGAGTGTCGACGGCACCGTTGCGGTCCCGGCTGACGGTCGTGGGCCGCCCGAGCGGGTCTGTCATCCCGGTCTGGCGTCCGACCTGGTCGTGGTGCAGTTCGTGGCGGCCGCCGAGTGGGTCGGTCCAGGCGGCGAGCTGGCCGCGGGTGTCGTACTCGTAGCGGGTGAGGGCGCCAAGCGGGTCGGTGGCGCTGGTCAGAGCGCCGCGGGCGTCGTAGGTGTAGCGGCGTGAGGCGCCGGTGCCATCGGTGACAACTACGGGCAGGCCGAGCGGATTGCGCTCGATCGTCGTGCGCCGTTCGCCCGGGCGGGTCACGGCGGCGACCCGCCCGTACACGTCGTACTCCCAGGTCGTCTCGCGGCCGGCGGGGGTGACCAGCGCGGTCAGCCGGCCGGCGGCGTCGCGGCGGTACAGGGTGCGCGCCCCTGACGGCGCGGTGGTCTGCACCCAGCGGCCGGCGCGGTCGTAGCCGTAGGTTTCGCGCCGGCCCAAGGGCGTGGTGACGGCGGCGAGGCGTCCACCGGGAGTCCATTCGAGCGTGCGTCGACCGCCCAGCGGGTCGATGACGGCCCTCACCCGCCCGCGCTGGTCGCGCTCGTAGCGGGTGACGGTGCCCGCGGGGTCCGTGTCAGCGATGATGGCGCCGGCCGGGTCGTACGCGCGCTGGCGGACCCGCCCGTCCGGACTGGTGCGGCGCACCGGGCGGCCGGCCTCGTCGTACTCGACCCGCCACTCGTGGCCCTCGGCGTCGGACTCGACGCTCGGACGGCCGTCCGGGTCGTAGCCACGGCGAAACGTCGCGCCAGCGGGGTCGCTCAGGGCCACCAGCCGGCCGAGGCCGTCGTGGTCGACGTGGAACTTCTGGCCGTCGGGGGCGACGATCAGCGCCGTGTTACCGAACAGGTCGTACTCGAAGCCGAGCGTCGAGCCCAGCGGGTCGACGACCTGCTCGACCCGCCCGTGCGGGCCATACGTCGACCCCCATCGTCCGCCGGCCGGGTCGACGTAGCCGTCAGGACGGCCCGCAGCGGTGTAGTGGTAGACGCTGGCTGCCCCGTCCGGGCCTTGCTCGCGCACCACCCGCCCGGCGTCGTCGTTCTCCCACACCCGGGTCTGGCCCGCCGGTCCGGTGATCCCCACCAGCCGGCCGGCGGCGTCGTAGCGCAGCCTGGTCCGCCCCCCGCCGGCGACCCGCACGTCAATGAGCTGGGCGTCGTCGTCCCAGCGGAACCTCGTCGTGACGCCGTCCGGATCGACGACGCAGGTCGGCAGGTCATCATCGTTCACGGTGATCCGGGTCAGCGCGCCGGCCGCGTCGACGATCTCCACCGGGGTGCGCGCGGCGCCGGCGTAGACCCATCGGGTCCGGTGGCCGCGTGGGTCGCTGATCGCGGTAGGGACCGCCCTTGCGGGCGGCCCCCCGCACAGATCCCAGCGTGCGGGACTACCGCACTGGGCTCCTG
>NZ_JALKFX010000081.1 GCF_023243045.1 Frankia sp. AgB32
GCCGGGGCCCGGTCCCACGCCACCAACCGCCACTCCGGCCCGACACCGATCGACCCGACCACCGGCCGACCCGTGCGCCCCCCCCCCCCCCGGGGCCGGGGGGGGGGGGGGCGGGGGGGGGGGGCGCCCCCCCCCCCCGCGGCGCCGGCCGCACCGGCCGACGCCGCCAGCCTGCCGACTCCCGTGGCGCCGCCTGAGGTCGAGCCGGCCACCCCCGCGGGGCGCACCCGACAGCAGCCGGTACCGGACATTCCGCCGCCGTCCAGCCCGCCGCCGGTGTTCGTCAAGGGACTGGAGCCGCGGCGGCCTTCCGGTGGGCTGCGTTACACGGCACCGTCGGTCGACGGTGGCTCCGGGCCGGTCACCATGCTCGACAACGGTGCCACCACCGGACGGCCGGTGGGCGGTGGAGTGGGCGACGCTGCCCTGGGTGGTTCGGCGACGGATGCGAACAACCGCCCGGCGCGCAATGCGCCCTGCCCGTGCGGCTCAGGCCGCAAGTACAAGCGCTGCCACGGTGATCCCGCCCGGCGTAACGCCGAATAGGGACCGTGGGGTCCGGCCGGGCGACGGAGCCGGCCGGACCCGATCGCGCGGGCAGAGGTCCGTGGCCGGCGCTCAGCCGACCTGCAGGGTGGTCACCCGCCAGCGGCCACTGGCCGACTCCATCCGCAGGGCGAGCGCTGCCACCCGCGTGCCCCGGTTGATCACCGCGGACACCTCGGCCACACCGGGCCGGGGCTCGCTCACCCGAACGCTGCGTACCTGTGTGCGGCGTCGGCCGAACTGCGCGGCAGTGCGTTCGAGATCGCTCTGGAGCCGGGGTGTCGTCCAGTTGGCGAGGTGGGAGACCGGGCGGATCCCGCCGAGCGCCTCGACGATCGCGCGGACGACGATGACCGCCGCCTGCCCGGGCGGGGCGATCCGCCGCCCGTCGGCCCTCGGCCGCTGACCGCCGGCTGGCGGGGAACCGGTCGAGGGATGCACCGGCCGTCCGGAGTCGGCGTGGAGCTGGTCCGGCACGGTCAGGCGGCGCGGGGTGCGATCCACCAGCGCGGTGGGGCCATGGCAGGAGCCCTGCTGCCCGCCGGTGCCGACGTGGCGACCGCCCGAGGCGCCGTGGCCGAGGCGGCTGTGCGCCGCCCGGCCAGGGACGCCCGTGGCAGCCTGCGCACCGCGTTCGTCGTCGAAGGGCGGTTCGGTTGCGGGAACGGGGAGCAGCCGCATGCTGGAGGCCGACGATGATCGGCGCGGCAGGGTCTGGGTACAGGTGGCGGTCACGGCTGGCTCCGAGGGGGAGGGCGGGGTCAGGGCCCGGATGGTGGGGTGAGGCGTTGGCCGGGAAGGATCATGTTCGGGTCGTGGCCGATCACGTCCATGTTGGCGGACCACCAGCGATGCCACTCCGCCGAGATCTGCTCCTGCGTCGCGTTCGCCCCGAGGTGCCGGGCGGCGATCGTCCACAGGCTGTCTCCGCGCAGGACGACGATGTCGCCGTCGGCGGCGCCACCGGTTGTCGCCCCGGCGGCGGGCACACCGGTGCCGCGATGCGCTGGTGGGACGACGGGATCCCGCGACGGGGTCGTGGCCGCGGGGGCGGCGGGGCTGGATTGCGCGGGGCTGGACGGTGCGGGGGTGGGGGGGCCCCCCCCGCGGGGGGGGGGGGGGGGGGGGCCCCCCCCCCCCCCCGGCCGTCAGCGCGTCGCGGACTGGCGTTCCAGGGCGATGTCGAGCAGTTCGTCGGTCGCGACCAGCTTGACCCGCGGCCGGCCGGAGGAGTTGCCGATGGACCGCTCGGCGGCATCGATGAGCTGCCAGCCCTGCTCGGTGACCAGGTGTGGCTGACGGCCGCGCAGCCAGGTCTCGATCTCGCCGTCGGGGTCGAAGGCGATGCCGCGCTCGTGGCGGTGCAGCGTGCCGGCCTCGAGATCGGCGAACAGGCGGGCGACGGACTCGGCGGCACACTTCTTGTTCGTGCCGATGATGCCGGTCGGGCCACGCTTGATCCAGCCGGCGACGTACTCGCGCTCCACTCCTTGGACCCGGCCCTCGTCGTTCGGGATCACGCCGCGGCGCTCGTCGAAGGGCAGGCCCTCGATCGCCACCCCGCGGTAGCCGACCGCCCGCAGCACCAGCGACGTCGCCACGGTCTCCCGCTCGCCGGTGTCGACCGCGCTGACCCAGCCGTCGGCGTCGATCCGCAGCGCGTTGCGCGCGAACACGATCTCCTCGACCCGCCCGTCGCCACGGATCTCCACCGGCGTGCGCTGGAAACGCATCGTGATGTGGCGGGCTCCCTGCGCGGTCGGCGTGGCCGCGTAGCCGCGCAGCACCGCGAGGTTCCGCTTCGCCGGGCGGGACAGGGCGTCCTCGCCGAGCTGGTCGGCGACCTCGGCGGGGTCGACGTCCACGCCGGACTCGGTGAAATCGGGCAGTTCCTTCAGCTCGGGCGTGGTGAACGCGCCCTGGGCGGCGCCGCGGCGGCCGACGACCATCACCTCGGTGGTGGAGCTTTCCTTCAGCGCGGCGAGCGCGTGGTCGGCGATGTCGGTGCGGCTCAGCCGCTCGTGCGGTGAGCAGAGGATGCGGGCCACGTCGAGCGCGACGTTGCCGGCGCCGATCACCACGGCGCGTTCGCCGCTGAAGTCGAACGTGAGGTCTGCGTAGTCCGGATGGCCGTTGTACCAGCCGACGAAGTCCACCGCGGACACGCTGCCGGGCAGGTCCTCACCGGGAATGCCCAGGCGCCGGTCGCTCTGCGCGCCCACCGCGTAGAGCACCGCGTCGTAGCGGGCGGTCAGCTCCTCCCGGGTGACATCCCGGCCGATGTGCACATTGCCGAAGAAGCGGAAGTTCTCGTGCGCGGCGATCGTCGCATACACCCCGGACACCGTCTTGATCTTGGGGTGGTCCGGGGCGACCCCGGAGCGGACCAGGCCCCACGGCGTGGCGAGCCGCTCGTACATGTCCACCCGGATCGGCACCGCAGTCTGCTCGAGCAGGGAGCTGGCCGCGTAGAAGCCGGACGGGCCGGAGCCGACGACGGCAACGGTCAGCGGCACTGTTCCCTCTGGCATGAATCCGTCCTTCCGTGGCACTGTCCGCGCCCGGCAGACGGACACGACAGAATGATGCGCAGACCGCCTGGAATGTGCGTCGCTGCCCATGCCGCGGGTTGGCGGGGAACCCCGGACAGAATGCGTGTCTTCTCCTCCGGGCGTCGGTCAGTGCGTTCGCGTAACGCGCGGCCAACGGTCACGAGCCGGACCGTTCCTGGACGTCCTGACCGCGCTTCCTCAACGTAGAGAAGTCGGGATCGCGACGCAAGAACAGTCGCTTCTCCGCGGGCCGCCGGTCGGCGAACCACGGAACCGACGCGGGCAGACGGCCGACGACACCCGGCCACCGCATCGGGCGCCTGGCCCCCGGACCGTAACCAGCTGATGCTCAGTCCAGCACGTGCCCAGAACAGTAGGTTCCTGGGGTGACCGCAGAGTCGCGGGACGTCAGGTAGGGGACGTCGGCGCCGTCGCGGGCCGAGCGCTCCGCTTCCCGGGCCTTCGAGCGCACGAGCCGGCCGACGACGATGCGGTGGCCGCCGGGTCGATCACCAGTTGCCGATATGCCCAACCGGCCGGCCTGGAGAGCCAGGGTGACCCCGTCTCGGTCAGGGTTCCGCTTCTCCGGTGGCGTCGATGATGTCGCGGCGCACCCGCTCGTGGGAGCGGGCTGATCGGCTGGGGACCGATCGGCCCTGGGGCGGGTGATCTGCACGGGGCGGGGGCGGCCCGGTGCGGCAGGGAGGCGTGCGGCAGGGAGGTGAAGGTTGGAGCTCCCCGGTGCTGGTCGGCTGTGTCGTGGCCGAGGACGACTCGTCGGGCCCGCCGAGTGGGAGGTGTCGATCGACCCGTCGATCATGCGGGTCCACCCGCACGCAGCCGGTACCCCCACGCCGTCCCGAAGGGCCAAACGGGGACGGCCCGATCAACACACGCACCCGCGAAACTGCCCGGGAAACGAAGGGTCCCGGCCAGCCGAGAGGTGGGCTGACCAGCAAGGTTCGTGCCGCAGCGGACGAGAAGGGGTCGCCTGTTGTCAGTGGTACCGACTGCTGCGCATGCCAACGATTCCACCCGGGTCGCCGTCCGATTTGCAGTGATTCGAAGCTCTTGGTGAAATTCGTGGCGAATACTACGATCTTAACGCTGGAAGTCACGCATGTTGCGGCGCAGATCCTCCTGCTCGGGGAAGGTCGACAGATCGCTGTTCGCCCGCCCCCCCCCGGGCCCAGTATTGCTGTTCACGGATCCGTCTTGGCTCACCCGCCACGTCGGAAGGCCAGCGACTCCAGCAGCCAGATTCGATCCGTACGGACTGCTACTATTCAATATAGGTGGATCTTCCGACGTGGCGTGGAGCGGCGCACTTGTCCTATCGCATGCGCGGGCGGCGCTGCCGTCCGTTGTTGCCTATCTGTCTGCGCCGCATCAAAGCCGCGCAGGAGCTGGCTCCGCGCGGTGACGCGGGCCGGCAGATCTGGGGTGCCGCGGAAAGCCAACCGCGGGCAGCTCGCTGGCGCATCTTCGGTGTGCGCGCGAGCCGTGTCTTGTTGATGATGGCAGCCTTGGCGGCTACTCCACTGGCCTCGGTGTGCATTATGGGATGCTTTCCCGGAAATATTTCGCCGCCATCTCAGCAGGCGTATCAAAACCAGATCGGAAACGATAGGGCTGCGTTGGTCGACGGATCCGTCCGATATCCGGAGTATCTCAGTCTGTATGTCGGTGCGGCGGAAATGGTGTCCGTACAGGTCGCCGGCGAGAAAGTGACCTGCACGAGCGGCGAGGGTCGGGCGGTAGACATCTCATGTGCGTCAAAATTGCAGAGTGCCTTGTCTGGGCAAATCCAAGTCGGCGGCCTGTTCCGTCTTCATCTCAGCTCTCCGATGGGTCAAGGGATAGCTGTACGGCTGGATTCGGAGGAGGCTCAGAACGTCATTGGCCTCGACGATTCCAGTACCTGGGTCTGGTCGGTCCTGGCGAATAAAGCCGGATATTTTGAGCTAACGCTTTCCGTCGAGATCGACCGGGCTGATACGGATGTTCCGTTGAAGACTTGGAACTTCAGTATACCGATAAAAGTCGTGCTGCCAGAGGCTGCCGCTCCGGTCGAAAGGCTGGGAGATACTCGCAAGACGAACCGGTCTGTCAAAGTCGTGCAAATCGGGCTGCCGATACTTGCGCCCGCATTTCTTGTCCCTATCGGTATGATTTTAGTTAAGAAGGGCGCCTGGAGGGGTGCGTCGATGGCTCTTCGGAAGGGGACTTCCGTCGAGCGGATCAGGTTGCGACGCGAGGCTGCCGGCAGTAATTTACTGGCGAATCCACCCGAAGTTGACGGAAATCCCAACCGTTTCGGGCTGATGGGATTCGAGGTCGATGCGCTCGCGTCTGCCTTCCAGGCGCCGTCGGCTGCTACGAATCTACTACGATCGGCGGGACTGCGGCCCGAGGAATTTTTATCCTTCCATGCAAGCGCGAACGCAAAGGTGTTCTGGCGCGAGGTCTCAGTGGAGCTCGAGCATGGACGCGCCCCCGGTGGGGCTCAACAACTACTCGCCGCCGCGGCGCTACTATATCCGGCAAACAGCGCGTTTCAAACACGTTTTTCCGGTTGCCGGTTTTTGCCTGGCGGCGGTGAATCGGTCGCCGGATTGGAATGACCGCATCCGTGCGATGCCCGCCGGACGCTGGGCGGGCCGGGGCCCAGGTCAGACGTCCCCGTGCCAGGCGCCGAGGCCACCGGATCCCAGCCCCGAGGCGCCGATGCGGCGCAGGAACTCCTCGACGAGATCCACCAGTTCCCGCACGACGTCGTACGGGGTGTCCGTGGAGAGCACCGCGGGCAGCTGGGCGTCGGCGCTGCCGGCGAAGGCCCGGTTGCTCGACCGGATCATGGCGGCGAACACGGGCACCCCGAGGTCGGCGATCTGGTCGATGTGGCGGCGCAGGAAGCTCGTCGGCCGCCCCCGGTAGTACTGGACCATCATGAGCACGACGCCGAGCACCCGCGGGTCGAGCTGCTTGACCTCCGGATGCAGCCCGGACTGCAGTTCGGCGACCCGGTTGTACTCCCAGACGAACCGGCCGAGCTTGCCGAGCAGATGCTCGATGCCGAGCGTGGACAGCAGGTCCGGGCGGGCGGGGACGAGGACGTGGTCGCAGGCCGCGATCGCCGCCCGGGTGACCACCCCGAAGTGCGGCGGGCAGTCGATGAGGACCAGGTCGTAGGCGTGCATGTCGAACGACGCCAGCCCGGTCGACAGCCGCTGGTAGACGTCGAAGTAGTGCCGGGTCGACCGGTGGGCCTGCGCCCCGCCGAGACGGGCGGTGAGGTCCATCTCGACGTCACCGAGGGACAGATGCGAGGCCAGCAGGTCCAGGCGGCCGCCGCCGGGGGCCACGGCCAGCGCCGCGTCGGGCGGGGTGGTCACGTAGCCGGCCAGCGGCGGCGGCAGCGTGTCGGGCCGCCAGGTCTCGAACCATGCCTTGATGGTGCGCCGCTGGTCGGCGAGGTCCGCGCGCCAGACCTCCGGCCGGTAGAAGGAGAAGGTGAGGTTCGCCTGCGGGTCCAGGTCGACGAGCAGCACCCGTCGGCCGAGCCGGGCGATGGCGGTGCCGATGTTCGCGGTCAGGGTGGTCTTGCCGACCCCGCCCTTGTAGCTGGCGATCGCCACGACTTTCACCGCAACCTCCCTCCCGACGTGCGCGGTCCGCCTGGTCGCGGCATGGTGGGAATGCTCTGTGGCCGAACGGGCGTCCCCTCTGTGCACGGCTCACAAGCAGACTACGGCCCGGGGGAAATATCGCCCTTCGCCCTGTTCGGCATGGGGGAGGGCGGTGCGGAACCGGCTGGCCCGAACGGGTGACGGCTGCGGGTGGGACCACGGCGGCGCATCGTCGTGACTGGCCCGAACGGGGCCGCTGATGGCCGGATCGGGCGGCCGGCCGGGCCGTTCGGGCCCTGCGTCACGGCCACGTGCGGGGCCCGTCGGCCCGGGGCGGCCCGCGCGGGTCAGGGCGGGCCGGGAGGCCGGCGGTGCGAAAGGCGACGCCGCGAACCGGGCGTCGGGGGTACCGGAACAGGCGAGCGGGCCCCGCTCAGTCCGGGGCGCCGCCGTCGAGGCAGCGGGTCAGCCAGTCGGCGGACTCGGCGAACTGGACTTCGGAGGGTCCCGGGCGCACGCTCGGCCGGGCCTGCCCGGCCCGCGGGTACGAGCCGAGGAAACGGACCTTCGGGCACAGCCGATACAGCCCCATCAGCGCCTCGGCGACGCGGCGGTCGCTGGCGTGCCCCTCGACGTCGATCGAGAAGCAGTACTGGCCGAGGCCCTCGCCGGTCGGCCGGGACTCGATCCGCATCAGGTTCACCCCCCGCACGGCCCACTCCTGCAGCAGTTCCAGCAGCGCGCCCGGATGGTTGTGGGCGAGCCACGCCACCGCGGAGGTCTTGTCCGCCCGGGTCGGCGCCCCGATGCGGCCGGGCCGGCCGAGCAGCACGAACCGGGTGGTGGCGCCGGCGACGTCGTTGATGTCGGTGATCAGCGCCTCCAGCCCGTAGCGGGTCGCGGTGAACGCGCCCGCGAACGCGCAGTCGAACCGGCCGTCGCGCACCAGCCGGGCGCCCTCGGCGTTCGAGGGGGCGGACTCCCACTCCGCGTGCGGCAGGTGCGTCGCGAGCCACCGCCGCACCTGGGCCTGGGCGACGGGATGCCCGGTGACCGTCTTGACGTCGTCGAGCGTGGTACCGGGCCGGACCAGCAGCGCGAAGCTGATCGGCAGCACCACCTCGCGGTAGATCATCAACGGTTCGCCGGTGGCGAGTTCGTCGAGCGTCGTGGTGACGGCGCCTTCGACGGAGTTCTCGATCGGTACCAGCGCCCCGGCGGCGTCACCGCTGCGCACCGCGTCCAGCGCCGCCGTCACGGTACGTGACGGGATCAGCCTGGCGTCCGCCGCCTCCGGCAGCGTCCGCAGTGCGACCTCGGTGAACGTCCCCTCGGGGCCGAGGTAGGTGTAACGGGCCCGGGCGGGCACAGCTGGCCTCCTGGTGAATGGGGCGGCGCCCGCCGGCGCCGCGTGGAGGCTGGGATCAACGGAGCAGGGGTCACGGAGCCATGGACGTCACCACCGGCACGGCGGCACAGGCGGCACAGGCGGCACAGATGTCACGGGCGGCACAGATGGCACAGCCGTCACAGATGCCGCAGCAGCGCCGTGGGGTCCTCCACGGCGTCGGCGACGAAGCGCAGGAACTCCCCGGCGGTCGCGCCGTCACAGACCCGGTGGTCGAAGGTGAACGACAGCTGCACGACACTGCGCACCGCCAGCGCGCCGTCCACCACCCAGGGACGGGAGACGATCCGCCCGACGCCGAGCATCGCCGTCTGCGGGTGGTGGATGATCGGGGTGGCGCCGTCGACGCCGAACACGCCGTAGTTGTTCAGCGTGAACGTCCCGCCGGTGAGCTGCGCCGGGCTCAGCCGGCCCGCCCGGGCGGTCCCGGTCAGGTCGGTGATCTCGGCGGCGAGCCGGGCGGTGGTGAGGTCCTGGGCGTCGCGGACGACGGGCACCGCCAGGCCGCGCGGCGTCTGCGCCGCGAAGCCGAGGTGGACGGCGTCGTGCTGGCGCACCCCGACGGCCCGTCCCGCGGCGTCGGTGACCACGGAGGAGTTCAGCGCGGGCGCGCGCAGCAACGCGGCGACGCACACCCGGGCGAGGATCGCCAGCAGCCCGATGCGCGGCTCGGCGCCCCCGGCGTTGAGCGCGTTCTTCGCTGCCAGCAGGGCCGTGGCGTCCGCGTCGACCCAGCAGGTGGCGTCGGGCACCTCCCGGCGGCTGCGGGTGAAGACCTCCGCGGCGCGCCGGCGCGGCGCGTCGAACGGTTCGAACTCCCCGCCGAGGTCGCCACCGCCACCGCCGACGTGATCGGGCGCGACACCCTCGACGACGGAGCCGTCGATCACGGCCTCCACGTCCCGGCGCATGATCAACCCGTTCGGGCCGCTGCCGGGCAGCGCCCGCAGGTCGACGCCGTGGTCGCGGGCGAGCCGGCGGACCAGCGGCGAGACGACCGCGACGGCGGTCCCGTCCGCGCCGGCCTGCCGTACGGGCCCGGCGGAGCTGACCGGCATCCCCGACCCGGTGGGCACGCCACCGACGGCGCCGCCCCGGCCCGCGGGCGCACCGGTGAGGCCGGACCGGGGACCCGGCGAGGAGGCCGGGCGGGTCGACGGGTGGGCGCCGGCCGGCCGGGTCGGTGCCGCCGGCGCGGCCTCCGGGCGGGGAGCCGGAATGGCGGCCCCGCCGAGGCGCCGGCGGCGCGGCCGGGGCGGTTCGGCGCGCACGCCGTAGCCGACGAGGATGTTGCCCGGGCCCGCCTCGGCGCGCGCCGGCACCGGGGCGCCCTGCTGGTCACCCACGGCGACCGTGATCAGTGCCGCCCCGACAGGGACGGCGGTGCCCGCCGGGCCGGCCAGGGAGGTCACCACCCCGGCATACGGGCAGGGCACCTCGACGAGTGCCTTGGCGGTCTCCACCTCGGCGACCGGCTGGTCGATCGTGATGACGTCGCCGACGTCGACGAACCAGCGGACCACCTCGGCGGAGGCCAGGCCCTCGCCAAGATCGGGAAGAGCGAACTCGCGTACCTCGGCCACCGGCTTACTGCTCCCACTGGAGTCGGGCGACCGCGTCGAGGACACGGTCGACGCTGGGCAGGTGGTGCTTCTCGAGCATCGGCGGCGGGTAGGGGATGTCGTAGCCGGTGACCCGCAGCACCGGAGCGGCGAGATGGTGGAAGCACTGCTCGCCGATGCGGGCGGCGACCTCCGCGCCGACCCCGCCGAACCCGCTCGCCTCGTGCACGACGACGGCCCGCCCGGTGGCACGCACCGCGGCGCAGACCGTCTCGTCGTCGAACGGCACCAGCGAACGCAGGTCCACCACGGCCAGATCGAGGCCGTCGGCCCGGGCCGCCTGCGCGGCGGCCAGGCAGATCGGCAGCGACGGCCCGTAGGTGATCAGTGTCGCCGACGTCCCCGCCCGCCGCACGACCGCCCGGCCGATCGGCGCCACCTGGTCCTGCGCACCGGACGTCGCACCCGCGGCCGGCTCGGTGCCGCCGGGCGGGTCCGCGGACCAGTAGAGCCGCTTCGGTTCGAGGAAGACCACCGGGTCGTCCGAGGCGATCGCCGCCCGCAGCAACCCGTAGCCGTCCGCGACCGTCGCCGGGGTGACGACGTGCAGCCCGGGCGTGTGCGCGTAGTAGGCCTCGCTGGAGTCGCTGTGGTGCTCGACGCCGCCGACACCGCCGCCGTAGGGCACCCGGATCGTGATCGGCAGGCCGACCCGACCGCCGGTGCGGTTGCGCATCTTCGCGACATGCGAGACGAGCTGCTCGAACGCCGGGTAGGCGAAGGCGTCGAACTGCATCTCGACGACCGGGCGCAGCCCGTACATGGCCATCCCGATCGCGGTGCCGAGGATGCCGGCCTCGGCCAGCGGCGTGTCCAGGCAGCGGGCGGCTCCGAACTCGGCGGCCAGCCCGTCGGTGACCCGGAAGACGCCGCCGAGGGCGCCGACGTCCTCCCCGAGGACGTGCACATCGGGGTCGTCGCGCAACGAGTCCCGCAGCGCCGCGTTGAGGGCGCCCACCATCGTCGTCGGGCTCATGCGGCACCGCCCCGGGTGGTGCCGGCGCCGGCATCGGGACCTCGGTCGTCGACACCACCGGCGGCCAGCCCGTCGGCGGTCAGGTCGTTCGCCGTCAGGTTGTCACTGTCGAACTCGTCGCCGTCGAGGTGGAAGGGGTCGTCGCCCGGGTCGTCCGCCTCGTCGGCGAGGCGGGCCGCGAGCTCGGCGGCCTGCGCGCGCAGCTGGCTGGTCGGCTCGGCGTAGACGTGCGTGAACAGCGTGGCCGGGTCGGGTTCCGGCGCGGCCTCGAACTCGGCGCGGATCCGCCCGGCGAGTTCCTCCGCGGCGCGCGCCAGCTCCGCCGCGCCGGCGTCGTCCAGCAGGCCCTGCGCCCGCAGGTGCGCGTCCAGCAGGGTGAGCGGGTCACGGGCCCGCCAGGCCTCGACCTCGCCGGCGCTGCGGTAACGCGTCGCGTCGTCGGCGTTGGTGTGCGCGTCGAGCCGGTAGGTGATCGCCTCGACCAGCACGGGCCCGCGGCCCGACCGGGCGTGCTCGACGGCATCGGAGAGCACCTGGTGCACGGCGAGCGCGTCGTTGCCGTCGACGAGCCGGCCGACCATGCCGTAGCCGACGGCCTTGTGCGCGAGCGTCGGCGCGGCGCTCTGACGCGCCAGCGGGACCGAGATCGCGTACCCGTTGTTCTGCACGAGGAACACCACCGGCGCGCGGAGCACCGCGGCGAAGTTCAGCGCCTCGTGGAAGTCGCCCTCACTGGTGCCGCCGTCGCCGACCAGGGCCAGCGCCACGAGCTGCTCGTCGGCGGCGGGGTTCGCGGCGGCCCGCAGACGGGCGGCGTGGGCGAGCCCGACGGCGTGCGCGGCCTGGGTGGCCAGCGGCGTCGACAGCGGAGCGATCCGGTGCTCGTACGGGTCGTAGCCGCAGTGCGCGTGCCCGCGCATCAGCGTCAGCGCGTCGATCGGCCGGACCCCGCGGGCGACGACGGCGAGGGTGTCGCGGTAGCTCGGGAACAGCCAGTCCTGGGGGCGCAGCACCATCGCCGCGCCGACCTGGCAGGCCTCCTGCCCGGTCGACGCCGGGTAGACGGCGAGCCGGCCCTGCCGCGTCAGCGTCGTGGCCTGCTGGTTGAACCGGCGGGCGAGGACGAGCCGACGGTGGAGGTCCCGCGCGAGCTCGGGATCGAACGCGGCCGCGGCCTCGGTGCCCAGGACGCGGACCGGCTCGGGGTCGGGCAGCAACGGCGCCGCGTCCCGGCGCGGGCCGTGGGAGTGCGGCGGCCCCACGAGATCAGGCGACGTGCTGTGGTCAACGAGGGTCATTGCCCGCCTTCGGGACTCGGATGGGAATCGTGGATCGTGAAGAGATCGCGATCGGGTGACGCGATCCGCGGCGGCCGGCCGCGACGGGACTTCGGCGGCGGGCCGAGGGTGCCGTTGATGGTCGCGATCCGTCTCCAGCCACCCTTTCCGCCGCCGGCCGGTCGTGGCGGCCCGCAGAAGAGACCACACAACCCGGGTATGGCCGGCCTCTCCCGAACGATTCTCCTCGACCTTCACCCGGCTGGGCCGTGGTCATTCTCACGCCGAACTGACAGCGATAGTGGTGTTTGTAAACGCCGGCGCCTTCGACGTTTTGTAGAAATGGCACCAAGGGGTGCCGTCCGGGTGTCGTCGGCCGCGCCGTTACGCCGCGGCGCCCCGGCGGCCACCGATAAGAACGACCAAAGGAAGAACGCAGGTCGGCGGCAACTCCGCCGGCGCCGCCACGTCGCCGTGTGCCCGGCCGTGCGGAATGACCGCGAATGCGGCAGCCCCGGAACGTGGGATTCAAAACCGTCCGTGTGCGAATTCGCGGATCCACCGTCCACGTCTCGACGGACGTCGGTTTCCCGGCCGGCGCATCCCCGCGATGATGCCCGGCGGGCCGGGTGGCGCGGCCCGAGAAAAGGCGAACCCCCGGCCGCCGTCGTGGCGTCCAGGCTGGGCGCCACGCGGGTCCGGGGGTTCTGGCGGCGCGCCGGTCGCGCCGCGGGATCAGGACGTCAGGAGTGCTGCCGCCAGGGTCAGGCGTCGAGGACGCCGGCGGCGAGCATGCCGGCGAGGGCCACGGCGACGACGATGCGGTAGCAGACGAAGGCGTCGAAGGTGTGCCGGGCGACGAACTTCAGCAGCCAGGCGATCGACGCGTAGGCGACGACGAAGGAGACGACGGTGCCGACGACCACCGGCAGCACGGACACCCCGCCACCGACGGCGTCCTTGAGTTCGTAAAGCCCGGCGCCGGTCAGGGCGGGAATGGACAGGAAGAACGACAGCCGGGTCGCGGCGACCCGGTCCAGGTCGCGGATGAGGCTCGTGGAGATCGTTGCTCCGGACCGGGAGAACCCGGGGAACAACAGGGCGAGGATCTGCGACGCGCCGACCACCAGCGCGTCGGTGCGGGTGATGTCGTCCTCGCCGCGCTTGTGCTGGCCGTACCGGTCGGCGAACCACATGAAGGCACTGCCGGCGACGAGTGACGCGGCCACCACCCACAACGACGCCAGCGGCCCGTCGATCAGCGGCTTCGTCGCGACACCGACCAGCACCACCGGAATGGTCGCGTAGATCACCCACCAGGTGAAGGTGTAGTCCCGGTTCTGCCGCGCCTCGGCGTGGGCCAGGCCGCGGAACCAGGCGGTGACAAGGCGTCTGATGTCGGTGAAGAAGTACACCAGCACGGCGGCGATCGCGCCGACCTGGATGACGGCGGTGAAACCGACGACCGCCTTGTCGTCGACGGGGATGTTCAGCAGTCCCTCGGTGATCTTCAGGTGGCCGGTCGAGGAGACCGGCAGGAACTCGGTCAGCCCCTCCACGACGCCGAGGAGAACGGCCTGGCCAACGCTGATGACACTCACGCGATCATTACCCTAAGTGGTCCAGGCGCGGCGGCAGGCCCGCGCGGTCGGAGGCCGGCGGCAGGCGGGCACGGGCCGCCGCGCCGGCGTCCCGCCCCCGCTCAAGCCGGCTGAGGTCTGGTCAGAACCGCACAGTAGAACACCGTGCGTGTGCGCCCGATGTGAGGGTCGACGACGCCCGCGGCCCTGGCCGGTGTCCGGCCGATCATGGTGGGGGCATCCGGACACCGCTGGTCGGGGTCCCCGGGGCGGCTTCGGTCACCACCACCGGCGGCGGAGCGTCGCCGCGGCGGTGGCCGCCGCGCCGGTGGCCGCGGTACTCGCGTACCACCGGGATGGCGGACAGTGCCACGATCGCCAGCGAGATGGGGATCATGTACCGCTCGATCGGGATCGTCTGGCCGAGCGCGTAACCGAGCAGGGTCACCCCGGCCGCCCACAGCACCCCGCCGAGCATGTTGTACGCGGTGAACAGCCGCGCGGGTATCCCGACGACGCCGGCCAGCGGGTTCATGAACGTCCGCACGACCGGCACGAACCGGGCCAGCACGACGGCGCGCCCGAAGCCGTACCGGTCCAGTACCTCACGGGCCCGCTCGACGTACTCCCGCCGGAACAACCGCGAGTCAGGACGGTCGAACAGCCGCGGCCCGGCCCGCCGGCCGATCAGATAGCCGGTCTGGGCCCCGGCGATGGCGGCGAGCACGACCCCCGGCAGAACGGCACCGAGGTGCAGGTGCGGCCCCGACGACGCCGACCCGGCCGCGCACAGCGCACCCGCGAGGAACAACAGGGAGTCGCCGGGCAGGAAGAAGCCGACGAACAGCCCGGTCTCGGCGAAGACCACCACCATGAGGCCGAGCAGGCCGACCGACGAGGCGATCGACGACGGGTCGAGAACATTGAGCGCGAGAATGTCGGGCATGCCGGCCTCAGCCCTGCTGGCCGTGACGGCCCGGGCCGCCAGGATCGACGTCGAGGGGGCGAACCCGCAGGGGACCGGTCCGCTCGGCGTCGGCGAACCCGTCGTCGGTCCAGCCGTCGTCGGTCCAGCCCGGCCTGTTCCAGCCGGTCTCGTTCCCGCCGAACTCGTTTCCGCCGGGGGCGACGCGCCGCGCGTCGCGCCAGCCTGTGTCGCTCCGGGTGGGCAGGGGGATGCGGGCGGCGGTCGCCGGTTCGGTGACCGTGGGGCGCTGCACGTCGCGGCGGGAGTGGGCGGCGTAGGCGACGAGGCCGATGATGAGGACCGTCGCGACCGCGCTCACCACGCCGTCGCCGAGGCCGACGCCGTGGCGGTGCGCAGGCTTGCCGAGCCAGTCGGCGAACGACGCGCCCAGCGGGCGGGTGACGACGTAGGCGGCCCAGAACGCGGCCACCTCGCCGAGGCCGAACCAGCGCCGGGCGATCACCGGCACGACGATGATCGCCGCGAACATCAGGCCCGACGGCAGGAACCCGAGATGCAGGGTGCTGGCCGTGACGTCACCGAGGGCGGTGCCGAGGGCGAAGGTGGCCAGCACCGTCAGCCAGTAGTAGGTCTCCCGGCGGCGGGTGACGATCGAGTGGATCGACAGCGTCCCCTCGACACGGTGCCACCGCCACAGGACCACGGCGAGCACGATCGCGTAGAACACCGCGGAGCCGACATGGCCGATCGGCGGCCCGTCGGCGGCCATCGTGCCGAACACGGCGAGCATGACCACCGCGAACCAGTAGACCGACGCCCGGTAGCGCGGGGCGCGTAGCTGCAGCGCCATGGCGACGGCGAACCCGACGACGCCGACCGCCGCGGCGAGGACCAGGTTCACCCCGGCGAGGAAGTCCGCCGTGGCCTCCCCCATCCCGGTCGAGAGGATCTTGATGGTCCAGAACAGCGCCGTGATCTCCGGGACCTTGGCCGCGAGGGGTTCCCGGCGACGAGCCCGGTGGGACGGGGACAGTGGCATCGGGTGCTCTTTCCGGTGGTGGGGGTAGGAGGGACGCCAGCCGGCCGCCGGCCGGGTCAACCCGGACATGGGCCTGCACGACGCACACCATCACGGAGGCGATGTGAGGACCGTGTGCGCAGGAGCGTCCGTACGTCTCCTCATGCCGCTGTTGATCTTCGGTGCGAAGGGGGCGTGGCCGCGCGGAGGGTCCAGCCCGCCGGCAACTCGTCGGGTCGCCCCACTGGTGTCCGGTTGGCGCCGGTGTGTGAGAATTTCCGGGCTGTCACGCTACGTGAGAGATGCCAGGATTCGTTGGAGGGATGACACTGATACCGGCAGGTGGTGCAGCGAAAAGAGTCTTCCGTACCTTTTTCTCCCTTGCCCTGGTCACCGCGGTGATCGGGTGCTCGGGGAAGGCGGCGGCACCCCCACCGGCAGCTACGAGCCCGGCCCGACCAGCTGTGATCAACCGGGCGATCCGCGCGGTGAATCTCGGCAACCTCGAATGGTTCGACGACGCGACCTCGGCGACCATCCGCCTCACGAATGGCCGGGGCGAACGGTTGGCCGACGTTGTGGAGGGGCGGATCACCTCGACCATGACAGGTCCGGTCGTCTACGCCGATGTCGACGGCGATGGCGACGAGGACGCGGCGGCCGGCCTGCACAGCGTGGGCGAGCAGCTGGTCGCCGACTCCTGGTCCGTGTGGCTCTGGCAGGACGGACGGCCCCTGCAGGTCCGCCGCCCGATCGCTGTCACCAGCCGTTGTGACAAGCCCATTGAATCCGTCGCCGCCGAACCGACGGGTTTCCGCGTTCGCGCGTTTGTCGCAATCCGAGGTGATGACTGCGCCACCGGTGGGTCGCTGCCCGTCACGTATGTCGCCGCGGTCCGGGATGGATGGCCGGTGCGGATCGAGCCTACCTACGGACCGATCGAGACCTGCGATCCGCGGTACCTGATCCACCCGGTGCGGCCGCAGGGCGCCACGGTGCTGCGGACCTCGCAGGACGACAGATCGCCTGCCGTCACCGCGACGACGCGTTTCAGTCGTCTTCTCGTCAACTGGGTGGATGCCAGCCCGTACCTGGAGCCCGGGGAGTCGACAAGGTGGGTACTGTTACTTGCCGAAAAGAAGTCCGGGAAAACAACTCGACAATGGTGCGGCTGGGTTCGACTTTCCTATCCGCTCTCCTGAGGAGCAGGCCGGAGTCAGGACTTGTACTCGTTCCAGACCCTGACGAGATCCGTCTCGGCGCTGGTGGTCATCAGTACGCCGATCAGCCCGTCGGTGGGCGATGCCCAGACCAGCGCGCGTTCGGTGGAACTCCACGCGAAGAGGTGCGCACCGGCTGGAGGCACCTCGGATGCCGCCGGACTGCTGCCTGGCGCGGGCGCGTCGAAGTACCGTGGCGCGACCTCCTCGTACCTTCTGAAGCTGGCGAACATGACGGTCAGGCTGCCGCCGTTGGTGCAGTAGAGGCTGGTCGTGGGCGTGATCGGAACCCGCGGGGAGGCCGGGAAGCTGCCGGTCAGCATCGTGTCCCGGATGCCGGTCCGGCAGGCCTGCCAGCCTGGGTAGGTGTCCCAGCCGGCGACGAATCGTCGGAGGTCCGGTAGGTCGGCGAGCGGGCTCGGCGTCGTTGGCAGGCCGGTGATGGTGGCCGTGGCCGAGGAGGTCGGGATGGCGTCGGTGGGGGAGGGGGCGCCGTTGCGCCATGGCCCTCCCCAGACAGCGATGACGGCGCTGAACAGGACAGCAACAGTGACCCCAGCGGCGATCTGCCATCGTGTCACGCGACGCGGAAGCCATACCCGGCGTCGGTCCAGGCTGGCGCCGGCGTCCAGAAGCTCGGCGGAGTTCGCGGCCTCGACGGCCGGGGCGGTTTCCTCGGAACCCGCGTTGGCGTTCGCGTTCGCGGTGGTGCCGGCGTTCTCGCGGGCATCGCGGGTGATGGTGGACGGGGGCGGGGCCAGCGCCCGGCGGATCCGCGGGTCGGTGGTGGGCATCTGGGCGAGACCGGCGAACAGCGCCGCGGCCGCGGGCCGCCGCCGCAACGCGGCCGCGACTGTCCACGCGCTGTGCAGCTCGCGACTGGCGAACCAGGCGGTGACCGCCTGCCTGACGGGCGGCGCGGTCCCGGCGCTGATGCTGTCCGCAAGGCTGTCAACGGCCCGGTCAAGGAGGTCCCATCGTTCGAGGCCCTCGGCGTGGTCGGCCACCTCCAACAGCCAGCCGATCACCTCGTCGTTCGAGGCGGCCGTCGCGTCCAAGGCTCGCGATGTCCGCAGCGCCGCCACGGCCTCGGCCGCGGCCTGCGGCTCAGTGCGGATCGCCTGACGCAGCGGGGCGCCGGTCAGACGTGTGATCATGCTTGTCAGCGCCGTGTGCTCATCACCGCCGTAAGCGATGAGTTCGAGCAGCTGCCCGGGAGCGGCGTCGTCGCCGGCCAGGGCGGTGGAAAGGAGGTCACGTCCCCGCTCGACCAGGTTGGCGGTCGCGGCGTCCAGCTCGGCGGCGATCAGCAGGAGAAGCTCGTCGACGGTGGCCGGTCGCCGGTCCGGCGACGGGTGGGTCGCCTCCCACACGATGGTCCGCCAGGGCCCGTCCGGCGGCAGCATCCTCTCGTTGCGCGGTGGCCAGCTGCCCGTCAGCGCCCAGGCGGCAATACGGCCGATGCTGTAGATGTCAGCCTGCGGCCCGACGTCGTGCGCGTCGTCGCGCATCTCGGGCGCCGCGAATCCCTCCGTGCCGAAGGAGGTGCCTGTCCTGGTGTGGCGAGGTGCGCTGCTGCGGCCCCGAGGCCGGCGTCCGAGTCCCCAGTCCGCCACCACCCAGTGGCCGTCGAGCTCGAGAATGTTGCGAGGATTCAGATCACGGTGGATCCAGCCGAGTCGGTGTGGCTCCCGCAGTGCCTCGCAGATGGCGGTCACCAACGAGCGCAGCTCGTCCGAGTCGGTCAGCGCGGCCGCGCGGCCCTCCGCCGTGGCATTGGCGACGGGCATGACGAGCCAGGTGTCGTCCCAGTCGAGAACTGGCATGACGTGGGGATGTTCGCCGAAACGTCGGCCGGCTTCGATCTCGCGGCGCATGCGGGACAACGCCGCGGCATCGCGGTGCCGCAACTGCTTGATGGCGACCCGTCGCCCGGTCGCTTTATGCCGCGCCCCGGTGACCTTCGCCTGCCCGCCCACCGCGATGGGCTTCGGCTCCAGGGCGTAGTCCTTACGACTGTGCCGCGCGACGATCGGCGGGGTGTCCGCGACACGCGGACCCGGGATGAGGGGCGTG
This sequence comes from Frankia sp. AgB32, assembly GCF_023243045.1. Taxonomy (GTDB): domain Bacteria; phylum Actinomycetota; class Actinomycetes; order Frankiales; family Frankiaceae; genus Frankia. Next base: position 18,833 of record NZ_JALKFX010000081.1, read on the forward strand.
TCCACCGGCTGCCCGTCCTCCCGCGATGCACCCATGTCCGTCCCGAGAACGGACCAGCTCGGCCCCGGACGCGCGTATCCGGAGAGCGCCAGATCCATCGCGTTGGGCACAAGTCTGTCACATCACCCGAAATGCGAAGACGGCGAGCTGAGGACCGCGTGCGCGTCGTCATCCGTACGATCTCTCCGTGCCTGACGACATCCCTGCCCGCGGCGGCAGCCACGCTCCCGGTGACCGTAACGTCGCCGCCGCCGGTCCGGACGCCCTTCTCGCTGGTCTGGACGACTATGTCGCCGCGAGCCGCCCGGAGTTCGAACGGCGGCTGCGCGAGCTCGTCGGGGCCGCCGGCGTCAGCGCCGACCCGGCGCACGCCCCCGACATCGTCCGCACCGCCGAGCTCGCCGCCGGCCAGCTGCGCGAGGCGGGCCTGTCCGCGCGGATCGTGCCGACCGCCGGCAACCCGGTGGTCGTCGGCGAGTACCTCGCCGGGCCGTCGCGGCCGACCGTGACGATCTACAACCACCTCGACGTGCAGCCCGCGGACCCGGCCGAATGGGTCACCGAGCCGTTCCAGCTCACCGTCGACGGCGACCGCTACGTCGGGCGCGGCAGCACCGACGACAAGGGCCCGGCGCTGACCGCGCTGCAGGCCGCCCAGTACGCGGCGGCCCGCGAGCTGCCGCTGAACATCCGGTTCCTCTGGGAGCTGGAGGAGGAGATCGGCAGCCCGAACTTCGAGGCGTTCGTCCGCGCCGAACTGCCGCGGCTGGCAACCGACTCGGTGCTGGTCTCCGACACGATCTGGATCGCCGCGGACCGCCCGGCGATCGACTACGGCCTGCGCGGCCTGGTCACCTTCGAGGTCACGATCGAGACCGGTACCGCGGACACGCACTCCGGCCTCACCGGCGGCCCCGCCCGCAACCCGCTGACCGAACTCGCCGGGATAGTCGCCGAATGCGTCGATCCGGCCACCGGGAAGGTGCTGGTCCCCGGGTTCGCCGACGCCGTCGCGCCGGTCTCCGCCGACGAGCTCGACGACTTCGTCGCGTCCGGCTTCGACGTCGACGTCTTCATGGCCGCGCACGGCCTGACCGCGCTGCGCGTCACTGACGCCCGCGAGGTCGTGCGCCGCATCATGGCCGAGCCGACGTTCGAGGTGCACGGCTTCACCGGCGGCTACACCGGCCCCGGCGTGAAGACCGTCGTCCCGCCGCGCGCCACGGTGAAGCTCAGCGCCCGGATCGTCCCGCACCAGCAGCCGGCGGAGGTCTTCGCGCTGGTCCGCGACTTCATCACCACCCGCCACCCCGACGCCCGCGTCGAGATGGAAGCCGGGCTACCGCCGTACCTCGGCCCCCGCACCGGCCCGCACGCCGAGCTCGCGGCCAACGCCGTCGACTTCGCCTTCGGCCGCCGCCCGGCGTTCGTCCGCGAGGGCGGCTCGATCGGCGCCGTCCTCACGATGGACCAGTACCTCAAGGCCCCCGTCACCCTGCTCGGCCTGAGCCTGCCCAGCCACGGCTACCACGCCCCCAACGAACACTTCGACTGGACCCAGGCCGCCGGCGGCATCCGCATGTTCACCCACTACTTCGGGGGCCTTGCCGCCCAACCCCGATAGGCCCCCGCCCGCACCACCGACGCCGCCCTCCCCGGCACGCGTCCGATCCGATTCCGGCCCCCACCGCACTGCACGGGAGAACGACTTCCTGTCCCTTCCGCTGGGACGAAACGGACGCCGAACCCTGTGGAACAGACAGGTCGGCGGCTTCCCATGCACGGGCCCTGGCCATCCCCTCCGCACACAGATCGGCGGTGAGGCGGACCGTCGGCGGTCTGCCGCGGCGGCGGTACCCTCGCGCGATGCGATGCCTTCGGTACTCCATCAACGTCACCCTGGCCGGGTGCTGCGATCACCGTGCCATTCCGGCGGACGAGGAGCTGCATCGGCACGCGGTCGAGAACCTCGCTCAGGCCGATGCCCTGCTCTTTGGCCGGGTGACGTACCCGCTACGAGCCGAGCGAGTAGCTGTCGGGCCTGGCCCAGGCCAGGGTTCGCCGCCCGTGCCTACGGCCTGACGCGCAGCGGGTGACCGGTCTCGAACGGACTAGCTCGGTTCTGGTGACGGATCAGGGGCCTCCGAAGTTGCAGCGGCCCGCATCTCGACGGGCATCGTTGTCGGCTGATGTACATCCGGTGCCGGTCGGCTCGATGCCTGGGGGACGTCGTGGTCCTTCTGTACGGATAGAACGGGCGTTAAGGCCGTACAGAAGGACCACGGCTGCTGGCGGCGACGCGGTCAGGGCTGGACGCTGACGTATCTGCCGAGGGCCGCCGTGCGCAGCGCCACCCGGCCGCCGCCGAGATGTTCCAGGCGGAACTTCTCCCGGTCGCCGACGGCACCCCGGTCGGCCTGGCACTGCCGTCCGCCGCCGAACGGCGCCGGGATCGTGGCGGTGTACGGCGTGGCGGCCGCGAGGGCCGCCTCCAGCCCGCGCGTCTGGCGGTCGTCGAGCGTCACGGTCCACAACGGCGGGTCGGAGTGGAACCCGCCGTCGAATGCCTGCTGGGCCTCCCGTGTCAGGTCCGCCACGTCGACCTTCGAGAGGTCGAGGTGGCGCTCGCCGGCGTCGACGCGCTCGTGGCCGAACCCGGTGCTCATGCCTGGACCTCCTGCCCGGCCAGCAGCGCCTCGGGCTGTCCGGCGTGCGCCAGGCGGTGGATCTCGACCCGGTCCGGGCCGGTGAGCAGGGCCGGGTCCTCGCCGGGCAGCAGGGGCGTGGCCATCGTCCGGCGCAGCGTCTCCTCCAGCGCGTCCACGCTCTCGGCCAGCACGAGCGCGAGCGCCGCGCCGTCCTCGGCCACCGCCGTCGCGCCGGCCACGACGCCGGGGACGGCGCGCATCACCGGCCAGACCCGCCGCGCGCCGCTGGCGGCGAACGCCGCCACCCAGTCCGCGCCGCGTGGTCCGTCGAAGATCGCCACCTGGAGGAAACGGGCCGGGCCGGTCGCCGCGGACCCCCGACCGCTCGCCGTCACGGGGTAACGGCGGCCGGGTCCGACGCGCACCCCGTCGCCGACCTCGACCGGTGGCGCGGCGGCCGCGCGGTCCGCGTCCGCCGGATCGGCCCACGCGGTCAGCAGGTATCCGGGCACGCCGCTCTGCCGGCTCGGCATTCCCAGCGCGTGGCTGACCAGCACGCCGGCCTCGCCCTGGACGGTGGCGAGCACAGCGTCGACCCAGGCGCGCAGGTGCGGCGGCGGCGCGCCGGTGATCGGATGAAGAACGATGTCCATCGGGATCTCCCGTGGGTGAGGTCTGGCGTCACCGGGCGGTGGGTCCGTCGCCGCCCGTGACGTGGACGGGATCGACGATGCCGGCCGGCGGGCCCGCGAACCTCAGTGCCAGTACTGCTCCCGGCACGGAACTCCCGCGCCGACCACCGGTGACGAGACCGCCGGTGACGAGACCGCTGGTGACCAGATCGGCGGGGTTCGGCACACTCGGCGCCGGCCGGGTCGGCGATCCGCCATGATTGGCCGGTGTCCGGACCGGCTCGTCCCTTTGTCGGACGTGACGAGGAAAGCGCCGTCCTGCGTGTTCTGCTGGCCGAGGCCGGCGCCGGCCGCGGTGGGGTCGCCCTCGTCACGGGCCCGGCCGGCATGGGCAAGACCCGTCTGGTCGAGGAGGCCCTGCGGGGCGCGCCCGGCCGCCCGCCCGCGGGGCGGGGGTACTGTCTGGCCGACCACAGCGCGCCGCCGCTGTGGCCGTGGCTGCAGGCCGTGCGCGCGCTGGCCCGGGTGCGCCCGGCGTTGGCGGACGGCGCCGGCGGGGTGCTGGCGGCGATCGCCGCCGCCGGCCGCGCCGAGGTCGGGACCGAGGCGCGCGTCGACTCCGCGAGCGCCGCCGCGGTTCGCTTCGCCGTCCTCGCCGATGTCGCCGACGCCGTCCTCGCCCTCGCGCCCGCGCCGACCGCGCCCACCGGCGGTCCGGTCGTGATCGTCCTGGAGGATCTCCACTGGGCCGACGCGAACACCGCCGACCTCGTCCGCCAGGTCGCACAGGGCATCGGGGACAGCGCGCTGACGCTCGTCGTCACCTCGCGGGACGACCCCACCGAGCCTGGCGGCCGGCCACGCCAGGAGCTGCTGCGCCTGCCGGGCGTGCGGCACCTGCCGCTGGCCCCGCTCACCACCACGGCGGTCGGTGACTACCTGAGCGCCGTCGGGGCCGGTGCGGACATCGAGGCGGCCCGCCGCGTCGTGCGGCGCAGCGGGGGACTGCCGCTGCTGCTCGACCTGGCCGCCGCGGGCGACGGGCCACCGGTGGCCGTCGCGGACCTGGTCAGCACGCTGCTGGCACAGCTTCCGGACGCGGCCCGCCCCGTGGTCGTCGCGGCGGCGCTGCTGCGCGGCCCGGTCGACCTCCCCCTGCTCGCCGCCGCCGCGGACGTCGACGAGCAGGTCGCCGCCCGGGCGGTCGACGCCGCCGGCCGAACCGGGCTGATGACCCGCGAACCAGGTGAGGGCGAACCGTGCTTCCGCCTCGCCCACGGACTGCTCGCCGAGGCGCTCGCCGGCGGCGAGGACGGGCCTCGCCGCGCGGTGCACCGCCGCGCCGCGCTTGCCCTCGAGGCCCGCGCGCGGAGCGAGACCGGCCTGGCCGCGGACATCGCCGCGCACTGGGCCGGGCTCGGCCGCCACGACCGAGCCGCGCAGGCATCGGTGGCGCGTTGGGCGACCCTTGCCGCAGCCGACGCCCGCCGGGCGCTGGCCTTCGACGACGCGGCCGCGCACCTGACCGTCGCGGTCGCGGCGCTGCGCCGGGCCGGCGCCGAACCGGACGAGCTGGCCGCGCGCACCATCGACCTGGCCCGTGCCCACTACCTGGCCGGCGCCCTGACCGAGGCGCTGGCGCACTGCGAGCTGGCCGCGACGGCCGCGGCGGGCATCGCGGACGCGGGGGAGGTGGCGGCGTCCGCGCGAGCCGGCCTGCTTGCGCAGGCGGCCCTGGTCGTGCGCTGGGTGACCTTCCCGGAGGCGGCCGGCATCGTCGCCGACCTGTGCCGCACGGCGCTCGCCGTCGACCAGCCACCGCCGGTCCGCGCCCAGCTGCTGGCCCAGCTCGCCACCATCCTCGCCTTCGCCGGCGGCGCGGCGCAGGCCCGGGCGCTGGCCCGGGAGGCGATGGCGCTCGCCACCGCCGGGGACGTCACCCCGGCGGCCGGCAATCCCGGCGACGGCGGTGGCCAGGCGCTGCTGGACGCCGCGCGGGCGGCGGAGATGGTGCTGACCGACCCGGACGGCGTCCACGAGCGGCTGCGCCTCGCCGGGCTCGCCGCGGCGCGGGCGGCGGAGCTGAACCAGACGCTGTCGGGGGTGCTGGCCGAGCAGTGGCGACTACGCGCGGGCCTGCAGCTCGGTTGGCGCGCCGTCGCCGACGAGGCGACGGCACAGATCGCCCGCCTCGCCGAGCGCGGCGGGCTCCCGCTGGCCCGCTGGCCCGCTGGCACCTCCTGCGCGGCCAGGCGGCCCGCGCGGCCCTCGAAGGCCAGTTCGCCGCGGCCCGCGCCCACAGCCAGGCCGCCGGCGAGCTGGCCCTGGCCTTCGGCGACCAGCTCGCCGTCGGGCTCGGCCACGCCCTGGAGGCGAACCTCGCCCTGCTGCGCGGCGACGCCGCCGAGCTGTCGGCCGGGTTCTGGCCGAACCTCGACGCCACGCCGCCCGCGCCGCTGATGACCGCCTTCCGGGCGAACGCGCTGCTGGTCGAGGGCCGCGCCGAGGAGTCCCGGGCCGCCTACGAGCAGCTCTGGCCGCTGCTGCGCGACCCACCCGCCGACGACCTGCGCTGGAGCGGGGTCCTCGCGCACCTCATCGACCTCGTCGAGGCGTTCGGTGACGCGACCGCCGCCCGGCTGCTGGCGGACCAGCTCCGCCCGTATACGGCGTACCCGGGGGCGCTGGGCCTGCCGACGGTGCTGTTCGTCGGCGCGATGGCCGGCCCGTACGGGCGGGCACTGGCGCACGCGGGCGAGCTGGCCGAGGCGGAGGCGGCGCTGCGCGGCGCGATCGCCGCCGACCTCGCCCTCGGTGCCCGCCCGTATGTCGTGCTCAGCCAGCTGGCGCTCGCCGACGTGCTGCGCCGCCGCGGTGACGCCGACGCCGCCGTGCCGATCGCGAGCGCGGCGGCGACGCAGGCCCGCCGCCTGGACATGCCCGGCCCGCTGGCCCGCGCCGACCGCCTCCTGACCACCCTCGCCGCCACCCGCCGCGCCGTCGACCCGTTGACCGCCCGCGAACACGAGGTCGCCGCCCTGCTCGCGAAGGCCCAGTCGAACCGCCAGATCGCCGCCGCGCTGGTGCTCAGCGAACGCACCGTCGAAAGCCACGTCCGCAACATCCTCGCGAAACTGGGCTGCGCCAACCGCGCCGAACTCCTCGCCAGCGGCCGCCTGCCCACTGCGGCGCCCTGACCATGACGGGCTGCGCCCGGCTGGCAGCGCACCGTCCACAACGGTCGACCGCATCCTGACGTTTCCCAGGAAGGCGGCCAGGGCGGCACCGCGGCAGCGCGGTGGGGCGGCGCGGTGGGGCGGCGCGGCCCACTGGCGGGGTGATCAGATCGAGCGCTCCGCCGCCGATGGTCACGGTCTGAGAGCAGCGCGGTGACGGATCCGGACCGGCTGCACGGGAGAGAAGGCATGTGGGTCCCTCTGGTCGGGTTCACGCCCGATCTGTCGCCCAGAGGGACCCACAGACCATCCCAGCCACGCATGGTCGGCTGCCACGTTCACTATCGGTGACACCAGGACGCGAGCGCGGGGCTTCGTGGCAGACGGCGGCACCCGGCCCGGCCCGGCGGGCCCGCGGGCCGGCGGCCCGGGGGGCCCGGGCGCGGGGGGGGGGGGCCGCCGGGGGGGGGGGGGGGGGGGGGGGCGGCGCCCCCGGGGGGCCGGGGGGCGGCGGGCCCCCGGGTCGGCCCTGCGCCGTGGCGGGGCGACAGCCGGGTGGTTCAGGTCGGGTCGATCGCGGCAGCGGTGCGCTCGACGGGGAGGGCGGCGACGTAGCGGGCGATGAACGCGTCGAAGCCGGCGACGTCGGTGGACTTGGGCTGCGCGGTCGTCAGCTCCCCGCCGGTGAAGACCTGGGTATCGAGGAACGTGGCCAGGTCGGCGCCGCTCTCCGCGTGGTGCAGGCGGTAGGCGGCGAGCAGGGCGACGCCCCAGGCACCGCCCTCGGAGGCGGTGTCGCCGACGGAGACGGGGGTGCGCAGCGCGGCGGAGAGGAAGCGTTGGGCGACGCCGGCGGTGCGGAACAGGCCGCCGTGGGCGAACATCCGGTCGAGCTGGACGGACTCGGCGTCCTGGAGCACGTTCATGCCGAGCCGCAGGGTGGCCAGCACCGAGTACAGCTGCGTGCGCATGAAGGTGGCGAGGTCGAAGGTGCTGTCGGGGGTGCGCAGGAACAGCGGGCGACCCTCGGCCAGGCCGGTGATCGGCTCGCCGGAAAGATAGTTGTAGGCCATCAGCCCGCCGCCGTCGGGTGCGCCGTCCAACGCGCTGCGCAGCAGCGTGTCGAAGGCCGCCGTCCGGTCCGGGGCCAGGCCACGGGCGGCGGCGAACTCGTCGAACAGGCCGACCCACGCGTCGAGTTCGCTGGCGCCGTTGTTGCAGTGGACCATGGCGACGAGGTCCCCGGCGGGGGTGGTGACCAGGTCGAGTTCCGGGTGGACGCGGCTGAGTTCGTGTTCGAGCACGACCATCGCGAAGATGCTGGTGCCGGCGCTGACGTTGCCGGTGCGCGGCGCGATCGAGTTCGTCGCGACCATGCCGGTGCCGGCGTCGCCCTCGGGCGGGCACAGCGGAGCGCCGGGGCGCAGCGCGCCGCTCGGGTCGAGCAGCCGCGCGCCGGCGTCGGTGAGCTCGCCCGCCGGCTGCCCGGCGAGCCGCACGGCCGGCAGCAGCGGGCGGAGCCGCAGCGCCGCGCCCTGGTCGGCGGCGAGGTCGTCGAACGCGGCGATCATCGCCTGGTCGTAGTCGCGCCGCGCGAGGTCGATGGGGAACATGCCGCTGGCGTCGCCGATCCCGAGCACCTTCTCGCCGGTGAGCTGCCAGTGGACGTAGCCGGCCAGGGTGGTCAGGTGATCGAGGCGGGCGACGTGCTCCTCGCCGTCGAGGACGGCCTGGAACAGGTGCGCGACGCTCCACCGGTGCGGGATCTGATGCCCGAACCGGGCGGTGAGGATCTCCGCGGCGGCCCCGGTGTTCGTGTTGCGCCAGGTGCGGAACGGCGTGAGCAGCTCGCCGGCGGCGTCGAAGGCGAGATAGCCGTGCATCATCGCCGAGATCCCGACCGCGCCGACGCCGGTGAGCTCGACGTCGTGGCGGCGGCGCACGTCGTCGCGCAACGCGGCGAACGTCGCCGCCAGGCCGGTCCACACCGCGTCCAGGGAGTAGGTCCAGACCCGGTCGACGAACTGGTTCTCCCAGGTGTGGCTACCGACGGCGAGCACGGCATGGCCAGGGCCGGTGAGAACGGCCTTGATCCTGGTCGAGCCCAGCTCGATGCCGAGGGCGGTCCGGCCCGCGGCGATGTCGTCGCCGACGGCTGATGGTGTCGTCACGGTCCGGCCGCCCCCTTGCCTAGAAGCCCTGGGCGAGGCGGTAGTACGCCTGGTTCCAGCGGATGCGGTCGGCGAAGTCCCGGCGGTTCGTCGCGCCGTCGATGACCAGCAGTTCGACGCCGAGGATCGTGGCGAACTCGGCGATCTGGTCGGTGTCGACCGCGGTGGACATCACCGTGTGGTGCGGGCCGCCGGCGGTGATCCACGCCTCGGCGGAGCCGGCGAGGCTGGGCTTGGGCTCCCACACCGCGCGGGCCACGGGCAGTTTCGGCAGCGGCTCGTCCGGCGGGACCACCGTCACCTCGTTGAGGACGAGGCGGAAGCGGTCGCCCAGGTCGCAGATGCCGAGGATCGTCGCCGGCCCGGGGGCGGCGTCGAACACCAGGCGCACCGGGTCCTCCCGGCCGCCGATCCCCAGCGGGTGGATCTCCAGGCGGGGCCGGTCGACCGCGATGCTCGGGCAGACCTCCAGCATGTGCGCGCCGAGGATCTTCGGCGTGCCCGGGCCGAGGTGGTAGGTGTAGTCCTCCATGAACGAGGTGCCGCCGGGGGCGCCGGCGCCGATCGCCTTCACCGCGTGCAGCATCACCGCGGTCTTCCAGTCGCCCTCGCCGCCGAAGCCGTAGCCGGCGGCCATGAGGCGCTGCACCGCGAGCCCGGGGAGCTGACGCAGCCCGCCGAGGTCCTCGAAGTTGGTGGTGAACGCGCCGAAGCCACCCTCGGTGAGGAACGAGCGCAGCCCGGCCTCGATCCGCGCGCCGTAGCGCAGCGACTCGTGCCGGTCGCCGCCGGGCGCCAGGTCGTCGACGAGGTCGTAGGCGTCGACGTACTCGTCCACCAGGGCGTCGATCTCGCCCGAGCCGACCCCGTCGACCCGTTCGACCAGGTCGTTCACGCCGTAGGTGTTCACCGAGACGCCGAACCGCAGCTCGGCCTCGACCTTGTCGCCTTCGGTGACGGCGACGTCGCGCATGTTGTCGCCGAAGCGGGCGAGCCTGAGGCTGCGCGTCGCGGCGACGCCCCGCGCCGCCCGCTGCCAGGAGGCGACCCGCGCCTGCGTCACCGGGTCGGAGACGTGGCCGACGACAGTGACGCGCGGGACGCCGATCCGGGTCTGGATGTAGCCGAACTCCCGGTCGCCGTGGGCGGCCTGGTTGAGGTTCATGAAGTCCATGTCGATGTCCGCCCAGGGCAGCGACACGTTGGCCTGCGTGTGCAGGTGCAGGAACGGCTTGGTCAGCGCGTTCAGACCGGTGATCCACATCTTCGCCGGGGAGAAGGTGTGCATCCAGGCGATGAGGCCCAGGCAGTCCGGGTCGGCGTTCGCGGCCAGGATGATCCGGTGAATCGCGCCGGAGTCGGTGAGCACGGGCGTCCAGGTCACCGGGACGGGCAGCGTCCCGGCATCGCCCAGCTGGTCGACGACCGCCCGGGACTGCGCCTCGACCTGCGCGAGCGTCTCCGGACCGTAGAGACCCTGGCTGCCGGTGAGGAACCAGCAGGTCGCGGGCGCCATGTCACTTGCTCCCGGTCTGGCCGTAGGCGTTCTGGTAGCGGGCGTAGAGCGCGTCGACGTCGTCGGGCGCGATGACCGTCGGCTCACCGATCTGACGGGCCACGTGCATCGTCCGCGCGACCTCCTCGCACATCACCGCGGCCTTCACGGCGGCCTTCGCCGACCTGCCGATGGTGAACACGCCGTGGTTCTTCATCAGCACGGCGGGGGAGCGGTGGTCGGTCAGGGTCTCGACGATGCCCTGGCCGATCGAGTCGTCGCCGATGCGGGCGAACGGGCCGATGGGCACCTCGCCGCCGAACTCGTCGGCCATCATCGTCAGCGAGCACGGGATCGCCTCGCCGCGGGCCGACCACGCCGTCGCGTACGTCGAGTGGGTGTGGACCACCCCGCCGACGTGCGGCATGTGCCGGTAGACGTAGGCGTGCGCCGCCGTGTCCGAGGACGGCGCACGATCACCCTCGACGACCTTGCCGTCCAGATCGGTGACGACCATGGACTCGGGCGTCAGCTCGTCGTAGCTGATGCCCGACGGCTTGATCACCATGAGGTCGCGGCCGGGCACCCGGGCCGAGATGTTGCCGGCCGTCCAGACGACGAGCTCCCACCGCAGCAGCTCGGCGTGCAGCCGGGCGACCTCGGCGCGCAGCTCGTTGAGGACAGTGTCCACATCAGCTCCCTGTTCGTGATCCCGCCAGCACCGCGTTCCGCGCGGCACCGCGTTCCGCGCGGCACCGCGTCCCGGATGGCGCCGCCGCGCAGTCAGCATCGCGCATCCTGCGGGCCGCATTGGAAGCTATAGCGAACTAGCGCCGATTCGCCAGCCTCGACGAGGGCCATCCGCGGACCCGTCCGATCGGGGTGGTGCCCGTCCTGGTCAGCCGCCCGTGCGCCACACCACCGGGCGGACCGCGCCATCGCTGTTACGCACGTTCGCGAGGATCAGGCCGGAGTCGGTCATCTCGACGACGTTGCGCAGCGTCCAGCCGGCCGGGAGGGCCAGCGGGGTGCGGGCGCCGTTCGACCACAACCACGGCGTGCTGACACCGTCCGCGGTGGTGGCGACGACGACGGCCCGGCCGCGGCTGGCGACGGCCACCGCTCGCGTCCCCTTCTTCGTCTCCCCGGCGCGCACGGGAATCGTGGTCAGCGCCGGCGTCGCACCGCCGGCGACGTGCCAGAGCGCGGCGGCCTCCGGGGCCGGGGTGGCGGAGGCGTCGAACAGGTAGCCGGCGACCCACCCGTCGCCGGACAGGGCGTCCAACGACGAGCAGCTCAGCGAACCGACGCGGCCGGCGGTCGGCAGCGCGATGTCCGCGCCGGCCAGGCCGCCGCGGCGCACCGTGAGCGCCCGGGTGAAGCCGGTGTCCGGCGAGTAGGACACGATGCCGCTGTATGCGACGGTGCCGTCCGGCTGGATCGCCGACGCGCAGTTCAGCTGCGGCAGGTCGAGCTGGCCGAACGTGGGCAGCGCGAGCGTCGCCCCGTCCTGCCAGATCACCGTGCGGCCGCGCGAGCCCCGGCCGACACCGCTGATCGTCCCCAGCAGCGCGGTGCGCGGGCCGGCGATCGACAGGGCTGTGATGATCCGCGCGTCCGCCAGGTCGGGGGTGCCGTGCAGCTCGGTGCGGGTCCCGTCGCGGGCGACGATGGCCGAGGCGCCGCTGATCGAGTCACCGGTGAACACGCCCCACTGGGCGGGGCCGACGGTCGTGACCTGGGAGCCCTCGTCGGGCCCTGGCGCCAGCGCGGTCGTCCGGGTGCCCGCCACCGACCAGCGCACCGGCTGGCGGTCGTAGTTGGCCGGGCCGATCACCACACCACCGGCCTCACCCAGGTCGGTGACGCCGTTGACCTCCACGCCGACCGTCCCCGCGGGCACGGTGAGCCGCTGCGCCAGTGCCGGCCCGGCCACCGGCGGCACCAGCCAGCGCCAGCCGCTCTTCGGTCCGAGCGGCCCGGTGATCACCGGTGGCGGCAGCGGGCCGGAGGTGCCGACCACCGCGCCCGCCGGCGAGATGTCGGTTGCCTGCGTGACCTGGTTGTCACCGGTGAGTAACAGCGGCTGCACCGCACGTCCCACTGCGGCGGCCGGCTCGTCGGGGGTCGCCGCGCCGGCGGCCGGCCCGATGGCCAGCACGCCCGCGGCGATGGTCACGCCGAGTACGCAGGCGGCGCCACAACGGGAAAGGATGGTGACAGGGAAAACGCATCGTGTCCGGATCACCCGGCATTTGTAGCGGGTCCGATCAACCCTGACTATTGCCAGTAAGTGCTATTTCACTTTCCGCAGTCACAGTCCCCGAGCGCACCCGCACCGGCGGCCGTGTCAGGCGCCGACGTAGCTGGCGAGGTGCTGGCCCGTGAGCGTGGACCGGTCGGCGACGAGATCGGTCGGGGTGCCCTCGAACACGATCTGGCCGCCGTCATGACCGGCACCAGGCCCCAGGTCGATGATCCAGTCGGCGTGGGCCATCACGGCCTGGTGGTGCTCGACGACGATCACGGACGTGCCGGCGTCGACGAGACGGTCGAGCAGGCCGAGGAGCTGGGAGACGTCGGCGAGGTGCAGGCCGGCGGTCGGCTCGTCGAGGACGTAGACGCCGCCCTTCGACGCCATGTGGGTCGCGAGCTTCAACCGCTGACGCTCCCCGCCGGACAGCGTGGTCAGCGGCTGGCCGAGGCTGAGGTAGCCGAGACCAACGTCGGCGAGGCGGCCCAGGATGGCGTGCGCCGCCGGGACGCGGGCCTCGCCGGCGCCGAAGAACTCCGCGGCCTCGGTCACCGGCATCGCCAGCACCTCGCTGATGTCCCGGCCGCCGAACCGGTACGCGAGCACCGCGGCGTCGAAGCGCCGGCCCTCGCAGTCCTCGCAGGTGTTCGCGACGCCGGCCATCATCGCGAGGTCGGTGTAGATGACCCCGGCGCCGTTGCAGGACGGACAGGCGCCCTCGGAGTTGGCGCTGAACAACGCTGGCTTCACCCCGTTGGCCTTCGCGAACGCCTTGCGGATCGGTTCGAGCAGCCCGGTGTAGGTCGCCGGGTTGGACCGCCGCGAGCCGCGGATCGCCCCCTGGCCGACGGACACGACCCCCGCCCCCGCCGGGATCGACCCGTGCACCAGCGAACTCTTTCCCGAGCCGGCCACACCGGTGACGACGACGAGCACCCCGAGGGGAACATCGACGTCGACGTCGCACAGATTGTGCGCGTTCGCCCCGCGGATCTCCAGCGTCCCGGTGGGGGTGCGCACGGTCGGCTTGAGACTGGCCCGGTCGTCGAGGTGACGGCCGGTGACGGTGTCGCTGGCCCGCAGTCCGTCGACGGTGCCCTCGAAGCACACCGTGCCGCCACCGGATCCGGCGCCGGGGCCGAGGTCGACGACGTGGTCGGCGATCGCGATGGCCTCGGGCTTGTGCTCGACGACGAGCACCGTGTTGCCCTTGTCCCGCAGCCGCAGCAGCAGGTCGTTCATCCGGGCGATGTCGTGCGGGTGCAGGCCGGTGGTGGGCTCGTCGAAGACGTAGGTGGCGTCGGTGAGCGACGAGCCGAGCTGGCGGACCATCTTCACCCGCTGCGCCTCGCCGCCCGAGAGCGTCCCCGACGGCCGGTCGAGGCTGAGGTAGCCGAGGCCGATCCGCGCGAACGAGTCCAGGGTGCGCCCGAGCGTCGCGAGCAGCGGCGCCGTCGACGGGTCGTCGAGGCCGCGGACCCAGTCGGCCAGGTCGCTGATCTGCATCGCGCAGGCATCCGCGATGCTGATCCCGTTGACCTTCGACGTGCGCGCCGGCTCGGCCAGGCGGGTGCCGTCGCACTCGGGGCAGGTGGCGAACGTGACGGCCCGTTCCACGAACGCGCGGACGTGCGGCTGCAGCGCGTCGACGTCCTTGGACAGCATCGACTTGGTGATCTTCGGGATGAGGCCCTCGTAGGTGAGGTTGATCCCGTCGACCTTGATCTTCGTCGGCTCCTTGTGCAGGAGGTCGGCGAGCTCGCGCTTCGTGAACTTCCGGATCGGCTTGTCCGGGTCGAAGAAGCCGCAGCCGGAGAAGATCCGGCCGTACCAGCCCTCCATGCTGTAACCGGGGATCGTCAGCGCACCCTCGTTGAGGGATTTCGCGTCGTCGTACAGCGCGGTCAGGTCGATGTCGGAGACCGCCCCGCGGCCCTCGCAGCGCGGGCACATTCCGCCGAGCCGGTTGAACGTCTTGCGCACCGCCTTGCTGGCGCCGCCGCGATCGATCGTCATCGCGCCGCTGGCGCTCACCGACGGCACGTTGAACGAGTACGCGTTCGGCGGGCCGATGTGCGGCTGGCCCAGCCGGCTGAACAGGATCCGCAGCATCGCGTTCGCGTCCGTCGCGGTGCCGACGGTGGACCGGGGGTCCGTGCCCATCCGGCTCTGATCGACGATGATCGCGGTCGTCAGCCCGTCGAGGACGTCGACCTCCGGGCGGGCCAGTGTCGGCATGAAACCCTGCACGAACGCGCTGTACGTCTCGTTGATCAACCGCTGCGACTCGGCCGCGATCGTGCCGAAGACCAGCGAGCTCTTGCCCGAGCCGGACACCCCCGTGAACACGGTGAGGCGGCGCTTGGGCAGCTCGACGCTGACATCCTTGAGGTTGTTCTGCCGCGCGCCGTGCACGCGGATCAGATCATGGCTGTCGGCGGCATGGCTCGGGGCGGCGGGGCTGTCCGCGGCGGGGCTGTCGGCGGCCGTGCTCATCGCGTGGTCTCCCTCCGCCCGGACCGGCGGTGCGGCCGGGCGCTGCTGTCGGTCGGTCGTCGGCGTGGCTCAGCGCAGCTGCTGGATGCGGATCATGTTGCCCGCGGGGTCGCGCACGGCGAAGTCGCGCACGCCGTAGGGCTGCTCGGTCGGCTCCTGGACGATCTCGGTGTCCCCGGCCTGGACCTGCTCGAACGCCCCGTCGAGATCATGGGTGGCGAGCAGGAGCATGCCGTAGGTGCCCTTGGCCATCATCTCGGTGATGACGCGACGCTCCTCGTCGGTGACGCCCGGGTCGGCCGCCGGCGGCGTGAGAACGATGGCCGTGGTGCTCTCGCCCTTGGGCCCGACGGTGATCCAGCGCATCGTGCCGCCGCCGACGTCGAGGCGGACCTCGAAGCCGAGAACGTCACGGTAGAAGCGCAGGGACGCCTCCGGGTCGGTGTGCGGGAGGAACGTGGAGTGAATCGCGATGTCCATGGCGGTCACGCTACGGTCGAGCCGCTGACCTGCGCTTCTCGATTCCTGACCGGTCTGGTCGCCTGCTTCGTGACACACGTCGGCGGCTCCGCGACGGGGTTGGCGCCGTCGTCGTCGCCACTGCCTGGAGCCTGCTGGCGTCTGTAAACGCTCGGCGGGACGCCCACGAGCTCGGTGAACCGGCTGCTGAACGTGCCCAGCGACGAGCAGCCGACCGCGAAGCACACCTCGGTGACGGACAGATCGCCGCGGCGCAGCAGCGACATCGCCCGCTCGATCCGCCGCGTCATCAGATACCCGTACGGCGACTCGCCGTACGCCGCCCGGAACTGCCGGCTGAGGTGCCCCGACGACATGTGCACCCCGCGCGCGAGCGCCTCCACGTCGAGCGGCTGGGCGTACTCCCGGTCGATCCGGTCCCGCACTCGCCGTAACCGGGCAAGGTCACGCAGCCGCTGCTCGTCCGACCCAGGTCTGCTGCCCATGCCCGCCATGGTGCCAGGCCGTACCGACAGTTCCGGACGGCCGCGCGCCGCCGGATCGTCGGGCGGTGCGAGGGCCTGCGCATTCAGGGCCGGTTCAGCGCAGACCGGGACCAACCTCCACGGAAGCCGGTCAGCACGTCACGCAGACGGCTAACCGGTCCCCGATCGCCCTCCCGCTGCGACGATGATCCCCATCGCGCAACACGTCGTTCGGGGGAACTATGAGATCTTCTGCTCAGCCATGCCCGATCCCAGGCGCCGTCGGCGCGCGCCAATCCTCGAGGTTGGTCGCCGCCGCGGTGGCGCTGATGGTCCTGGCCGCCGCCCTGCTGTTGGCCGGCCTGGCGGGTGGTGCCGGGGGTGCGATCAGGCTGCCGGCCAGCCCGACCTGGACGCCCGCGGCGTCGGCGGCCGGTCAGGCCCGCTCCGGCGCGATCACGGCCACCACCGTCGCCTCGACCAGCAGCCCGGCGCCGCTCAGCTCGGGGCGGGTGGGCATCTGGTACAGCCCGGCGCCCGACCAGTACACCCCGGCGGCGCTGTGGAAGTTCGACCCGGTCAGCCACTCGGTGCCCTCCGGCTTCCGCACCGACCACGTCAAGGTGGGAACGCTCGCGCCGTATCCCGCCTCGTATCCATTCACCTACAGCGTCTCGGGCGCAACGGTCACCACCGACTATCCGAGTGGCCATCGCGGCACCATCACCCTGCTGTCGTACTCCAGTTCACAGGGTGTCCTCCAGGTGGACTGGGAAGGCTACCCGCGGGTCTGGTACAGCTGCGCCTCGGCCTACTTCCCGGCTGCCTACCGCGTGTACTGCTGATCCTGCCGGCGGTCGGCTGTTTGCGCCGGCCACGCACTGACCCGCCATACCCGACGCCGGCTCGCGGGAAGCCGGCCTTTCCGCGAGCCGGCGCGGCGATCCCGCAGTGGCGCCACGCGTCACCAGACAGGGCGCAGCGGCGGAACGGAGTCGCCCGCAAGGGCACGGATCATCGCCGCGAGTTCGGCGCGGGGCATCTCCAGGCCGACCTCGCGCAGTTGCGCGGCCAGCCGTTCCTCCAGCTCGTGCAGGGTCTGGCCGGCCACCGCGAGGTGGGTTCGGGCCCGGTCGGTCAGGACGACGAGCTTGCGCCGCCCGCCCGCGGGGTGTGCCTGGCGTTCGACGTAGCACCGTCGTTCCAGGTCGTCGATGATCTGGCCGGCGGCCTGCTTCGTAACGCCGAGCTGCTCGGCCAGCTCGCTGCTGGTCGCGCCAGCGCCGCCGAGCGCTTGGAAGACCAGCCCGTGCACCGGGCGCAGATCGTCGTAACCGGCGGCGTCGAGCCGGCCCACGAACTCGCCGAGGACCAGCTGGAAGGCCATCCCGAGCAGAAACGTGATCTCGGTGCGCTCGAGTGGGTCGTGGGTCGTCACCCGCACATCTTGACACCTCAAGGTAAAGCCACTTTACTCATCGGTAGTAAAGCAACTTTACTTGGGAGGCGCCATGTACGTGATCAGTCAGAGCGAGCAGCGGACGACCACCACCCCCGCCGGCTCGATGTTCGCCCTGGCGGGACCGAGCCAGGGCAGCGCCGAACTCAGCACCTGGCGCGTGGAACTCGCCGCGGGCTCGTCCACCCCCGTGCATGTCATCGACCGCGAACAGGTGTGGATGCCGCTGTCGGGCGAGTTCGAGGTCGAGGTCCACCGCGAGGCGGCTCGGGCCAAGGCCGGTCAGGCCATCGTCGTGCCCGCTGGCGCGGTACGGCGCCTCAAAGCCGTGAGCGGCCCAGCCGAGGCGCTGGTCGCCATGATGATCGACGGCAAGGCGATGCTGCCCGATAGCGAGGACAAGATCCCTCTTCCGTGGGCGCAGTGAGGTCCGCGCGGCAGGGCGGTTAGCTGGTTCCCGTGGGTTGGGGGGGCGTCGGCGATGACCATGTCCACGAACGCCAGCGCCTCGGTTCGTCGGGTGAGGGGGTTGCGGTAGAGGGACCTGCGAGATTGCCGCGCGTCCAGTGAGCGAGTTCCTCGGGATTGGCCGCGATATCGCATTCGACGGGCTTGGGGCCGCGGATTGCCGCGCCGTGGCGGGCCAGGCTGTGCCAGGTGACAGGGTGGCGTTGGTGATCGCAGCGCGGATGCAACCGTCGGCCGTGAGCATGCGGTCCGGGTGATGCCTGTCCTGGAGGCCGGGCGAGATCGAGCCAGGTGGTGTAGATCCCGTCGAGGGGCGGGTGGTGGGTCAGGTCGGCGTGGATGCGGGTCAACGCCGCGACCTGCTGGTCTGCGGGGACAGTGGTGACAGCGACGAAGTCGATGTCGCTGGACCCGGGCCGGAAATCGCCCAACGCCGCGGAGCCGATCACGTAGAAGCCTTCCACGAGATCGGGATCTGTGGCATCGGCAGCCAGCAGGTAGGCGTCCACGGCATCATGTACCGCGGCAGGAAGCGTTGAGACTCGTGGTTGTCTGCTCTGACGATGCGGTGGCGACTGATCTGGGTCGCTGATGGTCACCGGCTGGAGTACCGGGTGGCGAGGTCCCGGGCCCAGCGGGCGGCGCCCGTCGCCTGTCCGGCGGCCATCGGGCTGCCCGGCAGTCGGCCCAGGCGCTCCACGTGCTCGGCGAAGCGCAGGTGCTCGCGTTCGGCGTGGTTCCGGCAGGGCAGGCAGGTGACGCTTTCCGGCCGGCGGGACGTCATCGCGTAGGCAACGCGCAGACCGCATCCGGTGGTGACGACGGTCGGCGCGTCCGGTGCGCTGCCGACCGACGCGACGACCAGGTTGCGGTACGCCGCTCCGGTCTGCAGCACCCTGTTGTCCACGTGGATGTGCGGATCACCCGGGCCCGTCGACATCACTTCAGTATGCGCCCGCGAGAGCAGCGAAAGGCGTGGAGCAGGCTCGGCTTCATCCGCGGTCCCTGGGCCGCCGGAGACCTGGGCAGTGGATCAGCAGCCTGGCGGCATGAGCCGCCGACGTGCGACGGTCCCGCTCGCTGCGATGTCGGCATCGTGACGCCGAACGGTTCCTGCTCGATCATTGCCCCGTCCTCGACGTCCATGAGATCAGCCGGCCCGCCGCGCCAATGTGCTCGACGGGGCGGCCAGCCATGGGGCCAGGAGGATGGGGAGCCGGCCTCGCTGGTCAGCGGACTGGGTGGGCGACGCAGAGTCGTGAGGGACGATGTGCGGCGGACATGCGGAGAGCATCGGTCGTGTGCTGGGCTGGGTCGGGACCCCCGGGGGAGGGGCATGCCGGTGGGACCGCGCCGGCTGGGGTACGGCCCGTATCTCCCACCCGCATGCCCCGGACGATCACATGGTGTCGCCGGCACGGAACCTCAGACGCCGACAGGCATCCCGGTCCGCGCCGTGGAGCTTTCCTGCTGCGTGCGCTTGGGGTGGGTGTAGAGCCAGTATGCCTTGTCCCACGTGGCATCCCCGCAGATGCCGTCTACCTTGACCCGCGCATATCCCCTGTTCGGGTCCCCCTGAAGAAACTTGATCGCCTTCACGGTATCGTCATCATATCTTCCATTCACATGTAGGAACTTTGGATTGGACGGCGAGGAGTTCGCATAGATCTCGTTGTACCATCTCTGAATTGTAAGAACCGCGCCGACGGGATTGGAGCCGTAGTTGGGATAGAGGGTCGTCCAAGCGCCCACCGGATCCGGTTCGTCACGATCGGGGCTCTGCCACGGATTCTCCGCGCCTTTGACGACGGCGTCGTACTGGCCAGCCTGTATTCCGCTGAGGCGGTAGAATCCGTCGGGGCAGGCTCCGGTGGTTCCGGTGCGGCTGATGTCAGAGCCGTCTATGTTCGTCAGTGGCCAACCCAGCTCGGCCTGCCCCCACCTGAGAAGCTCGCTCAGTCGCCACTGCTGGCTGATGGTCAGAAGATCCTCTCGCTCTCCCTCAAGTATGCAGTAGATCTTCGGTGGACCATCCGGGATCGGCGGCCAGGCGGTCTCGTCGAACGGAATGTACTGCTCGACCCTGCCGTTCTGGGACAGCCACAGGTGCGCGCTTATGTTCTGGCTTGGCCGGTTGAAAAGTCGGTACAACGAGCCGGTGGACCCCTGGTTGAGCACAATCGGACTCTGTTCCGACGGCTCCGGCGACCGGTTGGAGACCGGCCGGTAGTTTGCGGGCGGGTACAACGTTGCGACCATATTTTCCGCCATAACGGGCGAACTCCCTGTGGGACGTGACTCCCGCGGTGTGGGAGCAAAATCTGTTGTACGGCTTGTCGAGGCATTACGACGCCTGGTTGCCACCCATTCCCCTGGCAGTGCTGTGTCGATCAAAGTGTCAGGAAGGTGGCTTCCTTGGCGTCACGTCCAACCTAGATCGGGGTCCGGACGGCTGCGACTCGAGTTCGTGACGACTATTTGACAGGATGCGGAGAGGTAATCTTTCGGCCGTGTGTCGGTAGCTGGGAAGGACGGGTATGGTCTACCGTGCGAAACTCATCTGGGAAGCGCGGGAGCGACGAGCTCGGTGATTGTTGATCGTGCCTTGATCGAGGCGATTCTGCCGCAGTACGAGATCGGCGCCGAGCTGGGTCGGGGTGGGTTCGGCCTGGTGCTCGCCGGGCGGCATCGGCGGCTTGATCGCTCGGTGGCGATAAAAATCCTGGTGGCCGACATCGCCGGCAGCGATCCGGATCGGTTCTGCACCGAGGCGCGGATTCTCGCCCGCCTCGACCATCCGCATATCGTCCGGTTGTACGAATATGTGGAGTCGGCCGGCCTGCGGCTTATCGTGATGGAGCAGCTCGCTGGCGGCACGCTGGCCGCTCGCCGCGGAATCGTCAGGTCGCCCATGGTGTCCTGCGCGATCGCGCTGGCAGTCTCGGAGGCACTGGGCTGCGCGCATGCCGCCGGGGTGCTGCATCGCGACGTCAAGCCCAGCAATGTCCTGCTGACCGTCGACGGTTTGCCGAAAATCACCGATTTCGGTATTGCGAAGCTGTTCGACGGCTCCGGTGGAGCCACCAGCTCGGTGATTGGGACGTGGACGTACATGGCGCCCGAGCAGTGGCGTGCCGGCCGACTGATGCCTGCCACCGACCTGTACGCGCTCGGCGCGGTGCTCTACGAACTGCTCACCGGACGGCCGCCGTTCCCCTCCGGTCAGTCGCCGGAGGCGCTGTTGCGACACCATCTGATGGACATTCCGGCAGCGCCGCCGGGCGTCCCCGCACCGGTCGCCGCGGTGGTGCTGCGGGCGCTGGCCAAGAAGGCCACCGACCGGCCGCCGACCGCCCGAGCGTTCACGATCGAACTCGGCCGCGCCGCCGCCGCCGTGTTCGGCCGCGACTGGCTGATCAGCAATGACGTCCGGTTGCTGCTTCCCGACGATGTCCTCGACGCCGTCCGTACCGTCGGCGCGGTCCCTGCCAGCGCGGCCCCTGCCAGCGCCGCACCTGCGGCCATCAGTCAGCCACCGTCCGACGTGGGGGATGGGCCGAGCGCGGTGCCCGCGCCGCGCTCGGCCGCCGCGCCCCCCGCTACCCAGGGCTCGTCATCACAGCCCCGAACGCAGGCCACCACTTCGCCGATGCCGCATGCGCGGCGCGACCCGCTCGGCGATCCGCGCGCGTCATGGAACTGGCTACTGATCGGTGGCCGGCACGCCAGGCGGCTGGGCGCGGTGACGGGCACGGCCGCCGCGGTGGCTTTGGGCGTGCTTCTGTTCGAGGCGCTCGGTGCCGGCGGATCGGCGGAACCGGCCGGTCGGCCGACGGCGGCGGCGACCCTCCGGCCGGAACGGACTACGGCGGCTTACCACGGTTTCGCGGTGAACGCTGGACTGCTCGGCCCCAACGACGTGACGGTCGACGGGGCGGGCAATCTCTATGTGACCGACTACGATTCCGGCCGGGTGCGTCGTATCGGTCCGGACGGTCGCGTCGACAGCGCGGTGGGAGACGGCACGGAGGGATATTCCGGGGATGGCGGCCCGGCGGTCCACGCACAGCTGCGGGACGCTGACGGGGTAGGCGTGGACGCCGCCGGCGACCGCCTGATTCTCGCCGACGGCGGAAACGAGCGGGTGCGCGTTGTCTCCGCCACGGGGGTGATCGGGACGCTGGCCGGCAACGGGAACCCGGCCTTCTCCGGCGACGGTGCACCCGCGATCAATGCCGGCCTGTCCGCCCCCACGGGAGTGGCCGTCGACGCTGCCGGCACCGTGTACGTCGCGGAGTTCGACACCGGCCGGATCCGGCGCATCACCCGCGGCGGTGTGATCAGCACAGTTGCCGGTACCGGCCAACCCGGGTTCTCCGGGGACGGCGGACCGGCGACTCGGGCGGCCCTCAACGGGCCGTGCGGGCTCGCGATCGACACCGCCGGCAACCTCTACGTCGCGGATTCGCAGAACAACCGCATCCGTCGCATCAGCACCGGCGGGAAGATCACCACGGTGGCGGGCGCCGGCGTCGAGGGGTTCTCCGGCGACGGCGGACCGGCCACCCGGGCCCTGCTCCACGGCCCCAGGCGGGTTGCGGCGGCACCGGACGGCACCCTGTACATCGCCGACACCCACAACAACAGAATCCGCCGCATCAACACGGCTGGCGAGATCAGCACAGTCGCAGGCACGGGCAAGGGCGCCTACTCCGGTGATGGCGGTCCAGCGACGAGCGCGACCCTGAAGATGCCCGACGGGATGACCGTCGATCGCGCAGGCAATCTCTTCATCGCCGATTACGGCAACCATCGGATCAGGCGCATCGGCACCAACGGGAGTATCAGCACCGTGGCCACCTGATGCCGCCGCCCGCAGCGGTCGAGGGGGGGGGGGGGGGGGGGGGCCCCCCCCCGCCCCCCCCCCCCCCCCCCCCGCCCCCCCCCCCCCCCCCCCCCCCCCCCCCCCGCCCCCCCCCCGCCGCCCCCCCCCCCCCCCCGCCCCCCCCCCGGGCGCCGACAAACGACAGGACCAGGGGTGGCACGCCCACCGACAACAAGCGCTGTGCGTACCGGCTGTCGGTGCTGTCCACGCTGTCCAGGCAGTCCGGATCCTGCGCTGGCGGCGGGTGAAAGACCGCCAGAACCAGCCAGGCCGCGATCATGCCGGAGCCCCGCAGTGGCCCCCCTTCCCGCTTGAAATCTCGACCCCCAGGCGTGCGCTGCCGCCATGGCCCAATGGCGCTTAGTTAAGCGGTCCGGGCAAGGATGATCTTCGGTGGCTGATCATGTCGGGTGCCGGTGTCTGTTGG
>NZ_JALKFX010000082.1 GCF_023243045.1 Frankia sp. AgB32
AAAGTTGACCAGAAAGGGATCGGGTGTTGGCGTGTCGGGATGGACGAACACCCCTCCTCCTTAACCGAGTGGCATTGCCGCAGGGTCAGAAAACGGGTCCACGGCACCTGCCTTACTTCTACTAAATATTAGAATGATTTAACGTCAGAAGTAGATGACCTTCTCGATACCGCAGCGTCGATCTCGATCATCTCATTCGCACGAACGCATGTTCGAACTATAGCGAACGTCGCCCACCGTGCCAAGTGCGTGTCGCCCGCACCTTCGCTGATCCAAGAAGATGGCGCCGCGCTGCCATGCCAGAGCCGGTCCCGCACCAGAACGCGAAATTCCTCGAAGAAATGGCGACCCGAACCTCGAGTCTGCATCTCCACCTGGATCAGCTATGGATCTGGCGCTGAACCTGACCTACTCTCATCCCAGCCGCATCCCACTACCGGAGGCGCAAGCGAGGAGAACTCGGAGCGGGACTCGGCACCACCAGACGCATGCCCCTGATTCGACTGCCCACCGGGGAGGACCTATGCTGAGCGGCTCACACAGGGTTGTCGAAGCCAGCGAAGAAGTCCCGTGGCCGCAGCACTCGAGCTGCCTCGGTTATCGATCCGGACAGCGATGGATACACGGAGAACGTATGCGCGATCTGATCGACCGTGAGTCCGTGTTCGACAGCGAGCGCCACAGAAAGAATGAGCTCGGAGGCACGCGGAGCCACGACAACTCCACCGAGGACGCTCCCGCTACCAGGCCGGCAGAAGAGCTTCACAAAACCGTCCTCGATGCCCATCATCTTCGCGCGCGGGTTACGGGAGAGCGGCACGGTCGTCACTTCGGCCGCCACCGCGCCGGTGTCCTTCATCACCTGCGTGACGCCGACCGTCGCGATCTCCGGCTCGGTGAAGATGTTGGAGGACACCGTGCCCAGACGCAACGGGCTGACCGCCTCGCCGAGGGCGTGCCACATTGCGATGCGACCCTGCATTGCCGCGACGGACGCCAGCGGCAGGACGCCGGTGCAGTCACCCGCTGCGTAGACCCCCGGGACAGAGGTTCGGGACATCCGGTCCACGTTCACGTGCCCACCTGGCCGCAGGCGGATGCCCACATCGGTCAGTCCGAGCCCCTTCGTCCGAGGCACGGAGCCAACCGCCATCAGAGCGTGGCTACCCGTTACTGTCCGGCCGTCGGTGAGTTCGACGATCACTCCGTCGCCGATCCGGCGCACGGACGCCGCTCGCGAACGGTTGAGCACCTCGATCCCGCGGCGGACAAACACATCCTCGATGACTCGGGCGGCGTCCGGATCCTCTCCGGGCAGCACCCGCTCACGGGACGACACGAGCGTGACCTCGGCGCCCAACGCACGATAGGCACTCGCGAACTCGGCTCCGGTCACCCCCGAGCCGACGACCACGAGGTGTTCCGGAATGTCTTTAAGATCGTATAGATGGCGCCATGTGAGTATGCGCTCACCATCCGGCTCGGCCGAGGCAAGATTACGCGGCGTGGCCCCCGTCGCGATGAGAATCACATCCCCGACGAAGGTGTCGCCCGTGCTCACTTCGACAGCGTGCGGCCCGACAAGGCGCCCCAGGCCGTGGACGACCTCGACCTTCTCCCGTTCCAGACGATGCTCGATGTCCATGGACTGCGCCTTGGCCAGCTCCCGGACACGTTCGTACACCTGCTCCGGATCGACGCCGACGACCTCGGGCGGGGTGAGAGCAGGGCCGTCGGCCTCCGGTCCGCTGGACATGCCCCACGCGACGGCGGGCAGCGCCGCCTCACCGGGTGCACCGAAGCCGTGTGGTCGGATCCCCAGACCGGGAGCAAGTGCGAGATTTGTCATCGTCTCGGACGTCGCGATCAACGTCTTGGAAGGGACACAGTCGGTTAGCACGCACGCGCCACCCACCCCGTCCGAGTCGATGACCGTGACGGTGGCGCCCAGCGATGCCGCGACGAGGGCCGCCTCGTACCCGCCTGGTCCGCCGCCCAGAATGACGATGCGCGTCACGTGTCCTCCCGATCTGATAACTCCTCCTTTTATCTTCCCCCGTACCGAAGTCTGCTCTCCTCCCGGTGCGGAGAGCTCCGTAGGATCGCCTACGGAGGTAACAGGTGGGATGTAATACGCATCACCCTTCCTCCATTGTCAACCAGAAACGCGTTGTCATAGCCACGCACCGTCACCCCGAGAGATCACGATGACCTTGTACGCGGCGTACGCCGGCAATCTCGATCCGGCGCAGATGAAGGAGCGGACTCCCCATTCGCCCGTCACCGGTACCGGTTGGATCAACGGCTGGCGGCTGACCTTCGGCGGCGAGAACGTCGGCTGGGACGGAGCCCTGGCCACCATCGTCGAGTCGCCGGGCGCCCACGCCTACGTACTTCTCTACGATCTCGACCGCTACGACCTCGAGCGTCTGGACATCTGGGAGGGTGCCGACACCGGCCTGTACACCCGCATCCGGGTTCGGGTGTCGACCCTGGATGGTGAAGCCCTGGCCTGGACATACATTCTCAACTCGTACGAAGGCGGGTTGCCGTCCCGCTGGTACCTGGACATGATCGCCGACTCGGCGGAGAAGGCCGGTGCCCCGGCGGACTACATCGAGGAGCTTCGTTCACGGCCCACCGCGTAGCCGCGCGCGTCGCGCCGTCCAGATCCCAACCCGCCGGCAACCGCAACCAGCGGTCAGGAGTTGGCTGGAGGATGACGCAACAGCTCGAGCGCAGCTCCGGCGAGCAGACGCACCCCGACGCCGATCGCCCGTTCGTCCACATCGAAGGTGCCCTGGTGAAGATCGTGCGTCGGGCCGCCAGGTAC
Organism: Frankia sp. AgB32; assembly: GCF_023243045.1. GTDB lineage: Bacteria > Actinomycetota > Actinomycetes > Frankiales > Frankiaceae > Frankia. Next base: position 2,834 of record NZ_JALKFX010000082.1, read on the forward strand.
GCGGGTGCCCAGCCGCGCGAGTCCGCCGGGGACGTGATTGAGGTACCAACCGAAGTCCTCGCCGCCCAGTGACTGGGCGACGGTGGTCGCCGCAGCGTGCCCTAACGCACTGTCGACGGCGCTCCGGAAGGCGTCCACCACCTCCCCGTTGTTGACAACGGGCGGCACACCCCGGCGGTAGTCGACGACGATCTGAGCACCGTAGGGCGCGACAAGCTGCTCGGCGAGTCTGGTCACGAGCGCCGGGATCGTGTCCCAGGTCTCTCGGGAGAACGTGCGCAGGGTGCCACGCAGCTGTCCGGTCCGGGGAATGGCGTTGGCGACGGTGCCGGCCTGCACCTGCCCCCAGACCAACGACAGCGCGGAGCGCGGATCGACCAGCCGACCCAGGGCGGCGGGCAGATCGGCCGCCAGCCGGACCATGGCGTAGATCAGGTCCACCGTGTTCTGCGGCCGGGACGTGTGGCCGCCAGGCCCCGCGATCGTGATCTCGATCGCGTCGGCGGCGGAGGTGATCGGGCCGGTCCGCAGGCCGATGGTGCCCACGTCGAGAGCCGGATCGCAGTGCACGGCAATCGCCGCGGACACCGGCTTCAGCACGCCGGCGTCGATGACGTCCAACGCGCCACCCGGCATGAGTTCCTCCGCCGGCTGAAACACGAGGCGGATCGTTCCCGGAAGGGGATGGGACCTGGCATGGTCGGCGAGCGCGAGCCCGGCGCCGAGCGCCACGACAGTGTGCACATCGTGGCCACACGCATGTGCGACGCCGGGAACGGTGGAACGGTAGGGCACGTCCTTCACGTCCGCCAGCGGCAGGGCATCCATGTCGGCCCGCACCACGACCACCGGCCCCACCGGATTCCCGTCCGGGCCGGCGCCGATGTCGCACCACATCCCGGGCACATCCGGCAACAACCTGGGCGACAGGCCGGCGGAGCGCAGCCTCGCCTCGATCTTGCTCGCCGTGCGCCGCTCCTGGCGGCCAAGCTCCGGATGCGCGTGCAGATCGCGGCGCAGGGCAATCAGCTCAGGTTCGTGGTCGGTCACCCAGCCGGCCACCGCAGCGGTCTCGTTCGCCTCCATCGGCCGGCCAGGCTCCTCCCACGGGCGGCACCCGAACCGACGATCACCTCGGGCGGCGCACAACGATTTTCGAAACGCTCCTCCCATGAAAGCTACGGCTCATTGGCCGGATAGCCGGTGTTCATCTCGGCCAGGAGGGTGTCGACCACCTGCTGAAGATCTCCGTCGGCCCGCCGGGCGACCGCCCGCTGACGCGAGTAGCTCGCCCCGGTCTCCAGGATGACGAGGACGTCGGACAACTCCTGATCACAGCCGAGCCGCCGAGCGACCGGGTGGAGGTCCTCCACCAGGTCCACCAGATCGTCCCGTACCGGTCGCACCGCACCGCGGCCGTCGACCATGATCTGCGCGTCCAGTCCGTAGCGAGCCGCCCGCCACTTGTTCTCCTGTACGAGCCACCGCGGCGGTCTCGGCAGGCGATAGCCGCGGTCGATCTGCGTGTTCATCCGGTCCACCAGGCACTGGGCAAGGGCAGCGACAGCGCCGACCTCCAGCAGCGTGGGCAGTCCGTCACAGATCCGCAGTTCCACGGTGCCGAAGTTGGGATGCGGCCGGATGTCCCACCAGACCTCCCTGATCGTTTCGATCGTGCCGGAGGTGACGAGGGTCTCCATGAAGGATTCGAATCCGGGCCAGTCCTCCAGCGGATAAGGCAGCCCGGCGGTCGGCAGGCTCGCGAAGACCTGGGAACGCGACGACGCCAGGCCGGTCTCGCCGCCGAGCCAGTAGGGCGACGACGCAGACAACGCCAGAAAATGGGGAATGTAGGCCATCAACGCATTCACGATAGGCATGGCCTTGTCGGGCGAACGCACCCCGACGTGTACATGCACCCCGAAAATCAGCAGGCGCCGAGCGAGCCACTGCATCTGACTGACCAGCCGGGTGTATCGACCGTCCTCGGTGATCTGCTGGTGGTTGTAGTCGCTGATGGGATGGGTTCCGCTGCACATGAGCCCGATGCCGCGACGCTCCGCGAGGTCCCGGATGAGCGAGACGGTGCCAGCAAGATCGGCGGTTGCCTCGCCCACCGACCCACAGACATCGGTGATGACCTCGATGGTCGATTCGAACAGCTCGTGTTTCGCCTTCGCCGCTTCCCGATCGCCGACCTTCGCCTGAAGCTCCTTGAGGATCACGCTCCCGTCGCCGCGAAGCTGCCGCGTCCGGAGATCGACAAGCTGCAGTTCCCACTCGATTCCGAGACTGGACGTCGTCGACGACGAGAAGGGAATCTGCACTCGGGCTCCTCGGGTCGGGACCGGTGCCGGCGTCGGACGGCCGTCACCGTGCCGCTGGCTCACGGACAGCAGGAGGTCAGTACCCCTGTTGCTCCGTCGCTATTCACCCGGTACCCGCAGCACTGAGGAACTCCGTGGGCGCGCCGAGGAGGCGCCGGCAGCGGTCAGGAGGCCGCGGTCGGAGCCTCGGCGATCACTCGAACTCCGAGCTCACGAAGCTGACGATCGGTCACCGGGGTCGGCGCTCCGGTCAGCGGGTCGAGTCCGGACTGCGTCTTCGGGAACGCGATGACTTCGCGAATGTTCTCCTCGCCGGCCAGAATGGCGACAAGCCGGTCGATGCCGACCGCGAAACCACCGTGCGGCGGCGCACCGTACCCGAACGGGGTGAGAAAGAAACCGAACCGGGCGTTCGCCTCCTCGGGCGTGATCCCGAGCAGGCCGAATATCCGCTGCTGTAGCGCACTTTCATGGATCCGGATCGAACCGGAGCCGAGTTCCCATCCGTTGAGCACGAGGTCGTAGGCCCGGCTGCGCACCGCGAGCGGATCGGACTCCATTTTGTCCAGGTCATCAGGATGCGGCCGGGTGAAAGGATGATGGCCGGGCTTGGGCCGTCCGGTGGCCGCGTCAACCCCGACGAACAAGGGGAAGTCGACGACCCAGACAAACCGCAGCGGACCCTGCCCCGCCGGCGGACGCCCGAGATCGTTGCGCAGCTGCCCGAGCACCTCACAGGTGGTCGCCCATTCGTCGGCCACCAGCAGGAGCAGGTCACCGTCGACGGCGTCGGTGGCCGCGACGATGCCAGCGAGCTCCTCGGGTGAGAGGAACTTCTTCACCGGCGACTCCAGCTCGCCGCCGGGACCGACCCGCATCCACACGAGCCCCTTGGCGCCGAGTGACTTGGCCCGGTCGGTGAGATCGTCGAGCCGGCGCCGGTTGTGGGTCGCCGAGCCACCGGGCACCCGGATGCCCTTGATCGCGGGCGCTCCCGCGAACGCCTTGAAGCCACTGGCGGCGAAGATCGCGGTGAGCTCGACGAGCTCCATGCCGAAGCGCAGGTCCGGTTTGTCGACGCCGAACCGGTTCATCGCCTCGTGCCAGGTGATCCGTTCGATCGGCGGCACCGGATCGCTCGTCGCCGCCCGCGCCGCCGCGAGCACCGCGCCGGACACCACGTCGAGCACGTCGTCCTGGTCGACGAAGCTCATCTCAAGGTCGAGCTGGGTGAACTCGTACTGCCGGTCGGCGCGCAGGTCCTCGTCGCGCAGGCAGCGGGCGAACTGGAAGTACCGGTCCGTCCCGCCGACCATGAGCAGCTGCTTGAACAGCTGCGGCGACTGTGGCAGCGCGTAGAAGCTGCCGGGGAACTGCCGGGACGGCACGATGAACTCCCGCGCGCCCTCCGGCGTCGACGGCATCAGCAGCGGCGTCTCCACCTCGACGAAGTCCAGGGGAGCCAGCGCCGCGCGCATCGCCAGGAGCACGGCCGAGCGGGTGCGCAGGTTGCGCTGCATCCGCTCCCGGCGCAGGTCGAGGTAGCGGTAGGCCAGCCGGGTCGATTCATCGACCGCGTCGGCGCGGACGTCAAGCGGGAACGGCGGCGGGATGGCGGTCGAGAGGATGTCGACCGCGCAGTCCCGCAACTCGATCTCGCCGGTGGCCAGAGCCGGGTTCGCCGTGCCCTCCGGCCGGATGACGACGGTGCCGGTGACGCGAAGCACGTACTCGGACCGGACGTCGACGGACCCGTCGACGACGACCTGCACGAGCCCGGAGTGGTCCCGCAGGTCGACGAAGGACAGCGCCTGCCCGTGCTGGCGGCGATGCGCCACCCAACCGCACACCGAGACGGTCTGGCCGACGTGCTCCGCCCGCAGGTCACCGCACAGATGGGTGCGCATCGCCGTGCGCCCCCCGACCGGGGAGCCCCCCGGGCCCGGGATCGGTAGCTCGCCGGTGGCCGGCTGGGTTGTAGTCATCGGTCCGTCGTTCCCATCGCTGTCCGGTTCGGCCCGCCTGGCGCGAGTTTCGCCTGTCTGGCGGCGACATTCGCCCGTGTGGTGGCGACATCGTCACGCCCGCCGCGGGATCCCGTCCCGACCTTATCGGCCGCCACGCCGGGACGGACCGGTCAGGCCACCCGGGGGCCAGGCGTCAGCGACGCAACGCCCGGATGAACCGGCCGACCTCCGAGCGCAACCGGGCCGGCACGCGCAGGGTCTGGCGGCCCCGCGGGGTGCTCAGCTCCACGGTGATGACATCACCGTGCTTGACGCCCCGCGACGCGCTCACCTCCCGCCGGTCGAACACGACGTCGAACCAGTCACCCTCGCGGGGAAACGGGGCGAGGACGAGCAGCCGTCGATCGGTGAGCATGATCCAGCGGGACGCGCCGACCCGATGGCCGACGAACGCCTCCACCCGCGCCGTGAGCCGACCCACGCCCGCCGGATCGGACAGCCGGCCACGCAGCACGACTTCGGTGAACTCACCCGACTCCAACGGGACGGACGGGAGCTGGCGGCGGGACGGCAACACGGGCACACCTGCCAGTCTCCCCCCGGGCACCCCGTACAGTCGCCGCGTGCGGGAGCAAGGGGAGCAGCCTGACGCGGCGGCCTCGGCCGCTCGGCTCGCGGAACTGACCGGAGCCGAGCGCCACGACGTGGCGATCATGCTCGGTTCGGGCTGGCGACCAGCGGCCGACGTGCTGGCCGAGCGCGCGGACGAGGCCGTCGAGATCGCGTTCGACCGACTCGGCGGGTTCCCGCCCCGCACGGAGGTGCCGGGCCACCATGCGGCCGCCCGCTCCCTGCGGTTCGGGGAACGCCGGCTGCTCGTCCTCCTCGGCCGGGTGCACGCCTACGAGGGGCACGAGCTGTCCCGGGTGGTGCACGCGGTGCGGCTGTCGTGCGCCGCCGGGGCGGCGGCGGTCGTCCTGACGAACGCCGCCGGCGGGCTGCGCGAGGGCCTCTCCGTCGGCCAGCCGGTGCTCATCGCGGACCATCTCAATCTCACCGGGCGATCGCCGCTGGTCGGGCCGGCGTTCACCGACATGACCGAGGCGTACTCCCCGCGCCTGCGACGGCTGGCCCGCGAGGTCGAGCCGAGCCTCGCCGAGGGGATCTACGCGGGCCTGCCCGGACCACAGTTCGAGACCCCGGCGGAGATCAGGATGCTGCGGGTCCTGGGCGCCGACCTCGTCGGCATGTCCACGGTGCACGAGACGATCGCGGCCCGGGCCGCCGGGGCGGAGGTGCTGGGCATCTCGCTGGTGACCAACCTCGCCGCCGGGATGACCGGGCAGCCGCTGGATCATCTGGAGGTGCTGGCCGCGGGGGCGGCAGCCGCGGGGCGGATGGGCAGCCTCCTCGCCGACATCGTCCTGCGGTTCTGATGACCGGGCTGCCCGACCCCCTCGCCGCCAGGGTCCGGGAATGGCTCGCGGACGATCCCGACCCGGCGGACCGGTCCGAACTGACCCGGCTGTGCACGGCAGCCGTCGCCGACCCGGCGGCGCTCGCGGACCTCGACGACCGCTTCCGCGCACCGCTTCGGTTCGGCACGGCCGGTCTGCGCGGACCGCTGCGCGCCGGTCCCGGGGGGATGAACACGGCGGTCGTGCGGTGCGCGGCCGCGGGACTGGCCGACTGGCTGCGGGCCGCGACGTCGTCGGACGGCGTGGCGCCAGGCGTGGCCCGCCCGCCCGTTCCGCCGCCGGACGCGGATCCGCCGACCGGTACCCCGCTCGTGGTCATCGGCTACGACGCGCGGCATCGCAGCGCGGCGTTCGCCGTGGACACGGCCCGGGTGCTCGCCGGCGCCGGGCTGCGGGCACTGCTGCTGCCCGCGCCGCTGCCGACCCCGGTGCTCGCCTTCGCCGTCCGCCGGCTGCGCGCCGACGCCGGGGTGATGGTCACCGCGAGCCACAATCCGGCCAGCGACAACGGCTACAAGGTCTACGTCGGCGGGGACGACTCCGACCCGGGCCGGGGCGCCCAGCTTGTCGCCCCCCTGGACGCCGACATCGAGCGGCGGATCGCCGCCGTCGGCCCCGCGATCGCGATCCCGCTCGCCGACTCCTGGCGCCGCCTCGACGACCAGATCGTCACGGACTACGTGCACGCCGCCGCCGCGGCGGTCCTCGACCTGATGCCGCCGCCGCCCGACCGGACGGGTGGCGCCGCGGATTCGACCAGCCCGCCGCCGAGCGCTCCCGTCGTCGCGTACACCGCGCTGCACGGAGTCGGCACGCGGGTGCTCAACGCGGTGTTCGCCGCCGCCGGGCTCACCGCGCCGACGCCCGTCGAGGAGCAGGCCGCGCCGGACCCCGACTTCCCGACCGTCCGCTGGCCGAATCCCGAGGAGCCAGGTGCCATGGACCGGGCGTTGGCGCTCGGTGCCCGGATCGGCGCGGACCTCGTGCTGGCCACCGATCCGGATGCCGACCGGTGCGCGGTCGCCGTCGGCGGGCGGCTGCTGACCGGTGACGAGGTCGGGCTGCTCCTCGCCGACCAGGTCCTGCGCCGGCGGCCCGGTCCCGTGGCGACCACGCTGGTGAGCTCCCGCGGCCTGCGGGCGCTGGCACGACAGGCCGGGGTCGCCCACCGGGAGACCCTCACCGGCTTCAAATGGATCATGAGGGCGGACCCGGGACTCGTCTTCGGCTACGAGGAGGCCCTGGGCTACGCCCTCGTCCCCGAGCTCGTCCGGGACAAGGACGGCATCACCGCCGCGCTGGCCGTCACCCTTGTCGCGGCGGCGGCCCGACGCCACGGGAAGACCCTGACCGATCTTCTCGACGACCTGGCGGCCCGCATCGGCGTGCACACCACCGGTGCGTACTCGGCCCGCCTCCCCGATGCCGCGGGGATCACGGCGGCGATGCGGCGGCTGCGCGCGACCCCGCCGGACCGCCTGGCGGGCCGACTGGTGACGGGCCGGCGCGACGTGCTCCGCGGGGAGACGGCCGGCAGGGTCGGCCCGGCCGAGGCGCTGCCCGTGTCCGACGTGCTCGTGCTCCTCGTCGACGACGACCGGGTGATCTTCCGACCCAGCGGGACCGAGCCGAAGCTGAAGGTCTATCTGGAGGTGGTCGAGGGGGTCCCGGACGGGGCGCGGGCAGCGGGCGCGGCCGCCCGCGCCCGGGCCGAGCACCGGCTGTCCGAGCTCACCGCGGGCGTCCGCGACCTGCTGTCCCCGGCGGGACCGCCTCACATCTCGCCGTAGAGGCGGTCGCCGGCATCGCCGAGGCCGGGAACGATGTAGGCGATGTCGTTCAGTCGCTCGTCGACCGCCGCGGTGACCACCGTCAGCTCGGCCGCCGCCTCGGCCGGCAGCTCCGCCTCCAGCGCCGACAGGCCCTCGGGGGCGGCGACGATCGAGACGACGATGATCCCCCGGGCCCCCCGGCCGAGCAGCAGCCGCAGGCAGTGCAGCACCGAGCCACCCGTGGCGAGCATCGGGTCGAGCAGCAGCACCGGCCGGCCGGCGAGGTCCGCGGGGACCGCTTCGAGGTAGACGGTGGGGCGGTGGGTGGACTCGTCCCGGGCCAGCCCGATGAAGGCGGTGTGTGCCTCGGGGAGAAGCCCGAGCGCGGCGGGCAGCATGCCCAGGCCGGCCCGCAGCACGGGGGCGACCACCGGTTCGGCGGCGAGGCGCGCGCCGGTGGTCGTCGCCAGCGGCGTCGTGACGGTCACCGGCATGATCGGCAACGTCCGGGTCGCCTCGTAGACCAGCATCGTCGCGAGGTCGTGCAGGACCGGCCGGAAGCGGGAGCGCGGGGTGCGCTCGTCGCGCAGCACGGTGAGCGACGAGGCGGCCAGGGGATGGTCCACGACGTGCAGCTGCATGGACTGACTCCTCGAACCCGGGGCTGGTCGGCAATGATGGAAGATATGACATCCGTTCCCGCCGGACCCGACCGCTCCGCCGCGCGATCCGCGGACGGCTCCACGCCGGCGGCGGCCGGAGCGCTGCGCCGGGCGGACGTGGCCCGGATCATCGATCACACCCTGTTGGCGCCGGCGGCGACGGGCGAGGAGGTGCTGTCGCTGTGCACGGAGGCGGCGAGGCTCGGCGTCGGCGCCGTGTGCGTCGCGCCGACCCACGTGTACCTGGCCGCGGCGAGCGCCCGGCGGGAGCGGCAGGACGAGCCCGCCTTCGCGGTGGCCTCGGTGATCGGCTTCCCGCACGGCAATCACCTTACCGTGATCAAGGCCGAGGAGGCCCGCCGGGCGTACGCGGACGGCGCCTCCGAGATAGACATGGTGATCGACATCGCGAACGCGATGGACGAGAACTGGCGGGCGATCGAGACCGAGATCGCCGAGGTCCGGCTGTCGCTGCCGCCGCACGTGATCCTCAAGGTGATCCTGGAGACGGCGCTGCTGCCCGACGCGAACATCATCGCGGCCTGTCGGGCGGCCGAGGCCGGTGGGGCCGAGTTCGTGAAGACCTCGACCGGCTTCCACGCGGCCGGTGGAGCCAGCGTGCGCGCCGTACGGGCGATGGCCGAGGCCGTCGGCGGGCGTCTGGGCATCAAGGCCTCCGGCGGCATCCGGACGGCCGAGCAGGCCACCGCCATGATCGAGGCCGGCGCGACACGGCTGGGTCTGTCCGCGTCGGCGCAGGTGCTGGCCGGCTTCCCCGTCTGAGCCGACCGGCGCCGCCCTCACCCGACCGGCAGGGCGGGTACCCAGCAGTCGGCCAGATGGTCGTCGACCAGGCCGCAGGCCTGCATGAGCGCGTAGGCCGTGGTCGGACCGATGAAGACGAACCCGGCCGCGCGCAGCGACTTCGCCAGCGCCACCGACGCCGGGGGCGTCGCCGGCACGTCCGCGAGCGTCACCGGACGCGGCCCGGGCGCGGGCTGGTGGGCCCAGATGACGTCGGTCAGCGGACGGTCGAGGGCCAGCATGGCCCGCGCGTTGACGATGGTGGCCTCGATCTTGCGCCGGTTACGCACGATGCCGGCGTCGCCGAGCAGCCGATCGACGTCGGCGGGACCGAACGCCGCGACGACGGCCGGGTCGAAGCCGGCGAAGGCGGCCCGGAACGCCGGCCGCTTGCGCAGGATCGTCAGCCAGGACAGCCCGGACTGGAAGGCCTCCAGGGTCACCCGCTCGAACAGCCCCACCGGATCCCGGACGGGCCGTCCCCACTCCTGGTCGTGGTACTCGACGTACTCCGGGGCGGACAGACCCCAGGGGCAGCGCGCCCGCCCGTCCGCGCCCACCACGGCCCCGGCCCCGGTCGCCGGTACCGCGGGCCGCGCCGGAGCAGGGGCGCCGTCCTCGTTCACCGCGGTCGCGCTCATCGGGCGAGTTCCTCCTGGACGTACGGGGCGTAGCCCGGCTTGATGACGTTGTTGATGAGGTCGAGCCGCTCGTCGAACGGGAGGAACGCCGACTTCATCGCGTTGAGCGTCAGCCACCGGATGTCGGCCCACCCGTAGCCGTGGACGTCGACGAGCGTGGCGAACTCGCTGGCCAGGGACACCCCGCTCATCAGCCGGTTGTCGGTGTTCACCGTCACGCGGAAGTGCAGGGCCCGCAGCAGGGCGATCGGATGACGTTCGATGCTCGGCGCCGCGCCGGTGTGCACGTTGGAGGTCGGGCACATCTCCAGCGGCACCCGCACATCGCGCACGTAGTTGGCGAGGTCGCCGAGCGTGGCCTTGCCGTCCGGATCGACCGTGATGTCGTCCATGATGCGCACGCCGTGGCCGAGCCGGTCGGCGTTGCACCACTGGACGGCCTCCCAGATCGACGGCAGCCCGAACGCCTCCCCGGCGTGAATCGTGAAGTGGCCGTTGGCCCGCTGGATGTACTGGAAGGCGTCCAGGTGCCGGGTCGGCGGGTTGCCCGCCTCGGCACCGGCGATGTCGAAGCCCACCACGCCGGCGTCGCGCCAGCGGACCGCGAGCTCCGCGATCTCCAGCGAGCGGGCCTGGTGGCGCATGGCCGTCAGCAGCGCGCGAATGCGCAGCGACGTGCCCGCGCAGCCGGCCCGGAACCCATCGAGCACGGCCTCGACCACCCCATCCAGCGACAGGCCGCGCCCGACGTGCAGCTCCGGGGCGAACCGCACCTCGGCGTAGACGACCCCGTCGGCCGCGAGATCCTCCGCGCACTCGCGGGCGACCCGCCGGATCGCCTCCGCCGTCTGCATGACGGCGACGGTGTGGCTGAACGTCTCCAGGTAGCGGACCAGCGAGCCGCTGTGCGCGCCGCCGCGGAACCAGGTGCTCAGCTCGTGCACGTCGGTGGTCGGCAGGTCCCGGTAGCCACCCTCGTCGGCCAGCTCGACCACCGTGGCCGGGCGCAGGCCGCCGTCGAGATGGTCGTGCAGCAGGACCTTCGGCACCCGGCGGATCTGCTCGATCGTGATCGGGCCGGGCGAGGCGTCGTTCGTCATCGTGTCCCTCCGTCTCCCGCCCGACGGTAGGCCACGGGTCCGACAGAACCGCGTCGACGACCCCGCCGGTCCGCGGCGGCGGTCGGTCCGCCCTGTTCAGGCCCCGATGCGCTCGAGGACGAGCGGGCTGGCCGGCGCCGGCCGCGGACCGATCTCCACTGCGTCGGCGAGCGCCGCGCGCGCCCGGGGAAGCGTGGCCGGGTCGTCGGTGTGCAGTTCCACCAGCGGCTCGCCCGCCTGGACGGGATCGCCGATCCCCGCCAGCCAGCGCACCCCGGCCGTCGCCGAGACCGCGTCCTCCTTGCGGGCGCGCCCCGCGCCCAGCCGCCACGCCGCGACGCCGACGCCCCGAGCGTCCAGGCGGGTCAGGAACCCGGACGTCGGTGCGGGAAGGGTCTCGACCGTCGGCGCCAGCGGCAGCTCCGCGTCCGGATCGCCGCCCTGGGCCGCGACCATGGCCCTCCACACCGGATACGCACCACCTGCCGCCAGCACCTCGGCCGGATCCCGCAGGTCAGCCGGCCGGCCCGCGGCCTCGGCGGCGAGCTCGACCATGACCCGGGCGAGCGCGACCGTGACCTCCACCAGGTCCGCCGGGCCGCCGCCACGCAGCGTGTCGACCGCCTCGGCGACCTCCAGGGCGTTGCCGGCGGTCCGCCCCAGCGGGTGATCCATCGCGGTCAGCAGCGCCGCGGTCCGCACGCCCGCCGCCGTGCCGAGGCCGACCATGGTCCGGGCCAGCTCGCGGGCGGCGTCCGGGGAACTCAGGAACGCCCCGGCGCCGACCTTCACGTCCAGGACCAGTGCGGACGTGCCCTCGGCGATCTTCTTGCTCATGATGGACGAAGCGATCAACGGGATCGACTCGACCGTGCCGGTCACGTCACGCAGCGCGTACAGCCGCCGGTCGGCGGGCGCGAGGCCCGTGCCCGCGGCGCAGATCACCGCGCCGACGTCGGCGAGCTGGCGCCGCATCCGGTCCAGCGGCAGGTCGGCGCGCCAGCCCGGGATCGACTCCATCTTGTCCAGTGTTCCGCCGGTGTGCCCGAGACCGCGCCCGGACAGCTGCGGGACAGCGACCCCGCAGGCCGCGACGAGCGGCACCAGTACCAGGGACACCTTGTCGCCGACTCCGCCGGTGGAGTGCTTGTCGACGGTCGGGCGGCCGACGTCGGCGAGATCGAGCCGCTCCCCGCTGTCGATCATTGCGGTGGTCCACCGGGCCAGTTCGTCCGGGGACATGCCGCGCCACACGACCGCCATCAGATAGGCGGACATCTGCTCGTCGGCGACCCGCCCGCGGGTGTAGGCGTCGACCAGCCAGTCGATGGCCGCGGCAGGCAGGGACCGGCCGTCCCGCTTGGCCCTGATCAGGTCGACGACGTCGAACTCGTCGCTCATGACGCGCCGGTCCCGCCAGCCGGGACCGCACCCGGCTCCGGCAGGTCGTCGGGGCCGAACGCGCCGGGCAGCAGCTCCCCCAGCCGCCGCGGCCCGGTCGCGGTCGCGACCAACAGCTCGGCGCCGCCGTGTTCGTGGAGCACCTGCCGACACCGACCACAGGGCGCCAGCGTGCTCCCGTCCGCGGCGACGCAGACGAAGGCCACCAGCCGGCCACCGCCCCGGGCGTGCAGCGCGGACACCAGGCCGCACTCGGCGCACAGCGTGAGCCCGTAGGAGGCGTTCTCGACGTTGCAGCCGACGACGATCCAGGGCTCGCGCCCGGTCGTGTCCACGACGAGCGCGGCGGCACCCACCCGCAGACCGGAGTACGGCGCGTAGGCACTGTGCGCGACCCGGGTCGCCGCGGCCCGCAACCGCAGCCAGACGCTGTCGTCCACGCTCGGTTCCATGTCCTCGACCCCCTGCCGGCGCCACCGTCCGTGGTCTGGTCGGGCGCTGTCGCCAGCATGCCCGATCACCCCGCGCCGGCCGCGATGTGATCCCATGGACACGAGCCCCACCGGCGATCGGAAGGACGAAGGGATGGCAGGCGAGTCCCCGGACAGCGTCCGCCCGCAGGGGTCAGTGGCCCTCGTCGGCGGACGGTACCGGCTCGACGGAGTGCTCGGCTGCGGCGGTTTCGGCGTCGTGCACCGGGCCACCGACGAGCTGCTTCAGCGGGTGGTCGCCGTCAAGGAGGTCCGCCTCCCCATCAGCGGGAGCGCCGATGAGCGAGATCGGGCCCGCGAGCGTGTCCTGCGGGAGGCCCGCGCGGCCGGCCGGCTTCAGCACCCGGGCGCGGTGAGCGTCCTCGACGTCATCGACGACGGCGACCTGCCCTGGATCATCATGGAGTACGTCGAGGGACGAGCGCTGTCCCGGATCATCACCGGTGAGGGACCGCGCCCGGTCGACGAGACCTGTCGCGTCGGCATCAGCCTCGCCTACGCGCTGGAGGCCGCGCACCGGCTCGGCATCGTGCACCGGGACGTCAAGCCGAGCAACGTCCTGATCACGCCGGACGGCCGGGCCAGGCTGACCGACTTCGGCATCGCGGTCAGCCACGGCGATCCCCGCCTCACCAGTACGGGCATGGTGCTCGGTTCACCCGCGTACCTGCCGCCCGAGCGTGCCCGCGGCGACGCGGGCAGCGCGAGCGGTGATCGCTGGGCGCTCGGCGCGACCCTGTTCACCACGGTCGAGGGCAGCCCACCTTTCGGCGGTGGGGACCCGATCGCGGTGCTCGGTGCCCTCATGCGAGGGCAGCGCCAGCCCTTCCGGCTCGCCGGACCGCTCGCGCCGCTGCTCGACGATCTGATGGCACCGCAGGCGACCAGCCGACCCCCGTTGTCGCTCGTCCGGCGGCGGCTGCGCGAGATCCTCGACCTCACCGGCGACCACCGTTCATCCCGGTCCGGCGCCAGAACCACCCGTGGCCTCCGGTCGGACCGATCCGCGCGGGTGCCGGCCGTGGTCGCCCCGCCCCCGCCGGCCTCAGCCGAGGTGGCACCATTCCCGGCGGGGCCGATCGCCCCGGCGACCTCGCTGGCGCCGACGGTCGCCGTTCATGCCCCGGAACAGACCGCGGCCACGCCGACGGCGCGGGCCGGCGACACCGCGACCGATGACCGGGAGACACCGACTCTGTCCGAGGGGGCCGGCGTCGATTCACCTTCCCCGCCGCTCGCCGACCCGGTGGGGAAACCGCCGGTGTCGCCTGAAGCCGCAACACCGGACGTCCTGATGGAATCCCTCGCCACGAACGATGTGAACACGGCGCATACGCCGCCGATGCCGGCGGAAATCCCAACAAAGCACAACACTGACGATGAACGTCTGCCAGTCGAACAACACGGCGAAAGCGAATCTCCCGACCGGTCGGACCACGCGGAACACGGCCCGCCCGCCGCGACACCACCGGAATCCGTCGAGGTGACGGCAGCCGCGAAAGAGCCGGCAGAACCCGCCGGGCCGAGCGGTGCCGAAGACTCGGAGCCGACCGGAACCGCCTCGACGATCGCGGCCATCGCACTCGTGGAGGCGGCGGTCATCGGCGCGACGGCGACCCTCGCCACCGCCGCTACCGCGGCGCTGCACGTCGTCGGCGCCGGCACGCCCAGCACCGCGAAGACGGCCGAACAGGCCGTCAAGACGTTCGCACCACGCGGCCCAGCCGACCCCGGGTCTCCGAGCCCGGAGGCAGCCACGGCGCACGCCGATGAGGCGACCCGGTCCACTCCGGCGGGCCCCGTCGAGGCGGAAGCGGCCGCCGCAGCCTCCGATCCCGACGACTCCGATCCCGACGACTCCGACCCCGGGCCTTCCCCTGCCCCCCACGCCGAGGCACCCGGCGCCGATGCGGCCCGCGCGCTGGCCGATCAGCCCGACACCGACCCTCCGCTGACAGATGGGGCGACACCGGCCGGTCAGGCAGCGCGCCCGCGGCCGACCGGCCCCCTCGAACGGATCCGCCACGCGGACCGGATGCGCGCACTCGGCGGCATCCCGGCCCGCGCCCGGCTTGTCCGCCGCGGCACCGGCGGCTCCCCACCGGTCGGGCCTGCCGCGTCGACCGGGACGGATCAGCCTCCCGGCTCCGGTCAACCGACCGGGACGGACCGCACAGCCGACGGCCCACGCCCGGACAGCGGTTTGCCGCAGCGCGCCAGGCCAGCCAGGAAGGTGTCGGCACCGACCGCCGGCGCGGTCCAGACAGACGCGGCGACTCCCGCCAGCGGACTGACGGCGGATCCGCCCGCCCTTGGGATCGCCGTCACAGCCCCGGCGGCGGACGGCCTCCCGCCGTTGCCCACGCGCAGCCGACTGGGGCAGCACTGGCCGCGGGCGCGGCCCGCGATCACGGCGTCCGCGTCGACCTCGCCGCCGCCCCTGGCCTTTCGCGCCGCGTCCCCGCCAGGCGTCTCCACCCCGGACACCTTCCCCGCGCAGGTCGCGGAGTCCTCGCCGTGGCTCCCGGCCGGGACCGCACCGCCGCCGACCTCGCCGCCACCTGCCGCCGGCTCCCTCACGGCCGGTCCGCCGACCGTTGCGGAGCCTGGCGCGACGGCGCCCGGCGACAAGCCGCGCCGGCGGTGGCGCCGGATCGCCGTGGCCTCGGTCGCCGGAGCCCTCGTGACCGCCGCGGCCATCATCCTGCTGGTCGTGCTCAGCAGGCCGGGTTCGGTGGACGCCGCGTCCGCCGGACGTGTCGCCGCACCGACCAGCGGCCCGAACGCCGAGCCGCGCGGCGGGAGGACGGCCGGCGCCCAGCCGGTGGATCCGGCGGTCGTCCCGGCGGTTCCCGTGGCGCACGACACAGTTCCGGCGCCCGCACCGCCGGGGTGGGCCTCCTACACCGACCCCGACGCCGGCTGGTCTGTGGCCTATCCCACTGGCTGGCGGCGGCAGGCGGGCCCCGGCGGCCCAGGTAACGTCGATTTCATGGACCCGGTATCCGGGTCGTTCCTGCGGGTGGGTAGCGTCAGGCAGGCAAACACTTCTGCGATCGTGGACTGGCAACGCAACGAGGCCGGTTTCGTTCGGAGCGTGCAGGACTATCGGCGCGTACGACTCGCTTCCAGCGACGGTGGAGACGGCACCAACCAGGCCGACTGGGAGTTCACGTACCGCAGGTCGGACGGGGTCATGGTGCATGTGCTCAATCGGGGTGCGATTCGCAACGGCCACGGATATGCGCTCTACTGGCATACCCGGGACGATCTGTGGTTGCAGGATCAACCATTGCTGCGCCAACTCCTCGGAACCTTCCGGCCCGGGCCGTGATGTCACTTTTCGTCGGGTTTCCGACGTCCGTGGCGGCCGAAAACACGCGGGCTGTCGCGCACGCAGATGCGTCCGTCTGTCAGACTTGACACGATGGCCAAATCGGCAAGCGTGCCCTCGGACACCGACCGGCACGGCACCCCCCGCTACGTAGCACAGCGCTACCGACTCGACACGCCCATCGGGCGGGGTGGAGCCGGTGTTGTCTGGCGCGGTGAGGACGAACTCCTCCAGCGGCCGGTGGCCATCAAGGAGATCCTCGTCCCGATGGCCGGCGCGCAGAACGAGCGCGACGCCATCCGGGCCCGGGTCCTGCGTGAGGCCCGCGCCCTCGCCCGGCTGCACAGCCCCGCGATCGTGTCCGTCTACGACGTGGTCGAGGAGCACCAGCGGCACTGGATCATCATGGAGCTTGTCGACGCGGACAGCCTCGGCGACGTGATCCGCACCCACGGCCCGCTGCCGTTCGACCAGGTCGCCGCCATCGGGCTGGCCCTGACCGACGCGCTCGCCGCCGCGCACTCGGCCGGCGTGCTGCACCGTGACGTGAAGCCGGGCAACGTCCTGCTCGGCCGGGACGGCCGGGTCCGCCTGACCGACTTCGGCATCGCCGCGACCGAGGGCGATGTGACTCTCACGGGAACCGGCGCGCTCGTCGGCTCCCCCGCCTACATCGCGCCCGAGCGGGTGCGGGGCTCGTCCGGCAGCCCCGCCAGCGACATGTGGGGCCTTGGCGCGACGCTGTACTCCGCCGTCGAGGGCCAGCCCCCGTTCGAAGGCCCGGAGACCTACGCGGTGCTCACCGCCGTCGTCGAGGGACGCCGGCGCGCGTTCCGGCTCGCCGGCCCCCTGCGCAACCTGCTCAGCGACCTGATGGACCGCCCCGCCGAGGAACGGCCGGACGCCACCGAGATCCGCCGGCGTCTCATCCCGGTCGCCCGCAACGCGAACCCGGTCCCGGCATCGGTGATGCACGCGAGGCCCCGCGGGGAGAACGACTCCGCCGGGCCGAGCGCCGCCGACGTCGGCCTGGAGAATCTCGACGACGACGCCGCGGACCGGGACGCCCCGGCCGCCGGTAGCGGACCGACACCCTCGCGCACCGGTCCGTCCGGCCGCAGCGTCCGCTCCACCGGTCCGCGCTCCACCGGTCCGCGCTCCACCGGTCCCGGCACCGGTGGGACCCCGGCGCCCGCCGGGCAGCCGGCCGCGGCCGGCGCGCTGGGCGCGGCGTCCTCCCTGTCCGAGGACGCGGAGATTACCGCCGACCCGGTGATGGACCCCCCGGACGCGACCGCGATCTCGCCCGCGACCGGCGGCAAGCCGTGGCCGCCCCGCGCGGGCGCGGCGTCACCCACGTCACAACCGCGGACCAGGCCATCCGCCGATCATGACGCGCTGACCCAGATCAGGCCGGCCGCCCAGGGCTCGGGACCGACCCGCGGCGGCACCGACGACGAGACCCGGATCGGCACCGCTCCGCTGGTCGCGGCCGAGTTCGGGCTGCTCGACGACGACCACGCGGCCGGGCTGGTGCCGCTGGACGAAGCCCGGCGACGAGCCGAACCGCAGCATCGTGGTACGCACGAGGGATCCGGCGGCGGTTGGCACAAGGGGGACAGCCGGCGCACGATCGCGATCGTGGCCGGCGCGGTGGCGGCCCTCGCGGGCGCGGCCATCGCGCTCGCCGTGACGCTGTCCGGAGGCGGCAGCTCCAACGAGCCCAACGACGTCACGGCACAGAAGACGACCCCGCCGCCGGCATCGGCCACCAGAGTCCATACGACGACGCCCTTGCCCGCGTTCAGCGCGCCGTTGGTGGTGACGCCGGAGACGCCCCGTTACACCCGCCGGCCGCAGGCCACGACGCCGCCTCCGCCGAACCCCACGCCCACGCAGGAGCCGACCGCCGGGCCAACCTCGGCAGCCCCGACTCCCAGCGAGCCCACGCCGACGTCCGCATCCCCCACACGCCCGGCGCCGACGACCACGCCTCCGGCACCGCCCACCAAACCGGCACCGACCACCGCCCCGGCTCCGCCGCCAGCGACCACCGAACCGCCCGTGAACGGCTAACGGCGGGGACGAAAGAGACGTCGCCGGCCAGCCCACCCCGAGTCGACCATTGATTTAAATGATTTATTGACCGCGGTCGACTCGCGGCCGATATGGACAGCGCGAATGCGGCCGTCCGGGCCCATCGCGGAGCGACGAAGCCACCCGGTATCGCGCCCGATCTGATGGACGGGGTCAGCCGGCGCGGCGGGGCATCAGATCCTGCGCGCGCAGGACCCTGAGCAGATCCTGGGGTTCGATCAGTAGCCGGCCGGTCGGCGGCCGGGTCGGCTCGGACTCGTCGTGTTCGAGGGTGGCGGGCAGCTGGTAGAAGTCGGCGAGGTGCTGGGCGAGCTCCCCGAGCCGACGCTCGTTCTCCCTGCTGCGCAGGAGGTTTCGCTCGTCCACCTCGGTGTCCTGCGCGCCCTCCCGGGCCAGCCGGTGGGTGCGGCACAGACCGTCCGGATCCTTGGCGATCGCTCGCTTGCCACAGCGGTGCGCGACGTAGCCCCGGCCGCCGCCCATCACCGTCGCGATACAACGATCACTGTTGAACATGGTCAGTACATGCCCGCTTTCGTCTACTCGGCCGACAGCACGGGCTGACTCCCAAGCCCTCGCGTGCCAGGCTAGGGCGAATACGGGAGAAATCCAGCGTCACCCCGCTAAATTCACTTCGATGTCACAGCCGAACAACATCGCCGTCCGACGCGCCGATTTCCGGAGAAATGACAGGCGACAGACAGATCGTCGCCGTCCGCAGCGGTGACGCGCAGAAGCAACCGCTGCGGTGACCGCCGTCAGGCGTGCCCGCGCCCGCACCCGGCCGGGTCAGCCGGCGTCGGTGGCGAGGGCGAATGGCAGCACGGTGGATGCGCCCGCCTGGCGCAGCAGCCTGGCAGCGACCGTCATCGTCCAGCCGGTGACGATGCGGTCGTCGACGAGCAGGACCGGACCGTCGACCGCGGCCAGCGCGACCCGCAGTTCCTCGGACACCGTGAACGCATCCCAGAGACCGGCGAGGCGGTGCGCGCTGTTGTGGACCTCCCCGGCGGACGGCCCGCCGCGGACCCGCTCGAGCTGCCCGAGCAGCGGCAGGCGGCCGATCGCGGCGATCCGCTCGGCGAGGCTCACGACGAGCTGCGGCCGGCCGCGGGAGGCGATCGCCACGACCGCCGCCGGTCGGCGCTCCCACTTCCAGCCGGCGAGCGTGGCCACGACGGCCTCGACCAGATCGGCCGGCAGCGGTCCGTCCGCGCCGCCGGGCGCGAACACCGGCCGCAGCCGACTGCCCCAGCCCACCTCCGCGAGCCGGGCCAGGACCCGGCCGGGATCGGCGGCGACCCCCGCCGGGATCCGCCCGGACAGGGTGATTCCCAGCCGGCTCATGCCCGTCGGCCACATCCGGCGCGACTCGACGACGACCCCCGGCCGCATGAGCTCCGCCCTGGCCCGCGCCCGCGCGTCGGCGGAGACGTCGGAGGACCACTGCCGCCCGGTGCAGCGGTCACACCGCCCGCAGGCGGCGGCGTCGGGGTCGTCGAGCTGGCGGCGCAGGAACTCCATCCGGCAGCCAGGGGTGACAAGGTAGTCGAGCATCGCCTGTTGTTCGCGCTCGCGCGCGGCTGCCACCCGCCGGTAGCGGGGTTCGTCGTAGGACCAGGCGAGACCGGTCGCGGTCCAGCCGCCCCGGACCCGCCGGACCGCGCCGTCGGTGTCGAGGACCTTGAGCATCTGGTCGAGCCGGCCGGGACCGATGTCGACGGCGGTCAGCAGCGCCTGGGTCGACGTCGGTCGACTGGTCTCGGCAAGCTCGGCCAGCACGGTGCGGACCACCGCCTCGGGCGGGAAGGACGTGTCGGCGAAGTACCGCCAGATGTCCCGGTCCTCCGTGGCCGGCAGCAGGATGACCTCCGCGGCATCGACCGCCCGCCCGGCCCGGCCGATCTGCTGGTAGTACGCCACCGGCGACGCGGGCGCGCCGAGATGGACGACGAAACCGAGATCCGGCTTGTCGAAACCCATCCCGAGGGCGCTGGTCGCGACGAGGGCCTTGATCCGGTTCGCCAGCAGATCCTCCTCCGCGGCGAGCCGTTCGGCGGCTTCCGTTCCACCGTGGTAGCAGGCCACCGCGAGACCCTCACCGCGCAGGAAGACGGTCAGCTCCTCCGCGGCGGCCTTGGTCAGCGTGTAGACGATGCCTGAGCCCGACAGCTGCCGCAGCCGTTCGGCGATCCAGCCGAACCGGTCCTCGGCCCGGGGCAGCGCGACGACGGCGAGACGCAGGCTTGCCCGGTCGAGCGACCCACGCAGCACCAGCGCGGCATTGTCCTCGGCGCCGGTGCCGAGCTGCTCGCTCACGTCCGCCACCACGCGCTGGTTGGCCGTGGCGGTGGTGGCGAGGACCGGAACACCGGACCGCAGGCCGGCAATGATGGTGCGCAGCCGGCGGTAGTCGGGCCGGAAGTCGTGGCCCCAGTCGGAGATGCAGTGCGCCTCGTCGACGACGAGCAGGCCGGTCCTGGCCGCGAGCTCGGGCAGGTAGTCATCGCGGAACTGCGGGTTGTTCAGCCGCTCCGGCCCGATGAGGAGAACATCGAGCTCGTCGGCGCGCAGCGCCGCGTAGACCTCGTCCCACTCGGTGACGTTGCCGGAGTGGATCTCGCCGGCGCGGATGCCCAGCCGCCCCGCCGCCGCGGCCTGGTTGCGCATGAGGGCGAGCAGCGGCGAGACGATGACCGTCGGCCCGACTCGCCCACCCTCGCCGACCGCGGCCCGCAGCAGCACGGTGGCGAGGAAGTACACCGCCGACTTGCCCCAGCCGGTGCGCTGCACGAGCAGCACCCGACGACGGTGGCTGACCAGCGCCTCGATCGCCCGCCACTGGTCGTCCCGCAGCGCGGCCGCCGGGCCGGCGAGCTCACGCAGCAGCTCCTCCGCCCGCGCCCGCAGGGCCCCGGGCCCCCCGTCGGCAGCAGGTGCCGCTGTGGCCAGGCCCACCGGCCCGGTCGTGGTCAATCCGTCCGCCGCCATGGACAGATGTCTACCCGACGCCACCGACAGAACCGTGAACGCGCAGGTGATGGGCCCGACGATCCACAACGATCATCCGCCGGCCGCTCGGGGACCCCGACTCAACGCCCCGAGTTGACCAGGTCCGCGGAAGGCGCGCTGCCCGCACCGGTGCCCGTACGGCGGCCCGCCCGGACCGCCCGAACCCCCAGCCAGCCGACAATCGTGCCGATGACCAGGGAGACCACGGTCAGCACGAGGTGGACGGTGAAGAAGGCCGTCGGCCCGGAATTCCAGGAGCGATCGTCCTTCCAGATGTTCCGCAGGAAATTCGGCCAGATCGCCCACGTCCACACACCCACCGCGATCAGGAACCAGGACGCACGCTTCGACAGAGTCACCCGCCCAGCCTCGCACCGGCCGCGAGCCGTGGTCTCCGTGTGGGGGCGCGAGTTCGGACACGTTGATCGCCATAAGGTGGGCGGACAGACAAAACCCCGGGGGCTTGCCGCCAGAGCCGTGAAGGGCATCAAGCGGTAGAGGCCATCCGGGGTCTACCCGGCCACTGTAGAAGACCGGTGCACCGATGTCCAACCCCCTACCTCCGTCCCACGCCGCTCGGCTCCGCCGAAGGTTGAGCGCCGAACGCCTCGCCCCCTACGAGCAGGCATGCGACGGCGACGTTGTCCGCGCGATCGCGCTCTACGGCTGGAACAGCGCTGTCAGCGCCGCCTTCTACGAGATTCTGGGGTTATTCGAAGTTGCGCTTCGCAACGCGCTTCATGACCAGCTCACAGCGTGGCACGCCCGCCAGCGTCGATCTGGGGAGTGGTGGGACGCCCCAACCGGGACTCTCGAAACGCGCGCACGCCAGGACATAGCGGACGCCAGGTCCAGGATCCGACGCAACAACAAGATCGCGATCCCTGGCCGGGTCGTCGCCGAGCTGAACTTCGGTTTCTGGAGATATCTGCTATCCCGTCGCTACGAGGCGACTCTCTGGACACCCGCGCTCCGCCACGCCTTCCCGCGGCTTCGCCCCGCCCGCCGCGCGACGGTCTACGAACCGGTCAACAGACTCGTCAACCTCCGGAACCGCATCGCTCACCACGAGCCGATCCACAACCGTCCGCTGAAGCAGACGCACGCCGACCTGCTACGGGTGGCCGACTACCTGGACGCCGACGTCCATGACTGGATTATGAGCCACAGTCGCGTTCCCGGTCTTCTGTCCACCAAGCCCGCTTCTGACGTACCCGCGCCACGCCAATCACCCGACCAGTACCTAGGTCATAAGTGAATGTTCTACAAATTCGGCCAGATCGCCCACGTCCACACACCAACAGCGACCAGGAACCACGACGCACGCTTCGACAGAGTCACCTGTCCAGCTTGCACCCGGGATCGCTACAGGCTCAGGTGAGCAACGTCCTAAGATCCTCCGCGTCGATGCCCGCCTGACGCAGGACCGAGGCGAGGGTGCCCGTCGCCAGCTCCCGATGGAGTGGGACGATCACGACCCGAGCGTTCTCCTTATGTCGCAGCTTGCAGTGCGAGCCACGCGTGGCGACCTCCTCGAAGCCGGCACGCCCCAAAGCCTTCACCACCTTCGCCCCGGAGACCCGAGGCAGCGCGGGTGTCACGCCGACAGGCGGATGTCCAGCGGAGCGACGATGGGGCCGTCCGCGGCAGTCACAGGGAAGGGCTGGTCCTCGAAGTACAGCTCCAACGCCTCACGAAGATTCGCCAGCGACTCCTCGACGCTGCCACCCTGGCTGGTCACCTCGACCTCCAGGGCCCGCGCCACATACCAGTCGCCCTCGTGCGTGACGACAGCCGTCAGCCGCGCCGCTCGCTCCATGGAGATCAGCCTAACCGTCCCTCCCGCGCCTGGCGAAGTACTCACCGCCGCCTCCTTGACATGATCGACCAGACCTCTGTCGACCATACGAGCAGAAACGATCTCCGATGGCCCGGGTACACACGAGAGACACAAGGCCGCTCCCGATCCAGGGGAGTACCTAGGTCATAAGTGAATGTTCTACAAATTCGGCCAGATGGCCCACGTCCACACACCGACCGCGATCAGGAACCAGGACGCACGCTTCGACAGAGTCACCCCACCAGCTTCGCACCCGAGCGAGAAGCCCCCACCGATCAAGAGCGGTCGCACCACGTGAGGTCGAGCACGGCGGACACAGTCACATTTTGTGTCCGGATCGCCGCGGCCCCTACGCGCTGAGCTTCAGCCCGGGCCCGGTGAATGTCGTCATGATCTCGCCGAATGTCGTGTCTGGCAGATAGCCGACGTCGACCGACCCAGCGCCGGCTCGGCTCCCAGTACCGAACTGCAGGGTCCACAACATCGCCTCTGCCGCAGGCAGCGCAACGACAACCGGATCGGCGACGTCGCCGACCTGAGTCGTCAGCCAGGAGATCGGGTCGGTCGGCAGCGCACACACATAAACGATCTCCCCCGCGGAATTCGGCGGCGCCGCACGCAGCCGCTCCGCCTGGTCCTCGACACCGAGCGCAGCCCCCAGCCGCTCCGCGACCAACTGCCGCTCCCACCCAAAGGCATCCTGAGCAATCCGAACAACGACCCCCCGCAGCTCCTGCTCAAGATGAACGAGGATCTCGAAGTCGGAGTCTCCGTCGAAGTACCACGTCAGCGCCTCGGGCAGGGCCCCACGCAGCTCCGCCGCGGTCGGCTCCGCAACCGCCAGACCAGGGCACTGCGGCGACCACGCCGACCAGGACTCACCATCCCGCCGCACGATCACCGTGATCGCCCTAGTCACCATGGATCTCCAGAGCCTCCTCCACGGTCAAGCCCACCTGCTTGACCAGTATCTGACGAACCAGGCCCGGACCAACAGTCACACGATCGTGGAACGCCAGCCGTAGCCGCGGGCGCCCCTCCGCCTCCAGCCACCGGTGCGACGAGCCGTCCTGCCTGGTCACCCGATACCCCAGCCGCCCGAGCACGCGCAGCAGCTGCCGAGCCTTCAGCGACGGGAACTCTCCGGTCACGACGGCAAAAAGGTCGACTCCCGCCGACCGCAGTACCCGTCACCAGCAGTTCGAGAGAACGCGTCCACCGGCACCTCCACACCATGATCAGGGATGTGGCCCCAGCGTAGGCGTCCGCATGTGGACGAATGCCGCCAGGACACGAGAGGACACGGTGCCGTACCTAGGTCATAAGTGAATGTTCTACAAGTTCGGCCAGATCGCCCACGTCCACACACCAACAGCGACCAGGAACCAGGACGCATGCTTCGACAGAGTCACCTGTCCAGCTTGCACCCGGGAGCGCCGCAGGCTCAGGTGAGCAACGTCCCAAGCCTCTCCGCGTCGATGCCCGCCTGACGCAGGACGGAGGCGAGGGCGCCTGTCGCCAACTCCCGACGAAGCGGGACGATCACGACCCGGGCGTTCTCCTTGTGCTCCTTGTGCCGCAGCTTGCAGTGCGAGCCGCTCTTCGACAGAGTCACCCCACCAGCCTCGCACCAGCCACCAGCCGTGGCCTCCGCGTGGGGGCGCGGGTTCGGACACGTTGATCGCCATAAGGTGGACGGACAGAAAAACCCCGGGGGCTTGCCGACCAGGCGGTAGAGGCCATCCGCGGCGTCCATCTCCACGTTTAGAAGGCCGGTAGCCCGATGTCGAACGCCGTGACTCCGTCGCATGCCCTCGCGGTCCCGCTCCGGCGCAGGCTCAGCGCCGAACGCCTCGATCCGTACGAACAAGCCTGCGACCATGACCGGGACCAGGGCCACAAGCGCATGTTCTACAAATTCGGCCAGCTGGCCCACGTCCAGACACCCACCGCGACCAGGAACGGGTGGCGGGCCGATGTCCTGGCCCGCCACCCGCCGAAAGAATCTGATCAGAGGACCGTCAGGTTCACGTTCAGAACCTGTCCGCCGCCCGGCCGGTAAAAGGGGAAGCTCGTCGAGGGATATGTTCTCTTCCCGAGAATATCGCACCGCACCTGAGCAGTCGCGATGCCGGGGACCTTGGGGTTCCCGAAGACCACCGAGAACCGACCACCCACGCCGGTGGGCGCGCCGTGCGACTCTCCACCAGCGGTGATCCGAATTGATTCGGCGGAGCCGGCCTGACACCGGACGGTGCCGGTCACTGTCAGCGGATTGTTTGTCGTCCCCGCCATCGCCGGTGCCATGGGAACAACGGCCAACGTCACACCCGTCCCCACTACCAGACCCAGAGCCTTGAGTTTCGAAAGTCCTCGCAAGACGCACCTCCAACGCACGCATCGGAAAGTTGCCGGCGTGGGGTTCGGTGTACCCGGGCAGCAGAATCATCACGCACCGAAGCCGCGGGGCCATCCGTGGAACTCCGGCTCACCGGACCGCCGCACCACGGCACAGGAAAAGTCCGACATTGCGTCAGATCTCCCCCATCGGGTCGGCTTCGGTGGGCAGCCGCGGCAGGCCGGACCGTATGATCCCAGGCATGTCGTCGCGCCTTGACAGTTCGTGGCGGGTACTCGCCAGCCACCAGACCTTCGAAGCCGATCGCTGCGTCGATATCTTCAAACGCCCCGACGGAACGTTCGGGTTCGAGGAGTTTCGCCGGGACGCCGAGGACGTGGGCGCGTGGACCCCGGTCAGCTACTTCTCCGGCTGGGAGTACGCGACGCGGGAGGCGACCATTGATTCCGCCTGCGAAGCGGTGCCGTGGCTGGGGCCCCTCGTCGGCCGTTGAGCGCTCCCGACGAAGGCTGATCACCTACCCGGGACGAGGTGACGCGTTTCCCCGGCCTCGTGTCAGATACGCAGGTGCTGACGCGGGCCGGCGAAACTGCGCATGACCTCGCCAAGTGTGATTTCCGGCGGGTACGCCGACACCGGCACCGACACCGCGGTGCCCTCGCCGTCCCGACCCGCGCCGAACCGGACGGCCCACAGCATCGACTCGGCCACCGGCAACAGCGCGACCACGGCGTCGTCGTGCTCCATCTGAGCGGCCAGCCAGGAGACCCGGTCGGACTGCAACGCGCAGACCAGGGTGGCCTCGTCACCGCCGCCGACCGGTCCGGTGCGCAGCCGCCGTCGCTGGCCGGCCTCTTCAAGCGCCTCACCGAGCCGCTCCGCGACCAGCTCTCGTTCGTACAGGTGGTCGTCCTGCGCGATCCGGACGACCACGCCGTGCAGGTCGCGCTCGTGGTGCACCTGCGGGTCGATCTCCGTGTCCTGCCCGAAGTACCAGGTGAGAACTTCGGGTAGGACCGTCCGCAGCTCCGCCGTCGCCGGCTGCACCATGGCGAGGCCAGGGCACTGTGGGGACCAGGCCGACCACGAGGGGCCGTCCTGCCGCACGATGACCGAGACGGGCCTACCCACGATGGATCATCTCCAGCGAACTCCTCCGCCGTCCCGCCGCTTTGATCAGTATCTGTGATCGCGAGGCGGCCTGGGAGCCGTTTGGGCTAAAGGTCGCGCCGATTACGCACAACGCCGAGCGCCGTTCGCGCAACGATCTCATCGCAGGACAGGAGAAGAGGGTGTCCGTGGGACATCTCGGCGTGGACACTCGTTCTCGTGCCCATCGGGGACGGAGAGGGGCGGGAACTCGTGACGGACGGCGCCGAGATCCGGACGCGACACATCGCGTCCGACGAGGGGCCGTTGTTGCGTCGGCTGCGGTTGGCCGCCCTCGCCGACGCACCCGCGGCCTTCTGGCAGACCCTGGAGATCGTCCGCGACGAGCCGGCGTCGACGTGGACACGGCTGGCCCGCGAGGGCGCGGACTCCCCGGAAAACCTGGTGGTGATCGCGGAGCGGGCCGGCGACGCCGTCGGGATGGTGCAGGGCCTCACCCCGACCCGCCGAGCCTGGTTGCGCGAGTTGGCAGCCATGGGGGGGGCACCCGAGGCCCGGGGCACCGCCGCGGGCGACGCCCTGGTGCGGGCCGCGGTGGACTGGGCGCGCCGGTCCGGCGCCGAGGCGGTGAAGCTGTGGGTGGCCCCGCGCAATCAGCCGGCCCGCCGGCTGTACGCCCGACACGGCTTCGTCGCGCTGGGTAGCCCACAGCCGGTGACGGACGATCCGACGGTGAAGACGTTCATCCCGATGCTGCGGCCCTTGTATCCGGCGCGGCCGGCAGCGTGCCGGTGACCGGCGTACCGCCGATCACATCGTGCACGAAGGCAAGCTTCGCCTGCACGGCGGGCGTCAGTACGAACGGGTAGAGATCGTCACTCCCCATGCTGCGGTTGATCGCGTTGAGGGCGTAGGTAAGCGGCAGCCACTGGGCGATGATGTCCGCGGCCGACTGGGACGAGTCGGTGCGGTGCCCGCCTGCTCCGCCGGGGCGGCCCGGCTCGGCCGCGTGCTCGCGGGGAGGCACCCCGAACGCATCAAGGTCCGGACCGTCCACGCGCAGCCCGAACTCGGCGGCCGCGCGCAGCGTGTCCCGGATGTGGAGGTAGTGGGCGAACGTCTCGGCCCAGTCCTCCCAGGGATGCATCGTGGCGTACGCGCTGACGTAGCTCTCGCGCCAGTCCGCCGGCGGCCCGTCGGCATAGTGCCGGTCGAGTGCCGCCGAGTAGTCGATGTTCGGATCGCCGAACAGGTTCCGGAACGCGTCCGCCCGCGCCGGATCGGCGTTGGCCAGTGAACCCCAGTAGTAGTGGCCGACCTCGTGCCGGAAGTGCCCGAGCAGCGTGCGGTACGGCTCGCCGAGCTGCGTGCGGACCAGTTCGCGGTGGGCGTCATCGGACTCGGCGAGGTCGAGCGTGATGACGCCGTCGCTGTGCCCGGTCACCACCTTGTGCCCGGTGCTGTTCAGCAGGTCGAACGCCAGTCCGCCGGCTGCGTCGATGCTCTTGGGTACGACCGGGAGTGCCAGGTCCAGCAGTTGCGCCACCAGCCGGCGCTTCGCCGCCTCGGCCCGCTCGAACCGCTCCCGGCCGACCTGGTCGGCGTCTGCCGGCCGGACCCGGGTCAACCGACAGCACACGCACAGTTCGCCGGGGCCCAGGTCGTCGCCACCCTGCGGCGCCGGTGCCTGGACCAGCCAGTTGCAGCCCGCCAGTTCGGCGTTGCCGCAGCGCCGGTACCAGCGGCGCCGGCCTGGCGGCACCGCGTCCGCGAGATCGCGCGCGATCGGATCCGTCGCCGCCACCTCGTTGGCCCCGGACACCCTGCCGCCCTCGGACACCCTGCCGCCCTCGGTCATGACGTTCCGACCGGCAGCGTCGTCCGCCACGCCCAGCGCCGCCGCCACGACCGCCACCGGAGGTAGCTCGCGGAACAGCGCACCGGTGCCGTCCGCACTCGGCGTCCCTGCGACGAGCGTGACCACGTGACCGGTGCCCGGATCGAATCCGAGCGGTGTGCCACAGCGCAGACAGGCCGAGTTCTCGAAAAAAACGAGCTGCCCACACGTGGCACACCCACTGATCTTCACCGTGTTTCCTTCCACCACGTGCCCGGGCTGCCGGCATACCCCGCCCAGCCGGCCCAATACTCCGCTCGCCACCGGGCAGCCAACTCTCGCCGCTTTCTGTCAGCACACAGTCACGCTGGCGCATGTCGGTCGACTCGGGCAACGCAGCGAATGCCCGGGGTGACACCTTCGCGACGGACGTCACGGATGCCCCAACAGACCGGTCCGCCCAGTACCCGGTTATCCTTGACAGGCCCCCGAAACTTCCTCTACGGAGGACCAGCGCGAGGAGGTGGCCGCTGTGAGTCCTGGCGGGTGCTCCAGTAACGGCCGCTTCCTGCTAGTGGACGACGCCAGCCGAGGCTGATTCAGGCCAGAGCGCGTCACGCGCCCAGCCCACGTCCACGAACCCGGGGTCGACGATTCCCCGGGGCACTGCTCGAAGTCCGGCCGACTGCCGGTTCGCGATTCGCCGCCGCGATCTCTCGCGATGCCCGACTGCGCGGGCGTGGGACTTCGGTTCTCGCGTGCCGATCGGCGAGTGTCGACGTCGGAGCCGGCGACCCAGACGTTCCCAGCCGACAGCGGCGGGACGGAGCAGTGCACGAGCAGGTGCGGTCGATCGATGTCGTGCCGACCCGAGGCCGCCTGGCGACGATGCCCGCGGCCCGCTCGAGAAGTGCGCGCAAGGGGTGTGTAGTCGCCCGCGCGCGGATGGGGAGCTTCCATGGCCATCACCGCATCGCGATCCACGAACCGCCGCGCCCGGTCCGAACGTCTCGACGTGCCCGGCCCCACTCGCTCCACCTTCCTTCCCCGGGTGGACGGGGAGCGGGTCACCCGCGTCGCGGAGACCTTCGCCCGCTTCCTGGGCACTGGCCGCTACCTGGGCATCCAGACCGCTGTCGTGATCGTCTGGATCGCGCTGAACATCGCGGTACCCCTGATGCGCTGGGATCCCTACCCGTTCATTCTGCTGAACCTGGCCTTCTCGACCCAGGCGGCGTACGCGGCACCGCTGATCCTGCTTGCGCAGAACCGGCAGGACGACCGTGAGCGGGCGGCGCTGACGGAGGACCGCGCGGCCGCCGCGCGGATGCGCGAGGACACCGAGTTCCTCACTCGGGAGGTGGCGGGGCGGCGCCTGGCCCAGAGCGAGGCGGCGACCCGCCAGTACCTGCGGGGCGAACTCGCGGGCCAGTTGGAGTCGCTGCGGGAGGATCTCCAGGACCTGCTCCTCGACGCCGTGCGCGCCCAGTGGCAGGGAGCCCCGGCCCTGGCACCGGCGGCGGCCATGGCGGGCCCGGGGCTGACCGGTCCCCGACGGGCCGGCTCGACCCGCGGCAACGGTGCCGGCCTCGCCGGCGAGGCCGGCACCAAAACCCATGGCAAGGCTGCGAAGCGGGCCAAGAAGAACCGCCGGTCGGACACAGCGGGCGCCCGCAGTCTCGCCCCCACCGACGCCACGTTCGACGCCGACGCCGACGTCACAGCCGCACCCGCCAACCCGACTCCCGCGAAGGCGCCCAGCGCTGCCGCGACCGCTCCGACCACGGCGGTTCCCGGTACGGCCAGCTCGCTCCCGGCCGCACGCACCGCGGATGCCCCCAGCTCCGGCAACGAGCCCGAGGTCTCCCCCGGCAATCCGCCACCCACCGTCGATGCGCCTTCGACGGGGCACCCAGACGGGGGTTTTCGGCCCGATCGGGCCCGATCCGAGGGTGACCTTTCCGCGCCGGCCCGACCGCGTTCGGCGCCCGTGCCCGCCTCCGCCGAGCGTGACTCCGAGCCCGACCCTGCCCGGTCCGCCAACCGCCCCGATGCGGCTGGTCGAGCCGTTACCAGGACGGACTCCGCCGGGGGCGGCGCCGCGCCGCATCGACCGGGCCGGCCGGCGGCCACCCGCGGGCCGCACCGCTCCAGCACGTACTCGGGCATCGCTCGACGATCGGGAGAACACCCGAAAACAGGCGATTCCCCGCCGGTGGAGACCCGTCCGCGACACGTTTGATGGCCGCCCGCACCGGGCTCGGTCGAACCAGTAGCGTGCTCTAGGTGCGCGCCGGCCGCTCGTGTCACCTCCGTCCCACCTCGCCTACGGCGATCGGGATCGGCGGGCGGCTGCGCACCGGCGCCGGTCGCGCCGCGTTCCCACGCCGGACCTGCGGGCACCGCCCGCGCACGTCACTTCTCACCGCCGCCTGCGGGCTGCTGCTCGCCCTCGCCTGGTGCGCCCCGGCCGGGGCAGCCACCGCGGCGACGCCAAGCGCGCTGGCGGCGCCTGCGGGGCAGGCGGCAGCGCTGAGCGGGCTGGCCGCCAAGGCGTGGCTCATCGCCGACGCCGGGACCGGCGCCATCCTGGCCGCTTCGGGGCTGCACAACCGGGATCTGCCGGCGAGCACGATGAAGATACTCACCGCCCTGACAATCATGCCGGGCCTGCAACCCGACCAGCAGATCACGATGAGTGACAGCGCCTCACGCGTGGATGGCACGCGGGTCGGCCTGGTACCGGGAGTCGGCTACTCGGTTCGGGATCTCGCCACCGCCATGCTGATCTCCAGCGGCAACGACGCGACGATGGCGCTCGTCGAGGCCAGTGGTGGTACCGCAGCGGTGCTCCAGCGGATGAACGCGCTGACGGTGACGCTCGGCGCGCACGACACCGTCGCCGGTGACCCCACCGGCCTGGACAGCCCGGGCCAGGTCACGAGCGTCTACGACCTCGCCGTGTTCGGGCGGGCGGCACTCGACGAGCCGAGCGTGCGGCAGTACCTCACGATCCCTCGGGCGTCCCTGCCCGGCCGGGACAACCAGCGATTCGAGATTCAGAACCACAATCTTCTGCTGGGCCGCTACGACGGCACGGTCGGGGTGAAGAACGGCTACACGGTGGCCGCCGGCGCGACCTACGTCGGCGCGGCCACGCGCGGCGGTCGCACGCTGATCGTCTCCCTCCTGCGTACCGCCCCGGCCTTCGACAAGGACGCCCGCGCCCTGCTCGACTGGGGATTCGCCCACGACGGGCAGGTGACGCCGGTCGGCTATCTGCCGAGCGCCGGGCAACAGCCGGCCGCGGACACGGCCCCGCGCGCGACCGCCGTCGCCGGGGTGGCGGCTTCGCCAGCGGCTCCAGCGACCCAGTCGGCCCGCGCCGCCGGCGGGCGGGACGGCCTGCTCGGTGGCATCGGGCCGGCCACCTGGATCGCCGCCACCCTCACCGCCGCCGCCGCGCTGGTCACGGTGTTGATGGGTGGCGCGACGAGGCGTCGTCGACGGCGTCTGGTCGTCAGCTCACGGCTGGCCGCCACGTCGGCCGGGCCGCCGACGGTGCCGGTCAGCCGGTCAGCCGGCCAGTTCGACCGGCTCCCCGCCGACGCACCCCGCCGCGCGCCGGCCCGCAGCCTGGCAGAGCGAGAACTTCGAGGACCACGCCTCGTCCCGCCCTCCGAACGGCCGACGGGGCCGGTCCGCCGCAGGCCGCCCGACGGCGGCGGGCGGCGGGTCACATCGCGGCCGGGCTCGACCGAGTACGGCTTCGGCGAACCCGGCGCCGAGACGGACGAACACGGTCACCAGTCCGGCGGCTACCGTGACCACGACGCCGACCTGGCCGACCCCGGTCGCGTCGGTCACCTTCGCTTCTCCGACGGCCGGCCCACCGAGAACGGCGTCCGGCCCGGCCACCCCGTCGGCGAACCCGGCGGCCTTTTCGCCGAGGACTGGCTCGCCGAGGACTGGCTCGACGAGGAAGAGGAGCAGCACGCCCACGGTGGGTCCAGGGTGACCAGATTCGGCCGATCGGCTCGGTTCGGCGACGCCTCCGGACGCTGACACCGGTCTGACGACGACGCGCGCCCCGGGCCGGTCGACCCCCGGTGACTCAGGGGACGTGCCGGCTCAGGGACGGTGCCGGGCTCACTCCTGGGAGCCCACCCCGGCCCGGTGGCCACCGCCCGCCGACCGGGGCGCGTCTCCCGGCCGGCCGAACGGGAAGAAGCGCAACTGCCGCCACCGCAGGTCGGCGCCGCGTTCGTAGAGCCCGAACCCGCGCACGTCGAACTGGGCGCTGTAGTCCGCGAGCGCCTCATAGGCGTTGTCGAGACCATCCTCGGGGATGTCATGCGCCACCGTGACGTGCGGGTGGTAGGCGAACGTCAGTGGCCGGTCCAACGGACCGGAGCGCACCGCGGCCGCCAGCTCGGCGCAGCGGGCCGCCCCGGCGACCAGCGCGACGAAGACCACCGGCGACAGCGGACGGAACGTTCCCGACCCGGCGAGCCGGATCGTGAAGGGATCGTTCGGGCCGGCGGCGCGGGACAGATGGGCCTCGATCGCCGGAAGGTCCGTCAACCGGACGGTGGTCGGGCCCAGCAGCGTGACGTGCGGAACGATCAGGGAGGCGTTGGGATCGCCCAGCCGCTCCCGCCAGTCCTGCAACTGGGTGCGGTACGGCTCCGGAATACCGATCGCGACCCCGATGTCGGCGAGGTCGGCGACGTCCTCCGGTCGGTCCGGGTCGGTGACCCGCGCCGGGCCCGTGACCGGCGCGGGGTGACCGGCGAAGGTCGCATCCGCGGGATACGACGGGTCGGCGGCGAACGTCGGGTGGGCATCGAACATCGGGTCGGGGTCGTCGGCCGGTCGCGCGGGGCGGGCCGCCCGGCCGGGCACGCCTTCAGCCATGCGCGACCGGCGCCGCGCCATGCGCCGTCTTCCTGGGCCGCCAGCCGGGCATCATCACCCTCGGTGATTGCTGGCGTGCCGTCGCCGGGTCGGCGGCCGGCCCTCCGGATCGGTGTCGGCAAGGAAGCATGCCGACATCATGGCCCACGGACCCGGTCTGTCTCCCGCGGACCGTCGTACCACCCGTTCGCCAGGGCCAGGTTGGGCGAAAATGGCGGCAACCGGACCTTGCGCCCCGCGCTGACGGCCGAGAAGTCCGACTCACACCGTCCAGGTCACGGCCCGCGCCGGCCGCGGCAGTCGACTCACCCCGCCGAATTCACCATGGGCGGACGGGCGTCCGCCAGGACGTCATCCGACAGGGGTGGCCAGAGCTCACGTGCCCAGTCACCAAAGTTGCGATCACACAGAGTGATGCAAGCGGCCTGGGCGACCGGGTCCACCCAGAGGAACGTGCCGGCCTGGCCGAAGTGGCCGAAGGTCCGCGCCGAGTTCGCGGCGCCGGTCCAGTGCGGCTGCTTGTGGCCGCGGATCTCGAAGCCGAGCCCCCAGTCGTTCGGGTTCTGGCGGCCGAAACCCGGCAGGACCCCGGACAGCCCCGGGAAGGCGACCGACGTCGCCGCGGCGAAGGTCTCGGCCGTCAGCAGTGTCGGTGCGAGCAGCTCGGCGGCGAAGCCGAGCAGGTCCGTGAGGGTCGCCGTCACGCCATGGGAGGGCGGGCCGACGAGGCGCGCGCCGCTCATGCCCAGCGGCTCGAAGACCGCTTCGGCGAGGTAGTCCGCGAACGTGATCCCACTTGCCCGGGTGATCTCCTCTCCCAGCCGGTCGAAACCGGCGTTCGAGTAGATCCGACGGTCGCCCGGTGCCGCGAGCGGGGCGCTGCCCTCGAAGGGCAGCCCCGACGCGTGCGCGAGCAGGTGCGCCACCGTCGACCCTGGCGGGCCCGCCGGGTCGGCCAGGCCGATCGCGCCCTCCTCGACCGCGATGAGGACCGCGTAGGCACACAGGATCTTCGACACCGAGGCGAGCCGGAACGGCTGGTCCGGCGGCCCCCACCTACCGAGCTCCCGCACCGCCCCGCCGTCGTCGCGCCCGAGCACGCCGACCGCCACCGTCTCGACCGGCCACCGCGAAACCTGCGCCAGTGCGTCCACGCCAAGAACTGTACGAAGTTCCGTGCCTGTGCGGGCGAACGAGACCGGCCCACGGTCCGCCAGGCCCACAGCCGGTCGGAGCCGCCCGAGGGCGCTCGCTCGCCGCCGGGAGGCCGGCTGCGAGACTGGCTGTCGTGCAGACCTCGTCCTCTCCGTCCGATCCGACCGGCCCACCCGCCTCGCGCACCGTCTCCGCGGGCCCGACCAAGGACGCCGGGACGATCACCATGGCCACCCCGATCGTGCGGCTCGACGAGCCCGACGAGCTGCCGGCCGGTCCCATCGACGTACTGATCGTCGGGGGTGGCCCGGCCGGCTGCGCCGCGGCGCTGGCGGCGCTGCGGGAACGTCCCGGCGCGAGTGTCGTCATCGCGGATGCTGCGGCCTTTCCCCGGGACAAGACCTGCGGCGACGGCATCGCCCCACACGGCCTGGACGTGCTGCGCGACCTCGGGGTGACCGACGCGGTGGCCGGCTACCGGCCGGTCGACCGGCTGCGGCTGCGGACTCCGGGCGGCGCCGAGGTCGCCACCCCGTCGGCGCGGGCCAGCTATGTGGTGCCCCGGCAGGTTTTCGACGCGCGGCTGATGGCGGCGGCGCGGGCGCGGGGCGCCAATCTGATCCGGCGCCGGGTGCGGACTCTGGAGCTGTCCGACCGGCCCCGGCCCGGCGGCCGGGGCCGCGAGCCCGTCGTCGTCGTCAACGGCGCGCTGACCGCCCGGGTGGTGATCGGTGCCGACGGCGCGAACTCGGTCGTGCGCCGCGCGCTGGGGCTCGCGGTCAACCCGCCGGAGGCGATGGCGATCGCCGTGCGGGCCTACGCCGATCTGCCCGCCGACGACCAGCCGTCCGAGCAGTTCATCCACATGACGGACGAGGGCTGGCCCGCCTACGCCTGGTCCTTCCCGATCGGTGACGGCCGAGCGAACATCGGCTACGGCATGCTGCGGTCACAACTCGGTACCGGCAGTGACGGGGCCAGCGCGAAGACCGTCCTGCACCGGACCCTGGACCGCATGCTCCCGCGGACCCCCGCCGATCCGGCCACCCTGCGGGCCCACCATCTGCCGTTGTCCACCCATCGGCCGCGCCAGCCACCCGGCCCGGTCCTGCTCGCCGGCGACGCGGCATCCCTGATCAACCCGTTGACCGGCGAGGGGATCTACTACGCGCTGCTGTCCGGTTCGCTGGCGGGCCGCGGGGGGGGGGGGGGGGCCCCCCCCCCCCCCCCGGGCCGGCAGTACCGGCGCTCCCTCGACGGGGAGCTCGGCCGGCACCTGCGGCACACCACCCTGCTCGCCGGTCTCGTCGGCCGCAGCCGCACGATGATGGACGGCGCGGTCCGGGCCGCCCGTACCCGCACCGAGCTCTACGACACCCTCGTCGAGATCGGCCTGGGCCGCGGGACCATCCCGGCGAGCACCCTGACCCGCCTGGCCGTGCGGCGCACGATGGCCGGCCTGCGCTGACGGACTGCCTGCGCTGACGGACGATGGGGACGGACCTGGCCGGGACCGCCG
This sequence comes from Frankia sp. AgB32, assembly GCF_023243045.1. Taxonomy (GTDB): domain Bacteria; phylum Actinomycetota; class Actinomycetes; order Frankiales; family Frankiaceae; genus Frankia. The sequence goes on from NZ_JALKFX010000082.1 coordinate 38,657, forward strand.
CCACCGCGCCGAACCTGCGTCCTCGCCGGCGGCGCCCGGGAGGCACCGCCGCTGCGGGCGCTACGGGCCCAGGTAGGGCACGGCGGACGTCAACCCGACGATGGCCGCGCCGAGGCCCAGCAGAAGCACGGTGTCGAACAGGCGCCCCCGCACGACGAGCAGCCCGGCCCGCCGCGCCGGCAGCGCCAGCCGCGCGAGCCCGGCAAGGATGAGCATGGTCCCGACCGTCAGCAGCCCACGCCGCCAGCGGTCCTCGGAGACCAGCACGAAGCCGGCAAACACGCCGACGAGGACCGCGGCGAAGACCGCTTCCCGCCGCAGCCAGCCGATGAGACCTGGCCGCCCCGCAGCGGCCGTGCCGACGACCCCTGTGCGCTCCTTCGCCGCCGCGGCGGACCCGGGCGGGCCCTGAACGGCCGAGTCCCGCGGGGCGGACCGGTGCCGGTCGTCGTCATCGCCGGTGGCCCCGGGGGGGGGCGGGGGGGGGGGGGGGGCGGGGGGCGGGCCCCGCCGGGGGGGGCCGGCGGGGGGGCGAGTCCAGGTGTTCCACGATCTGACGCCGCCTCCTGCGCTCGGCCGCCCGCGGGCGACACCGCGGGTGGGTCCT
>NZ_JALKFX010000083.1:0-20973 GCF_023243045.1 Frankia sp. AgB32
TTGTTAATACGACCCCGGCCGCGGGGGGCGCTGGAAACATCGGGGCCCCGCATCGTGTGGACGATGCGGGGCCCCGACCTGCCTCAACCGGCGTGCACCGCAGGAGAGTCGAACTCCTGAACCACCTCAGCCGTGACCGAGGAGGTGAGCCCACCGACGCTGATGTGCAGACTACCCGACGTCGGGCCACGCCGGCCGGCGGATGTGGCGCTTGATGCGCGCCGCGTGCATCTGGCCGGCCCGCCTGTCGGCCCGCCTGTCGGCTCGTCTGTCCGACCCGGAGCTGTCTGCGGAGGTTCCGTGAGTATGCCCCGGACGGCGTGTTGCGCACGGGAATCTGGGATCGGCTGGAGAAGGTGCCTGACCCGCGGTCCCGTCGGGGCAGGGTTTACCCGCTGCCGTGCCTGGTGGCGGTCGTGCTGTGCGCGTTGACGGCGGCCGGGCACGACGGCGTCTCCGCGGTGGCTCAGTGGGCGGCGCGCACCAGCCCCGCGCAGCGGGCCCGGCTGCGGCTGCCACGCCACCCGCTGACGGGACGGTTCCGGGTCCCGGACGAGGCGACGATCCGCCGGTTCCTGGTGGCCCTCGACTCGGACGCGCTGGTCAGCGCGCTGCTGGCACCGGACGCCGTCGGCGGGCTGGTCCCCGGCCCGTCCGCGGGCACCGCACCCGCCACCGGGCAGCCGGTGGCGGGGCAGGTCGTGGGGCTGGCGGTCGACGGGAAGACGAGCCGGGGCGCGCGGCGCGCCGACGGGTCGCTCGTGCACCTGCTCGGGGCCGCGACCCATGGGCTGGGCCTGCTCGTCGGCCAGGTCGAGGTCGACGCGAAGAGCAACGAGACCACCGTGTTCCGCCGCCTGCTCGACCGTCTCGACCTGGCCGGGATCGTCATCACCGCGGACGCGATGCACACCGTGCGGGCGAACCTGGAATGGCTCGTGACCGAGAAGAAAGCCCACTACCTTGCGGTGATCAAGGCTAATCAGCCGCGTGCCCACGCCCGGATGAAGGCCCTGCCCTGGGCCGACATCCCGGTCGAGGCCTGGCGAGGCATCGCCACCCGCTACGACAAGACCCCGGGCAGCTACCTCGCCGGTCTCCACCTCCGCACCTCCATGATCTGGATCAAGGATTTCGTGCGGACCATCCCTTGATCGCGACCAAATACGCGCCCTAGGAGGGCCCGCGCAGCGCCTGGGCATCAAGCGGCTCGACGTGTGCGCGTAGCCGCTCGTGCGAGCGACGAAGAGCGGTGATGGCAGTGCGGGTGTCGGTCAAGTGAGATGTCCTTCGGACCATGAGCGGGATGGCTTACGGCACCCAACCGTAGCTCGGGTGCCGGACTGGGCGGCGAACGTCAGACGGCCGGCGGAAGGGACGGCTCCTGCTCGCCGGGGTGCGGACCGCGGGGCGTGTCGTCGTGGCCGCGGGCCGCCCGTCCTCTCGCCGCCCAGGGCGCATGCGGGCTGAAGCCGATGACGAGACCTGCCGCCGTGATGTAGCCGCCGACCGCCACGGCGGATCCGTGGGCCCGCAGCCAGCGCAACAGCTCAGGATGGCCGGCCAGCAGCAGCGAGCAGTGCTGGAGCGCGAGGAACGAGCCGGCGGCGGTCACGCTCAGCACGGTGTATCGCTGCCAGGATGTCGGGGCGATCGCCAGGAGGATCAGGCCCCACGCGAGATACCAGGGGTGCAGGACCGGCCCGAGCATCGCGAGCGTGAGCATCGCCCAGCCGGCCGTGGCAGCCACAGTCCGCTTTCTGATCGTGGCGAACAGCCAGGCGATGACCACCAGCGACGCCGCGAGGCCGATCACTCGGGCGACCTTCAACAGAGCGTCAGGCGCGGGTTCGGCGCCGGCCAGGCGCAGGAGTCGGCCCGCCAGGTCCGCGAGGATGCTGGTCGGTGAGTATCCGGTCGGGACCGTCGTGGGCGTGCCGGCCACGCGCAGCCATCCGAGCCCGTCCGGGACGAGCGCCACGAACCCGGCTGTGGCGATGAGGACCACGCCGACATCACGCAGCGCGGCGGGTAACTGCCGGCGGAAGGAAGCCGGCGGATCGGACGCGACGGACCGCGGGGCGAAGCGCCAGAGCACGACGGCGGCGACCGCCAGCACCGCGGGCCACTTCACGGCCGCCGCGGCAGCGAGCAGGACGAGGCCGATCGTCCGCCGGCCGTTGTTCACCGCCAGCAGACCGGTCACCACCAGCGCCATCATGAGCGTCTCCAGGTGGACGGCGCCGAGGAGCTGGAAGAGCACGATGGGATTGAGCACGGCCAGCACCAGGGTCTCGGCGCGGCGCCCGGGTGGCGCGAGCGCGAGCACGCCCACGACGACCAGTGCGACCTCGACCAGGGCCAGCAGGCGCAGCAGTACCACGGCGCCGATCAGGCTGCCCCCGGCGACCGCGTGTGCGCCGTGGAACACGGCGAGCGCGAGCGGGCCGTAGGGTGCCTGCGCGAACCGCCACAGCGGGTCGACCGCCGCGAGTTGGGGGCTGTCGACGGGCAGTGCCGCTGGAGCGTTGCTGTAGGGGTCCAGGCTGGAGGCGAGCATCATGCCGTGTGCCGCGTAGCTGTAGACGTCGAGGCTGAGGATGGGCGGGCCGAGCGCGACCGGCAGCGCCCACAGCGCGAGCAGCGCCGCGGCCTGTTTCGGCGAAAGCCGCTGCGATCCGGCCAGGACGCAGGCCCGCGCCCAGGCCAGCAGCGTCAGCGATATTCCCCCGATCAGCAGAGCGGGGAGCACTGACGTCCGGTCAAGGCTCACCGGGGCCAGCAGGCCACCCCAGGAGGTCGGTGGGTAGGCCCGCGGCTGCAGCGCCAGCCGCCCACCGGTGGCCGTCACCAGGCTGGCGCCCACCATGCCGAGGCACGCGACCCCGATCAGCTCGTACGGCGCCCGGGCGCGCCAATTCACGCGACGTGTGGGATGCATCAACGGCGCCGGGGGCGCGACTTGCTCCGGACCGGCACAAACATAGAAATATTTGATCAAGGTGGCTATCCGGAGAACCTCCGGGCAACACTGCCTGTACCGACATCGGCGGCCTCCGCGGGCGGGCGTGCGGGCCGATCCGCAGGTCCTCCGGGTCTGTTGCACGGGCTGCGGTCCACCCCGCCGGCCGGCATGATCAGGCGATGCGCCGCCGTCGCCAGCACGTCCGACCAGCCGTCCCGGTTTCGGAGTTCGCCGGGTTCCGGTTCTCACCGAAGTGATCGTTCTGGCAGTCCGGTCGATCTCTACCTCGCCCCGAACCTAGGACACCTACGTCTGGACCGGCTCTCCCCGGCGCACGTCTACGAGATGTTCGACGTGATCGACGAACGCAACGCGCAGATCCTCGCGGCGAACGACGCCTGCCGGGCGGCAACCCGTCGCCTCGCGGCCACCCAGGGGCGCGCGGCTCGCCGGAAGGTCCGCGACGAACTCGCCGCGATGGAACCCTTCCGTCGTCCCGTCGGCGCTTCCTCGAAGCTGCGGATTCGCGCCACCCTGCGCTCCGCCCTGACCACTGCGGTCCGCCGCGAAAAGATCACCGTGAACGCCGCGGCGAACGTGGAACTGCCCTCCGGCAAACCGCCACGGCCGCTGATCTGGACACCCGGCCGGGTCGAGCTGTGGCGCCAGAGCGGGCAGCGCCCCGGGCCCGTCATGGTCTGGACCCCGGAGCAGGCCGGGACGTTCCTTGACAAAATTTACCATCACCGGCTCTACGGGCTTTACCACCTGATCGTCTATCGGGGGCCTCGGCGCGGGGAGGCCTGCGGCCTGCTCTGGCCGGACGTCGACCTCGACCACAAGAGAATCCTCATCCAGTGGCAGCTCGTCGTGGTCGGCTGGGAGGTGCAGCGCACCCGACCCAAGACCGACGCGGGGATCCGCGAGGTGGTGCTCGACGACCTCACCGTCGACGAGTTCCACCGCCACCGGGAACGCCAACGCGATGAACGCCGCGCCCTGGGACTCGACTGGGACCCGGCAGGGGGCCGGTGTTCACCACCCTCGACGGCGTCCCGCTGCACCCCGCCACGGTCTCCACCGAGTTCCAGGACCTCATCGTCCAAGCCGGGATGCCGCCGATCCGTCTTCACGACGGCCGGCATGTGGCCGCCACCCTCATGCATGGCGGCGGAGCGGACCTGAAGGTCATCCAGGAGACTCTCGGCCACTCTTCGCACGAGGTGACCGCGGACCTGTACACCTCGGTCCTCGACGAACGGGCCCGGGGCGCTGCGGAGGGAGCCGCCCGGCTCGTCCCCCGCAGCCCGAAGCCCGCGCACACCCCGCGCACACCAGCTATCGAACCAGGAAGTCACAGAGTGTCAAAACTGCAGGTCAAACAAAGTGCGCTCGGAGGGAATCGAACCCCCAACCTTCTGATCCGTAGTCAGATGCTCTGTCCGTTGAGCTACGAGCGCGTGCCCGCCACCGGAGTGGCTGACGGTGTCAGCTTACAGCACCGGCGAGGCGACTCACGCGGGGCATGTGGCGGGCTCGCTCGTAGTTCGTCCGATGCGTGCCAGGCGCGGCTTCGGTGTGGGGCGTGAAGCTGGCGGCTGTGCAGGCGTGTCCGCGGTCTGACCCGGCGTCGGCCGTCGGACCGCCCCCGACGGCGGCGGCGGCCGTCGGGGGCGTGGCCCGCACGGCGGGGCGGCGCTGCGCGGGCGGGTCGGACCCCGTGGCCCGGATCCGCATCGGTCGCCGCCGAGTGGAACGGGATGGGACGGTTCGTGCGGTAAGGGCGCAACCCGCGCATGCCGGGGGTGCGGCTCGCGCAGAATCGCCGGCTGTGTGGCCGAGGCCGCGCGGCTTGATTGATGGACCGTTGACGACGAAAGATCCGGATCGTTCCGCTACCCGACGAGCTGTCACTGAATGTAGCGACTCGGCGGCCTGGTGTGTGGTGGTCGAGGTGCTGCCGCGCTGGTATGTCGCAGCCATGGCGGCTGGACCCGTGTCGGTGTGGCTGGTTCGAAGTGCCTGGTAGAACGCCGCGTCGCGGTAAGCAGGAATGGGCGCGGCCGGGCTCGGCGGGGGGTGGCCATCGGTTTGGTTGAAGGGAACACCCAATCATCGATTATTACTGTCGGTAGCGAAAACGGCGGGCCAGTTGGCGGCCGACAGCAGGCTCGGCGTTCACCGGATGGATGACTGGTGAACGCGCCGGACCGCCGCGCGGGGAACGCTGAAAGCGGTGTATGTTGCGGGGGTGCTGCGGCATACCATCCGTGGACTGCTGACGCCTGATTGCCAGGCCCGGGGTAAACGGCGATGCTTATGGCGGCGCGAGTGCGACCTGACGCAGGGGGTGTCAGGCGCCGTGTGAGCCCTCCGGGGAGGCTACAACAAATGCCTAGCCGTGCCATTACGGCAGGGCTCTGGTTTCCCAGAGCCCTGGGCGTCGCCGCGCTTATATTTGTGCTGGCCGTGGCCAGTGGCGCGCCAGCTCTCGCCGCACCGGAGTCGGTCGGCACCGTCGCTCCCACGGCGGCACCCGCGGCGGCAGCGCCGGCCGGCCGCGCAAGCACTCCTGCCACGATCGGCGCGGACGGCCGGCCCCGGGTGCATGCCGTGGTGCTCGTCGACGAGTCAGGCAGCGAAGGCCCACTGGACGTCCGTCAGCAGGCAGACGCCGCCAGCCTGATCGCCACCAGCGGCCAGGTGGATCCGTCTTCTCAGGTCGCCGTGGTCGGCTTCGGTACCGACGACTATCCGGAGAAGAGCAGCCAGCGCCATGGCGCCACCGACGAGGCCTGCCCGCTCGCCCCGGTGAACAGCACCGACTTTCGGACCTGTCTGTCCCGACTGCACAAGCGCACTCCGGAAGAGGGTAACGGTACCGACCACAGCGCCGCGCTGACAAAGGCGCTGGACATTCTCGATGCCCACAACGACAAGTCGTTCTTCAATCTGGTGTTCCTGCTGACCGACGGCGGTCTGCGGGTGGACAACGTGGCGCGATACGGCGCCCGCCAGTCAGATCCAGTGGTAATGGCGCAACTGCGCAACGACGCGGCCCGGGCCGAGGTCGAAGGGCCGGTGTCCGCCCGGGCGAAGGCGCTGGACGCGCAGATCTGGCCGGTCGGGTTCGGCAGGGGTCTCGACGCGGACTGGATGCGGAAGCTGGCCACGTTCGGCGCCGGCGTCAACCCGTTCTGCGAGGGCGTCCCGGTCGCGGCGCCGTCCTACTCCTACGCGCAGACCGCCGCCGACGTCAGCACAGCCCTCGACCAGGCCCTGGCGAACGCCAGCTGCCAGCACTTCGAGAACAGGGAGGACGACGGTGGACCGGGCAAACCGGTCACGCTGTCCCTGAACATCCCGATAACGGCCTCCACCGCGACCATCAACGCGGTCAAGCGTGACCCGCGGATCCAGGTCGCCTATGTCGATCCGCGGGGAAACCAGATGTCGGGTCGCGGCGCCCGGGACGGCTCGACCTTCTCGGTGTCCGCGAGCGCCGAGGACACCGAGTCACTGTTCGTCGCCAACCCCTACCCGGGCACCTGGAAGGTGACCTTCACCTGGCCCGCGGGTGTCAGCCCGCAGCGGGTGCAGGCCCACCTCACCTGGTTTGGCCAGCTCAGCTCGCTGGTCCGGATGGAGCCGTCCTCGCCCAGGCCCGGACAGCCGGCGAAGGTGGAGGTTCGGCTGCACACCAGCCGGGGCGCGCCGATCGACCCGCAGGCGCTGCGGGAGCTGACCTTCGACGCGGAGCTGGGCGGCGATGGGTTCAGCCCGGTACCGGTGCCGCTGTTGGACAGCGGGCAGGGCGGTGACACCAGGGCGGGCGATGGAACCTTCACCGGAGTGGTGACGGTGCCCTCGACGGCGACCGGGTTGCTGACGTTGACCGGCAGCGTCCATGGCCGCGGACTGCGCGGCACCGTGCAGTCCGCGGACTACCGGATCCCGGGCCTGCGCAGCGGCGGAGTGGCCCTTGAGCTGCCGGCAGTGGGCAGCGTGCACCGGGGAACGTCCCTGGACGCCACGCTGCGGGCGGACAACCCCGAGGGATCGCCCCGTGAGATGCGGGTGCAGCTCCAGGGCCTGCCGGGGGTGTCGGTCACGCCCACCTCCGTGACCGTGCCCGCCGGGGTGAGCGGGTTCAGCGCCCCGCTGCACCTGACCGTCGCGCCGGACGCGGCCTACGGCAGACGTTCCGGGATCGTGCGGCTGGTCGACCCCGCCGGTACCGCCGCGGGCGTGGTGCTCGAGGAGAAGCTGCTGGCGTTCGACCTCAAGGCGCCGACCCCCGTCGCCGAGAAGTACTGGTACCTGCTGGTCCTTGCGGTCGCCGCGGTGGCGCTGCTGGTCGCCGGCTGGCTGCTGCTGCGGGCCCGCCGGGCGCGTGCCGCCGACGTGTCCGCGTTGATGGCCTGCGCGTCACGCGGTGGGGTGACGGCGGCGGACCTGCCGGCGCCGCGGAACCGGTCGAGCGTCTTCCGGTTCGTGCTGCGAGACCAGCCTGGTCGACCTGTCACGCTGGAGTTCGCGAACCCGGGTGACGGCACGGCCGTCTACACCGTCCGCCGGACGAAGCACGGCCAGCTCGCGGTGACGACGCCGACCGGCCAGACGCGCACCGATCCGCCGGGCACCCGGATCCCGGTGGGTTCCGGGGTGGCGCTGTGGGTGGACGACCGGCGTCTGCACCACCCGACCGACCTGGGCCGGCCGGACAGCACCGACCCGTGGGCGGGCGGCTCCCCAGCCGGAGCCGGCAACGGGTTCGGCGGCCTGGCGCAGGATCCGTTCGGCGCGGACACGCAGACCGTCGACCCGTTCGCGACGCAGCCCGGTGGCCGTGACCCGTTCGGCGGCTACTCGAACCCCGGCCCGCACCCCGGCCCGCACCTCGGCCCGCACCCCGGCGGGAACGACCACGGCGCGGGCGGCGGGAACGGCGGCGCGGAGGCGGACTCTCCAACGCTGTCGGAGGCGCCGACCCTGCAGCGCGGGGTGCCGCCGCGGACGTCACCGTCCAGCGACCCGTGGGGCGACGACTGGGGCAGTCCCCAGCTCTGACGAGCACCCGGCCCCGCCGGCGGCGACCGGGCCGGCGGCGAGCCGACCACGTACCAGCATCCGGCCCCAGATCACGAATCGGGAAACCAATGCCGACACCGGACAGCGCCTTCGGGCTGAACATCTACCAGCCGCTGCTCTACGTGGGGCTTGGCGGAACCGGCTGTGCGATCGGGACCGAGCTGGAGCGCCGGCTCCGGCAGGCGCTGTGCGGTCCGGATGGTCGGGCGTTCGCCGAGCGGATGGGTGTACACGGCAACTCCGGCTACCTGCCCTTCCAACTGCCGGGCTGCCTGCAGTTCGTCTACGCCGACCTGAACGAGGCGGAGCTGGACCGCATCCACGGGTCGACCGTGCCCGCGCCGGTCCACCACCAGGCCGCGGCGCGCAACGCGCACCTGGTCCGCGGGCTGGTACCGAGGTTCCAGACGTATGCGCAGGTGGCTGGGAACCTGCGGATGACCGCCGGCGAGTTCGTCCAGTCCTGGCTGCCGCCGACCCACGACGAGCCGCTGGTCGCGCCGATCACCCGAGGCGCGGGGCAACTGCCGACGGTCGGTCGGGCCGCGCTGTTCGAGACGGTGCGCGAGGACGTCGGCCCTGGTCAGCAGCCGCTGCGGGAGGCGATCGACGCGGTGAGCCGGGCCGGCGCCGAGCTGGGCGTGCTCGGCGGCAAGTCGAACCGTTCCTGCGACGTGTTCGTCGCCTTCTCCGTCGCCGGCGGCACCGGGGCCGGCATCTTCTACGACTACCTGCATCTGATCGCGGACGCCTTCGACCGGGCCGGTATCGGTGCGCAGATCTACCCGATCGTTCTGATGCCGAGCGCCTTCGACGAGGGCCGGGGCGGGGGTCGTTCGGCCCAGCTCAACGCCGGCCGAGCCCTGCTCGACCTGTTCCGGCTCGTCGATGACCAGAACGCCCGCAAGGCCCGGCGGGTGCTCGGCCACTCCGACAACATCGGCCGCCCGATCGATATCGCCTATCCGGGGCGGAAGATCCAGATCGCGCCGGGCACGGTGCAGACCGGATTCCTGTTCTCCCGGACGCCCGGGATGGACAAGGACGACATCCATCGCTCGATCGCGTCGCTGGTGCTGTCGCTGATCACCTCGGAGCAGCAGGCGGGGCACGCGGCGGTGATCGGCCAGTCGTTCCAGTCGTTCGCCGACTCCTTCATCAACAGTGCGGCGACCCGTAACACCGCGGCGGACTCGGGCATCGGTCATCGCGGTGTCTCGACGGCCCTGGTGGCCTCGCTCACCGTCCCCGGTGACGACCTCGCCGAACTGGTCGCCGGCCGGCTGCTGGCCCGGGCCGTCCCGCTGCTCGACATGCCGGGCTCCGGTGGCAACGAACAGAACGTCCCGCTGATCGGCCGGATGGCTCGGGCCGCGGACCTCGGTGATCTTCTCGAACGGTCGGACCTGCCGGTCGGGCCGCCCCGGGCCGTCGACGGCGCCGCGGAGATCAGGCGTTCGCTGACCGACTACTCCGACAGCATCGGCGCGGTCCTGCGCGCGCACGCCAACCAGCTCTCGAGTCAGGTGCAGGAGCTCGCCGGCCAGCGTTTCCAGCCGGTCGAGGCGGTGAAGGTGATGCTGGGCGAGACCGATGTCTTCCGCCTGCAGCGAGTCATCCGCGGCCACCCGGAGCTGCTGAACCCGAACGACATCACGGGGCTGATCGGCCTGCTGGAGGCCCGCCGCAACGCGCCGTCGCAGCCGCCGAACGCCCCCGGGGTCACCGCCGCGGCGCCGGTGCTGCCGGACGTGCGCAACCGGCTGACCCACAAGGCCAAGTGGGGCGACCCGAACGTCCAGCAGGCGCTGGCGACGCTGCAGCGCTGGCACCGGTGGAACACCTGGCGGCTGTGGCACGAGGCATGGGGCCGGCAGTCGCGGGTCTGGCAGCCGAAGATGAACACGGCGACCGGATACGTCAACGATTTCGCCGAGGCGCTGCGGGTGTTCGGCCGCGCCGAGCCGGATGAGTTCGACCGGCGCACGGCGGCGCTGAGCCAGGACCGCACCGGCATCCGTCAGCTCCTGCCCGCCGGCGGCAACCTGGACGTGTTCTACCGCAGTGTCCTGCGGGCCTTCCTGCAACGCGGCGGCCATCCCGAGGGTGCCACCGAGGCCGACGTGCTGCGGGTGCTGCTGCGCGGCGATGACTGGCAGCGGGCCTTCGAGGAGATCAGCGAGCGGGGCCAGCCGCAGCGCGCGGTCGCGAGCCTGCGGGACCGGCTCAAGCAGCAGGTCCGATCGCTGTTCGCCGAGGCGGAGGGCGGCAGCGTGCCGCTGCTGCCGTCGATGGGGCGGTTGCTGGCGCGGGCCGCGAGCAGCGCGGCTCCCGACGTCGACCCGCTGGACCTGCGGAAGTTCCACGACCAGCTGCGCGCACTGCTGCCCGGCGGGTTCAGCCCGGACGGTTCCGGCCAGCTCAAGGTCCTCATCGCGCATCCGACCGTCAAGCAGGTACCCGACGGCGAGGTCCAGTCCTGCCTGCGCCGCGAGCTGGCGTTGCCGGTCGACCAGGGCACGCTGCCCGAGTTCCGGGCCGGCCAGCCCGATTCGATCGTGGTGGTGCTGTTCCGCACGTCGATGGCGGTCAACGAGGTGCGGGAGGTCCGCGAGCTGCTGCGGTTCTGGTCGCAGGCGCTGGTGCACAACGACCCGGCGGACTACCTGCGCTGGCGCCAGCGGCTGGGCTACAACTTCGGCTGGCTCGCGATGACCGAGGACAACCGGAAGGTCATCCTGCACCGGCTGCTGTGCGCGATGTGGAACGGGCAGGTGACGGTCACCGGCTCACTGGAGTCGCCCGAGTCGGTGCTCGTCCGGGCGGTCGACTACGACGAGGCGCAGTCGATGTACCTGCCCCTGCGCCGGGTCGGGCAGACATCGTCGTGGGGATCGCTGCTGCGTGCCTACGAGCAGGCGATCGTCGAGGACGACGACGAGGCCCGCCGGGCCTTCACCCGCAGCCTGCGCACGATCCGCCCGGCGGGGCACACCGCGGAGCCGGTGGCGCCGGCCGAGGTCTTCGACGCCTTCATCGACGTGGCCGGCAGCGAGGCCGAGCAGATCATGAAGGTCCGGGAGGGCCTGCCGGCCGCCAGCCGCGGCCGGCTCGACCAGCTCCTCGAGTTCTGGACGTCGACCGTCTCCGCCGCCCTGGACCTGCCGTTTCCCGACGACGACGCGATCCGCGGCAATCTGCGCGATCTCTATGCGTACGTGACCGGCGCGCGGTGAGGGCCGGCCGAGGATGACTGACGGAACTCGTTACGGGGGCTTCGGCATGGACGCAACTCGCGACATCGACGAGGACGCCCTCGTCGTGCTGGTCGACCTGCGCGGGCAGCCGGCGCAGGAGCTGGACGCCACGACGATCGGCGCGATCCAACGGGAGTACGCCAGCAGGCTGGGTCGACGAGGTGCCGACACCGGCCGGGTCCTCGTCGTCGCCGAGACAGCCAGGCTGGCCGAACACCGCCAGCTCCTCGTCCGGCTGGCCGGCGGCTCCTCGGTGTCGGAGCTGCTGCTCCTCGCCGTCGGCCCGCAGCCCGGCGGTGGCCGGTTGCTGCTGCCGCCCATCGCCGAACTGCCGGTGCTGTGGGCGGGGGATGTGCGCGGGTTCCGGTGGACGCCCGGCCTGCCGGGGCGGGCGCTGGGCGCGGACGAGGACGGACCGGTGAACCTCGCCGGCCTGCTGGACGCGCTGGCCATTCCGAGTGTCTTCTCCCGGGTGCGCGAGATCCTGCGCTCCTGCAACCACCAGGCCGCGACCCCGGCGATCCATCTCCTGCTCGGCCGGGTCGACCGGGCCGTCCTCGACGAGGCGGCCGGCCACGCCTTCGGCCATTTCGCCCAGGATGCCGGCGGCGGCAGCGGCGCGCCCCTGCCGGACGAGGCTGTCAAGATCGACCATCTGCTCGCCGGCGCCGCGACGCCGGAGGCCGCCGGCATCGGCAGCGTCATCGATCCGCGGGGCCTGCTTCCGCAGGCCGCTGTCGAGGCGAGACGGCATCTGGCGGAGGCCGGCGCCCTGATCGCGGCACTGCGCGAGGAACCGTTCGCCCGCAAACGCCCGGCGCCGGGCGGCGGCCTCGTGCCCGTCGGTGAACTGGTCTGCGGCGAGCTGGCCCAGGCGGGCAGTCAGTTGGGGACGCTCGCCCGCGGCCTGGCCGGTGCCCTGGACGGCATCGGCGGCCAGGACGGGATCGACGCGCGGCAGCGGCACGCCCTGGCCACCCTCGGCGTCACGGTCGTCCCGGTACCGGCGGCGGAGGCCGGCGAGGTACGCGCCGCGCTGCGCCGCCAGACCGATGTGTCGCTGACCGCGCGCGAACCGCTCGGCGGCATCGCGCAGCGCCTGCGGGCGCTGGCCGGCCGGGCCACCCCGGCCGGCAGCGGGCCGTACGCGCACCGGGTCAGCGAGATCTGCCCCGACCAGCTTTTCGAGACCCTCACCAACCCTCCCGTGTTCCCCGTCTGGCTGAACCTGGGCATCCTCCCGTCGGCGTTCGTCGGCGCGTTCCTCGCCGGGCTCCGGTTTCCGTGGGGGGTGCTCGGCGCGGCGGTCGCGGTCGCGATCACCGTGTGGCTGACGGCCGCGCTCTACCGCCGCCGGCCCATACCCCATCCGAAGACCTCGCCGGACCCGCGGGACATGTCCCGCGGCCAGCTGGTCTGGTACTGGCTGCTCGCCCTGGCCGGCGGGCTGGCCGGGGTCGCTGTCGGCGCCGGCGGCGGGTCGCCCGGGTGGCCCGTCGCAGTGCCGTTGCTGCTGGTTGGCTGGGTGCTGTCCGGGGCACCGTGGCTGTGGTGGCGCTGGTCGGTCAGCACGTGGCGGCGAACGCTTCGCCTGGACGCGGCCGAACGCGCCATCGTCGAACTCGGCGAGCTGCTACGCATGGTCGCCCTCAACGAATGGGTGCTGGCCGACCAGCGCCTGGGCGCGGCACGACTCGCCAGCGCGCTCGCCACCGCGGTCGACGCGGCCGCGGCGACCCTCGCCGAGCTGCGGCCGACACCGGTCCACCCCGGCGGCTTCGGCCAGCCCACCGGCGCCGGCGCGATGCCGGGCCGCAATCCCGCCAGTGCCAGCGGCCCGCCGGCGGGCGGGACCGGCGGCGAGACGCTCGGCGTCAGCCGACTGATCGGCCAGCAGCTGCACGCCAACCGCGGCGCTCTCGCCGAGATCGTGACCGACGACGTCGGCGCGGCTATCCGGACGGTGCTCAACGCCCGCGGTGAGGAGATCGCGCGGGAACGGGGCGACGACATCGCCCGCGACGTGCGCGAGACACTCCGGCGCCACCTCGCCGCCTACCACGAGCACCTGGAGCGGCGCGGACCGCTCGCCGGGCCGCCGTTCGAGGTGGATCCGCGTCGACGCACCGAGCTCGCCCGCAAGGTCTGGCTCGGCTCCACCGAGCTGACCCGGCTGCGCCAGGCCACCGGGAGTCACCCCAACCTGCTGCAGCTGACCAACGAGGAGGACCTGCAGCTGCTGGACCAGAGTCCGGACGCGGCCCTGTTCGTGCGGTTCGTCCCGCGCATCGCCGACGCGACCAGGGACGAGGGGACCGGCAGCCCGGCCATCGCGGGGCTGATCCGGCTGACCCAGCTCAACCCCGATTCGGCCCGGCGGGCCGAACCCCCCACCCGGCCCGCCGACGAGTCGAGTCCGCCCCCGCCTGCCAGCGCACCTCCGCCGGCAGGACCTCGGCCGGCAGGACCTCGGCCGGCAGGACCTCGGCCGGCAGCACCGTCGGTAGCAGCACCGTCGGTAGCAGCACCGTCGCCAGCTCCCGCGGAGCCGGCCTTCATCCCGGAGCCAGCCGCGCCAGCCGCGCCAGCCGCGCCGGCGCCGGGTGAGTCCGCCACCGCGGGCTCGCCCGACCTGCCGGAACAGCCGGCCGGGCCGAAGGACGACGAGTCGCCGGCGCACGCCCAGCCCGCGCCGGTAGCCGCCGACGAACCTGGCCCCGATGCGGCGACGCTGCCCGCGGCCGTACCACCCACAGTCAGCCTGCCCACCGGCGCGCTGCCCACGGCCATGTCGAAGCCGACCCGCGCGCCGGAGCCTGCCGGCGACGACGACGGTGGCCCCACGCTGGCCGGCCCGTTGCCCGCCGCCCACCGTCCCGTCCCGCCCACCGCACCCCGTCCGGCACAACGTGACGACGAGAGCGAACTCTGGTGACTCTCCAGATTTTGATCTTTATCGTCGCAGTCGCCGGGCTGGGACTTCTCGGCGCCGGCAGGTGGACGCTGCCGACCGGCCCCGTGGAGCTGTTGCGTCGGTGCGTGCTCGGCTGGGTCCAGCGGTTGAACGGAGGCAGCGGTGGGTGACGTCGAGCGCCTGACGGTGCGCCGGCCCGACGGCTCCGACGTCGTGTGGGACGTCG
Organism: Frankia sp. AgB32; assembly: GCF_023243045.1. Taxonomy (GTDB): domain Bacteria; phylum Actinomycetota; class Actinomycetes; order Frankiales; family Frankiaceae; genus Frankia. The sequence goes on from NZ_JALKFX010000083.1 coordinate 14,454, forward strand.
AGATGGATCCCGGGCTGCCCGAGGAGACCAAGCGCTTCCGTACCCGGCGCGGCAGTTACCGGGACTACCGGCTGGCGATCCGCTACGCCATCGGCGGCGATCCCGCCGAGTTCGCCCTGGAGAACGCGATTGCCGTCGGCCTGCGGATGCTCCGCCGGTTCGACGCCGACCAGCAGCTCCCGTGGGAACTGCCAGTCGCGCGCTACCCGTGGGAACTCTCCCAGCTGCTCGGCTACAACGTCGACTGCGCCGAGCCGTTCTCGGTCACCGTGGAGTACGGCACGCCGCTCGACTCGCTCACCGGCCCGCTGTCCTCTCCGGACGACCTGCGTGCGTTCATCACCAGCCTGGCCCGCGGGCTGTTCCTGCTGGACCGGCTCGGCGTGGTGCACCGGCAACTGCGCGACAACACGGTGCACTGGGATTCGCGCAGCCGGATGGTGCAGATCAACCGGTTCGAGTACGCGCGCCAGGTCCCGGCCGAGCGCGCCAGGCTGTCCCAGATCCGCACGGAGCAGGAGCGCACGCCCCGCGACTGGGAGTCGCCCGAGCAGATCACCGGCGGTGGGTCCCTCGACCCCCGCGACGACCTCTACAGCGCGGGCTGCGCGGTCCTTCGGGTGGCCACGGGTGGTCTGCGCCTGGGCCCGGACCGGCGCCCCGAGGTGGGCGCGAGCGGAAACCAGTGGCTGGCCCGCCTCCTGGCCGGCGTCTTCGAGCCGGTGGACGGGCGACCGGACGCGGCGGAGCTCCTGCGCCGGATCGGCCATGAGGTCTCCCCGGACCACCTCCCCCGGCCGGACAACGACCATCTCGCCGAGGGCCGGGGCGCCTACGACCGCCTGACTGCCGCGCGCAGGGCGCTGGTGCACCGGCCGCGGGACGACCCGGAACCGCCGCGGTGGACCGGCGGTGACTCGGCACCGCGCCGGGATCCGCCGACGCCGTCCGGTGGGCCCTCAGCCGCCGGGGCCAGGCCGTCGGCGGCGTCCGGGCAGCCCAGGTCGGATTCGCATCCCCCGCCGCGCCCGCCACAGCCCTATCGGCAGACCAAGCGCAGAGGACGGTGACCGCCATGACCGACCCGGCCAGCGGCGACCAGGCGTCGCATACCTGCGTGATCTGCCTGGAGGAGTTCCGCTGGGATCACGTGGAGGCGTACCGCCGCAACGCGGAGGGCTTCCCACGACTGGTGACCCTGCCGCCGCGGGAAAGCCCGAGGTGGCCGGCCGAGGCACGCGGCACTCTGATTCGCTGCCCGAACGAGATAGGCGGGGACCCTCACTACTTCCCGGTGGACTTCGTCCTGCACGACCGGCCTGTCGTGATCGGTTTCGTCGGCGCCTCCAACGCGGGCAAGACCTGCCTGCTGGCCGCGATGTCCGGCGAGATCGACCGGTACCGCCTGGCCCCACGCGGTCTGCGCACGGTTCCGGTCGACCTGACCGAACACGCCGCCTACCGCTCGCACGTGGTGGATCCCTTCTACGGAAAGGGCATCGCGCCGCCGCACACGCAGCTTGTCGAGCTGGTGACCTACACGGACGCGGTCCTGCTGACGACCGAGTCGAGCAGCTTCCCGCTGGTCTTCTTCGACGCCGCCGGCGAGCAGCTCAAGGGCCTGCTCGACGACGCCATGGCGCTGCGCTTCCTGCACCGCGTCGACGGGCTGATCTTCGTGGCCGACCCCACGCTGGTGGGCGGCGACGGCGCGAGCGCTCACGGCGGGCAGGGCAGTCTGGACGACCCGACCTACACCGCCACGATCGCCGGGCTGCGGTTCCAGCAGTCGCAGACCCGCAGCCGCTGGCTGCAGATCCCGTCGGCGGTGGCGATCACCAAGTCGGATCTGCTGCGCTTCGAGCAACCCGTCGACCAGTGGCTGGGCCAACCGGCGCCGAACCTCGTCGACCGGGATCTCCGGGAGCGGGAGAGCCGGGACGCGTACGCGTACCTCCACCACCGTCAGGCCACCGCGTGGCTGGCGCCGGTGGACCACTTCCGGCAGTGCTCGCTGCATTTCGTCTCGGCCAGCGGCTCGTCCTACCTGCCGGCGGGCCGCAGCGAGGACGTCGGCCGCTTTGCCCGGCCGGCGCGGCCGCGCCGGGTCCTGGAGCCGCTGGTGGCGCTGCTGGACGCACTCGGGAAGATCGACTCGCAGCATGTGCGGGGGGGCTAGCGCAAACAGATGGACACCGTCGATCAGGTTCACCTGCGGTACGACCCGGTGGAGCGCGCGTTCAGGCCGGTTGCCCTGACGCTCGCCGCCGACGACCAGGCCGTGCTCTCCAGCCGGTTCATCGCGCTCGCCGACGCCCTTTACCGCCCGGGGGACGTGTCCGCCGGGCCAACCCTGTGCTTCGCCCAGATCCCGGATGATCCGCACCGCCGGAACATGGTCATCCGGCGGGTGCCGGACACCGGCTCGGGCCGGCTCGCCGCCGCGGCGCACGTTCTGATCTCCCCGGAGCTGATTGCCGGGGCCGCGTTGGGGCTGGCGGACTGGCCTGACTGGTTCCAGCCCGGCCCGGACGGCCAGCTCGCGCCCCTGCCCTGGCTCGAACTGAAGCGCATCGCGGCGGATCGGTACAACAGGCTGAAGGACGAGGCTCGCAAGCCAGGCCTGGAGGCGGGACTGACGCGGCTCGTCGACGCGCTGCTGCGAGCCGATGCCGGCCGGCTCGCCGTCGTCGGCCACCAGGCGGACCCCGTCCTGTTGCTGACCGGCGCCCGCGAGGTCCTCGGCAACAACCTCACGGAGGACTGGACCTTCTCCACCGGGGAGCAGGCGCAGAAGCCCGGGATCCGGGTCACCTTCATGCTGCCCGGCAACGCCATCACCTCCGCCACCTACGCCGACCTGAGCAAGGACGACGACGCGTCGGAGTACCGCGGACCGGCGGCGAACCTGGTCCGGGCGTTCATCGCCGCACCGGATCTGCTGTCCTGGCAGGAGAGCCGCCGAGAGGCCCGGGTGCAGGACCGGGCCAGCCTGCTGGCCTGGGCCCGGGCCGGAGCGCCCGGCTCTGAGACGTATCGGATCGTGCGGGCCGAGACGGAACGGCTGCGGGCCGAGTCCGCCGCGCGGCGGAACGAGCTGGAAGCGGAGCTTCGCGGGGCGCACGCGCGTCGCGAGGAGGCGGAGGACGAACTCGCGGCGGAACGGGCGAAGAACGTCGAGACGGAGGCGGTGGTCAGCGACCTGCGCGCGGCCGGCGCCGAAACCCAGCGGCAGTGGGAACGCACCGAGCGGCACCGTGCCGCGCTCGACAGCTCGCTCGAGCAGGCGCGGGCGCGGGTGGAGCAGTTGGAGCTGCGCCTGCGCGAGCGGGCGACCGCCGAGCAGGGGCCTCGCGGCGGCGCGGCCCTCGGCACCGACCTCGTGAACGATCTCCAGCTCCGGCCGGGCCCGCTGCCGGTACCGCCCCCGGGGGTGGACCCCGGCGTGTGGTGGTGGCTGGCGATCGTCGTCGCGCTCTTCCTCGCCCTGGTGGTGCTGGCGACCGTCGGCGACACGCTGTGAACGCGGGGCCTGCGAGCGGCGCCGCCGCGCCCGCGGCCGCGCTGGCCGCGGTCGACGTGCGCCCAGCCAGGACGCCGCTGGCCGCCACGGCAGCCATCACCGGGCTCTTCGCGCTCTGCCCGGCCGCGCTCACCTGGCTGCTGGTCGCGGGCCTGCGGCTGCACCGTCCGGATCTGGACCTGCCCCGGTCGGTGCTGGTCGTGCTGATCATCGGTCTGGCCGGCTGGATCGCGATGCTGGCGGTCGCGGCTGTCGGTGACGGACGGCCCGCGCCCGACGGCGGCGTGGGGGAGCTTGGGCGGCTCGCGGTGCGGCTGGTTGGCTTCGTCTACCTGCTGGTGGCGTTCGGTGTGCTGGTCCGGCTGCGGTTCGCGGGCGGGCCGGGCGGCTCCGGGCGCCCGCTCACCTGCCTGACCGCGGCGCTCGCCGTCGGCACCGTCGGTCTCGTCGCGCTGGCCCACCTCGTGCGCACGGTCCCGGCGGGCATTCTGATCAGCGAGGAGCTGGACGACCACAGGGCGGCGAGGATCCAGCCGGTGGGCGCCGCGGTGCTGGTGACGACCTTCGCGGTTTTTCTTCTCGCCGTCGTCGCCCCACGATTCCACCTGTCCTGGGGGGCGGACATCCGGCCCGCCGCGCTGGTGGCGCCGCTGCTGGTCGCGTCGTTCGCGATGGTGGAGGCCCGCGACGGCCCGGTCGAGCGCGACGACAGCCTCGGCGCCGGGGACATGCGGTTTCTGGACCGGCAGCTCACTGTCATCCTCTCGGGCCTCGGACTGATCCTCGCCCTCGCCCTCGACCCGGCCCGGCCGACCCAGGTGATCGCCGCGCTGGCGGGGCTCGCGGTGCTCGTGGTGGCGCTGACGCCGAACTGGCGGGTGTCGGTGATCGGCGGCGCCGTGACGCTCGGCGCGTACCTGCTCAGCCGGGAGGTGCGCGGGGGACTGCTGCACAGCCCCTATGCCAGCGGGGCGCATGCGGACGCCCGGTCGGCGGCGCTCGCACTGGCGCGGGGCGGGACGTTCGGCAGCGGCCCGGGCGCCGGTCTGGTGGAGTCCTACGCGACGCCGGGCGCGACCCAGAACCGCTACGCGCTGAGCGTTCTCGCCGAGGAGCTCGGCCTGGTCGGTCTTGTCCTGGCCGGCGTCGCCGTGGCGGCGGTCGGGCTGCTCTGCGTGCGACTCGCGGCGCGCGCCGAGGACAGCGTCGGCGCGTTCGCCCGCGCCCTCGCGGCCGTCACCGTGGTGACGCTTGCCCTGCCGGTGGTGCCGCTGGTGTGGCCCGCGCTCAACATCGACGCGGCTCTGCCCGGCATCGCCCCCGACGAGGTCGGCCTCGTCGTGCTGTTGTGGACGGTGGGTGCGCTCGTCGGTGCGGCCGGCCGTGCCGAGGTGCACCGGTCGTCCGGGCCGCCGCCGGCCCGCGCCCGCCTGGACCTGCCGGTCTGGGTCCGGCCGCTGGCCGCCGCCGTCTGCGCCCTGGTGGTGATCGGCCTGGTGCTGCAGGCGACCCTCACCGCCGGCGTCAAGCGCCGCAGCCTGGACGCGCAGGATGCCCTCGCGGTGGCGGCCGCCGACGGCAGACGACCGCGCGCGTCGCTGACCTGGCCGAGGGTGATCGGCGTCGACGCCGCCACCAGGAACGCGTTGAACGACGTGGCGGACGGAGGCGCGCGTTGTCCGGCCCGGCCGTCCCGCGACGCGCCCGGCACCCGGCTGGGTCCGGGCTGCGCGGCCGGCGCCACGGTCTACCTGAACCCCAAGGCGCAGAACGCCGCTGCCGGGGCGATCGGGGGCCTCGGCCAGGGTGCGACCGGTTCCGTCGTCGCGATCGACGCACGCCGCGGGCGCGTCCTCGTCCTCGCCACCACGTCCGACACCGGCTGGTGGACCGCCGAGCCGACCGGCGACCTCGTCCGGCCGCTGCTCGCCGCCGCCCTCAACGCGAACCCGGATACCAAACAGGCCGTGCTCACCGTCCTGCGTCGCGAGGAGCTGGGGAAGGACGAGCAGCCTCAGACGGCATCGAGGCAACCCTTCGCGCCGGATCTGCTTCGCGAGCTGCGCGACAACCCCGAGGCGACCGACATCAAGTTCGCCGGCCTGCTGATCGCGCTCAACGAGAAGATCAAAGGCGACTTCCGGGACGGCAACACGGACTGTGTCGCCTTCGACCCCGACTCCCCGCTCAGCGCGGACGGTCCGCGGTACACCACGACCGGGTCCTGCGCCCAGAAGCTGGTGGATGCCGTGCTCGCCGACCCCAACAGGCAGCAGACCGGCCTGAAGGCCCTGCTGACCGTGCTGAAAGGACAGCTCGGTCTGACCGGGGCGGCAGGAGCCGAACTGCGGGACGAGAAGGTGCTGGTGAACCACCCGTCGGACGCCGACGATCTCGGCGTGGCCGCAGCCGGGACCTGCGCTGGAGCACAGTGCGTCCAGGCAAGCCCGATGCAGCTGGCGGTCGCGTACGGCGCGCTCGTCCGCGGCGACGGCACTGCGCCGGTGCCGCATGTCCTGGGTGGCCCGCCTGAGCCGAAGTCGGTGCCGACCACGGGCCTGACGGGCCGTGTGGATCTCGGGAGCTCCGCGAAGGAGAAGGAGGGCCCCGCGGCCGGGAAGGACCGCGGCGCGTGGGCGGTCCGGGCAGCATCCCGCGGGTCGGATCAGGTCGTGGTGGTCGGTTACGTGAACCCGGGCAGGGGCGGCGCCGCCACTGCGAAGGCCGGGACGGTAGCGGACGAGGTAGTCCAGGCGCTGGAACGCTAGCCATATGTCCCTTCGCCCGCGGAACGGCCGCTGGTGTGGTCGGGGAGAACCGATGAGACACGTTCTACGCTTGCTGCCATCCGGCCGGGCCGGCCGCCGATGAGCCAACCCGTGGGGCCCGCGCAGCCCTCGCCGCCGCCCGGCGGCGGGGGCGGGGGAGACAGGCGCGGCCGCCACGGGGGGGGGGGGGCGCCCGGCCGCGGGCAGACGCCCCGGCGGGGGGCCCGGG
>NZ_JALKFX010000083.1:20983-39111 GCF_023243045.1 Frankia sp. AgB32
CGCCCAATAGACCACCCCCCCGGCGCCCCCGGGCCGCCCCCCCCCGGGCCCCGGGGGGGGCCCCCCCCCGCGCCCCCCGGGGGGGGGGGGCCCCCCCCGGCCGCGCCAAGACGACGATGCTGGCTGCCCTGGCCACCGCCGTGACCCAGCAGCGGGGCGGTGAGCAGGACTGGATCCTGTTCAGCGCGGACCCGTCGACGTCCCGGTCCCTTGGGTCGGCCCGCCAGCAGCTTGCCCGGCAACGTTTCCCGGTTCCCACCCAGTACGAGGCCCGGGAGCTGTCCCTGCAGCTGGTCCGGCCCGAACGGCGGCGCTGGATGCGGCGGCTGACGAGGCGCCGTCCTGGTCGCACCGCCATCCAGCTCGTCCTGATGGACGTCAGCGGCCGCATGTACCACCCGGATGTCCTCAACGACGGCCTGGCGGATCCCGACGACGACTCCGTCGACGATCTCGACCCGGCGTACGACGACGGTCCCGCGGGTGACCTGTTCGGCGACGAGCCGGAGGCCGGTGACGCCGTCGAACTGCTCGTCGACCATCTGGCCCGTGCCGACGGGATGGTCTATCTCTTCGACCCCGTCCGGGAGCTGGAGAGCCAGGACTCCTATCTCTATCTGGAGGCCATGCTGGAGCGGGTGCTGCAGCGGGCCGAGCAGCTTGGTCGCCTGCCCGACGGGAAACTTCCCCATTACCTCGCGGTGTGCGTGAACAAGATTGACGACAGGCGGGTGTTCAACCAGGCCTATGACGGCGGATTCCTGTCGGTCGGCGACGACGACGACATGCTTCCGCAGATAACCGGTGAGGACGCGGCCGAGTTCTTCCGGTCCCTGTGTTCCCGGGAGACGGCCGGCGCGCCGGCGGGCAGCGGTCCGCGGGTCCGCGGCAGCATCGAACGCCACTTCCACCCCGGCCGGGTGCGTTACTTCGCCAGCTCGTCCGTCGGCTTCCACGTCGGCCCGAGCGCCCTTTTCCGGATACAGGACTTCGAGAACGTCGACCACAGTGGCGCCAAACCGCGGATCCGCGGGGAACTACGGCCGATCAACGTCCTGGAGCCGTTCCTGTGGCTGGCGGAGTCGATCCGGGCGCGGTCGACGACGTCGGCGCTGGACGATCGGACCCGGCGGTCGTCGCCCGGCGCGGGTCGCGCCGAGGGTGTCCCCGACGCGACGGGCGCGTCATCGCCCATGGTTCCGCCACCGACGATGGTTCCGCCACCGACGATGGTTCCGCCACCGACGATGGTTCCGCCACCGACGATGGTTCCGCCACCGGACATGGTGCCGCCGCGAGCGGACGACGAGGCGGACTCGCCGACCGACGACGTGCCGCAGCCACCGTGGAACAACGACGCGCGGTAGACGCGGCGACCGGACGTAGCCAGAGATGAGCAGCGGCTTCGGGGCGGACGCGCCGGGCGTCCAGGCGGGTTGGGCGGTCTACGGCAAGGCGGCCGGCGCCACCGACGACTACTCCCTGCTTCGGTCGAGCCGTGCGTACTTCAGCCGGGCCGACTACGACGGGATCCTGCGTCGCTTCGTCCCGGGTACGCCACCGCCGCCGTCGCGGCGGCCGGACGCGGCGGGCCTGCCATGGGCCACGGTCAGTTACGCTCCGCTGCGTCCCCGTGCGCAGCGGGCGCCGGCGTCGGCGGGCGTCCCGGACGCCGCCGCGGTCGGGGCGGGCGTTCTGGGCATCGCGCTGTGTGACTGGACAGACCTGGCCGACGCCGCCGGCCGGCCGGTGGCCGAGACGACGTATCTGTGCGCGCCGTTCCCCGCCATCGCCGCCGCCTCCCTCACCTATCAGGACCTCCACCGGGCTCTGCGGCGGGATCGGGGCGTCACCGCCGCCATCGCCGGCGTCGCTGCGGTGGGGCGCGCGGTGACAGGTGGCCAGGGTACGGTGACGCTCGGGCAGCTGCCCGGCCTCGACGTCGACGCGGTCGCGCGACTGCTGGCGGACCGGGAGACCTTCCGGCTCGCCGCCAGGATCGCCGCGTTGCTGCCGTGCCAGCCCGTCGCGCTGTTGGGCGCGCCCGTCGCCAGCCCCCAGCCGATGCTCCTCGATCGGCTCCGCTTCCTCGACGCGGTCGCCGCGTTGCTGCCGTACGGCCAGCGCGCCCGCCTCGTCGTCAGCACCTGGGCGGACTCCGCCAGCGCGCACCGGATCAGGCTCGCCTACACCGACCGGGCCCGTCCCGGGGACGCGGCGGTGTGGCTCACCGGCCCCGACCGGGCGGCGAGCCCGCCGATGCCCCGACCGGCCGCCGAGTACTTCCAGACGCTCCTCGCCCTGAGCGAGAGCCGAGGGTTCGGCGTCGAGCGGATCGTCGAACACCTCGCCGAACCCAGGTATCGGACGGCGCACCGGATCGCCGACCCGCGGCACGCGTTGCTGCGCCTCTCGGATCTGCCCGGGCCGACCTACTTCGCCACCCGGCTGCTGCTGCCGCCCGACCGGTCGGCCGGCGGCCGCGACGACGCACCACCCCGCGTCCCACCCGATCAGGGCACGCTCGACGCCGTCTCGGACGCCGTCGCCGTACTGCGGGCGCAGCGGCCGCGCGGCCGGCTGCTTGCCGGTGCGGCGACGGCCGAGACGGACCAGACGGCGCTCGCCGCCCTGGCCGCCCGCGAAGGCGGCCCGATCGTGGCGCTGGAACTCGTCCGCTGCGCCGTCGAAGACGATCTACGGATCGCGGGCGGCGGCCATCCCCAACCGGGCGGTACCGGTACCGCAGGCGGCACCCTCGCCGGTCCCGTTGCCAGCGTGGTCGTCGCGGCGCACACCGCGGGCTGGCTCGCCTGGCTGACGCGCGTGCCGTCGTTGGCCGCGCCGCTGGTTCCCTTCACCGAACTGCTCGCCGGCCGGCCGCGGCCGGAGGGGATCGGCGCGCTGCTCACCGCCGGCCAACTGGCCTGGGGCGACAGCCGCTACCCGCTGGCACTGGTGCGCCTGGCCAGGCTGGCCGGCCACGCGCGGGCCCTGACCCCGGCTCTGCTGCAATGGCTGACCACCGTCGCGGCGGACCAGGCGTTGTCCCCGGCGCAGCGGGCCGCGTGGGCCGGGGACCTGGGCCGTCAGCCGGTCGGTGACACCGCCGAGGAGGCCGGGCTCGACCTGGTCCGCCTGCTGCTCGGCGCCGGACCCGTCGAACCCCTGCGGGCCAGGATGGCGGGGGTGTACTGGCCCGACTACCGCCGCGCGCTGTTGAACGCGTACAACGAGCTCCTGCGCCGGTACGGTGCTGATCCCCGCGGGTTGACCATGGCCGGGCTGGTGATGGACGGGCTCGCCGCCTCCATCGAGGAGACCGGCTGGCCCGCCGATCCCCGCACCGTCGACGATGCCCTGAAACTGCTGGCCGGGATGGCCGATCGGGTGCACTGGATCTCGCCAGGGCTGCGGGCGATGGTGACCCGCCTGCTGGGCGCCAGCGGCCGGTCCCGTTTCGACCGCTCGACCGAGTCCTGGTGGAACGACCTGCTCCACCTCTACGTCGACGGCCGCAACACCCGCGGCCCGCGCCGGTAGGGCCGCCTGCGGCGGCAGGCAGCGCGCGGCGCGGCGGCGGGTCTGGTCACCACAGGTCGTTGCTGTCGACCTGCTGCGTTTCGTCGGCCGGCGGGTAGCTCTCGGTCGGGGACCGGCTGCCTGCCGAAACCCGGCGATCCGGCTGGGGCGTGGTGTGCGCGGTGGGCTCCCGGTCAGCCGGCGGCCGGTGGTTGGTGACGTCCTCATCGACGGCCGGTGCCTCGGCCGCTGGCTCTGGAACGAGCCGATCGTCGCGTCGCCAGACCCGCGCGACCCGGCTGGGCGGCCGCTCGCGCTCGCGCGGGGGCCACTCTCGCGGCGGCGGGGTGACTCCGTCGACCCCGTTCGAGCCGTGACCTGACCGGCGCTGGTGCGGCGGGAGAACGGTGGGAGCGGGCTCCCACTCGCGGTTCAGGTAGTCAGGGTCGGTCTCGACGTGGTGGAGCTGCTCGCGCTTCCAACGGTCCAGTGCCCGCTCGGCGACCTCGACCTGGTCGCGAACGGTCCGGCGGGCCAGCTCCTCGATCGCCTCGTCCCGCTCGTCCCGCGCGGCCTGGGCCTCCCGCAGGGTGTCCGAGTGAAAGATCATCTGCTCGGCCCGCAGGTGCCGGCTGCGCTGGCGGGAGATCGCCAGATGTTCCTGCTCCTCGGCCTCCAGTCCCTCCTCGTACCTGTTCCTGCGCCCGAGGGACATCAGCAGCTTGAACAGGATGGGCAGGCAGTCTATGGCGGTGACGAAGGCCAGCAGGACGTAGTGCGTCGTCCGCATCGTCGGGTTGTTCCTGGTCAGTTCGCCCAGCGCCTGCATCCGGATCAGCAGCCCGGTGTCGCCGCCGTTCGAGTTCTCGAAAGCCGCCTGCAGCCGGCTGCGCCGGTCCCGCAGCGGGTTCAGTTCCCTGGTGTCGGCGGCCAGTTTGTCGCGCGCGTCCTGAACGGCCTTCGCCCGGGTGGCGGGAAGGTTTTTCCCCGCCTCCAGCCGAGCGTTCTGCAACTGGTTGTTGAGCGGCTTCACATGCAGGTCGAAGTAGGCGGCGGCCTGTTGTTTCAGCTGCTCGGTGCGGAAACCGTCTCCGGGTCGGCCGGAGCCCGTGCCGTCACCGCAGTTGGTGTTCCCGGCCTCCTCGCAGAGGATCTTGCGATTCAGGTCGTTGTAGGTCTTCATCGGATCGATGTCCGGACTCAACGCCTTGAGGAGCTGCTGGACCGTCGGATCGTCCTCGGCCGAGATGGTGCTGCCGCCCGTCTGGATGACCGCGTTCTGCCGGTCCACGTCGGCGGCGAGCTGGTTGATCCTCGCGACGATGGGATTGGCCGGGTCGTTCCAGCTCTGCTGCTGGCCGGTCGCGTCGCGCGCCTGGATCAGGGCGACCTGCTGGGAGATCTCCGGCTGGAAGATGCGCAGCACGAAGGGCGTCGACACGACCACGCCGATGAGGATCGCGAGGCCGGCGCGCGGCAGCAGCAGCCAGCGATTGCTGCGGCTCGCGGTGGCCAGCAGCCACCGGTCCAGCCCCATGATCGCCATGCCCCACAGAAAACCGGCGACGACGCAGGCCGCGATGGGCAGCTTCAGACCCATCCGTAGCGCGAACCCGCCGGAGATCGCCGCCATCGACGAGGTGATGAACACCGAGCTGCCCAGACCGACGTATTTCGGCCGGTCCGCCGGAAACCGCTGGAGAACCTCGACATTTGCGGTGGACAGCCACACCATGAACCGCCCCGCCGCGCTGAACGGCGACCGGAAGAACTGGCCGGCAGCCATCAGCACCCCCCGGACCCATCGCATTCCTAGACCCCCCGTACCCGCTGACCGCCGTCGTCCCCCGCCGGCGCCGACCGTTCTTGCTCCGGCCTCGACGAAGGTCGAGGCCGGAGGCCACTCTCAGGAATGTTCGGCCGACCGGTCGAAGGCGCTGGCGCGGCCGTGGCCCGGGCGCCTGGATTGCCCACAGGAATCGCTCGTCGGCTGTGTTCGGCTGGTCGTGACCGCCGTGGCCATCCGTGAGGATTTACCGCGCGGCGCGGCGCGTGGCCGATGCGTTTCGCCGCCGCCGGCCATGACACGTGCCCCCCCACTTGTGGGTCACCGCTTCCCGCGGCGGCGACAGGAAAACAGAATACCCCTGCCGCGACCTGATTTGACGCCGTCCACCGCCGGGCCGCTTCGACCGCTGGTGGCGGCGGCCCGCGTCAGGTGGCCGTCGGTTGCGGGTCAGTCGAACGTCCGTCGTACCCCGGCCCGGGGCGGGGTGGTCGAGTGCGTCTCGACGGTCTGCCGCCGGGCAGCGGCCCCACGTCCGCGGCCAGCCCGGGGAGAGATGACCGCGGACGTGGCGCCCGATGGGCGTTCAGCCGGCCTTCGCGGCTTTCAGTTCCTGGGTCGGGAACGATTCCGCGCTCGGACCGTCGGGGGCCACGGTGGCCAGGTTCAGTGCCCACACGATCGGGTCGTCCCCGGCGGGCTCGCTGTTCGAGCCGTCGCCGTCCGGCGCCCCTTCGTCGGAATCGTCGGCGTCCGCCAGGTCGGCGTCCCTGGTGAAATCGGCGATGAAGAACAACACGTCGGCCCCATGGGGGACGTTGACGACGGTGATCGACCGACCGAGTTTCTGTTCACGCTCGTCGAACTCGGCGAGAATGTGGTCCAGTCCGGCCTGCGCGATATCCGGGAGGGCCGCACTGATGATGGTGAGGTACTGGTCCACGGTGCTCGCCCGGCCCTGTGGCCAGAAGTTGTTGACGAGCTTGATGTCGGCGTCCGCCCAGGTGAAATAGGTGTAGCAGTGTCGCTGGCAGGTGTGCCTGAGTGCGGCCGAATCCATGGTGACCTGGACGATGTGCTTCCTGCCTTCCCGGTCGGTGAGGTCGTAGCGTTCCCTGATCGGCAGCCTCGCGCCGAGCGCACCGAACTCGTTCGCGGGATCCGGGATCGGGGTCGGCCGGTTGACGTACCACGCCCGCGCGCGCTCCTGGCCGGGGAAATAACGTAGTCGCTTGCGTTGGAACGCAGGGACGACGACCCTCGGCCCTTCCTGGGGCGTGATCGTCTTGGTGCCCTCGATCCACTGCTCGACGCGGGGTGGGGCGAGGATCCCGTCCCTGCCGCGGGCCTGGAGGTCGGCCTTGTAAACGGCCTGCGCCTTGATCAGGTGGTCCCGCAGGGTTTTCCAGTCCTGCGCGGACAGGCCGGTGGGCCTCGCCCCGGCGAGTTTCGGCAGGAAGAGATCCTCCATCTTCTTGAGAATCGCGCTCTCCGCCGAAAGGATGCGTCTTCCGTCGCCTTCTGGTGACGGCTCGCTGTTCGGGTCGAAACTGGCTCCTGGGTTCTCCAGAATTTCGGCCGGCCCGATTTCCAGGTTGACGGGAAGGTTCCACAGAATCTTGGTGACGTCCGGGGTAAGGCTCAGGAGCTCACGGGTGGTGCAGTTCTGGACTGCCTCCCAGAACTGCTTCGCCGCGCCAACTGTATTGGGGTCGATTTTCCGTCTATCCTCCTTCGTGCCACCCGGATTCATGGCCGAGGTCAGCGCGCGGCCGAGTAGATCCAAGGTGTCCTTGGAAATTTTGTGGTGGGTCGCGCCGGTGCCCCAGTTCTTCATCGGACCGGTGCGGACGACATTTGTTGGCAGCAGCGCCTGTCGTGCTCTCGTGATCGGTGCGAGGTCCCAGTTGGCATGTTTCGGCATGATTCCCCCCAAGTCGCAGTTTTACGGTGGTGCATCGTCGTACCGGTGCCAGGCGGTTCGGCTTGCTTCTCGGTCAGGCCTGCGCTCTGCGTGACCAGATGTCGGCATATGCGGAGTTCGTCGCTGGAGCTCCCGCTGTACGAGGCCGCCCCGGGCGGCTCGATCTTCTGTCGCCGCCGACGGGCCGCGGCGCCGCACAGCGATGAAGGCACGTCTCCGCGTGGTCACGCTCGGAGTCAGCGACCTCGAACGTTCCCTGGCGTTCTACCGCGACGGCCTGGGCCTGTCCTCGACCGGTGTCCTCGGCACCGAGTTCCCGGGCAGCGAGACGGAACCGGCGGGCGCGACCGCGATGTTCACCCTGGACGACGGGCTGATCCTGTCCCGCTGCCTTCGGTCGGAGCTGGCGAAGGACGCGGGCGTGGACGCCAGGCGGGTCGCTGGGTCCGGGGTGAGCCTGGGCCACACGGTGGAGCGACCCCGACGGTCATCTGTGGGAGGTCGTGTACTTTTTGCCGGGCAAAGGACCGGAAGCAGGCAACCCGGCGCGGGCCCAGAGTGGTTCAGTCTTTTCTGGTGCGACGTCAGGACCCGTGGAGCAGGCGCAGGTCCGTCGCCTGCCGGAGCCAGCTGGGATATTCGGTCATCATCGACTCGTAGAGCTGCTCGTCGGAGAGTTCCGCCGGGTCGCTGACGGAGAAGAAGCTGGCATTGTCGAGATAGCGGCCGCCCATCTCGTCGAGTTCCTCCAGGAAGGAGAAGTCCATCGAGATCGCGGCCGCGAGGCGGGCCATGAAGCCGCCGCAGCCGGCCCCGGACGGGCTCTTCGGGTGCGCGGATGACGGGGCGCCGTCGGGGCGACGGGTCTTGCCGATCGCCATGAACTGCCAGAACAGCGGCTCGTACGAGGACCAGGCGACCTGGTCACGCGTGCCCTTCCGATCGCTGGTGTGGCCGTCGGTGACAAACATGACATAGACCGGCCGGTTGTCCGGACGGGGGGAGGTTTGCTTTCCGCCGCGGCCGTCGGGAAAATAGTGCCGGCGAACCGCTTTCATCGCCTTGTTGTAATGCGTGCCGTTCTCCAGGCGTCGACGGCGGACGAGTCCCTCGACCCAGCCGTGATAGTTGCGCAGGTCTATCGGGCCTCGTCGTGCCCGTCCGTGCCGAAGGAGCCTGGTCATCGAAGCCGAGATGTCGAGGCACAGCGCCACCCGGGCCCGATGATCACCAAGTCCGTGTGCGTCCAGGGAAACGCCTGCCTGTTTGGCCAGGTTCACCATCGAGGGCGGTTGCGCGGCGAGCTGCTTCCTCAGCCGGACGGCCTTCGTCGTGTTGACCTTCGGCGCCGGTACCGGCGATGTGACCGGTGGCGCAGGAACGGCCTGCGGCGCCGCGGGCTGGGAAGCCATGGGTCGCCCGGGCTCGTCGTCCACGGAGATGCCGTAGTCGGTTGCCAGGCCGGCGAGGCCCGTCGCCCATCCCTGGCCGACAGCGCGGAACTTCCATGCTCCGGCGCGCCGGTAGAACTCCCCGAGAACGAACGCCGTCTCCACCGTGGCAGTGGCGATGTCGACCCGCAGAAGCTCGTTGCCCCCGTCGTCAAGCGCGCGCAGGGCGAGGCCGGTGATCAGCCCGAACCGGGCGCCGTCGGCCGAGGTCACCAGCGCGACCGTCGCGATCTGCGGCACGATCCGATCCAGGTTGACCTCGACCGAATCCGCGCGGGCGGTGCGGCCGAGGTGCCGGACCGACCCGTCGACCGAGGCCGGCTGGTTGTAGAAGACGAAGTCGGCGGCGTCGCGCACCTTCCCTGCCTCGGTGAGCAGCAGTGCGCAGCCGTCGAGAGCAGGCCCGGACACCGACTCGAACATGACCCGGACCCGTGAGACTCCGGACGGAACCGGTGCGTTGGCGCCTCTCGACAAGGAGATCGTCACGGTGGTGCATGGTAGTCCCCGCCCGCGACCCCTCTGGTGGTCGTCGGACTACCCGGTCAGGCGGGCTGCCACAGCTCGATCCGGTTGCCTTCGGGATCGGTGACCCAGCCGAACCGGCCGACGCCGTCCATGTCCTGGGTCTTGTCAGCCACGTCCGCGCCTTTGGCGTGCAGTTGCGTGAGCATCGCGGCCAGGTCACGGACCCGGAAGTTCAGCATGGACTGCTGGGTGCGGGACCCGAAGTAGTCCGTCTCGGACTCGAACGGCGCGAACACCGTCGGTCCGGCTCCCTGCTGCCACACACCGGTCTCGTCGGCGTCCAGACCCAGGCAGTCGCGGTACCACGCGCCCAGGGCCACCGGGTCGGCGGCTCGCAGGAAGTATCCGCCGATTCCCAGCACCCGTTCCATGCGGCCATCCTGCCAGGACGGCGATCGGCGGGCCGGCAACGCGCCGCCGATCGCCCTGGTCAGTTCGGGATGGTCGTCCAGAAGGCGCAGTTGTGGTCGACGGCGAGGTCGACCGTTCTGATCTCGGTGGGGTTCAGCTGCAGGCCCCCAGCCGGTAGTTCAGGGTCACGACGATCACATGCCCCCGGGACGCGAGCCGGGCGGCGTCGTGGGACGAGCCGGAGCCGCTGGTGGGTCACGTCTGCGGCCTGAAGGGCCTGTGGTCCGGCCGCGCGGGCGGGAAGTCGGTCATCGGCCTGGTCTGGCGGCTCGGGTACGCGATGGAGCCGGACTGGCCGACGGAGGAGGGCTACGTCGTCGAGGTCGACGGCGAACCGTCGGTGCGCTCGAAGTTCGGCATGCCGAAGTCCACCTCGGCGGTGCCGTACTGGACCACGACACGCCCCGCGCCGCCCAGCCAGCCGGCGGGAGCACGCCGCGTCGGCGGCTCAGGGGGTGGCGCGGGGAGTGAGGTGCAGGGGCAGGGCGGTGAGGCCTCGGACGATGCTCTGCGGCAGGTAGGTCGGCGTGCCCGCGGGCAGCGTGAGTTCGCGGGTGCGCACGAGCAACAGCCGAAAGATGATCTCCGCCTCCATCCTGGCCAGCGGAGCGCCCAGGCAGTAGTGGATGCCCAGGCCGAAGGTGTGATGACGGGCCGCGGGGGCGGGACCGGCGTAGCGGGTGACGAGGAACCGGTCGGGCTCCGCGAAGACCTCCGGGTCGCGGTTCGCCGATCCGGTGACGACGAGCAGGCCCTCGCCGCGGCGGAACGTCCGCCCGCCGAGTTCGGTGTCCGTCAGCACCGTGCGGGGGATGAACTGCACCGGCGGGTCGTAGCGCAGCATCTCCTCGACCGCCGCCGGCACGAGGCTCGGATCGGCACGCAGGAGGGCCTGCTGGTCGGGGTGCTGCGCGAGGGCGCGAATGCCGCCGCTGATGAGGTTGACCGTGGTCTCCAGGCCGGCGACCAGCAGGACGGCGCAGAGCGCGAGGACTTCGCTCCCGGTCAGCGCCTCCTCCTCGAGGTGCACCGTCACGAGCTGGCTGACCAGGTCGTCGCCCGGCGCCGCCCGCAGCCTGACGATCAGCTGGCGGAAGTAGTCGTCCAGTTCCCGGGCGGCGCGGCGCCGCGCGTCGATCTCCGCCGGCGTCAGGAGGAAATCGGGGTCGATGCCACGAAGCAGGGCCCCCGCCCAGGCGCTGAAGCTCTGCTCGTCGGCGCCGGGCACGCCAAGCAGACGGCAGATCATCCGTAGCGGTATGGGCCGGGCGAGGGCCTCGACCGCGTCGACGTCCCCCGCCGCCAGGGCCGCGTCCAGCAGCTCGTTCGCGTAGACGGTGATGTCGGGGGCGAGGCCGGCGACGACGGTGGGGGTGAACGCCCGGCTGACCAGCCGGCGGAGCCGGGTGTGGTCCGGCGGGTCGGTCCGCAGCAGCGATTCCAGACCGTCGTCCGAGTCGCCGTCCGGACGGAACGGGCTGATCTTCTCCTTGTACCCGTGGCCGAAGGCGGGATCCGCCAGCACGGTGCCGGCGTCACCGTGCCGGCTGACGAGGGTGATTCGGCTGGCGCCCAGGTCGGTGCCGGCGAGCGGGTCGCTCTCCCGGATCGCCCGGTAGGTCGGGTAGGGATCAGGTCCGCGCGCGGCGGCGAAGGCCGCCAGGACCGGCGAGTTCGCGCTGCCGGTCGGCTTCGGCGTCGGGGCGGTGACGGCCACTCGCAACTCCTCGGTGGGGAGTACGCGTTCTCGGGGGTAGTCACACGAGTACCCGTGGACCACCCCCGAGCGGAGGTCGTATTGCGCCTTCCGATCGAACGATCCGCCCCGGCGTCGCCGCCGGGGCGCCTTCTACCGCGGCTGTCGGTTCACCGCGCGACGAAGTTGAGCAGCTTGTCGGGGATGAACACGACCTTGACGATCTTCTTGTCGCCGAGGGCCTGCGCGACGGCGTGCGAGGTGCGCGCCGCCTGTTCGACCGTCGCCTGGTCCGCGCCGACGGCGACGGTGACCCGGTCCCGGACCTTGCCGTTGACCTGGCAGACCACCGACAGCGTCTCGGAGCGCAGCAGCTCGGGATCGGCGACCGGCCACGGCGTGTCCCAGACCCGCGTGCCGGTCAGCAGCTCGTAGATCTCGGCCGAGGTGTGCGGGGCGAACGGGAAGAGCAGCGAGGCGCCGGCGGCGACGGCGTCGCGCAGCGCGGCACGGCCCGCGCCCTCCCGCTCCGCCCTGGTGATCGAGTTCGACAGCTCCATCACGGTCGCGATCGCGATGTTGAACGCGAACTTCTGGGTCATGCTGTCGGTGACCCGCACGATCGACGCGGCGACCTTGCGCGCGAGATCGGTGTTGACCGTGGCGTCGCCTTCGGGCTCCGGCGTTGTCTCGTCGGGCGCCAGGGAGTGGCCGAGGCGCAGCAGGCGAACCAGGAAGCGGTAGACGCCCTCGATGCCGTCGTCGGACCAGTCGGCGCCCATGTCGGGCGGGCCCATGAACAGGACGTAGCACCGGGCCGTGTCGGCACCGTAGCGGCGGATGAGCTCCGTCGGGGAGACCACGTTCCCCCGCGACTTGGACATCTTCGCGCCGTCCTTGGTGATCATTCCCTGCGTGAAGAGCTTGGCGAACGGCTCCTCGACGGGAACGTGCCCCAGGTCGAACAGCACCCGGCAGAGGAACCGGGCGTACATCAGGTGCAGGATCGCGTGCTCGATGCCGCCGATGTACTGGTCGACCGGCATCCATTCGCGCAGCGCGTCGATGTCGAACGCCTCGGCGTCGTTGCGCGGATCGCAGTAGCGCAGGAAGTACCAGGACGAGTCGACGAAGGTGTCCATCGTGTCGGTCTCGCGCCGCGCCGGGCCGGCGCAGGACGGGCACGTCGTCGTGACCCAGTCGGTGGCCGCCGCCAGCGGGGACTTGCCCTTCGGCGCGTAGTCCTCGACGTCGGGCAGCACGACCGGCAACTGGTCCTCGGGCACGGGGACCGCGCCGCAGGTGTCGCAGTAGACGATCGGGATCGGGCAGCCCCAGTAGCGCTGCCGGGACAGCAGCCAGTCCCGCAGCTTGTAGCTGACGGTGGGCCGCCCGAGGTCACGCTCGGCCACGCGGTCGACGATCGCCCGGCCGCCCGCCTCGGTGCTCTGGCCGTCGAACTCGCCGGAGCCGACCAGCACGCCGCCGCCGGTGTAGGGCAGCTCGTCGGCCTCCGTGTCGCCCGCGGGGGCGATGACCTGGCGCACCGGCAGGCCGTGCTCCACGGCGAAGGCGTAGTCGCGTTCGTCGTGCGCGGGCACCGCCATGATGGCGCCGGTGCCGTACTCCATCAGGACGTAGTCCGCGACATAGACGGGCACCGCGTCGCCGGTCGCGGGATTGACGACGTGGCGGCCGGTGAAAACCCCGGTCTTCGGTTTGTTCGCGGCGCCGCGGACGTCCTTGGACTGCCGGGCGGAGGCGTTTATGTAATCCCGGACGGCGGTTTCCTGGGGCGTTTCCGCGACCAGGCGGAGAAGGTCCGGGTGCTCCGGGGCCAGCACGACGAACGTCGCGCCGTACAGCGTGTCGGGCCGCGTCGTGAACACCCGGAAGGACAGGTCGGGGAGTTCCGTGCTGGCGAAGACGAGCTCGGCGCCGGTAGACCGCCCGATCCAGTTCCGCTGCATCGTCTTGACGTGCTCGGGCCATTCGATGGTTTCCAGCCCGGACAGCAACTGCTCGGCGTACTGCGTGATCCCGAAGAACCACTGCTCGAGCTGGCGGGCCTCGACCTCGGACCCGCAGCGCTCGCAGCGACCGTTGACCACCTGCTCGTTCGCGAGCACGGTCGCGTCCTGCGGGCACCAGTTGACGGCGGCGTTCTTGCGGTACGCCAGCCCCTTGCGGTAGAGCTGGAGGAAGATCCACTGGGTCCAGCGGTAGTAGCTCGGCTGGTAGGTCGCGATCTCCCGCGACCAGTCGATGGAGATTCCCCACTCGCGGAACTGCCGGGCGAAGGATGCGATCGACTCGGCGGTGGACACCCGCGGATGCCTACCCGTGCGGATGGCGTGGTTCTCGGCCGGCAGGCCGAAGGCGTCATAGCCCATCGGGTGCAGAACACGGCGCCCGTTACGACGCAGGAAATGGGCCACCGCATCCCCGACGGCATAGTTCTTGAGATGGCCGATGTGCGGCTCGCCGCTGGTGTACGGCAGCATCTCGAGAACGTACGCGCGATCGCCGGCAAGGCTCAGGTCGTTCGACACCTGCCACGTCTTCTCGCGCTGCCAGATGTCCTGCCATTTGCGGTCGATCTCGCGGAAATCGGGGGTGTTCATGCCGGTTACCTGTCGTCGATGAGGTGCGATGGCCCTACCGTCTCGGAGTCTATCCCCGGGACTTGGGCGTCCCGGCCGCCCGGGACGCCGCCCGCGCTCCGTCGTTCCGACCGCCCGACCCGGCCGCCGTGCCGGGCGGCGGCCGTTGCGGCCATGGGCTTTCCGCCCTGGCAGCAGGTCGGGAGGTCAGGTGATGGCGGCTCTGGCCACCATGGTCACCGGCCCCAGCGTGGAGGTGGGGCGCGGCGGTTCGACCGCCGCGTCCCGCCGGTGGCACACCACCCTCCGACGGCCCCCACCGCCGCTGGCGCGCGCTGGCGAACGCCGGCCTGGTCGCGCGCCGCGCCGCGGAGAATGCTCGCCTCCGCCTTGGCGGGGAGGCCGTTTAATGGCGGACACGGGTGTGTGGCGACATTGTTCTGATCGTCATCGTGATACAATCCCAGGAACTGTTGGTCGATACGTTTCATAAACCCGGAATGGTTACCTTGCCGATGGCCCGCCCGAGTGATTGCCATGCTTGACCGCGCGGAGATCGACGCGCTCTTCCCGAGTGACCTGCCCGAGGTCGCGTACTGGGAGCAGCGGTACCCGCCGCGCCAGCTTCCGGCGGACGTGGCGGTCACGCGCTTCTGCCCGAGCCCGACCGGGTCGCTGCACCTGGGCGGCGTGTTCGTCGCCCTGCTCGACCGCGCGCTGGCCCGGCAGTCCGGCGGCGTCTACCTGGTCCGCGTCGAGGACACCGACCAGGAGCGCGAGGTGGCCGGCGCCGCCCGCGAGTTCGACCGGGCCTTCGAGCACTTCGGCCTGACGCCGGACGAGGCGGCGGGTATCGGCGCGTACGGTCCGTACCTGCAGTCCGAGCGGGCCCAGATCTACCTGTCCCACGTGCGGGAACTGTTGCGCGTGGGCCGGGCGTACCCGTGCTTCGCCACGAAGGAGGAGCTGACGGCCCTCACGGACGAGCAGCGGGTCGGCAAGGTCCCGACGGGGTACTACGGCCGCTGGGCGCCGTGGCGGGACGCCGCCGCCGAGCTTGTCCGCGCCCGCCTCGCCGCCGGCGAGCCCTACGTCGTGCGTTTCCGCTCGCCTGGCGACGCCGCCGGCCGGGTCAGCTACACCGACGTCATCCGCGGCACGATCACCGCCGACGACAACCGCAACGACGTCGTCATTCTGAAAAGCTCCGCGAACACACTGCGGCTGCCGACCTATCATTTCGCGCACGCCGTCGACGACCATCTCATGCGGGTGAGCCTGGTGGTCCGCGGGGATGAATGGATTTCGTCGGTCCCCGTGCATCTGCAGCTTTTCGACGCCCTCGGTTTCGAGCGGATTCCGTACGCCCATGTCGCGCCGCTGATGAAGCAGGACGGCAAGGCGAAGCGCAAGCTCTCGAAGCGCAAGGACCCGGAGGCGGCGATCGAGTACTACATCGCCGGCGGCTACCCGACGGACGCGGTGCTCTACTACCTGCGTGGCCTGGCGAACGGCCGGCTCGCGGAACTCCCGCTCGACCAGGCGCTGGCCGAGCCGCTGCGGCTGGCGGACTGCGGTGTCGCGGGCCCGCTCGTCGACCTCGTCCGGCTGGAGGACATCGCCGCCGACCTGATCGCGACGATGAGCAACGAGTCGATTCTCGCCGCGGTGCTGGACTGGGCCGAGGTCTACGACGCCGAACTCGCTTCGGCCGTCGAGGCGAACCGGGAGCGCGCGCTGCGGGCGCTCGACATCGAACGGGTCGGCGTCGCGAACCCGCGCAAGGACCTGCGCAAGTGGTCCGACTTCCGCCAGGTCTACGGTTACTTCCTGCCGGAGCTGTTCGAGCTGGTCGGCGATCCGACCGACCCTCGGCTCGGCGGCCTGCCCGCCGAGGTGGTCCGGGCGCTCGCGACCGATTTCCTGGCGGGCTACCAGCATGTCAACGACGGCGACGCCTGGTTCGAGCAGATCCGCGCCGCCGCGACGACGAACCGCTTCGCCGGCAGCCCCAAGGAGTACAAAGCCGACAAGGAGGCCTTCGTCGGGTCGACGAAGGAGGCCGCGCAGGTCTTCCGGGTCCTGCTCACCGGCTCGAACCGCAGCCCCGCCTTCCACCTGGTGACCCAGGCCCTGGGTGAACCCGAAACCCGCCGCCGCATCGGCGCCGTCCTCGGCTCCTGATCCGGCGGCCGGTGGGCAGCCGGCTGCCCACCGGCGAGCGGGCGGGGCGACTCGTGGGATGCGGGCCGCCCTGGGCGGCCCAGCCTGTGACGCGCTGATCGCCTTCACCGCGGCGGAGCACGAGGCGACCCTGATGAGCCTCGACCAGCGAGCCACCGCCACCTACGAGGCCATCGGCGTAACCGTGGAGCAGCTCACTTCCTGACCGGCCTCCCCGCCGGCCTGGGCGGTTCCGGAGGTCTGAGGCTTTCCTTCCGACAGACTCCGGGTCGGCCGCCGGCTCCATCCCCGCCCGGCAGCGCCGCGCGGCCTGAACCGCGCTGGAAGGGCACGGCGAGCTGGCCGAGCCAGCTCGCCGGCAGCGTCTCCCCGATGCCGTAGGACGAGGGCATCCGGCGAGGGAGATAGCCGGTGCGGAACAACCGGTCCCACACGGAGAGGATCGCCCCGTAGTTGCGGTTGACGGCCGCCGGCTCGTCGGCATGGTGCCAGTGGTGGAAGGCCGGCGTGACGAACACGGCGCTCAGCGGGCGCAGCGTGATCCGGGTGTTGGCATGGGCCAGGAACGGAAAGTAGAACTGGAACGCCATGAAGGCCGCGGAGAACGTCAGGTTGAAGCCGATCGCATAGACCGGTACCACGGTGACGACCAGGTTGATGATCTGGTCCAGCGGGTGGCCGCGACTGGTGGACAGCCAGTCCAGCTCGGTACTCGAATGGTGCACCTTGTGCAGCCGCCACAGCGGCCCGACCTCGTGCAGCGCCCGGTGACCGGCGTAGTTCGCCAGGTCGGCGACCAGAACCAGGACGACGAACTGCAGCCAGCCCGGCCGAGCGAGCACGGCGTCGCGCAGCCCCGCGGGGAAGATCCGGTGCGCGGCGGGCCCGAGTACCGAGAGCGCCACCGTCACCACGATCGTGATCGGCAGGCGGTTGGCGAAGCTGTGCGCCACGTCGACCGCCCAGTCCGGGCGGGACGACCGCCGGACCAGCGGGATCAGCTGCTCGAGCGGGATGAACACCAGCGCGCAGACCACGAAGCCGAACACCAGCTGCGGGCGCTCCAGCACGCCGACGGCCACCGCGGCGACGGTGATCAGACCCGTGACCACCTGCGGGACGACGCTGCGCCCCCGTGCTGGCGACGACGGTAGCGGCGACAGGGCGGTCACCACCGCCTCCTCTCGGAAATCCGGCCGTTCGTCGGCCAGGGCAGGGGGGCGTCCCGCCGCTCCCGGCCGCGCCGGTGGGTGCGTTCGCCGACCCGGCCCACGCACCCACCGGCAACCCCGGAGAAGACGGGGTGGGGGAACTACTTGGTGAGCGGGCTGACCACGATCGGTCCGCCCTTGATCGGGCCGCCGGTCCCGCCGCCGATCGGCATCACGCCGGCGTCCGAGGACGAGCCGCGGAACCAGTCCGGGTGGGTGATCGACAGGGTGCCGCCGGCGAGACCGACAGCGAGCATCGCGACGAGCAGCAGCCGGCCCACGGAGTTCTGGAAAAAGGTCTGCACCGCAGCCATGAGTATTCCCTTCATGCCTGGCATGAGCACCTTGGGGAGACACCCCGGAAAGGCGCTGATGTCAACCGAGATATCGCGGCGGACTTTTTCCGCCGCTACGTGGCCGGCAAGTCTCCGTTGCCCGGAATCTCGCCGAACGAAGAGAAGGCTAACTCATCGTAAGTCATCGAGCGACGGCTGTCGTCCACCGGACATCAAACGTTCACGGCGAAAGTCGACCGCTCTGGCGATCAGTGTTCTCCCGCCTTTGGCGCAGGCTGGCGCCGGCACCCCTTTCCTGCTGCTCGGGACGGCGAATGGGCAGGTCGAGCCTGCTTTTCGAGTATGTCGCGCGCGGACGGCGCACGATTTTCTTAAGAGAACATGAATCCCGGGACGCCCGGACGTTCAGCCCGTCGCGGCCGCGGGGCCGGCCGCGGCGGCTGGCCGCATTGCCCCCAGCTCCGCCCGGGCCGCCGGGGCCCCCGCGCCCCCTGCCCGGGGGAGCACCGCCGCGGG
>NZ_JALKFX010000084.1 GCF_023243045.1 Frankia sp. AgB32
GCAGATCCTGGATCGGCTCGGTGGCCAGTGCCCGCAGGACGTGCGCGTGGACAGCCGCGGCCCGGTCGGGCGCCGGGGCGCCGCCGGCCGCCGCGGCCAGCCGAGCGCCCGCTCCGCGGCCGCGCCAGGCCGGGTGGCGCGATGAGGGTCCGCCCGGTGCCGACCGCGGTGGCCGCGGTGGCGTGCCTGCTGTCCACCAGTGCGCTGACCCGGCTGTTCGACGGGACGATGTGGTGGTTCGGGCCGGTGCTGATCGCGGCTGTCGTGGCCGTCGCGACGGCAGCCGTCGGCCGGCAGCTCAGGCTGCCGCTCGGTGTCGGGCTCCTGCTCAACCTCGTCGGCCTCGTCGGCTGTCTGACGGTGCAGTGCGCGCGGGCCACCGCGGTGCTCGGGGTGCTGCCGACCCCCGAGACCGCGAGCACGCTGCGCGCGCTCATCGCGGACGGCGGCTCGGACATCTCCCGCCTGGCCACGCCGGTGCCGCACCGACCCGGCCTGGTGATCCTCACCGTCACCGGCGTCTACCTGACCGTCGTGGCCGTCGATCTGATCGTGGTCGCGCTGGAACGCCCGACGCTCGGGGGGCTGCCGCTGCTGGCCCTGTACGCGGTGTCCGCCGCGATCCTGCCGGGCGGGGTCGGGCTCGTGCCGTTCGTGCTGGGGGCGGTCGGCTTCGTGACGCTGATGGTGCTCGACGGCCGGATCGGCTTCGGCCGGTGGGGACGGTCGGTGCCCACCGCCCCCTGGCAGCTGGAGACCGGCCCGCCGGGTGGTCGGATCACCGTCTCCGCGCTCGGGGTGGCGCTCGCCGCGCTGCTGGTCGCGGTCGCGGTGCCGGCGGGCCTGCCCTCGCTCGACGGCACGGGCCTGGTGTCCCGCAAGGGTGGCTACGGCGCCGGGGACGGGCCGAGTTCGGCCAGCGTCGTGCAGCCGATCGTCTCGGTCAGCCAGCAGCTGCACGCCGACACCGAGGTCCCGTTGCTCAGCGTGCGCACGGACACGCCGCGGTACCTGCGCCTGACGGCGCTGGAGAACTTCGACGGCCAGCTGTTCACCCTGCGGGCGCTCAACGCCACCCGGGACAACCGCGTCAGCCGCGGGCTGCCGAAGCCGGACATCGCGGGCGGCACCGTCGAGACGACCGCCACCATCACCGTGACCGATCGCTTCAAGGAGCTCTACCTCCCGGTTCCCGGCACCCCCACCAAGATCAAGGGGCTGGTCGGCGACTGGCGACTCGCCGCACCGACCAACACGATCTTCTCCACCCGCACCTCCACCGCGGGCGCGCACTACGAGGTCGACGCGGTCGCGCCGAATCCCACCCAGGCCGAGCTGGTGGCCTCCTCCGGTCCGGTACCGGCCGACCTGGCCGTCGACACCGCGCTGCCCTCGAACCTCGACCCCCGGCTGCGCCAGCTCCTGAACACCATCACCCGCAACGCCCACACCCCGTACGAGCGGGTGTACGCCATCCAGGAGTACCTGCGCGGGCCGCCGTTCGTCTACGACCTGGACGGCGCTCCGACGACGCAGGAGGGCGCGCTCTCCACGTTCCTGTTCGACAAGCACGTCGGGTACTGCGAGCAGTTCGCCTCGGCGATGACGGTCCTGGTCCGGCTGCTCGGAGTCCCGGCGCGGGTCGCGATCGGCTTCGTGCCCGGTGAGCGGCAGGCGGACGGCAGCTACCTGGTCACCAACCGGCAGGCGCACGCCTGGCCGGAGGTGTGGTTCCCGTCGACCGGCTGGGTGAGCTTCGAGCCGACCCGACGGTCGGACGGGGCGACCGCGGCTCCGTCCTACGCCCCCGCCGGCGCCGCTGATCCCGACTCGCTGCCCGCGCCGGGATCGGACAGCGAGGCCACGCCCGCGCCGGCGCCGGGATCCGAGCCGGTGCCCGTGCCCACCACCGGTCCGACTCCCGGATCCGCCGCGTCCCAGGCGCCCACCACCAACGGCACCGACACCAGCGCCGCGCCCAGCCTACCCGGCTGGGCGATCGTTCTGATCGTGGCCGCGGTCCTGGTCCTGGTGCTGCTGGCCGTGCCCGCGACGCTGCGGATACGGCGCCGCCGCGGCCGGTTGCGACCCGTCCGGGGCGGCGGGACCCCTGCCGACGGCCGGCAGTCCGCGGAGCAGGTGCACCTGGCCTGGACGGAACTGCTGGACGTCGCCGCCGATCTCGGGGTGACCATCCGGCCCAGCGACTCGCCGCGAGCCGGCGTGGCCCGGCTCGCCGCCTACCTCGACGCCGAGCCGGCGGACGGTCTGTCCGATGCCGTCCCGGACGACGCCGCGGCGACGACGTTCCCCGAAGCTCGCGCGGCCCTCGGCCGGCTGGCGGCCGCGGAGGAACGGGCCCGCTACGCCCCGCCGGAGCTGGTCGACGTGCCAGCGCCGACCGAGGTGACCCGGGATGTGTCCGTCGTCGCTGGCGTCCTGTGGTCGGTGGCGCCGCGGAGCCGGCGGATCATCGGCCAGATCATGCCGCCGTCGGTGTGCCGCCGCGGCGGGGTCGACCAGCGCGACGCCGGGGCGGCTGCCGCCCGGTTCCGATGGGCCGCCCTCGGCCGGCGCCGTGACCGCGACGAGTCCGTCGGGGACGCGGACCCGAGCGATCGTGGAGCGCGGGACCAAGCCCAGGCCCAGGCAGCGCAGGACCGGGAACCGGTCGGTTCGGGCTCCCGGCCGACCGGCCGCTAGGCGGCCTCTCCCGGCGGTCGGTGGCGGACAGCGCGCTGGCTCGCAGCGAACGGCTCGCAGCGGACGGCGGCAGTGCGCTCGTGGCGACCGAAGCTCACGGCAGGTCGACACGTCGCTCGCGGCTCGGCGCAGGCCGGAAGGGCCGCGGTGGTCTTTCTATACGACTTCGTGTCCGATGTGTCCGTACAGCGCGACCATCAGGCCCCCGTCGCGGCCGGTCGGCCGCGAGCGGAGCGTGGTCAGGGGCGGTCTTCCCAGCGGCGCCGCCAGCGCTCCTCGACCCGTTCCATGAACGGCGCCTTCGTCCGGGGACGGGCTCTCCCCCGGCCGCGGCCACCTGGCCGGCCGGCCGTCTCCCGGCCACTGATCCGGCGCAGGTCCGCGGCTCCCCGCAACGCCGCGAACAGCATCATCAGGAAGCCGAGGATGCCCAGGATGACGGTGAGGGGCACCCGGTTGAGCACCACGCCGACAACCAGGACCGCGAGGCCGAGCAGGAAGACGACGGCGCTACGCCGCACCCGGCGCAGCAGGTAGGTACGAGGGTCCGTCGACCGCACGGCGCTGGCGAACTTCGGATCATCCTCGACGAGAGCGCGCTCGATCTGCTCCAGAAGGCGCTGCTCGTTCTCCGAGAGCGGCATCGACGCTCCTCTCACGACCGCAGGCCCGCGAGGACGGGCCTGGCAACCAAGAATAGGCGTGCATGGGCGAGCGCGGTAGGCAACCCGTCATGCCGGGGTCAACCGCGCCATTCCCCTCACCTCTTCCGGTTCCCACGCCGCAGGCGTTCATGCCCTCGCAGCCCCGTTCCCACCCGCGCCGGGCGGCCCACCCGAGCCGCGCTGGCCACCCGAACCGCGCTGGCCGATCAGCGATGCCGGGCCGACCGCCGCAGCGCCGAAACGCGCCCGCGCACGGTCGGCGACCCGCTCCAGCTCCGTCCACCCCTCGGGCCGCTCGCCGAGCAGCAACTGCCGGGGACCGGCCTCGCCGAGGTTGCTGGCGCGCACACCCAACAGCCGCACCATCGTGTCCTCCGCGCCCGGCGGCGGCCCGCCACCCGACGCCCGGTGAACGCCCAGCAGGCCAAGGTCGGCGACCAGGCCGACGGATGTCGCGTAGATGGTCTGGGAGACATCGGTGGAATCGCGCAGTGTCCGGGACCGGGTGATGGTCCGAAAGTCGGCGAAGCGCACCTTCACCGAGATCGTCCGGGCGGTCCGTCCGCGGTGACGCAGCTGCGCGGCCACCCGACCGGACAGCCGCAGCAGTTCCCGGGCCAGCACCGCCGGGTCGCCGACATCGGTGGGAAAAGTGCGCTCGGCACCGATGGTGACGTCCGTCCCGCCGGGGTCCACCTGCCGTTCGTCGATCCCCCAGGCCAGTCGATGCAGGTGAGCGCCGGCCGCGTCGCCGAGGGCGCGGCGCAACGTGTCGACGGGGGTACCCGCGATGTCCCCGATCGTGCGTAGCCCCAGGCGGGTCAGGACCGCCTCCGCCCGGGGGCCAACCCCCCACAGGGCCCCCGTCGGGAGTGGATGCAGGTAGGCGAGCACCTGGTCGGGGGGCACGACCGCCAGTCCGTCCGGCTTGCACCGGGTTGACGCGATCTTCGCGACGAACATCGAGGGGGCGACGCCGACCGAGCAGGTGAGGTCCTGCTCGGCGGCGCCGCGGCGCCGGATCGCCGCCGCGATCCGCGGTGGCGATCCGAACAGGGCCCGAGCCCCGGCGACGTCGAGAAACGCCTCATCCACCGACAGCGGCGCCACCAGCGGGGTGAAGTCCCGGAAGATCTTCATGATCTCCACCGAGGCCGCCCGGTACGCCGCGTGGTCCGGCGGGACGACGACCGCGGCCGGACACATCCGTCGGGCCCGGCCCATCGGCATCGCGCTGCGGACTCCGAAGGCCCGGGCCTCATAGGTCGCCGACAGCACGACTCCGCGCTCGCCGCCGGCCACGATCATCGGCCGGCCGCGCAGTTCCGGCCGCCGCCGCAGCTCCACCGAGGCGAAGAACGCGTCCATGTCGACATGCAGGATCGCGCTGTCAGCAGCCATCGACGCCCGCCCCGCCAAGCCCCGGCGGGCGCGGACCGCGGGTCAGCGGCCCACAACGAGACCGATGGCGACGCCGACTGCCAGCCCGCCCGCCGTCAGTCGCAGCACCCGCCGCAACCAGGCGTTGCGGCTGGCTGCGGCAAACGGCGCGGACCGCCGATAGATGCCGGGACGGCGGGTCCCGCCAGCACGGAGAAACATCGATGATCACCTGCTTCGTCACCTACAGCACCTCAAGAGATAACCGATAGTGAACGACCATCACGCTGCGTGCAACAGTGTGGGGCGGGATCACCGGAAGTCCCGGGATCGTTGGTGAACGGCGACCGGCAGCGCCCACATCCGCTCGGCGATCACGTTGGTCACGTTGTCGGCCCGTTCGATGCGCCCCCGGATGACGAGAGCGGTCGCCGTTCGGGCCACCACCCGGTGGCGGGCCCAGAGCCCCGGCGAGCAGATCACGTTGACCAGGCCCGTCTCGTCCTCCAGGTTGACGAAGATGGTACCCCCGGCTGTCGCCGGGCGCTGGCGATGGGTGACGATCCCGGCGACCAGCACGCGGCGTCCCGCGTCGGCGTCCGACAGCCCGGCAGCGGTCGTCACTCCCCGCGCACGGAGCCGTTCCCGCAGGAACCGGGTGGGATAGCCGTCGGGGGTGATCCCGGTCGCCCAGAGGTCGGCCACCGATTCCTCGACCTCGGTCATCCCCGGCAGGTGCGGGGCGACCGCGGTGACATCCGCGCCGAAGACCATCCCGCCGAGGCGGTCCGGCCGGGCCTGGGCGACCGCGCCCGCCGCCCACAGCGCCTCGCGCCGGGCCAGCCCGAAACAGCCGAACGCCCCGGCGGTGGCCAGTGCCTCGACCTGGTCGACGGACAGGCCGACCCGACGGACGAGGTCGGCCATGTCGGTGTAAGGACCCCCGGCCGTCCGCGCGTCGACGATGCGGTGGGCGAGCTCCTCCCCCACCCGCCGGACCCCGGCCAACCCGAGCCGGACCCGCGGGTGGGAAGCGGCGTCGGCACCGTCCTCGACCAGACTGGCCGGGGCCGCGGAGGCGTTGACGTCCGGGCGCAGCACCTCGACCCCGTGCCGGCGGGCGTCGGCGACGAGGCTCTGCGGTGAGTAGAAACCCATCGGCTGCGCGTTCAGCAGCGCGGCGCAGAACACGGCCGGGTAGTAGAGCTTGATCCAGGAGCTGGCGTACACCAGGAACGCGAAGCTCACCGAGTGACTCTCGGGGAACCCGAAGTTCGCGAAGGCCGACAGCTTCGCGAACAGGTCGTCGGCCAGCTCGCCGGTGATGCCGCTGGCCGCCATCCCGGCGTGGAGCCGTTCCCGCAGCCGCTCGATACGTTCCGCGGACCGCTTGGAACCCATCGCCCGGCGCAGCTCGTCCGCCTCGGCCGCGGAGAACCCGGCGATGTCGATCGCCATCTGCATGAGCTGTTCCTGGAACAGCGGGATGCCCAGGGTCTTCGCCAGTGACCGGCGCAGCAGCGGATGCGGGTAGGTCACCTCCTCCACCCCGTTGCGGCGGCGGATGTAGGGATGGACCGAACCGCCCTGGATCGGGCCGGGCCGGATCAGCGCCACCTCGATCACCAGGTCGTAGAAGCGCCGGGGCCGCAGCCGGGGCAGCGTCGCCATCTGCGCGCGGCTCTCCACCTGGAACACGCCGATCGAGTCGGCCGCGCAGAGCATGTCGTAGACGGCGGGGTCCTCCGGGGGGATCAGCGACAGGTCGAGATCGCGCCCGTGGTGCTCGCGGATGAGGTCGAACGCCTTGTTCAGCATCGCGAGCATGCCGAGACCGAGCAGGTCGAACTTCACCAGGCCGGCGGCCGCGCAGTCGTCCTTGTCCCACTGGATCACCGTCCGCCCGGGCATGCGGGCCCACTCGACCGGAACCACCTCCCCGACCGGCCGGTCGCAGATCACCATGCCGCCGGAATGGATGCCCAGGTGCCGGGGGAACCCGAGCAGCTGCTCGGACAGCTGGGTCACCGCGGGCGGGATGTCGTGCTCCGCGCCGCTCGCGCCGGCCGGCCCGGCGCCCGGCAGCGACCACCGGTCGAGCTGACGGGACCAGGCGTCCTGCTGGCCCGGGGAGAAGCCCAGCGCCCTGGCGATGTCCCGGACCGCCGACCGGGGCCGGTAGGTGATCACGTTGGCCACCTGGGCGGCCCGGTCCCGCCCGTAGCGCCGATAGACGTACTGGATCACTTCCTCGCGGCGCCCGGACTCGATGTCGAGGTCGATGTCGGGTGGCCCGTCCCGCTCCGGCGCGAGGAAGCGTTCGAACAGCAGGCCGAAGGAGACCGCGTCGACCCCGGTGATGCCCAGGGCGTAGCAGACGGCGGAGTTCGCCGCCGAGCCCCGCCCCTGGCAGAGGATCCGGTGCCGGCGGCAGAACTCGACGATGTCGTGGACGATGAGGAAGTAGCCGGGGAAGCCGAGCTGCTCGATCATCGTCAGCTCGTGGGTGAGCTGGTCGTAGGCACCGGCGACCCGTTCTCGCCCGGCCGGGCCATACCGGCGCGCCGCCCCCTGTATGGTGAGCAGCCGCAGCCAGCTCGCCTCGGTGTGCCCCGGCGGGACGGGGAAGTCGGGCAGCCTCGGCGCGACCAGGCGCAGGTCGAAGGCGCATTCGGCGCCGATCCGCGCGGCCTGCTCCACCGCGCCGGGGTAGCGGGTGAACCGGGAGGCCATCTCCGCCCCGGACCGCAGGTGGGCGGTGCCCGCGGCCGGTAGCCACCCGTCCATCTCCTCCAGGCTGCGCCGGGCCCGCACCGCGGCCATCGCCGCCGCGAGCCGGGCCGCGCCGGGCGCGGCGTAGTGGACGTTGCCGGTCGCCACCAGCGGCAGCCCGGCGGCGCGGGCCAGCTCGGCGAGAGCGTCGTTGCGGGCCGCGTCCAGCGGGTGAGAATGGTCGGTGATCTCCACCGCCACGTTGTCCCACCCGAACAGTTCCGCCAGGCCGGCCAGGGCCGCCCCGGCCGCCGCGGCGCCGCCGTCGGCGAGAGCTCGGGGAACCGTGCCCTTGCGGCATCCGGTGAGCACCTGCCAGTGCCCCCCGGCCGCCCGCGCGCAGGACTCCAGATCGGCCACCAGCCGGCCCTTCTCCCCGCCGGCCAGGTGGGCGTCGGACAGCAGCCGCGACAGCCGCCGGTAGCCCTCGGGATCACGGGCGAGAACGAGAAGATGTTCGCCGCCCGGGTCGGTCTCGCCCGCGCGGGCGCCCGGGGCGCCGAGGGAGATCTCCGCGCCGAACACCGTTCGCAGCCCCACCTCCCGGGCGGCCTCCGCGAACCGGACGACGCCGTAGAGCCCGTCGTGATCGGTGAGGGCGAGCGCCGACAGTCCCAGTCGCACCGCCTCTTCCACGAGGTCCTCCGGCTGGCTGGCGCCGTCCAGAAAACTGAACGCGGAATGGCAGTGCAGCTCCGCGTAGGGCGCCGTCCCGCCCTGCGCCGCGCGCAGCCCCGCCCGCGGGCGGTAGGGGGCCCGCCGGCGCGACCAGGCCGGGCTGTCCCCACCGTCGCCGACGGGAGCTGGTGAGCCCACCGGCCCGCGCGGCACCACCGGGTCAGTCATAGGACGCCTCCACCCACCAGCACCCGCTCGCGACCGCGAGCAGATACGCCTGTCCCTCCTCGACACTGAGCTGGAAACGGGCCCGCCGCCGGGCGTCGGTCTCCCACCAGCGTTCGTCGACCGGCCACGGCCCCGTCCACCCGGTCACCGCCATCAGCGAGCCCGGACCGATCGCCAGCCGCGCGGGCGGCGCCGTGAGCGCGCACCGGGCGCTGACCCCCACCGGCTCGCCGTCGGCGTCGAGGACGCTGGCCGCCAACGGCGGCCGGTGCACGAGGGTCGGCGCCGGGGCCGGCAGTACTCCGGGCCATGGCTGGTCCAGACCGGTGCCCACCCGGGGCTCACCCCACGGCACCAGCCGGATCCGGTCCGCGGGATCGCGCCCGCCGGCGGGCACCGCGGTGAGGACCGCGTCCGGGCCGAGCAGTCCCTGCACCCGGGTGAGCGCTCGGGCGACCCGGCCGGCGGCCGCGCCCGGCTCCCCCCACAGCCCGAGCTGACGGCCGTCCGCGGGCAGCAGACCGACAGGTTCGACGCGGAGCCGGACCAGGCCCGCCGTCGGCCGCGCCACCTCGATGCCGATCAACCAGCCATCGAGCTGCCAGCGCACTCGATCCGTGATGGCCGCAGCGGACAGCGGGCCGTCGTGGCGCCAGGTCCGACCATGGCTCTCACCGCCGTCGGTGTCCGCCTCGATCCGGATCCCGGTGCAGGCCAGGCCGTGCGCGCGGAGCAGGTCGTGCGCCTGTTCGGCGAGGCGGCGCGCGGCGAAGGCGCCCTGCTCGGCCCGCTCCGCCGGTGGGTCGAACGCGGTGACGACGCCCAGGTCGACGGGCCGCTCCCGGGCCACCGCCAGCCGGGGATCCGCGCCGCGGGCGAGACGGTGCGCCCAGCCGCCAGCCGGGCCGAACCGAGCGGCGACGTCGGCAGCCGGCAACGCGGCGAAACTGCCGAGGGTGACCAGGCCCAGCCGACGCAGCAGATCGACGAGCGCGTCGTCGTCGAGCAGGTCGACGGGCAGCGGCGCCAGGAAGGCAGCGGTCCCCGCCGGGGGAACAACGATGTCGGTCCGGGCGGCGACGCCGGCCGCGAACGGCCCGTCGGCCACGCCGATCCCGCAGCGCGGCAGCGCCCGCGCCGACTCGGCGCCGGCCTGGCCGGCCAACCGGTCCGCCGCCGGCCAGGCCACCGCCAACGCGCGACGGACCTCGCCGACGGCCGCTTCCTCCCCGCCGAAGTACCGGGCCGCGCCGCGGATCGGCACGACGCACTCCCCCGGTCCACGCACCTCGACTCCGGGGATCACGGACTCGACCGCGACCACCAGGGGCTCGAAGACCCGGGCGGAGCGGCCGGGGTCGTCCGGCTCCAGAACGATCCCGGGACAGCGGGCCTGTGCCTCCCGGCGGCGCAGGCCGGGACCGATCCCGAGCGCGCGGGCGGCGGGGGTCGCGGCGACGACCCGGCCGGCGGCCAGCACCGCGGCGGGCAGCTCCGCCGCCGCACCGGCGGCGGCGACCGGCCAGTCCGGGTAGTGCACGGCGAGCATGCGGACCGACATCGTCAGGCCACCTCGATCGGACGGATCCGCGCCGCGCCGGCCTCGCCCAGGTCGGGAGCGGCCGAGGGGAGCGGCTCTCCCGTGCCGGACAGCCACGCGCGCCGCGGTCGCCGCGCCGCGCCGCGCCCGGACACCTCCACCAGCAGGTTGGCGGCTCGTACCTGACCGTGCCCGGCGCCGAGGCCCTCCCAGCGCCGTTCGACCGCGGTCACCCGCAGGTCGGCGGCCTCCCAGTCGCCCACGGCGACCAGGCCGGTTCCCCGTTCCCGCGCCCGCGCCGTGAGCCGCCGGCCGTCCGCCGGCCGGGACCGGGCCGGCGGGCACACGACCACGATGTCCATCGCGGCGAGCAACGCGGCCACGACCACCGGCCCGCGCGGGCCCGGCCCCGGGATCAGGGCGAGCCGCTCCAGCGCGATCCCCGTCGCGGCGGCGGCAAGCAGGCCGAGCTGGGCGAAGCCCACCACCGCGCACCAGGCGCCTGCCTGGGAGGGTCCACTCAGCAGCGTCAGCAGCAGCGAGGCGGATCCGCTGACACCGACGGTCGTCCCTCGGCGCAGCCCCGCCTCCGGCAGGATCGCGGCGAGGGCGGAGACCACCGGCAGCAGGCGAACATCCCCCGCCCGCCGGGCCGGGCCCCGGGCAACCTCCTGCAGGGCGGCCAGCGCCACCGGACTCGCCACGGCCCGCTAGCCCCGGCCCGGCGGGACGATCCCCGCCAGGCTGTCGGCGGCGACGGCGAGCACCTGCTGGGAGGGCAACCCCAGCGCGCCCTCGACGACACCGATGAACAGGCCGACCTGACGGATCAGATCGTCGGCCTCCCGCCGGCCCACCACGCTCAGGCCGGCCTCGGCGGCCGCCCGCCCGCCGGCGCCGGCCGCGAAGAAGTCCGCCCATTCGGCGAGCTCGGGCGCCACCCGCACGAGCAGGCACCAGGCGCTGACCGGCCGGCCCCGACGGCCGGGCCGGGGACGCGCCCGGTCCGCCAGCACGGCGGCGGCCGCCCGCAGCGCGGCGAGATGGGCGAGGGCGTACCGCTCCCCGGCGCGGGGGGCGTACTCGGCCTCACCGAGACCACGCCGGGCGGCGGCGAGCAGCTCGTCCCGGGAGCGGTGGGGCAGCCCCGCGGCGGGCAGCAGGGCCCGCCCCGGCGACCCGGCGGGGGCACCAGGCCCGGCGGACATGCCTTCCACCCGAGCGGCTCCGCCCCCGGAACCCATGCCGTTGACAGGTCGATCCACGACGGCCACAACACCCTCCCGGCATCGAACACAGGTTCGAACATCTCGGAAGGTAGCCCGCGCGCGGCCGGGCCGTCAAACGCCCCGCTCAGCGAACACCTGAG
This sequence comes from Frankia sp. AgB32, assembly GCF_023243045.1. Classification (GTDB taxonomy): domain Bacteria; phylum Actinomycetota; class Actinomycetes; order Frankiales; family Frankiaceae; genus Frankia. The sequence continues at coordinate 11,276 of NZ_JALKFX010000084.1, forward strand.
CGAAGCGCCGGCGGCCGGGAACACTCGAGCAGGCGGATGAACCAGCCCAGCACCAGCAGGCCCACCAGGTCGGGCACCCCGCCCGGCCGTGGGTCCGGGGCATCCCCCCGACAGGTATCCCCCGGACCCGCGCCCAGCACCCGGTCCGCCCGGGTGGTCGGCGGCTCGGGCAGGTCCAGGCCGGCGATGACCAAGGCCGTCCCGTCCAGCGCGAACCGAATGATGTTGGCGCCGCCCGGCGCCACCAGGCCGCTGGCGAACACGGCGCGGGTCGGTTCGAGCCAGCGCAGCACCGTCCCGTCCGCCAGCCGGACCCGACCCCCGGCACGACCGGGGATGAAGGCCGCGACAGGCACCCGCCCCATCGGCTCGACGAGGCGCACCCCCCGGCCGTCGAGATCCGCCTCCAGCACGAACGGCCGCCGGGCCGCCATCAGCTCGACCCGCCCCCGGCGCGCCCAGTCGGCGAGCACCGCGTCCTCGTCGGTCTCGACCCACAGCTGTCGGATCGCGTTGCCCCGTCCCCCGGTCGCGTCCCGAAAGGCCAGCTCGTGTGGCAGTCCGCCGGCCCGCCGGGGCAGGCCGGCCGGCTCGGCCGACCGATCCCCCGACGGCCGCACACCCGGCTCAGCCGTCCTGACACCAGCCGCTGCAACACCGGCCGTTGCGGCCCCGGGCGCCCCGGCCGCCCCGGCCGCCCCGGCCGGCGAGATCTCGGCGAACAGCAGCCCCCCGGCCGTCGACGGCCCGGGCGCGGGCCCGTCCGCCGCGGCCGGACCGGCCGGCGGCCGAGACGCGTCCGCCGCCTCCCACACCGCCCCGGTTCCCAGGCCCGCCAGGACCGACGTCGTCGTCGGGCCGGTCCGCGTCGGCACGCGTCCCCGCGCCCCGGGCCGCCGCGGCAGGATCCTCGCCATCGCGATCGCCATCTGTCCGCCACCTCCGTACCGCCACCGGCCGTCTGCCGGTCACCCGTCCCCGGGCTTTCGGTTCTCGTTGGTGTCCAGTGCACCGCGGCGGGATCAACAACCAGTACCCACCGGTTCACCGCCGCCGTTGAACGACCGTTGAGAGTCCCGACGGAGGATCTGTCCGCGCCGGTGTCACCGAGAGCGCCGGCGCCGGGTGCTCCGGGTACGGACGCTGACGCGGAGACGACAGGCGCCCAGCCGGATCGGTGGTTGCCGACCCCTCCCCTCCGGGCGCACGCTGCGATAAACACTCATCACCCGGGGTCGCGCCGGCAGTCGGAACCCGGCGACGAGAGGACCAGATGCCCGCCCGCGACAGCCTGCAGTTCGCCATCCTCGGTCCGCTGGAGGTCACCGCGGCGGGGCGGCAGATCGTGCTGCGCGGACCCCAGCGCAGGTGGCTGATGACGGTCCTGCTGCTCGAGGCCGGCCAGGTCGTGCCCGCGCACCGGCTGCTGGACGCGCTGTGGGGACAGGCCCCGCCGGACGGGGCGATGGCGACCCTGCGCACGCACGTCAGCGAGCTGCGCCGCCAGCTGGAGGACGGCCCCGAGCTGCGCGTGCTGCTGCGCAAGGGCCCCGGTTACCTCCTCGACATCCGCCCGGAGCAGATCGACGCCGAGCGGGCGCGGCGCCTGCTGGCGCAGGGCCGCCGGGCGGTGGACGACGGCGACGCGGTCAGCGCGATCGCCCCGCTGCAGGAGGCCCAGTCCCTGTGGCGCGGGCCGGCGCTGGCGGACGTGGCCGATCACCCGTTCGCGCACGCCTACCTGGAAGCGTTCAACGAGCTGCAGCTCGACGTGTTCAAGACGCGGATCGCCGCGGACCTGTGTCTCGGCCGGCACCGGGAGGTCATCGGCGACCTGCGGCTGCGGGTGGCGCGTCATCCGCACGACGACGGGCTGTGCCGGCAGCTGGTCCTCGCCCTCTACCGCGACGGCCGGATCGACGATGCCGCCCGGGCGTGCCGCGACGGTCTGGCGGCCCGCCACGAGCTGGGGCTGGACTCCCCCCTGCTGCGGGAGTTGCAGGAGGACGTGCTGCGCGGGGCGCCCGGGCTGGACTGGGCCCCGCCCCGGTCGCTGGAGCGCCACCCGCCGGTCGCGCCCACCGGCGGGGGCGGTCAGCAGCTGCCCCCGGACGTGCCCGAGTACACCGGGCGGGACACCCTCCAGAAGCAGACACACGCCCTGCTCACCGACTCCGAGGCCCTGTCCGGAGGGACGGTGACCGCGGCCTTCGCCGGCAAGGCGGGCGCGGGCAAGACGGCCCTGGCCGTGCACATCGCGCACCGGGTTCGCGCGGGCTTCACCGACGCGCTGTACGTCGACCTGCGTGGCACCAGCGAGCCGCTGGAGCCGACGCGGGTGCTGGCCCGGTTCGTCCAGGCGCTCGGGGTGAGCCGGGCGGCGGTACCGACCGACCCGGACGACCTCACCGAGATGTACCGGGACCTGGTGGCCACTCGTCGGGTCCTGATCATCCTGGACAACGCCGCGGGCGAGGCGCAGATCCGCCCGTTGATGCCGGCCAGCCCGGGCAGCGCTGTGATCATCACCAGCCGGTCCCGGCTGCACGGGCTGGCGGTGACGCCGCGGATGGTCGACCTGCTCATCCCCAGCGACGCGGTGGAACTGCTGACCAAGGTGGTCGGCGAGCGCCGGGTGGCGGCGGAGCCGGCGGCGGCCCGCGACATCGTCGGGATGTGCGGTTACCTGCCGCTGGCGATCCAGATCGCCGGGCGCAAGCTGGCCGCGCACCCGCACTGGCGGTTGGAGCGCGTCGCCAGCCGGCTCACCGACGAGCGGGACCGGCTGTCCTTCCTGGAGGTCGGCGACCTGGAGATCCGGGCGAGTTTCACGCTGAGCTACGTCGGGCGGCCGCCTGACGAGCAACGCGCGTTCCGCCTGCTGTCGCTGCCCGCCGTCAACGACTTCGCGCCGTGGGCGGCGGCCGCGGTCCTCGACCTCGACCTCGACGAGGCCGAGGACGTCGTGGACCGGCTCGCCGAGGCCCAGTTGCTGGAGCGGCGCGGCGTCGACCCGGCCGGGGCCGAGCGTTACCGCTTCCACGACCTGTTGCGGGTCTTCGCCCGTGAGCGGGAGACCGGGGTCGGCACCGGCATCGGCACGCCGTCGGGTCGGCACGGGCCCGAAGGTGGCGCCGCCGGCGGCGTCGCGGAACTCCGGCACGCCCCGGACGCTGCGCTCCCGGCGCCGTCCCCCACGTTGTCCGACGAACACCGAGCGGCGCTGAGCCAGCTCCTGTACGCCTATCTGGTGATGCTGCGTAAGGCGGTCGACACCTTCAGCCCCGGACGGGTGCGGGCCGTGCCCGTCGGGCCGGGCGAGGACGCCGCGTTCGAGACGACGGCCGCCCGTTTCACCGCCGGGGGTCCGGCCGCCATCGTTCACCGGCCGCTGGTCTGGTTCGCCGCGGAGCGGTCGAACCTGCTCGCGCTCATCGAGCAGGCCTACGCGGCCGGGCTGGACCAGCCGACCTGGCTGCTCGCCGCCGAGGCCGTCGATTTCTACGCGTTCGGGGCGCACTGGGCCGACTGGGCGCGGACCCACGAACTGGGCCTGGCGGCCGCCCGCCGGGCCGGTCACCGGGTCGCCGAGGCGGAGCTGCTCGCCAATCTCGGGGAGCGGGAGATCCTGCTGACCTTCGAGGAGGCGTTCTGGCGGCTGGACGCGCCCGGCACGGACCCCGACGGCGAGCCCGCGGTGGCCGTCGACCGGGGCGCCCCCGGGCGCCTGGCGCTGGCCACGGAGCGGTTCGAGCGGGCCCGGGCGCTGCTCGCCGGGGGCGGGGAGGACCTGGCCGCGGCGCGTGCGGTGCGCGGGCTCGCGGACGCCTGCCGGGGTCGGGGCGAGCAGGCCGAGGCGCTGGCGTCCTTCGAGGCGCGCCTCGCGACGATGCGCCGGGCGGGCGCCCGGCGCGCCGAGGCGGAGACGCTGGTGGGTCTCGCGATGGCCTACGGCGATCGCGGGGAGCTCGCGGAGGGCATCGCCTGCCTGACGACGAGCCTGTCGATCGCCCGCGAGCTCGGCAACCGCCCGCTGGAGGCGCTGGCCCAGCGCCGCCTCGGTGATCTCTATCGCCACCAGCACCGGCCGGAACAGGCGCTGACCGCGTACAACGAGAGCCTGCCGCTGCTGGCCGAGGTACCCGACCCGTTGTGGGAGCCGCGGGTGCTGGTCCGCCGCGGCGACATCCTGGCCCAGCTGGACGACCATCCCGCGGCCCGGCGGTCCTGGCAGCAGGGCGTCACCCTGCTGCGCCAGCGGCGCTCGCCGGAGCTGACCGCGGCCGAGCGGCGCCTCGCCGAGCCGGTCACCGCCGAGCCGACGCAGTTCACCGGTGGGCGGCTGCTCGGTGCCTTCGACCCGGCCTACTTCATCGGCCGGGTCGCCTCCGCCCGCCGCAGCGTGCGGCTGCTGAACACCTGGACGGACCTGGCCTGCCCGCCGCACGACGACGCCTTCGCCGCCGCGGTCCGCGCGGCGCTCGACGCCGGCGCGATCGTCCAGATCCTGCTCCTGGACCCCGACTCGCCGGCCGCGGCGGCCCGCTCGGCGGACCTGGCCCACCGGATCGACGTCGGCGCCGAGATCCGGGCGAACATGCGCACGCTGGACTCGTTGCGGGGACGGCTCGACCCCGTCCTGCAGTCGCGGCTGGCCGTGCGGCTCTACGCGGAGCAACCGCTGACGACCTACCACCGCTGGGACACCGGCGCGCTGGTGTCGAGCTTCCCGGTCGGGGTGTCCTCCGCGGCCGTCACCCAGCACGAGGCGACGATCTCCTCGACGCTCGTCCAGTTCGTCGAGCAGCACTTCGACCGGCTGTGGGGCCCGCAGGGCAGCATCTCCCTGGACGACTACCTCCGGGTGCCGCTGCGCGTCAGCCCGACGGGCGCCGGCGAGACGGACGTCCGCTGCGAGTACGTGCTTCTCGACGGGGTGGTGTACCTCTCCTGCCCCGAGCTCACCGAGCTGCTGCGCCACGGCGGTCCGGACGCCCTGGTCACCTCGGTGGCCGACGGGCAGCATCCACTGGCCGACGTCGGGCGGTGCCGGGTGGTGCCGCTGCGGGGTGACAACGGTGGCGGCGTGGCGGCGGTCTTCGCCCGAAAGTACGGCGGCGCCCGGGACGACCTGCTACGACTGGCATCGGCGCGGAGTTGACATCCTCCCTCGCCTGAAGGCGAGGGATTCCAACTCCTACACACCCACCAAGGGGGGTGCGGAAGGTTGAGGTTCGCGGTTCACAGGCCGCCTGTTGGCGTCGCCTCCCCGCGCAGTCACCCAGGTGGTCGCCCACTGATGTCCCAGGGCGATGTTGCGTGCCGCGTTCATGTCGGCGTTCGCCTGCTGCCCACAGGTCCGGCAGCGGAAGACGGCTTGGTTCTCCCGCGCCTCCGGGTCCCGGGTTCCGCAGATGTTACAGGTCAGCGACGTCCACGCGGGGTTGATTCTCTCGACGCGGCCGGGGGCTTTCTGTTCCAGGCGTTGGACGAGGAGTCCCCAGGCGTTCGCGAGGACACCCCGGTTCAGTCCGGCTTTCTGCCGGACGTTCCTGCCCGGCTCTTCGACCGTGCCCCGCGCCGAACGGGTCAGGTTCCGGATGTTCAGATCTTCGATGCGGATCACGTCGTACCGCCGGGCGAGATCGGTACTGGTCTTCTCGGCCCAGTCCTTCCGCCGGTCAACTTCCCGGGCTTTCACCCGGGCGATCCGGGCCTTGACCCGGGCCCCGCGGACACTGCCGCGTTGCACGCGAGCGAGCCGGCGTTGAAGCCGTCGCAGCCGTGCGACCTCAGTAGGTCGCAGCCCAGGACAGGACAGCTGCTCCCCACTGCTCAGGGCCGCGGACACGGTCACACCACGATCGACGCCGACCACCCGCCCCGTCCCGGGCGCCGGGATCGGCGCGGGCACGGCGGCGAACGCCACATGCCAGCGGCCCGCCCGATCCCGGGTGACCCGATACGACTTCGCGTCGGGAACGGCACGGGACCGGCGGAACCGCACCCAGCCAACCTTCGGCACACGCACCTCGGACCAGCGACGGTTGACCTGCCGCACATCCCCGGCCTTCACCGCGACGATCCGGAAACCCTCAGAGCGGCCACGCTTCCGAAAGCACGGTTTCCGATGGGAACCCCGGAAAAAATTGGCCATGGCAGTGGAGAAATCCCGCAGCGCCTGCTGCTGCACAATAATACTACCCGCCGCGAGCCAGCCGAAAGCCCGGCGCGCTTCGGTCAACTGCCGGTTCTGCTCTGCATAACCCGGCGCCGGCCCACGGCGAGGATTCCACCATGACTGCTGCTCCACCGCCAGGTTCCACACATAGCGCGCATTCCTGCAGTGGTTTTCCATCACGACCGCCTGACTGGCGGTCGGATAAAGCCGGTAGCGGGACATCGCATGATTCTACCGAAAGGATCCACCTATGCGTTCCAGCGTCGAGCGCTGTTTCCTCCCCGGCCTGAAGGCCGGGGCATCCACGGCACAAACCCGGTGAACGCAGCGAGTTCCCCGGTCCCGCTGGTGACCGTCGACTTCTGGCGGGTCCCCCGCCGCCGGGTCGGTCATGCCCTGGCGAGGATGGCGACCGACCGCGCGGCGCTGCGCGGGGTGTCCGGGCTGACCTTCGCCAGGATGCTGGGTACCGGCTCGGCCAGCAGCCTGGGCCTGCGCGGCGCCGATCCGTGCCAGTGGGCGATGCTCGGCGTCTGGCAGACCCCGTCGGCGGCCCGTTCGTTCGAGCGCTCCGCGCAGGTGCGGGCCTGGTCGGCGCTGGCCGAGGAACGCTGGCGCATCGATCTGCATCCGCTGTCCTCCCGGGGGCGGTGGTCCCAGCGGGAACCGTTCGGCGATCCGGCGGCGGCGAACCAGCCGGGTCCCGCGGGAGCCAAGATCGCGGTGATCACCCGGGCGCGGATCGCCGCCCGGCACTCCCTGACCTTCCGGCGGGCGGTCCCGCCGGTGGTCGCGGACCTCGCCGAGTCGGACGGCCTGCTGTTCGCCGCCGGGATCGGGGAGGCCCCGTTCGGCCTGAAGGGAACGTTCAGCCTGTGGCGGGACACCGCCGCGCTGCGCCGGTTCGCCTACGGCCGGCCGGCGCACAGCGAGGTCGTCCGGCGCACCCCGGAGGTGGGGTGGTACAGCGAGGAGCTGTTCGCCCGGTTCGCGGTGCTCGCCTCCCGGGGCACCCTCGGCGGACGCGACCCGCTGCTGGCGCTGGCGCCCGACCCCACGTTGACGGCGCGTTGACGATCACCGGCCGGTCCGCCCGCGGGCTGGCCGCGGGCTGGCCGGTGCCGCCGGGTCGCCGCGGGGCTTCTTGACCGCTCGTTGACGACCGGCAGGCACGGTGGACGCGTCCGGCCGCACCGCCGATCGCCCGGGCCTACGCCGGCCCGGCCGCCCGCCGCACCACGTGACCCGACGTGCGCCACCGTGGCAGACCCCCGACGTGCGCGCCGGTGCGGGCGCGCCCCCCGACGAACGGGATGAAGTCCACCGCATGCCGACATTCCATGATCAGATGGTCCGCGCCGAGGTGGCCGGACCGCGACCCGACCGGCCGCCGCGGCCGAACGGGGCCGGCGACGGACCTCCCACCCGGCGCCGGGTGCTGATCGCCACCCCGGTCAGCGCCCGGCTGGCCGCGATGGCCGCCGGCCCGGCGACGGTGCGCCCGGAGCTCGCCGCCCGCCCGGACCTGCTCGCCGACGCGCTGGCCGGGCTGCGCCCGCACACGCTGGTCGTCGGCGCGAACGCGGTGCCCGCCGACGCCCTCGCCCGCTGGGTCGCGGCGGTGCGCGCCACCGGTGACGACCGCGCCCTGGTGCTGGTCCGCCGGGGCACCTCGCTGGCCGCCGTCGACCTGGCCGCCGCCGCCCACTTCGGCATCACGGTGCGCAACACCCCGGAGGTCAACGCGCGCCACGTCGCCCAGTTCATGATCGATCGGCTGTTCGCGGCGGCGCCGGGCGACGGGTCGCACGGATCGCCGGGAGTGCTGGGGCTGCTCGGCGCCGGCGACATCAACAGCAGGGTGGCGCGGGCCGCCAGCACCCGCGGCTGGCGGCTGGTCGTCTGCTCCCCTTCGCTCGTCACCGACCCGGCGGCGCTGCCCGCCTGGACCCGGCGCCACCACCTGACCGCCGAGAACGTCCGTGTCGCGGCCACCGCGGCGGAGGTCCTCGGCGCCGCCGCCGCGCTCGCCCTCGCCGTTCCGCTCGTCCACACCGGTCCGTGGGCGAGCGCCGGCCTGATCGACGCGGACCTTCTGGAGCGGTTCCAGGGCGGTCGGATCATCAGTGTCAGCGAGCCCGAGGTGTTCACCCCCCGCGCCCTGCTCCACGCCTACGACCGGGCCGGACTCACCATCGCGCTGGACAACGCCCCCCGGCTGCTCGCCCCCGTGCGGGACCTGCTCGCCGGGCGGATCACCCGCGACGGCGGCCAGCCGCGCCGCGGCTTCACCCTGTGCTCCGCGGCGATGCGCACCCCCGCCTGCGACGACGACCTCGACCAGGCCGTGCTCACCGTGGTCGGCCGCACCGACCTCGACGAGATCGCCGGCACCGACCTGCTGGCCCCGCCCGCCCCGCTGCGGGCCCCGGCGGCTCTGGCGGTCCCAGCCCCCCCGGCGGTCCCAGCCACCCCGGCGGCCGACGACGGCGCCGTGGTGATCGTCGGCGGCGGCATCGTCGGCCTCGTCACGGCCCTGCTGCTGCGGCTGCGCGGCGGGCGCCGGATCCTGGTCGTCGACGCGGCCCCGGCGGACCGCACGGACCCCGACCGGCAGGGCACCACGTTCGGTGGCGCCAACGCGCGCCACCTGTCGGCGACCGAGGCCCTGCCGCCGGCGGTCGCGCAGCGGGCCGACGTTCTCACCCGCCCGCCGGCCCTGGGTGGCTGGCGACTGCGCGCCGCCAGCTCCCTCGACCCGGCCGAGACCGCCTGGGCGCGGGCGTTCGCGCGCCGCGCCGACCAGCCGGGCCTGCACGCCGGCGCCCAGGAGCTGGCGATCGCCCTGAACCGCCTTGGACTGCGCGGCTGGACACAGCTGTTCGAGGACGGCGACGCGCAGAGCTGGCTGGGTGGACTGCGCCGCGACGCCCGGCTCGCACGGGTCTACCTGGACGACGCGGACCTCGCCACGGGCGAACGGCTGCAACAGGCCACCGGGGACGGCGCCACCCGACTGGAACCGGGCGCGCTCGCCCGCGGCTGGCCCGGTCTGGGCCACGCCGTGCCACTGCCGGGTGGCGTCCGGGAGATCGCCGGCGCCGTCGAGGTCGACGGCTACGCCGTCAACATCCACGACCTGGCCACCGCGCTGACCAGCCGCCTCGCCGAACTCGGCGTCGAGGTGCGCCCGGACACCCGGGTGGACCGCCTGGAACCGGCCCCCGCCGACGACCAGCGGGACGACGGCCTCGACGCCTCCCCACCCGGCGTCCTGCTGCGCCTCGACGGTGGCGGGGTGCTCGGCGCCGACCGGGTCGTCGTGACCGCCGGCGGCCGTGACCTGGACCGGCTGCTCGGCGCCTACTGGCCGGGGGCCGGCGCGGTCGCGCACCTGCTCGGGCTGTCGTTGACCCTGCCCAACCCGGGGCTGACGCGGCCGGTGAAGATCCACGCCGGCGACCCGCTCGGCGTCATGAACGTCACGCTGTCCCCGGACGGGTCCCTCGTCCACGTCAGCGCGGGCTTCGGCTACCGCGGCCGCGCCGGCCGGGCGGCCGCCCGGGCCGGCGCCGACGAGCTGCGGGCCGTCGCCGAGCGGGCCGTCGCCGGGCTGTTCCCGACGCTGTGCCGCGCCGCCGGCAGCCTCGAGGTGCGCGACGTCCGGTTCTGTGAACGGCCGGCGACTCCGGACGGGCTGCCGCTGGTCACCGCCGTGCCCGCGCACGCGGGCCGGGTGGTGGTGGCCGCGGGGACGAACGCCGGCGGCGCGGTCCAGGCCCCGGCGGTGGCACTGCTGGTCGCGGACCTGCTCGAGGGCGCGCCCCGGTGCGCCGGGCTGGCCCTGGCCGGCGACCGCGTCGGCCTGCCGGCCATACCGGAAAAAATTCCCTCCGCGTCGGTCTGACGACGTTACGTGGCAGGCATTCCCGTCGCCCGGCGCACTCGGCGACCGGCGCGTTATCGTCAGGCGATGTGAGGGTGCGACCCGGCCTCCTGGCCCGCCGGACCCGTCGGCGGAACCAGCTCGGGCTGCCGGGGCACGGACAGGAGGCGACGCCGGTGACCGACATGGACGTCAGCGTGGTCCCGTGGTCGGCGCGTCGCATGCGTACCCGGCTCGACGACGTCATCGGGATCTACAAGGCCGCGTTCCTCGACTTCCACGAGGCCGACCCCGTCCGGGCCGCCCGGGACCGGGCGCTGCACGCCCGCCGCCACTTCGACCGACCGGACCTGCGTGCGGTCGCCGCCGTCACGCCCGACGACACGCTCGTCGGCATCACCTACGCGCTACCCGGCAAACCCGGCCAATGGTGGCATGACGTGGTCCACGACGCGCTGACGGCGGTGTCGCCCGCGACGGCGGGGCACTGGCTCGACGACTGTCTGGAGGTCGTCGAACTGCACGTGCTGCCCGCCTGGCAGGGCCGTTCGATCGGCCGGCGGCTGCTGCGGGAGCTGCTGCTCGACGTCCCGCAGCACACGGCGGCGCTGTCCGCGTTGGAGCCGCCCGGCAGCCGCGCGCGTCGGCTGTACGCGAGCGAGGGGTTCGTGCCGTTGCTGTCGGACTTCCAGTTTCCCGGCACGTTCACCCCGTACGCGGTGCTCGGCAAGGAACTGCCCGCGGCCTCGGCTGTGTCCCCGGACGGTGACCACTCGGACGGTGACCACTCGGACGGTGAGCGCGCGGACGGTGAGCGCGCGGACGGCTCCGGCCGGCCCGAGCCCGTGCGGTGATGTCCGAGCGCCCGGTGCCGCACGCGCTCCGGGCGGCCCGGCCCCGCGGCCGGGACAGGTCCGGTGAAATCCGCCGTCATCGGCTGTCGGCCGCCGGGTGGCTGCTGGCGATCGGCGTGGTGGCCACGCAGATCCCCTACCCGCTGGTCGACGGCACGGCGCGCGTCGCCCTGACCGCCGCGACGGTCGTGCTGTTCTTCCTGGCCTCGACGACGCACGCGGCGGCGACCCGGGGACCGGCGTGGGCCGCCGGCTTCGTCGTCGTGGCCGTCGGCGGCGGACTCGCCGTGGAGACACTCGGTGTGCACACCGGTGTGCCGTTCGGGCGTTACGTCTACGGGAGCTCGCTCGGGCCCCGGTTGTTCGGCGTGTCCATCGTCGTGCCGCTGGCCTGGGCGATGATGGCCTATCCCGCCTATGTCCTGGTCCGCCGACATCAGCGGGCCCCGGACCGGGCCGCGGTGCTCGGCGGTCTGGTGCTGGCCACCTGGGACCTGTTCCTCGATCCGCAGATGGTCGCCGCCGGGCACTGGCGCTGGAACGCCACCGGGCCGGCGCTCAACGGCATCCCGGTGACGAACTTCCTCGGCTGGCTGCTGGTCGGGACGTTACTGACCGGCGTCCTGCTGGCCCTGCCCGACCCGGGCCGGGCGGAGCCGCGCGACGAGCGGATCCCGCTCACCCTGCTGGCCTGGACCTATCTGTCGTCGGTGCTGGCCAACGCCGTGTTCTTCGTCCGTCCCGGTGTGGCCGCGCTCGGCGGCGCCGCGATGGGGGCGGTGCTGCTGGCGGGCCTGCGGCCGTGGCGCAGTGACCAGCGGGCCGACCGGTGACGGAAACGCTGGGACGGGGCTGGTCGGCGGCGGTGCGCGCGGCCGCGGTGGGCTCGGCCGGGATCGCCGTGCACACGGCGGTCAACGCCCGGCTGCTGCGGATCGCGCCGCCGGCCCGGACGGTGCCCGAGCGGGTGTCCGTGATCCTGCCGGTGCGCGACGAGGCCGCCCATCTCGACGGCTGCCTGGGCGCCCTGCTCGCCTCCGCGCACGTACCCGACCTGGAGATCATCGTCTGGGACGACGAGTCCACCGACGGCACCGGCCGGATGCTGGCCGGCTGGGCGCGCCGCGACCGCCGCGTCCTCGCCCGGCGCGGCGGGGCGCCCCCGGCCGGCTGGCTCGGGAAGCCGCACGCCTGCGCCCGCGCGGCGGCCGCCGCGAGCGGCACGGTGCTGGTCTTCGTCGACGCCGACGTGCGGGTCGCCCCGGACGGGCTGGCCCGCGCCGTGCTGCTGCTGCGCGAGTCCAGGCTCGACCTGGTCTCGCCGTATCCGCGCCAGGTCGCCGACGGGCTTGCCGAGCGGCTCGTCCAGCCACTGCTGACCTGGTCGTGGCTGGCGCTGCTGCCGCTGCGAGCGGCGGAGCGCTCCCCGCGGCCGTCGCTGGCCGCGGCCGGCGGGCAGTTCCTGTGCGTGGACGCGGCGGCCTACCGCCGGGCCGGCGGGCACGAGGCCGTCCGCGACCAGGTCATCGAGGACATCGCCCTGCTCCGGGCGATCAAACGGTCCGGCGGGCGGGGGGTGGTCGTCGACGGCACCGACCTGGCCGCCAACCGGATGTACGACGGCTGGGCGGCGCTGCGCGACGGCTATGCCAAGTCGCTCGCGGCGGCCGGTGGCCACCCGGTGGCCAGCGCCGCGCAGGTGGGGCTGCTGGGCTGGCTGTTCGTCCTGCCCGCCGGCGCCGCCCGGCGCCGCCGGGGCCGGGGGCGGGCGGGCGACCGGGCCGCGGGAGTCGCGGGCCTGCTCGCCGGGGTGGCCGGGCGGGTCGTCGCCGCCCGCCGCACGGGCGGGCGGAGCTGGCCGGACCCGGCCGCCCATCCGGTCTCGGTCGCCCTCGTCGGCTACCTCACCGCCCTGTCGTGGTGGCGGCGCCGGCACGGCGGCGCGTCCTGGAAGGGCCGGGCGCTGCCCTCCGACCCGCCGCGCCGCGGGCCGCGCGGCGGATCGTAGAGTCCTCGTCGTGACCCGCGTGGTGGTGATCGGCGCCGGGGTGGGTGGCCTGGCCGCGGCGGCCCGTCTCGCCGCGGCCGGGCACGATGTCACCGTCTGCGAACAGGCGTCGGCGGTCGGCGGGAAACTCGGCTGGTACGAGCGGGACGGTTTCGGCTTCGACACCGGACCGTCCCTGCTGACCATGCCGGGCGTGTTCGAGGAGCTGTTCGCCGCCACCGGCGGCCCGCTGCGCGACGTGCTGGAGCTGCGCCGGCTCGACCCGATCGCCTCCTACCGGTTCGCCGACGGCACCAGGCTCGCCGCGCACGCCGACGACGATGCCTTCGCCGCCGAGCTCGACGCCCGCCTCGGTGGCGGCGCCGGCGGTGACTGGCGTCGGGGGGCCGCCCGCGCGGCCCGGGTCTTCGCCGCGGCCGACGGGCCGTTCCTGTCGCGACCGGTGCGGGTGGGTGGCCTCGCCCGGCTCGCGTCGGCCCGGCCCGCGGATCTCGCCACGGTCGCCCCCGGGCGCACCCTGCGCGGGCTCGGCCGCGGCCTGCTGCGTGACCCGCGGCTACGCCAGCTGTTTGACCGGTATGCGACGTACTCCGGTTCCGACCCGCGGCGCGCGCCGGCCGCGCTGGTGTCGGTCGTCCACGCCGAACGGCACTTCGGCGGCTGGTACGTCCCCGGCGGGCTGCGTCGTCTCGGCGCGGCCCTCGCCGACCGCGCCGAGCAGCGCGGCGCCCGGTTCCTGCTCGACACCCGGGTGCTGACGGTGACCCGCACTCCCGGCGGCCGGGTGGACGGCGTACGCCTCGTCGACGGCCGGCTGCTGCCCGCCGACGTCGTGGTCGCGAACGTCGACGCGGCCGCGCTCTACGGCCGGCTCGTCGCGGATCGTGCCGGCCGCCGCCGGGTACGCCGCGCCACGCCGTCGATGTCCGGGTTCGTGCTGCTGCTGGCGTTGTCGGGCCGCACCCCGGGGCTGGGGCACCACACGGTGACGTTCCCGGCGAACTACGACGACGAGTTCGACGCGGTCTTCGCCGGCCGCCTCGCCGTCGACCCGGCGATCTACCTCAGCTCCCCCGCCGACCCGGCCTGCGCGCCGCCGGGCGCCGAGGCGGTGTTCGTCCTGGTCAACGCCCCGCCGCACGTACCGCTCGGGAAGGCTGGGGCCCCCGGGAAGGCTGGGACGCTCGGGAAGGCCGGGACGCTCGGTCAGGGCCTGGACTGGGACCGGCCGGGCCTGGCCGACGGGTATGCGCGCCAGGTGCTCGACCTGTTGGCGGCCCGCGGATTCGACCTGCGGCCGCGACTGCGCTGGTACGAGACGATCACGCCGGCCGACCTGGAACGGCGCACCGGCGCGGTCGGCGGGTCGATCTACGGCTCGTCGTCGAACGGCGTGCGGGCGGCGTTCCTGCGCCCGCCGAACGCCGCCGCCGTGCCCGGGCTGTTCCACGTCGGCGGTTCGGCTCATCCCGGCGGCGGCCTGCCGCTGGTCGTCCGGTCGGCGCAGATCGTCGCCGGGCTCGTCGGGCCGGCCTGAGGGGGCCCGACGAGCCCGTGCGAGTGCCGCGGCGGGGCTGGTGCCCTACTGGCCGACCCGCACCAGGGCGACGGTGGTGACGCCGCTGACGTAGCGACCGCCCTTGGTGTCGTCGGGGGCGGTCAGCCGGGGCCCGGTGGTCGCGAGCGACGCGCCGTCCTCGGTCACGGCGAGCAGGCTCTCCGAGCCCGCGAAGCCCGGGTCGATCTCGCCCCAGGACACGACGGACTCGTAGCCGTCGCTGGCGTGCACGACGGCGGCGTAGCGCAGCGCGTCGTTCTTCACGTCGGCGCGGAACGACGGCGTGGCCGCCTGCAGCACGTCGTAGAGCAGCGGGCCGGTGTAGGTGTGGGTCTGCTGGCCCGCCGAGCTGGCGAAGGTGACGGTCTGGGTGTGCTGCGGGTACTTGGTGGCGAGGTCGGCGACGGTCAGGCGGAGCGGATGGGCGATCCGGCCGAGCAGGAGGACCCGCCCGGGCTGGCCGAGCGTGGTCTTGCCCGCCGCCTCGACGGCGGGGGTCGGGGTCGGGGTCGCCGCCTGCGCCCGCCAGGTGGGCAGCAGGCTCAGGATGACGGCCGCGGTCAGAGCGAGGACGATCGCGACCACGCGCGACGGGGACAGTTTGCGGGCGATGTTCGACAGCATTTTCCCGAATCCTTCGTGGAGGGCAGGGACCGCCGGATACGGATCGCGCCATCGCGACCGTTGGGCGACCGAGATTACGGCCGAATCGTAGCAATACCTCCGCACCTTCGGGCTGGTACTAGTTTTTCATCCGCTTCTACGGAACAGAAGAAGTTTTCCTGGCCGTAGCGATCAGAAAATACTCAGTACACAAATAGATGCCTCGCCCGGCGAAAGCGGCCGAACACTGTGCACGGCAGTGCGCGGCGACGCGGTGGCGCCCGGCGAGCCAGTCGGCGGATCAGTCGGCGGATCGGTCGGACCCGGCCAGCGCCGCGCGCACGGTAACCATGAGCTGGCCGAGACCGATCGCGGCGACGGCGAGCGTCGCCGCCGCGGTGGCGCTGACGACGCCGCCGGCCCACCCGGGCACGACCCCCGCGCCCGCCAGCCCGAACCCCGCGACGATCAGCCGGGTGGGCCGTTCGCCCACCGTCACCACGCCGATCTCGGCAAACCCGGCGCAACCCGCCCGCGCCCGGGTGTACTCCAGCAGACCGAGCGCGACACCGGCCGAGACGACCAGCCCGGCGGAGGCACCGAGACACCACAGCGCCAGCAGGCACAACGCGTCGCCGCAGCGGTCCGCCACCGAGTCCAGCACGTAGCCCCAGGCGCTGACGCGGTCGGTGAGGACCGCCACCGCGCCGTCGACGCTGTCGGCCAGCCCGCCGAGCGCCAGCGCCGCCACGCCGAGCAGCGGCCAGCGCCCGCCCGCGGCGGCCGCCGGCACGGCGAGCGCCGTGAGCGCCACACCGGCCGCGGTGATCGCCGAGGGCGGCACCCGCAGCGCGGCGAAGGGGCTCGCGAGCCGGTGGATCAGCACCAGCCAGGCGCGCACCAGCCACAGCCCGCTCGCCGGGTCGTAGCCGCCGTGCAGCTGCGCCCAGCGGGCCAGATAGGTCTCGCGGTTCGGCACCGGGCTACGCACACCGCCCATGGTGCCGGGACGTAGAGTCACCTGGTACTCCGACCACGGGATTCGCCACCGTCCGGGCGGGCAGGCCGAGGCGCGGGTCCGATGACAGGAGTGATGTGAACGAGCAGCCAGCCGGCGTGGTGGAGACCTTCGCCGACCTCGACGCCGAGACGATCTTCGCGCCGCACCGCGACCAGGTGATCCTCGCGGTCCGGATCACCCCGGTCTTCAACACCCTTGACCTCGGCCTGGTCGCCGCGGTGGTCGACGCGGCGAACCAGGCGGGCTTCGCGCTGGTGCGCGAGCAGTCGTTCCGCGACGAATGGCTGCTCTGCGTCTTCGACGCCTACGACGATCACGACGCGCCGGGTCCGGGCCTCGGCCGCGACCGAGACCTGGACGACCGGGACCTGGACGACCGGGACCTGGACGGCCGAGACCTGGACGACCGGGACCTGGACGACTGAGAGACCGTACGACCGGTGCGGTCCGCCGCCGGCGCTACCGTGTTGCGGGCCAGCGCGGTGTTGCAGCAGGCTTTGGCGGATCTGACGGTGGCCTACCGCAACTTCCTCGCCTCGATCACCGGCAGGCATAGGGGCCGCAGGCTGGCGCCGCCTCGGTTCCGGTCCCGTAAGGACAATCGTCAGGCGATCCGGTTCACGAAGAACTCCCGGTTCACGGTCCTCGGCAACGGCCGCCCCTGCGGCTGCCGAAGATCGGGGATCTGCGGGTCCGTTGGTCGCGGAGCCTGCCCTCCGCACCTTCCTCGGTCACTGTGATCAAGGATGCGGCCGGGCGGTACCTCGTCTCGTTCGTCGCGGAGACCCGGCAGGACGAGACGTTGCCGCCGGTCGACTCCGAGAGCGGCATCGATCTGGGCCTGATCCACTTCGCGGTCCTGTCCGACGACACGAAGGTCACCGCGCCGAGGTTCCTGCGCCGCGCGGCCCGCAAGCTCAGGCGGTTGCAGCAGGCCCTGTCCCGTAAGGCCAAGGGCAGTAACCGGCGCAGGAAGGCCGTCGTGAAAGTCGCCAGGGCTCACGTCCGGGTGGCCGATACCCGTCTGGACTGGCAGCACAGGCTCTCCACGACCGTCATTCGCGACAACCAGGCGGTTCGCCGTTCTTGAGAGCGGCGAGGATGTCAACGCACCGCCTGGAAGATCTCCCGGGTCGCGCTGGACCGGTTCAGGGTGATGAAGTGCAGCCCGGGAGCGCCGCCGTCGAGCAGCGTGCGGGATAGTTCGGTCGCCACCTCGAGGCCGATCGCCCGCACGGCGGCGGGGTCGTCGGCGACGGCCTGGAGCCGGTCGGCCAGCGCCGGCGGGAAGGCGGCGCCGGAGAGCTGGGCCATCCGGACGATCTGCGCGACGTTCGTCACCGGCATGATGCCGGGGATGATCGGCTTGTCGCAGCCCAGGGCCCGGACCCGGTCGACGAGGCGGAAGTAGTCGTCGGCGCCGAAGAAGAACTGGGTGATGGCGTAGTCGGCACCCGCGTCGAACTTGGCGACCAGGTGGCGGGCGTCGGAGTCGAGGTCCGCGGAGCGGGGGTGCTTGTCCGGGAAGGCCGCGACCCCGACGCAGAAGTCCCCGACCGAGCGGACGAGGCGCACCAGGTCCGCGGCGTACTCCAGGCCCTGCTCATGGGCCGTCCAGACGCCCTGCGGGTCGCCGGGGGGATCGCCGCGCAGCGCGAGGACGTTGCGCACGCCGGCGCCGGCGTAGTTGCCGATCACCTGGCGCAGTTCGGCGACGGAGTGGTTCACCGCGGTGAGGTGCGCGATCGGGGTGAGCGTCGTCTCCGTGGCGATCCGCTCGGTGACCCGGATCGTGCCCTCCCGGTTGGAGCCGCCCGCGCCGTAGGTCACCGAGACGAACGAGGGGCGCAGCGCCTCGATCTGCCGCAGGGCGGTCCACAGCTGACGCTCGCCGTCGGGCGTCCTGGGCGGGAAGAACTCGAAGGAGAACGACGGGTGCCCCGAAGCGAGGAACTCCGCCATGGTCGTCGGTTTCGCGCTCACACTCGGTACCGCCGTCATGCGACGAGACTAGCCGGAACAGGACCACACTCACGGACGGGCCTTGGCCGCGACGCCGCCCGCGCCGGCCCCGCGGCGCCCGGCCGCGGCCGGGTCCGGCCGAATCCGCACGTACGGCCAGCTCCACCGGATCAGCCGGCCCGGCGGGCACGGCCGGGCCGCCCGGATCGGTCAGATCGGCAGCGGGCCGAGCGGCGCGGCATGGCCGACCCGCACCCGGCCGGACGTCGTGCGGGCGACCACCCGGCGCGCGGCACCCGGCACCGGGGTGAGCCCCAGGTCGACCCCACGCGGATCGCCCGCCTCGACCTGCACGCCGTACTCCCCGTCGGGCACCATCACCGTCACCAGGCCGGAGTCGCTGCGGGCGTGCACGGAGCCGGGCGCCTGGTCGAAGTGCAGGTTGACGTCGCCGCCGCGGCTGCGGGCGGCGACCGGGCCGGGGCCGAGCTCCCGGCCGGCGATCGTGCCGTCCAGGGTGACCAGAGCCAGCTCTCCCCGCACGCCCCACAGGGTGATCTCGCCGGTCTGGACCTCGGCGCGTACCCGGGTGCCGGGCGGCACCGTCAGTCTGACGCGCATGTCGCTGCGCCGGCCGTCGATCCGCAGCCGCGAGCCCGCGGTGGTCGCGACGGGGGCGGCGCGGCCGGGACGGCGCCGAACGGTGAGCTCGACCCGCACGTCCGCGCGGTCGCGCTGCGCCACCTCGATCCGACCCGCGGCCGCCATGACCTCGACGGCGTCGATACCGTCAACGGTGTGGACGAGTTCGGCGGGCGGCAGCCGCAACAGGGACAGTCCGCCCAGCGCGGCGGCCAGCAGCAGCACGGCGACCAGCACGATCACCGTGTCGAACGCGGACAGGTCGAAGCCAGGCACACCGCACGGTACCCCGGCCGCCGATGACCGATCCGCGCCCGCGGGTGTCCGCCGTGCTGCGCCGGTTCGCCGCGGCCCGCGGCGACGCGCTGCGCGGCATCGACGCCGACCTCGCCCCGTTCGTCCGGGTCGCCGAGGACGTGCTGCTCGGCGACGGCAAGCGGGTCCGGCCGGCGTTCTGCTACTGGGGCTGGCGCGGCGCCGGCGGCCCGGACTGTGACGAGATCGTGCGGGCAGCGGCCTCCCTGGAGGTGCTACACGCCTGCGCGCTCGTGCACGACGACGTCATGGACGGCTCGGAGCTGCGCCGCGGCCAGCCCAGCGCGCACCGCCGCCTCGCCGCGCTGCACCGCGACGAAGCCCTGCCCGGCGATCCGGAGGGGTTCGGCCGCTCGGCCGCGATCCTGCTCGGGGACCTGTTCCTGACCTGGGCCGACGATCTGCTCATGGCCAGCGGACTGGCGCCCGGGGCGCTCGCGCGGGCCTGGCCGACGTACGCGCGGATGCGCGGGGAGCTTGTCGCCGGCCAGTACCTCGATCTCACCGGCGCGCCGGTCGACGACACCGGCCGGGCGCGGGCGGACGGCGGGCGGGTGGCGCGGATCGCCCAGTACAAGACCGCCGGCTACACCGTGATCCGCCCGCTGCAGCTCGGTGCGGTGCTCGCCGGCCCGCGACCGGGCCTGCTGGCCGCCTACGCCGAGTTCGGCCGCCCGCTGGGCGCGGCGTTTCAGCTCCGCGACGACGTCCTGGACCTGTTCGGCGACCCGGCCGTCACCGGCAAGCCCGTCGGCAGCGACCTGCGGGCCGGGCGGCCGAACGCGCTGCTGTCCCTGGCTCTTCACCACGCCGACCCGGCGACCGCGACCCGGCTGCGGGCCCTGGTCGGCTTACCGTCCCCGCCCGGCGCCGTGGAGCGGGCCCGTGAGCTGATCACAGCCTGCGGCGCGCTGGCCGCGGCCGAGGAGCGGATCGCCGCCGACACCGCCGCGGCGCTGGCCGCGCTGGCGGCCAGCGATCTCGACGAGATCACCCGCGACGCGCTCACCGGGCTCGCGATCGCCGCCACGGCGCGGGCACATTGACGATCCGGCCGACAGCAGGCACATCGAGAGCAGCAGGGCCGACAGCAGAGGGATGGACAGCTGATGCGAACGGTGCAGGGCCCGACCGACCATGTCGTGATCGTCGGAGCCGGTTTCGCGGGGCTGTCGGCCGCGCTGCGCCTCGCCGGCGCGGGCCGGCGGGTGACCGTGCTCGAACGGGAGCCGGTGCCGGGCGGCCGGGCCGGTCTGCTGTCCGTCGGGGGTTACCGGTTCGACACCGGTCCGACGGTGCTCACCATGCCGGAGCTGGTCGCCGACGCGCTGGACTGCGTCGGCGAGGACCTCGACCGGTGGCTGACCCTCGCCCGGCTCGACCCGATGTACCGGGCGTTCTTCGCCGACGGCTCGTCACTGGACGTGCGCGCCGACCCGGCGGACACGGCGGCGGAGATCCGGGCGCTGTGCGGGCCGGCGGAGGCCGCGGGATTCGAGCGGTACGTCGCGCTGGTGACGGCGATGTTCCGCGCGCAGCTGACGCACTTCATCGACGCGCAGGTCGACTCACCCGTCGCGCTGCTGCGCCCGCAGCTCGCCCGGCTCGCCGCGCTCGGCGGTTTCCGCCGGCTCGCCCCGGTGGTCAACCGGTACCTACGCGACCCGCGCACCCGCCGGATGTTCTCCTTCCAGGCGATGTACGCCGGGCTCGCCCCGCACGACGCGCTGGCCCTCTACGCGGTGATCTCGTACATGGACTGTGTCGCCGGGGTGTACCACCCGACCGGCGGGCTGCACGCGGTCGCCCAGGCGATGGCCGGCGCGGCGGCCAAGCACGGCGTGACGCTGCGCTACGACACGACGGTGACCAGGGTGGAGGTCCACGGGGGTCGCGCGGTGGCGGTGCACACCGCGGCCGGTGAGCGGGTCGCCGCCGACGCCGTGGTGCTCAACCCGGATCTGCCGATCGCCTACGCCGAGCTGCTGCCGCCGACGGAGACGCCCGCCCGGGTGCACCGGCTGCGGTACTCGCCGTCCTGCTTCCTGCTGCTCGCCGGCGCCCGGGTGGACTACCCGGACGCGGCGCACCACACCATCCACTTCGGCGGGGCGTGGCGGCGGACCTTCCGGGAGATCATCGACCGCGGCGAGCTGATGAGCGACCCGTCCTTCCTGGTCAGCACGCCGTCCCGGAGCGAGCCGGCGCTGGCGCCGGCCGGCGCCCACTCCTACTACGTGCTGTTCCCGACGCCGAACCTCACCGCCCGGCTGGACTGGTCGGTGCTGCGCGAGCGCTACCGCGACGAGGTCGTCGCCACCTGCGAACGGCGCGGCTACCCCGGTTTCGGCGCCGCCATCGAGGTCGAACGGGTCACCACCCCGGCGGACTGGCGGGCGCGCGGGATGGCGGCCGGCGCGCCGTTCGCCGCCGCGCACACGCTTCGCCAGACCGGTCCGTTCCGGCCGGCGAACCTGGCGCCGGGGCTGGCGAACGTGGTGTTCGCCGGCAGCGGCACCCGCCCCGGCGTCGGCGTCCCGATGGTGTTGATCTCCGGTCGGCTGGCCGCCGAACGCATCCTCGGACCCGATCGGCGTTACCGCTCGCGCGCACTGCGCTGACCAGACACCCGAATTCGCCGCCAGAACACCGAAAGTTCCTGAACAGCGGCTTAGAAGTGCCTTCGGACCGAGCCGTGCCTAGTCCTTTGGTCCCCGGTTTCGCGATGCGGCTGGGAGAATACCGGCATGGACGAAGGGCGCAGCCCGGCCGGCCTCGCCGTACCGGACACCACCTCGGACGCGGCGTTGCTCGAACGCGCCCTGTTCGAGATCAAAAAGGTGATCGTCGGCCAGGACCGGATGGTCGAACGCATGCTCGTCGCGCTGCTCGCCCGCGGGCACTGCCTGCTGGAGGGCGTGCCGGGGGTGGCGAAGACGCTGGCGGTGCAGACACTGGCCACGGTGGTGGGCGGGTCGTTCGTCCGGATCCAGTTCACCAACGACCTGGTGCCCTCGGACATCGTCGGGGCGCGCATCTACCGGGCCACCCAGGAGGCGTTCGACGTCGAGCTCGGGCCGGTGTTCGCGAACTTCGTGCTAGCCGACGAGATCAACCGGGCGCCGGCGAAGGTCCAGTCGGCGCTGCTGGAGGTCATGTCGGAGAAGCAGGTGTCCCTCGGCGGGGCCACCCACAAGCTGCCCCGGCCGTTCCTGGTGCTCGCCACCCAGAACCCGATCGAGTCCGAGGGCGTCTACCCGCTGCCCGAGGCGCAGCGCGACCGCTTCCTGATGAAGGTCACCGTCCCCTACCCCAGCCCCGCCGAGGAGCTGGAGATCGTCCGGCGGATGGGCGTCTCACCGCCGACGCCGGAGCGGGTCCTCGGCCCCACGGTGCTGGAACGCCTCCAGGGCCGGGCCGACGAGGTGTTCGTGCACCATGCGATCATCGAGTACGCCGTGCGCCTCGTGCTCGCCACCCGCGCCCCGGCCGAGGCGGGCCTGCCGGAACTGACCGGTCACCTCGCCTACGGCGCCTCGCCGCGCGCCTCGCTCGGCCTCGTCGCCGCCGCCCGCGCGCTGGGCCTGCTGCGAGGACGCGACTACGTCGTGCCCGAGGACGTCGCCGACGTCGCCCTGGACGTGCTGCCGCACCGGCTGGTGCTGAGCTACGAGGCGCTCGCCGAGGGGCTGACCGCGGACGCGATCGCCGCGCGGATCCTCGGCGCCGTGCAGCCACCCCAGGTCGCGCCGCGCCAGCAGAGCCCCTACGCCACCGGCCCGCACACCACCGGCTGGGGAACGAACCCGAACTCGGGCTTCCCGGAGTACCTCGACCGCGGACCGATCTCTTGACCTCTCTGTCGACCTCGGGCTTCATGACGACGGAGGCCGCATGACCACCGGGGCGGCGCCGCCCGCGGCGAGCGGGCCGCCGGGCACCGATCCGTCGGTGCAGCGCACGCTGCGCCGCCTGGAGCTCACCGTCCTGCGCCGCCTCGACGGCCTGCTGCTCGGCGACCACCTCGGGCTGCTGCCCGGCCACGGCAGCGAGAAGGCGGAGAGCCGCGAGTACACCGTCGGCGACGACGTGCGCCGGATGGACTGGGCGGTGACGGCCCGCACGACCGTCCCGCACGTCCACGACCTCATCGCCGACCGCGAACTGGAGACCTGGGCTCTGGTCGACCTCACCGCGAGCACCGAGTTCGGCACCGGAAACATGCGGAAACGCGACCTGGCGATCGCCGCCACCGCCGCCGTCGGCTTCCTCACCGCCCGCACCGGCAACCGGATGGGCGCGCTCGCCCTGACCCCGGCGGGCCTGCGCACCATCCCCGCCCGGCCCGGCCGCGACGGCCTGCGGGCGCTGCTGCGGGTCCTGCTCACCGCCCCCCGCGGCGCGCACGACCGGCCGCGGCGCCGGCCCGACCCGGGCGCGGCCACCGACCTCGCCGCCGCCGTGCAGGGCCTGCTGCGCCCGCCGCGCCGCCGCGGCCTCGCGGTGGTCATCTCCGACTTCCAGTCCACCGACTTCGGCTGGGAACGCCCGCTGCGGGTCCTCTCGGCCCGCCACCAGGTGCTCGCCGTGGAAATTCTCGACCCGCTGGAGCTCACCCTGCCCTCGGTCGGCCTGTTGCCCGTCGTCGACGCCGAGACGGGCGCGCTGCTCGAGGTGCCCACGTCGTCGCGCAGGTTCCGGGACCGGTACGCGGCCGCCGCCGCCACCCATCGCCGCGAGGTCGCCGCCGCGCTGCGCCGGGCCGGCGCCGACCACCTGGTCCTGCGCACCGACTCCGACTGGCTGGTCGACATCGTCCGCTTCGCGTCGGCGAACCGGCGCGGGCGCAGCGCCGGCCGCCGGCCGCCGGCCGGCGCGCACCCCGGCGGCGGCACAGCGCGGGCGGGCAGCGCCCCAGCGACCGAGATGGCCGTCGGCTCCGCGGCGGCGCGGTCGGGACGGGCGTGGTCGCGGTGAGCTTTCTCGCCGGCCACTGGCTGTGGCTGTACCTGCTCGTCGCCGCACTGCTCGCCGCGTATGTCGTGATGTCCGCGCGGCGGCGCGTCTACGCGGCGCGGCTGTCGTCCACCGCGGTGCTCGCCTCGGTGCTGCCGCGCCGGCCGCAGTGGTGGCGCCGGCACGTGCCGGCGGCCCTGCTGCTGCTGACCCTCGCCGGGCTGGTGTTCTCGCTGGCCCGCCCGGCCCGCGCCGAGCGGGTCCCCCGGGAACGGGCGACGATCATTCTGGCCGTCGACGTGTCGAACTCGATGGCGGCGACCGACATCGCCCCCAACCGGCTGGAGGCCGCCAAGCAGGGCGCCCAGGCGTTCGTCGACCAGCTGCCGCCGCGGATCAACCTGGGGCTGGTGTCCTTCGCCGGCAGCGCCACGGTGCTGGTGCCCGCGTCGACGGACCGCGAGTCGGTGCGCGCCGGCATCCGCGGCCTGCAGCTCGGCCCGGCCACCGCGATCGGCGAGGGCGTCTTCGCGTCCCTGCAGGCGATCACCACGGCCGGCAAGCGGTTCTCCGAGGCGGGGCAGAGCCCCCCGCCCGCGGCGATCGTCCTGCTCTCCGACGGTGAGACCACCCGCGGACGGCCCAACGCGCAGGCCGTCGAGGCAGCCAAGAAGGCGCACGTCCCCGTGGACACCATCGCCTACGGCACCGCGGGCGGGACGCTCGACGTCGGCGGGCAGGAGGTACCGGTGCCCGTCAACGAGGAGGCGCTGCGCGACATCGCCGACCAGACCGACGGCTCCTACCACCGGGCCGCGAGCGGCGACGAGCTGCGCTCGGTCTACAAGGGCCTGGGCAGCTCCATCGGCTACCGCACGGAGTACCGGGAGGTCACCACCTGGTTCCTCGGCCTGTCCCTGGCACTGGGCTTCGCTGCGGCGGCCAGTTCGCTGGCCCTGAGCTCCCGACTGCCCTGAGCTCCCGACTGCCTGTGCCGGCGACCGACCCGCGCGCGGTCGCGTTCGGACCGCCGGCTACGCTGCGGCGACGTGAGGGAGCTTGACGCCGCCGGGATCACCGATGCGCGGCTGCGCGCGTCCTACGCCCGGGCCCGGGCCCTGCACGCGGCGCACGGTCGCACCTATTTTCTGGCGACGCTGCTGCTGCCGGCGTGGAAACGGCCGTACGTGCACGCGCTCTACGGCTTCGCCCGCCACGCCGACGACATCGTCGACGACCTCGACTCGGAGCTCTCCGCCGCCGAGCGGGCCGAGGCGCTGCGCGGCTGGGGCGACCGGTTCCTCACCGCCCTGCGCGACGGGGTGTCCGCCGACACCGGCGACGCCGAGCTCACCGGCGCGGTCGGGACCCCGGCGGACGGGGTCTCGGTGCTGCCGGCGACGGTCGACACGATCCGCCGCTTCGCGCTCGACCCGGACCACTTCCGGGCGTTCCTCACCTCGATGACGATGGACCTCACCGTCACCGGCTACCCGACGTGGGAGGACCTGCTCGTCTACATGCACGGCTCGGCGGCGGTGATCGGCCTGCAGATGGTGCCGGTGCTCGAACCGGTCGACGACAGCGCCCTGGCCTACGCGCGCGACCTCGGCCTCGCCTTCCAGCTCGCGAACTTCATCCGGGACGTCGGCGAGGACCTGCGCCGCGGCCGGGTGTACCTGCCGGCGACGTCACTGGACCTGTTCGGCGTCAGCCGGGAACACCTGGCCGCCGGCGTGGTCGACGGGCCGGTCCGCCGGCTGCTGGCGTTCGAGATCAGCCGCGCCCGCGAGCTGTTCCGCGCCGCCGAGCCCGGCATCCGGCTGCTGCACCCCACCTCACGGGACTGCATGCGCACGGCGTTCGTGCTCTACCGGGCCATCCTCGACGAGGTGGAACGGGCCGACTACCGGGTGCTGGAGCGCCGGGTGTCGGTGTCCACCCCGCGGCGCCTCGCGGTGGCCGGCCCGGCGCTGGTCCGGGCCACCCGCGAGCACCGCCGCCATCGCGGTGGCGCTCAGATCAGCGCCCGGCCACCCAGGTAGGGCCGCAGCACCTCGGGCACCCGCACCTGCGCGTCGGCGGTCTGGAAGTTCTCCAGCAGCGCCGCGAGCAGCCGCGGGGTGGCCACCGCGGTGTTGTTCAGGGTGTGCGCGAAGCGGATGGTGCCGTCGGCCTCGCGGTAGCGCAGGTTCGCCCGCCGCGCCTGCCAGTCGTGCAGCGTCGAGCAGCTGTGCGTCTCCCGGTAGCGCTCCAGCGACGGGAACCAGGTGTTGATGTCGTTCATCCGGAACTTGCCGACGCCCATGTCACCCGTGGCGCACTCGACCACCTCGTAGGCCAGCCCGAGGTCGGTCAGGATGCGCTCGGCGGTCGCGAGCAGCTCGGCGTGCCAGCGGGCCGACTCCTCGGGGTCGGCGGCGCAGAGCACGAACTGCTCGACCTTCTCGAACTGGTGCACTCGCAGCAGGCCGCGCACGTCTCGGCTGGCGCTGCCGATCTCCCGGCGGAAACACGGCGAGATGCCGGCGTAGCGGACCGGCAGCCGGTCGGCGTCGAGGATCTCCCCGGCGTGCAGACCGACCAGGGCGACCTCGGCGGTGCCGGCCAGGTACAGGTCGTCGGCGGGGATCGCGTAGATCTCCTCCCGCGCCTTCGGCAGCATCCCCGTGCCGACCAGCGGCTCCTCACGGACCAGCGCGGGCACCGCGACCGGGGTGAACTCCTTCGACCGCAGCAGGTCGAGCGCGTAGGAGTGCACCGCGCGCTCCAGCATGACCAGGTCACCGACCAGGGCGTAGGCCCGCTCCCCGGCGACCTTGCGGGCCCGGGCGAACTCGGCCCAGCCGCGCCGTTCGGCGAGCTCGGTGTGGTCCAGCGGGGTGAAGTCGAACTCCGGGCGGGTGCCGACCGTGCGCAGCACGACGTTCGCCGCCTCGTCCGGCCCCACCGGCGCGCCGGACCAGGGAATGTTCGGCGTCTGAAGCATGAGCTCGGCGAAGCGGGCGCCGGTCTGCGCCAACTGCTCGCGGCTGGCCTTCAGCTGGCGGTCGGACTCCTCCTGCTCGACCCGCAGCTCAGCGCGCCGGGCCTCGTCCGCCTTCGCGAACTGCTTGGCGAAACTGCGCCGCCGCCCCTGGGCCTCGTCGACCTCGAACTGCAGCTTGCGCGTGTCCTGTTCGAGCTGCAGGAGTTCGTCGACATCCAGGTCAATGCCCTTTGCCGCGACCGCGTCCTTCACGGCCTGCGGGTTCTCCCGGATGAACCGCTTGTCGAGCATGAATCGCGTCAGCGCCCCTGGTTGGTTCCGTGTCCTGGAAACGCGTGTCCTGGAAACGCGTGTCCTGTAATCCTCCCGCAACGCTACCAGCCGTCGCCGGCGGCGCCGGCGCCCCCCCGGGCAGCCCCCCCGCCCGCCGGGCCCGGCGGGGGGCGGCGCCCAGGTGGCGCCCCGCCAGAAC
>NZ_JALKFX010000085.1:0-19688 GCF_023243045.1 Frankia sp. AgB32
GCCCCCCGCCCGCCCCCCCCCCCCCCCCCCCCGCCCCCCCCCCGCCCGCCCCCCCCCCCCCCCCCCCCCCCCCCCGGGCTCGCGAAGGCCCGCCGCGCACCCGCCGGCCGGTCCAAGACCTCCCCTGCCGACGCGGCGAAGGCGTTGGAAGGCGCGCAGACACGCGACGAGGCCGCGGGGATCCTTTCCGGCCTGACGGTCACCCAGCTGCGCGCATTCGCGGCTGAGCGTGGCATGACACTGGTCGGGTCGAAGAAGCAGGGGATCGTCGACAGCCTCGTTGATCAGTCCATGGGCTCCAAGGCCAGCTCTAAGACGACGCAACACGAAGAACGCAACCTACCCGACATGCCAGGCGGAAACCGGCGGAAGCCGGACTCGGTAGACAATAAATCCGACGAGGAGCTTCCTCCACCATCAATGCGACTCGGAAATGGCGATGGCAATAAAATACGGATATTGGGGATCGATGTCAGCGCGCTGATGGAAGACCTCGATCCCCACTCGATGCCCTTCGATGAATGGCGGAAGATCGCCAAACAGCGGAGTGATGCCGCGATCATCGAAGCGGAGAAGGAACGCCGCGATGACTACCGGGATCGCGTCGGCGAACACAATAGCGCGGTGGAACGCCTCGTCGAGAAAGCCCCCGACGATTACTTCTTCAAGCAAGACTTCAATCAGCCTGCCACGAAACATCCGGACGGATCTATCACGGTCGATGGGCATACATTCGAGGCAAAAGACCTTGCTGTCGCGCAGATGCTGACCGATAAGCCAGCCACCGACGCTGAGATCGGGCGCCTCCTCGGAATTTATGGCTATGAGGTCAACGAATACCTGGATCGCTCGCCGATCAAAGCTGTCACAGTGTCCAAATTCGAGCAGACCGGAAGGTCACGTTTCGGGTCAGGACTTCCGACCGGTGTCACCAGATGGAGGTTGGCGCTGCCTGTCACCATAAACGCATCGTCGTGGGATCGGAGACAGCAGCTAAGGAACCAGGCGCGGGCGCTGGCAGCCCTGCGCGCAAACACCGACCCGATGGTCACATACGCAAGCCAGTAGCTGACCGGAGGTTACGTGGACGCCTCGCCCTGGACTCTCCACGAGGGTGACTCGCTCGCCTGGCTCGCCACCCTTCCCACCGGCCACGCCGACGCACTCGTCACCGACCCGCCCTACAGCTCCGGCGGCCAGTTCCGTTCCGACCGCGCCACCGGCTCCACGATCAAATACGCCCAGAGCAGTTACTCGGGCGCCAGCCTGCCTGACTTCTCCGGAGACAACCGGGACGGCCACGGCTTCGCGCTGTGGGCCACCCTGTGGCTGTCCGAAGCCCACCGGGTTGTCCGCCCGGGCGGGGTGGTCTGCCTGTTCACCGACTGGCGGCAGCTCCCCACCATGACCGACGTGTTGCAGGCCGGCGGCTGGGTGTGGCGCGGCATCAACGTCTGGGCCAAACCAGCGCACCGGGCTCGGCCGCAGCAAGGCCGGTTCCGCAACCAGGCCGAGTTCATCGTCTGGGGCTCTCACGGCCGCATGCCCTCGGGTGGCGCGGTGCATCCGGGGCTGCATGAGGGTGTCGCGCCGGTCGGTGAAGGCCGTTCCCATCCGACGGAGAAACCGTTGACGGTGATGCGGGATCTGGTGCGGATCGTCCCGCCCGGTGGGCTGGTGCTCGATCCGTTCGCTGGTTCGGGCACGACCGGCCTCGCCGCGCTCCTTGAGGGTCGCAGGTTCGCGGGCTGTGAGATCACCCCGCACTACGCGGCGCTCGCCCGCCAGCGCCTCGCCACAGCCGCGGGTGACACCCTGCCGGCCACGGCTGGGCAGGGCCTTCTCGAACTACCTGACGCCGTCTGAACCCCTGGGAGCCCCTCGTGTCATCCGGCCCCCACTGCGCGGCGATCACCGTCAAAGGCATGCCCTGCAAGAACAAGCCCCGCCCCGGCAGCCCCTACTGCGGCGTCCACAAGAACTACAAGCACGGCGCGAAGGCGGGCAGTGTCCCCCTCGCGAAACTCGCCGGCCGCAATACCGCACCCCACAAAACCAGCGGGCCTGAGCACGGCGACACGATGGCACACCTAGGCCGCGCTGAGACCCGGGAGCAGGCCGCTGCGGCACTCCAGGGCATGACCATCGCGCAGCTCCGGACGTTCGCCCGCGACAACAACCTGACCGCGTCCGGCCGGACTAAGAAGGATCTGGTCGGTGGCCTCGTCGACCAGACGGTCGGCGCCCGGTTGAACCGCGCCGCGATCCAACACGACGAACTCCGGGACGGTCTCACCCCGGCCCGTGTCGGCGCCCATACGGTCGACCGGAATGGAGATGAGGGTCAGAAGCTGACGCTCGGGAAACTCGCCCGTGCCCCCCGGGCGAAGACGTCTCGCGCCGAGCGTGTCGCTCCCGAGGAGGCGATGGGTCGCCTCCAGGCGGCCGGTTCCCGCGAGGACGCTGCGGCGATCCTCAACGGGATGACGGTCACTCAACTCCGCACCTTCGCGAAGGATCATGATCTGACGGCGGTTGGGTCGACGAAAAAGTCAATCGTCGAGTCGCTGGTCGACCAGACCACCGGATACAAGATCAGCTCACGGACGATGCAACACCAGGAACGCGACCTACCCGGCGTATACGGCAACTCGGGCCCAACGCAGGGCAAGCAGCAGATCCTGCCCGGGGAGCGGACAGGTTCGACGAAGAACCGGGCCCCGGCACGCGCGTGGAACCCAGGTACCCGGATCGGTGACTTGGCTGTGGCCTCCCGCGGCGGGGTCCTGACGGCCTACACCGTCCGGCAATCGGTCAAGAACGACATGGGAAGTATCCGAAATGTAGTCGCGGATGCGGCCGGAGTTGAGCACCTGCTGGACGACGTCAACGACCGGAACGTGTGGACGGCATCGGCCGACAAGGTCGACGTCGCTGCCGCCCTGAAGCGGGGGCCGTGGTCGACCCCCGATGAGGCCCGCGAGGCGCTACGCGACCTGCTCACGAAATAACCGGCGTTGTATACCCCTCGGGAGCCCCCTTGCCGTACCCGTCATCAGGACGGTTCGTCCACGTCATCACCGCCGACCCAGGACCTGAACCCGACGAGCGCACTCCGATCGCAACCGCGCCCGCGCTGATCGTCGACTCGGACGAGCTGCGCTTCGATCCCCGCGTAGCCGTCCAGGTGTTCCACCCTGACGGCCGGATCGAGCACCGTGCCGGCGTGCGGGTGTACGACACCGGCCGGGAAACCCTCGCCGCCATCGGCACGGAAGGCTGGGAGAAGGTCGCGTTCTGGCCCGGCGGGAGCCTTCTGGAGACGCCTCCCGGTGAGTACACCGACCCTCGCGAGGCCCTACGCGCCCTGGCCGTGAAGCTGGAGGAACGCGCGACCCGAGCCGCGTCCGAGGATGCGGCCCCCTTCTACGCCGAGGCCGCGCGGATCTGGGAGTTCCTGGCTGCGAAGCCTCGGCGGCCCTCGGTCGCCGTGCACCGAGCCCAGCAGAAGGGGGGCATGGTCGACGTCGAGCAGGTGCTGGCCGCCGAGATCGCCCGGTCCGCGCGTACGAGGAACGGGGCCGTGTGACCGCCGACCCGTGCCCGCTCGACATGCCCCTGCCCCCACGGGGCGCCGGGAAGGTCTTCAGCTTCGACGCTGAGACCGACGGCCTGTACGGGCCGGTGTGGGCGATCGGAGCGGTCGTCCTCGGCGACACGGCCGACGGGCCCGTGCCCCGCTTCGCCGGCCAGCTCGACCCCGACGTGGTCACCGACCCGTGGGTGCGTGAGCATGTCGTCCCGGTCGTCGACCTCCCCCGCTACGAGACCCGCGTCGAGCTGCTGGATGCCTTCTGGGCGTTCTGGCTGGAACACCGCGACGGGGCGGACTGTGTCGGGGACTTCGCCGCCCCCGTCGAGGCCGGCCTGTTCCGGGCCTGCGTCGAGCTGGACATCCCCGGCCGGCAGTGGAACGGCCCGTACCCGCTGCACGAGCTGGGCACGGCCCTCCTGACGGCCGGCGAAGACCCGGATGTCGACCGGCGGAAGCTCTCCGGCCGGCTCGATCTCACCCCGCACGACCCTGTCTGTGACGCGCTCGCGTCGGGGCTGTGCTGGCAGCGTGTCAGGAACGGCACCCTGTGAGCGTCTCCGACGGCCGACAGCCCGACTGCCCGTTCTGCCCGGACGGCCACCGCAACCCCGCCACACGCAACTGGGGTGTCCGCGTCTCCCCCGAAGTCGACCACGACGGCCAACCCGTGTGGCTGCTGGTCGGCCCGCCGGACGGGAAGCATCACGTCGCCCAGTCGGATGCGGACTGGCTGTGGAACCTGATCCGCAACCATCGGGCGGGAACGGCTTCGGACGCACCACGGCGCTTCCAGCTCGACCGCCAGGTTGATGTCAGCGGGGTCAGCGGCACGGGCATCGTGGCCGACGGGGTCCGCTGGCCCGACGGCAGCGCGGATGTTCGCTGGCGTGGCGACCGGCCGTCCGCCGTCCACTGGGACCGCATGGAACACGCCGAGCAGATCCACGGGCATGGCGGGGCGACGCGGATCGTCTGGCTGGACTGACGAGGAGCCGATCCCATGGCGGTGCCCGCCCTATGCTCGGCGATCACCCTCAAAGGCACCCGCTGTAAGAACCGGGCGAAGCACGGCAGCGTGTGCGGGGTCCATGAGAAGACCCGGAAGAAACTCGCCGAGCTAGCAGCATCAGCCAAGCCGCGGTCGAAGAAAACGAGTCTGACCGCGCCCGCCCAGGCACGCTCAACCTCGAAGGCCACACCGAAGTCTGCTCACGTCGGGAAGGGCACACACCTGGGTGCACTCCCGCTGGCGGACAACGGAAGTAACCTCGCATGGAAGGGTAACGCGACCGCCGACGGAAAATTCTCTGTTGAGAAACAGAATGGCCGCTGGCATGCCCTCGATCATCGCACCCGCAAAGCGGGTATTAAGATGACTGGCGGCGGTGTGAAGACGAAGGCCGAAGCGGTCCGCCACGTTACGGAATTCACCGCCATGCGCGGGACGTCGGATGCCGCTCTCATGCGGAACGCCCGCAGTCGGGCGGATGCGGCGCAGACCGCGGCAAGGCGCGCGGCAGTGAACGAAGCGACTGGCCGGATCGGCGACAGTCAGGTCGCGGCCAAGCAGCGCGTTGCGGCCATCGGTGCCCGGGCGGCGTTCCGCGCGGCCGACGAGCAGATCACCGAGACGAACGCCGCACTCGCTGCTCTCCCTGCCGGGCATCGCCTCGCCACGCTCCTCGACGCCCACCGTGAGCACCTAACCAAGCAGCGGGAGCGTCACCGGGCAGACGCCGGCCACCATGATCTGCAAGCCGATTTCGACGTCTACGGCAAGCGCCGTGCCGGCCATACGCCGGCCAGCCGTGCTCTCATGGCTGCCGAGCGGGCCGGTGTGCCTGCGGTCCCGCCCGGGGCGTGACCCGATGGGGTGTTCGCCGCCCGCTACGAGCCCGCGGACGGCTGACGGCCCGGGTACGGCGGCTGGTCAGTGCGCGGGTTGCGTTCGTCCCACTCCGCGCCGCAATCCGGGCAATACCGGTATCCGTGGGCCTTGCGCCTGACCCTGCCCAAGTGGCGGTCACGAAGCGGGGCGCAGATGGTCGGGTCGTCGTCGGTCATGGTGGTCACAGCTCTCCTCGATTGTCAGAACGGCGCTTCGACGTCCGGCTCGCGGCCGGGATGCCGCAGGCGAGCAGGCCGGCGGGGCGCACACGATCCTCACCGCTTGCCGGGGAACGGCGGCTCGACCGCAGGCTTCCCCCGCCCGGGGGAGGCTGGGCGTTCCGCGCGGGGACCGAGCCGGCTGGTCATCTCGACGTGCAGCGCGTCGGGTTTCCTGTCGGCTCAGACGGTGATCGTGCCGGTCGGCACCTCGTAGGGCGCGGGGTCAAGTAGCCGGGCCAAGTCGACGTCGAGCGCCGCGCACAACGCCAGCGCCTCAACGAGCGTCAGCCCGCGTGCTCGGCCGCCGGTTTCGGCGGTGGACAGGACGCTGCGGGCCATCCCGACTTGTGCGGCGAGGCCGGCCTGGCTGATCCCGCGTGCTGTGCGGATCGCGCGGAGTCGCTCGATCACCCGATCGGCAGTCTGTCCGATTTCCTGACCTTCGCCGCGCACCTCGTGTCGCCTTTCTCGTCCCATAGTCTGAAATTCTAACATGATGAGCCGATGACAGGGGTTGCGTTGCCTCTCCCCGCCGGCGGAAACACGCCTTGGCCCCCGCCCCACCTCGGCGCCCCCTTCGCCGAGATGGACCGCCTCGCCGCCTGGTGGGAGGGCGACCCGGAGAAGCTGTCCGCCGTCTACGGCGGCAGCGCGGACACCGCCGCCACATCCGAGCGGAGCTTCGAGCGACCGGCGCAGCACCGCGGCGGCGTCGTCGGCGCGGTCGCCCGCTGGTTCTGGGGCCAGCCGACCAGCCCGCAGCAGCAGCGCACCAAAGTCCACGTCCCGCTGGCCTCGGAGATCGCGTCCGCGTCTGCCGACCTGCTGTTCAGCCGCGCCATCACCGTCACCTGGGGAGACGAGGACGCCCGACGGGCCGACCGTGACGCCGCCGTCCAGGACGCCCAGGATCTGGCCGACCAGCAGGCCGCCGACGACCACGCCGCCGCGATGGACGACGCCGGAGTCGACCCGGCCGAACCCCACCCCCTCACCGGCCTACCCCCCGAACCACCGACGGCCGAACCCGTCGACGCCCCCGACGTCCCCCCGGACCCGGCGCAGCAACGCTTCGACCAGCTCCGCGAAGCCTCCATGCTCGACGCCACCCTGCTCGAAGCCGCCGAGATCGCCGCCGCCCTGTCCGGGGTGTACCTCCGCCTGGTCTGGGACGAGGAGTTGCAGGACGGCCCGTGGATCAGCGTCGTCCACCCGGACTCGGCGGTACCCGAGTTCAGGTTCGACCGTCTGTGGGCGGTGACGTTCTGGCGTGAGCTGGTCAGCGCCGACCCGCGCGAGTCTCGCGGCAAGGTCATCCGCCACCTCGAACGCCACGAACGCGGCCAGATCCTCCACGGCCTGTACGAGGGCGACCGGGACAACCTCGGCCGCGCGATCCCCCTGTCCGAGGCGCCCGACCTCGAAGGGCTCGTCGAGAGCCTCGAAAACGGCAACAAGATCCCCACGATTGAGGGGCGCTTGACGGCCTGCTACATCCCGAACATGCGCCCGGCCCCGCAGTGGCGGCGCCTGCCGCAGCTCGCCCCGCTCGGCCGCTCCGACTACACCCCGCCCGTCCTGGCGTTGATGGACCAGCTCGACGAGGTCATGACGTCGTGGATGCGCGACATCCGGCTGGGCAAGGCCCGCATCCAGGTGCCCGAGCAGTACCTGGAATCCCAGGGCCGCGGCAAAGGCGCCACCTGGGATGAGGACCGCGAGGTCTACACCCCCCTCAACCTCCTGCCCGTCCCCGGTGGCCCGCCGCAGATCACCGCGACGCAGTTCCAGATCCGCGTGGACGAGCACGAGCGGACCGCCCGGGCGCTGATGGACGCGATCGTCCGCGGCGCCGGCTACAGCTCGCAGACGTTCGGGTCGGACTCCGAAGGCGCCGGGGCGGCCACTGCGACCGAGGTCAACGCCCGCGAGAAGCGCAGCGTCCTGACCCGCGAGAAGAAGATCCGCTACTGGGATCACGCGCTCGGCGACCTGTTCTACACCTGGCTGCTGCTCGACGCCGCGCTCGCCGGCGTGAAGGCCGCTCCGCCGGCCACGGACACCGCGCCGAAGCCCGGCCAGCCCCAGCCCGGCGACGCCCCGGCCGAACCCGGCAAGGGCACGGGCACCGACGGGCAGAAGCCCATGGCCGGCAAGCAGGCCGAACCCGCGCCCGGCCCGCCCGGTACGAAGCCCACCCCCGGCGACGCGAAGGCGCCCGCAGGCAAGGGCAAGCCGTTCGGCCAGCAGCAGGGCCAGGACGACGCCGAACCCGAGCAGGACGACGACACCGCCCAGCCCGCAGGGGGGAAGCGCCGCCCGTTCGGCAAGGGCAAGGGCGCTCCGCCGTTCGGGAAGAAGCCGGCCGGCGACGCGCAGGACAGCCAGACCCCACCCGGCACACCGCCCGCACAGCCAGGCAAGCCTGGTGGCCGGTCGGGTCCGACGCTCGGAGCGCTCGCCCGCACCGCCGGGCAGCCCCCCGCCGACCCCGGCCAGATGGCAGGCGACGGGCAGGACCCGAACGCCGCGCTCGACCCCAACGCACCCGCGGCACCGGTGATCCCGGACGGGCCGCCGGAACTGTCCTGGCCGGCCCTCGCCGATGCGGACCAGCTCACGCTGGCCCAGACCGCACAGGCCATCTTCGCCGCCTCAGCCGCGAGCAAATACACCCTGGTCAAACTCCTCCACCCCGATTGGGACGAGGACCAGATCCAGGACGAGCTCGCCCGCATGGACGAGGACACCAAGGCTGCGGCCCCGCAGGACCCGATGGCCATGGGTGGCGAACAGCCCCTCGGCGGCCCCCCGTTCGGGCAGGACCCGATGGACGACGGCAGCGGCGACCAGGGCGACACCGGCCAAGACGACGGCAGCGACAACGGCGGAGGGTTCCCATTCCAGTGATCCGCAAGTGCCCGCCCTGGCTCGCCTACGCCCTCATCGGGCTTGCCGGTGCGCTGCTGATCGCCGCGGCCATCCTGCTCGCCGTGTTCGACGTCGGCGGCCCATCGCCCAACGGTCCATCGCAGGTCGGGCGGCCAACGAACTGCTATCCGATCCATGCCGGCAAGGTCATCGTCATGAGCTGCCATTGAGCACCGATCCCCCCGGCCTCGGCTGGCACGTCATCCGCGGCGAAGACCTCCTCGACCTGCTCCGCCGGGCCGCCGCAGGCGAGGACCCGGATCTGCTCTACGCCGAGGCATGGGCGAACGCCGCCCACGAGCAGGTCGACGGCGACACGGACTGATCGAGCGGGGGCGTGGTGGCCCGCCCGAAGCTCGCCCACCTCGCCCGCACGTACAAGCGGGACGCCCGCGGCCGGTTCGCCCGCACCAGCAGCGCCGGCAGCGACACGGCGGCGATCCTCGGCCGCCGCAAGGAAGGCCGGCACCGCGCCGGACGCACCCCCCACGAGTACGAACAGGCCGAGCAGCGCCTCCGCGCGGTCTACGGCGATCGGCTTCGGGTCAAGGACCGCGACGACCCAGCCGTGCAAAAGGCCCTGATCGACCTGGACGCAATGCCCGAAGATCATAAGCGGCGTCTCGCCCGGCACTTCGCCGGCGTCGAGGGCGGCGGACTACTGATCGCGAAGGGTCGGGCCATCGACGTCTACAAGGCCCATGGCCGGCAGGACCTGATCGACCAGGTGTGGGGCCATCGGGACGGCCAGATCGCCCTGGGCATGTACACGTCGAGGACCCGGGTCGCAGCGATCGGCACCATCGACGGCGGGGGCGCCTCCACCGCCCAGCACGAAGCCGCTCATGCGCTGGACCATGCGTTGGGTTGGCCGTCGCAGAACCGGAAACTCCCCGTCTGGCCGGCGGTGAAACAGGCCCGCTGGCACGACATCCTGCACTGGTATTTCGCGCAGGAACACGGCAAGGGCCAGCAGGAATCGTTCGCGGAGGGCTACGTCCAGTGGAACAAGCACCGCGACGACCCGAACCGCAATCGGAAGATCGCCGAAGGGCTGGGTGCGCCGAACGGGAAGACCGGCTATGACGCGGAAGTCGAGCGCCTCGGCCGGAGACTCAGCGAGTTCTTCGACACCCTGGTCTAGAATCCCCGGCCATGCTCCCTACACGGCTCCCTGACGGGTCGATCCGCGCGCCACGGACCGTCGGCGACGGCCGGGCGATGATCGGCGATGCGATGGTGACCCTCAAGCCTGGCGACCCGGACTACGACAAAGAAGATCGTTTCCTGAGGTCCCGCGGCCAGTAACACACCTGGGGGTCGGATGGCCCCCACCCCGGATGACGCCTCCCACCTCGGCGACCGCATCCGCAAGGCGTATGAGGACCTCGAAACCGGCCTGATCGGCAAGATCGCGAAAGCGGTGGGCCTGGGCAAGGGCACCCTCGGCGGCGCCCTGGGGAAGCGGGGCCTGCTCCGCCGGGCCGCGCAGAAGCTGATCGGCCTGACCGCCGCCAAGGTCGCCCGGGAGCTGCCGCCGCTGATCGACGAGGCGTATCAGATCGGCGCGGACGAAGCGGCCCGCGAGATCGCCCGGATGCGCCGCCTCGACGTCGACCAGGCCCCGCGACGTGAATCCCCCGGCGGTCGGGGCCGGTCCGGGCCGGTCCGGCCGCCGATGCGCGACGAGCTCGCCGGCCGGCTGATCCGCGAGTTCCACCCTCAGGTGCTGCGCGGCGTCGACGACATCTACCGGCGGATCGTCGCCGAGGTGTACGCCCCGGCGCTGGCCGAGCCGGCTACCCGGCTGGAGGCGTCCCAGCGGGTGCTCGCCCGGTTCGCGCAGGAGGGCATCACCGGGTTCACCGACAAGGCCGGCCGACGCTGGCGGGCCGAGTCCTACGCCGAGATGGCGATGCGGGCCGCGTTCGCCAGGGCCACGATCGCCGGGGCGCTCGACCAGTACCGGGCCGACGGCATCGACCTCGTGGGCGTCCCCGACATTCCGTTCGGATGCGCCGAGTGCGCCCCCTTCGAGGGCCGCATTCTGTCGATCCGTGCCGGGGCCCGGGCGCCCCGCGGCATCCAGATCTACGCCAGCATCGACGAGGCGTACGCCCGCGGCTTCGGGCACCCTGGCTGCCGCCACTCCCTGACCCCCATTTCGGGGACAGATGCCGCCCGCGAGCTCCAGAAGGCCCACCAGCCCCACGACGAGCAGGGCTACAAGGCCACCCAGCAGCAGCGCGCACATGAACGCCGCATCCGCGCCGCGAAGCGTCAGCTGGTGGCCGCGCAGGAGTCCGCGGCCGACGCCGCAGCCGTCCGCCGCGCCCGCGACAGCGTCCGCCAGCAGCAGGCCGGGCTCCGGGACTTCCTCGCCGCGAACCCGCAGCTGCTGCGCTACTCCAGCCGCGAGCAGGTCCGGAAGCCAGGCGACAAGGTCGAACGGGCCGTCTGACGGCATAACATGCCACCGCTTTTCACACCCCGGAGGCCGCGATGGCTGCCGGTGGTATGCGGGTGCGGGCGGACTGGCACGGCAGCCGGATCCTCGGGCGGATACCGGTCGTCCGCCGCCGGGCGCTCCAGAAGGCCGGGCATCAGTGGCTGGCGAGATCGCAGGCGCTCGTGCCGTTGCGCGAG
Organism: Frankia sp. AgB32; assembly: GCF_023243045.1. Taxonomy (GTDB): domain Bacteria; phylum Actinomycetota; class Actinomycetes; order Frankiales; family Frankiaceae; genus Frankia. The sequence continues at coordinate 11,282 of NZ_JALKFX010000085.1, forward strand.
GGACATCTGCTGCGCACCGGTAAGGCCACGGTGGCCGACCGCAGCGTGACGGTCGCCTACGGTCAACCCTACGGGGCTATCCAGCATGAGCGTCTCGACTACCACCACCTGCCAGGACGGCAGGCGCACTACATCACCGACGCCGTCCCCCCCGGCGCCCTCGCCGGAGCCCTGCAAGAGGCATTCCGCGAATTCTTCCGCTGACCTGGAGGCCATCGTGCGCTCGGACATCGACGCCCTGCTTGCTGCCCTGTTCCACTTGACGTGGATCATCGTCGGGGTGGTCTGGCTCATCCAACAGGCCCACTGATGCCCCGCCGGCCCGCCTCCGCTGCTGCACGGGCAGCGATCGCCGCAGGGCTACGCCACTACTGGGCCTCCCACGGCGGCGCCAACAGCCAGGGTGGCCGTGAGCACAGCGTCCGCCTCGGCCCGGTCCGTGTCCGCGTCGGTACCCGTGCGCCTGGCGGGCCGCCCAGCACGACGCTGGGCGCGGCAGCGCAGGCCCACCGGCAGCACCGCGCAGCCGCCCGCGGCCGGGCACTCAACTCAGGCATGCGCGACGGCGAGGTGGACCGGGCCCGCGCGCAGGTCCGCCACCAAAGCGAGCAGGAACAGGCCGGCCGCGACGAGAGCGGCGCCCAGCACCATCGCCGCCTACTAGCCCGTGGACAGGAGTCGTCACCGGAGCTGGAGGCCGCAGCCCAACGCGACGCTGTCCGCCAAGCCGCCCGCCGCCGCGCCGTCAGTCAGGCTGCGCGGCATCGCCGGCCGAACCCAGGCGAGCAGCGCAGGTCCAATGGCGGCTCGCAGGCTGGTCAGCGGCGTACGTCCGGCTCGTCCGGTCAGCGTCGGACCCCGCCCGCCGGTCAGCGTAGGCAGCCGGCGCCACGACGTCGGACCACCGGCACATCCGGGAGCTGACCGACAGAAGGCTCGGGCTGGCCGGCCTGCACCCGGGTGGATCCGACCAGCCTCCGCCTTGTGTGGGGCGAGGGACTCGAACCCCCTGAGCCTCTCGGCGACCGGGTTACAGCCGGTCCTGACTCGCCATCGTCAGCGGCCCCACCAGCCAACTGATCGTACTTGGGGGCGGGAGGCCGGGCCGGTAGCGATCCGGCCTTTCAGAGCCCGACCCGTCGGCCGGTAGTGCCCCGCCTCCCGCCAGCCCGTCTCGCCGTCGTGAGCGGTGGCACGGCGTCCCGCGCCCGACGTCGACCCGGGCCCTTCCAGGTGCGGGGACCGGGCCGGGCGCGACCCCAGCCCTTGAGGGCCCGACCCGCCGGCCTGCCACCCCGTCCCCGCGCGCACGAGCGTAACCCGACATCTCCCCCGTGACCTGGGGGTTTCCCCAACCACATCCTTCGAGGCCCGCCCGGGTGGCGGGCCTTCGTCATGCCTGGAGCCATGCGTGTCCGACGACGCCCCCACCGGTGACCCTGCGGCCGACGCCGGCATCCCACCGGCCCCCACACCCCCCGCTCCCGCGCCGGCCCGGACAGCCCCCCCGGCGCAGACAGCCGCACCGGCCGCGCAGGCCCCCGCAGCCTCCGGTGGCGGGCTGAGCTTGGCCGAGCAGGGCATCACCCCGCAGTCCCTCGCCGCCGCGCTCGCAGCCCAGCAGCCCCGGCACGCCTCGGACTCGGACCGGGACATCTCCCGGCTCCCCCAGTGGGCCCAGACCGAGATCCGTAAGGCGCGTGACGGTGAGGCCGGCTACCGGGTCCGCTACCGCGAGGCCGAGCAGGCAGGCACCGAGCTGCGGCAGACCATCGCCGATGCTGCCGGCCTCGACGTCTCCGAGGTGACCGCGGACAGCCTTCAGGACCTGTTCGCCTACGCGGCCGGTGCCGCGCAGCGGGCCGAGGTCACCCAGGCCGCGCTCGTCGCCGCCGTCGAGCACGGGCTGGACCCGGCCGCGCTGCTGAAGTGGCAGCCGTTCCTCGACGCCGCCGACACGCTCGATCCGACCGCCGACGATTTCCGGACGACCGTCGGGAGTCTCGTCCGCGAGACCGGCGAATCCACCCCAATTCTTCGGGCTCTCCAGGCTGGCCAGGAGCCGGCGCGGGGTGTTCCGTCGCGCTCCGGCGCACCGATTCCCGGCGGGTCCGGGAATCAGCCCCAGATCACTATGGAAGACGTCAACGCGATGGCCGCAGACGGCCAGTTTGAGCGTATCGACGCACTTCGCCGTGAAGGCAAGTTGTCCCACCTCATCTGAGGTGGCGCATTCCAGTACGCGCCCGGGTGGTGCGACTGACCGGAATTTCCGCACCACCTGAAAGAGATTAAGATGGCCATCAATCGGTTTGTGCCGATTATCTGGACGTCCGCGCTGATGTCCTCCCTCAAGAAGAGCCTGGTCTATGCGGACCTGTGCAATACTGACTATGAGGGCGAGATCCAGTCCGCGGGCAACACCGTGAAGATCACGTCGATCTCGCGGCCCACGATCAACAGCTACACCCGGAACAGCAACATCAACTATGAGGAACTGACCGACGCTCAGCGCTCCCTCGTAGTCGACCAGGAGAAGTACTGGGCGGTCACCGTCGACGACGTCGACAAGGCCCAGGCCAAGGCCGACGTCGTCTCCGAAGCGATGTCCGAAGCCGCCTACGCGCTCGCCGACACCATCGACCAGTACATCGCCGCCCTCTACACCCAGGCGCAGACCGCGAACCGCCTCGGCACCGTCGCGGTCACGAACACCGACATCGCCTACACCCAGATCCGCCTCCTGAAGCTGCGGTTGGACCAGGCGAACGTGCCCCAGGAGGGCCGCTGGCTCGTCTGCCCGCCCTGGTATCACTCGCTGCTCCTGGAGAACCAGAAGTTCGTGTCCTACATGAACAGCCAGACCACGGAGCCGCTCTACAACGGCCAGGTCGGCCGCGCACTCGGATTCGACATCCGGGTGTCAAACAACGCACCCCTGGTCACCGGTGACGACTACGCCGTCATGGCGGGCACCAACCGCGCGATCACTTTCGCGCGGCAGCTCACCAAGACGGAGGCCGGTCGTTCCGAGCAGCGTATCGGCGACTGGATGCGCGGGATAGCGGTATACGGCTCCAAGGTGATCCGTCCGGAAGGCATCGCGACCATGGTCGCGTCGATGACCTGATCCCCCCGACCATTCTTCCGCCCCTTCACGGGGCTTTTTTTATTGCCTGAAAGGAGGGCGACATGGCAAGGACCTCGATTCCTTACACCACCCTGGTGCCGAACGGGAACGTCGCGCAGCCAGCTGGCACGGCGATCGACGCGACGAACAGCCACGTCATCAACAGCGCCCGGCCCGAGCAGACGGTCCTGCGGGTCACGAACACCCACAGCTCCGACCATGTGATCACGATCAAGGCGGGTGACTACCCGCCCGCGTGGGCCGCCGGCCTCGGCGACCTGACGGTGACCGTGGTCGCGACGACCGGCGTCCAGTTCATCGGCCCGTTCGAGTCCGGCAGGTTCCTCAAGAAGAACACCGACGGCACGGCCGCACTGAACATCGACATCGAGGCGGCGCACGCAGGCACCATCACCGCGTTCCTCGTCCCGCTGGCCACCTGATGGCCGCCGAGGACGCCGCACCGCTGACCGTGTTTCTGCGGCACGGCGGCGAGCTGAACGAGCACGACTGGCCTTTGCACCCGGACATCGCCGAACAGTTGACGAAGGGCATGGTCACCCAGGCCAGCGAGCCGGGGCCGGCGACGTGGCACCGGCCTGCGGGCGACGGGCCGTCGGAATCGGAGCAGACCGGCCGGGAGATCTTCGCGACGGACAAGCCGATGCTCCCGCACCGCAGCGCCCCGAAGCCTGAGTGGGTCGGCTACGCGGTGAAGGTCCACCAGGTGAGGCCGGACGACGCCGAGGCGATGACGAAGCAGGACCTCATCGACCGGTTCGGCGGCGCCTCGTGACCGCGTTCGCGGACAAGATCCGGTCGGTCGGCTATCTCCGCGGTGGTCGGACCCGGCCCCGGGTGCGTGAGGGCCGCGCGCACCCGGACTCCGGCGTCCCGTTCAAGGCCGTCACCGACGAGCTCGGCGGCGTCGTTACCGAGCACGCCACCCGCGATGACCGGGTCGACGTCACCGTCCACGCCCCCCGCCTGCACGTGCAGGCCACACAGACCGAGGAACGCTGATGCCGAAGGATCCGGACGAGCTGTCGCAGCTCGTCGGCGGGCTGAGCGTGGAGGGCCGCGAGCAGCTCCTCGCGCAGCTCCGCGGCCCGGCCCGCGCGCTGATGCTCGCCGCCGATCTGGAGGCCGCGCAGGACGCGGTCCGCCAGGCCCCCGACGACCCGGCGGTGGCCGAGTCCTACGAGCAGGCGTCCGTCGCGCTGGCCGAGCATCGGGCCACGATGGCGCCGGTCGGTCAGCCGCTGGTCGGTGGCGACGCGGTCGTTACCGGAGAGGAGGGCTGACCTGTGGCGATCACCGCATCCGGCCTTTACAGCAAGGTGATCATCGCTGCGTTCAACGCGACGCAGCTCGCGATCGACCTCTCGCTCGCCACCCACAAGATCGCCCTGTACGCCAACACCATCACCCCCGATTTCGAGGCCACGGCCGCGAACGCCGCCTTCGGCCAGGGTGCCTACGCGACTGGCGAAGTGTTCGGTACCGGGTGGGCGACCGGTGGTGTGGCCCTGTCCGCGGCGGCGACCGGTGCGACGTCGACCTCGCCGACGCTGACAAGTACCGGTGGGACGGTCAGCTACGGCATGGGCAACGTCGCCGTGTCGGCCACGACGTTGACCAACGCCCGCGGTGCCCTGCTCTACGCCGACGCGCTGTCCGGTGACCCGGGGATTGTGTTCGTGAATTTCGGGGCGGACTATTCGACCAATAACGGGGTCTTTGGGGTGAACTGGACAGGGGGGGTGTGCTTCAGCTGGGACGTCACACCTTAACGATCTAGGTCCCGTCGTCCGCCGCCCCGCCACCCCCTGGAGGTTCAGCGGTGGCGAAAACCGGGGTGGGCGTCGACACGTTCGACACGGCCGTCGGCGCGGCGTGGGGCAGCACCAACACGACGAACGTCGCCTGGGTATCCGACGCGGGCGGCGGTCATGTCGAGCTGACCGTCGAAACAACGGTGTACAGCCTGTACCGGGCGACCGCGGAGGACCTCACTGACTCGTTCGCGTTCGCGAAGGTCACCTTCCCCGCGTCGACCGGGCCGATCCAGTCCGCACTCGAGGTCTCGGACAGCCAGACGTCGGGGACGAACCGGATCCGCTGGTACCGCAACGGCGCCGCCACCCTGTCCGCGGTGGTCCTCACCGGCGGGGCGGTCGTCGGCACCCAGGTCGACCTCACCTACGACGCGACCGCCCATGCCTGGCTCCGGATCCGCGAGGCATCCGGAACGATCTACTGGGACACGTCTCCCGATGGGCTGACCTGGACGAACAGGCACAGCGCCACCGCCCCCACCTGGGGCGCGAACCTCACCGCCGTCTACCCCCGCGCCAGGGCATTCCGCTCGGGTGCGGACACCGCCGGCGTGATCACGTTCGACAGCTACAACACCGTCGTCGCCACAACAGCGCCAGCCGCGGTGGCCGCTACAACCACCGTGCCGGCGGCGACGTTCACCAGCAGCGCCAGCCCGACGCCCGCCACCGTCACCGCGGTCACGGCGGTTCCGGCACCGGTCGTCGAGTCCACGATCGCGGCGCCGGTCGTCACTGCGACGACGTCGATCACTGGCCCGGTGTTCTCCCGGACCGCGACCCCCGCCGCCGTCGCGGTGGTCGCGGCTGTCCCGGCCGCCACCCCAGCGGCGAGCGCCACCACCGGCCCGGCCGCGGTCACCGCCACGTCGACGGTGTCGACGCCCGCAGTGTCCGCCGGCTGGAACGGTCTGGCGCTCGTCGCGTCCGGCACGCCCGCGCGGGCAACCGCGGCCGGGACCAGCCCGGGGTTGCCAGCCGGGGTGCGCCAAGACGACCTCCTCGTCCTCGTCGACGGTGTCGTCTCCTGGTCGGGGACCGGCGGTCCGGCGACTCCGGGGACACCGGCCGGGTGGACGCAGGTCACGAGTTTCCGGAACACGGGCACCAGCGGCCTCGCCCGGATCACCCTGTACCACCGGGTGTACCAGGCGGGGGACAGCGCCCCCACGGTCACCTACACCAGCAACAGCGGCGGCGGAAACGACAACCACGCCTCGCAGATCCACGCGTTCCGCGGCAACGCGACGACCAGCGTTCAGGACGCCGTCGGCACGGGCAGCTCGACCGCGTCGAGCACCACAGCCATGGGGCCGATCACTGGCCTGACCACGGCGACCGCCGGCAGCATGGTCGTCGTCGCCGGAATCCGCGACGACACGCTGACCAGCACAACGGCGCTGACCGGCGACAGCCTGACCTGGCTCAAGTTGCCGGACTACTCCAACGCGACGGCCGACGCCCTGTCGGCGCTCATCCAGTACGCGATCACCACAACACCGCTGACCGTCACCAGCAAAACGGTCACGCTGACCGGTACGGACGCGGCCGGCGCCGGCCTGATGTGGGCGGTCAAGGCCGCACAGGCACCCACCCCGGCCGCGGTCGCGGCGACGACGTCGGTCCCTGCGGCCACGGTGCAGGCCGGGTCCGCCCCCGCACCTGCCACGGTCGCCGCGGTCGCCGCGGTTCCTGGGCCGGCGGCGCAGGGCGGTGCGGCGGCGGCACCCAGTGCCGTAACCGCCGTCGCCGCGGTGCCATCGGCGGCGGTGGCGGTGCGAGCCACCCCGGGCGCGGTGGCCGCGGCCGCGGGGGTTCCGCCGGCGGTAGCGCAGGCCGGGGCGTCCGCGGCGCCCGCCGCGGTCGTCGCCGTCAGCGCGGTGCCGGCTCCGGCGCTGTACTCCAACGCGACACCAGCGCCCGCACAGGTCATGGCGGTCGCCGCTGTGCCGGCCGTCGTGCTCGCGGCGGGCGCGGTCTCCCAGCCCGCCACCGTCGCCGCCCTCACCGCGGTGCCCGCGCCGGACGTGCGCACGTCGAGCACGGCCACACCCGGCGCGGTCGCCGTCGCCGCCAACGTCCCCGTTGCTGTCCTCGGGATCGCGCCGAACACCGTCACCGCGGTGAGCACGATCCCGGCGCCTGCCCCGGTGGCGGGGATGACGGTCTCCCCGGCCGCTGTCGCCGCGGGCGTGGCCGTGCCGGCGCCGGTGTTCACGAGCAGCGCCACCCCCGCGCCCGGTCCTGTCGGGGTCGTCGCGGCGGTGCCCGGCCCGGCCGGTTCGGGGAGTTCCACCGCGACCCCGGCCACCGCTACGGCCGTGACGTCGATCCCGGCGCCCACCGTGTTCTCCGCGGCCGGCCCGTCCCCGGCCGTCGTGACCGCCGCCGCCTCGGTGCCGGCGCCTGCGGTCGCGGCGGGGGTGATCGCAGCCCCGGCCACGGTCAGCGCGGCCGGGGCTGTTCCGGTCCCGGCCGCCGGCGGTGGCGCCGCGCCATCCCCTGCGGCGGTTGCCGCCGTCACGGCCGTGCCAGCCTCTGGGCTCCGGACGGACAGCACCCTCACGGCCATCACGGTCACCGCTCTCGCCGCGGTGCCGGCGCCGGCGATCGTCACGGTCATCGGTGTCGGCGCGACCACGGTCACCGCCAGCGTCGCCGTGCCGGCCGCAGTCGTATCGGCGTCTGCGACCTCAACCCCGAGCGCGCTGGCCGCGATCGCAGCCGTCCCCGCTCCGGCCCTCACCGTCGGGGGCACGGCGACACCCGGCCCCGTGGCCGCCGTCGCCGATCTGCCCCTGGCCCTCGCCGGCGGCGGCGCCGCGGCGGCCGTCGGCACCACCAGCACGACCACATCGGTTCCCGGCGCGGATCTGACTGCCGGTGCGACCTCGACCCCGCCGGCCGTCGCCGCCGTCGCAGCGGTGCCCGCGCCGTCCGTCGCGACCGACGGTGCGGCCACCCCGACCGCGGTCACCGCCACGGCCGCGGTTCCTGCCGCTGGGGTGCGCGCGGACAGCATCATCGCCGCCGGCGCGCTCGCCACAGTGGGCCTCGTGCCGGCGCCGGCTATCACGGCCGGTTCGACGGCGCTCCCGGGTGTGGTGGCCGCGGTCGTCGCGGTCCCGGCCGCAGGGATGTCCGCGAGCTCGACCGCAAGCCCCGGCCCTGTCGGTGTCGTGGTGCTCGTCGGGGGTGTCACACCGTCGGCGAGTTCGACGGCCAGCCCGGCTGTTGTCACGGTGCTCGCCGGCGTGGCCGCAGCGGCAGCACAGGGCGGCGCCGCAGCCTCACCGGCAACCGTCGCGCTCGTCGCCGCGGTCCCGCTGGCGGAGGCGTGGGCACAGTCCGACTCGATCATCCCCGTGGCCGCGGTGTCCGCGGCCCCCGGGGGTCCGAGCGCGGGCGGGTGCGGCGGGGCGGCGCGGGGCCGCGCCCC
>NZ_JALKFX010000085.1:19698-38592 GCF_023243045.1 Frankia sp. AgB32
CCCATTTATTCAAGCCCACCCCGCCACACGGGAGGTGGAGAGGTGTCGTGGGATAGGAGATGTGAAAAAGAGACAGGTGGCCGCGGCCACGGGGATTCCGATCGCGGCCGTGTCCGTCGGGTCGACGCTGGCCGTCGCCACCGTCACCGCGATCAGCGTGGTTCCGCAGGCCACCGCGGTCGGCGGTGTCGGCGCTCCGCCCGACACCGTTCGGGCGGTCATCACCGTCCTGACCGTGACCATCCAGGTGATCAACCGGCGTGGCCGGCTGACCGGCACAGCCCGGCCCGTCGCGTCCCTGACCGGCACCGCGAGCTGAGGGAGACGCACGTGTCCGGTCTGCCGTACACCGTCGGGGACGCCGTCCGCCTCACCTGCAATGTCACCGACGCGGGCGGCGTCCCCGATGACCCGGCCACGATCACCCTGGACGTCACCCTGCCCGACGGCACGACGGTGACCGTCCCGTCCGGGGACCTCGTCCACGCGAGCGCAGGCGCGTTCCTGTTCGACTACCCGAGCACAATGGCCGGCCAGCACACAGCCCGGTATTCGACCACGCTGCCCGACGGGCTCCTGGTCATCGAGTTCGATGTCGCGCCCTCACTCGACACCACCAGCCCTCACCGGCCGGTGTACGCGACCGCGGCCGATTTCCGGCAGGTCACCGGGCAGGAACCGCCCGCCGATGTGATCCGCCGCCTGGCCAACGCGTCCGAGTATCTCGACGAGCTGCTGATCGGCTGCTGGTACGACGTGGATGCCGACGAGGAGCCGACCGACGCGCGCATCGCCGCGGCGTTCGCGCGGGCGGTGTGCTGGCAGGTCGCATGGGAGGACCTCACCGGCGACCCCGACGGCCTCGGCCTCGTCTACCCGCAGATGAGCATCGGGTCGGTGTCCATCAGTCGCGGGTCGGGTGGGGCCGGTCAGACGGGGACGGCGTGGGATCGGGCCGCGCCCCGGCTCGTCACCGCGCTGCGGACCGCGGTGGATGGCCGAGGGTTCCCGCTGTTCGGGAAGTTCCCGATCGTCATCGGCTGACGCCGGGCTGCGCTGGGAGCACGCCGAGCAGGGTCACCGTCTCCTCCGGCCCGAGCGCCATCCACCCGCCCGCCTGGACGCCGTACGGCTGGCCGCACCCGCAGTACCAGACCTGACCTGCCGGCAGCTCCGGCGCCCAGCCGGACGCGGTCATCGCGGTCACCATCGGCGGCCGGCAGCGGTGGACCCAGCCGGCGGGGGTCCTCGTCTCCCAGCGCACCCACCCATCATCCCGGACGGCCGTTGTAGCGCCCGCAGGGCTTATATGTGCGGCCCGGCCGGTTTTCCCCCGCCACATCCCAGTGACCTGGGTCTCACCTCCGGGAGTCGCCGTGGCGGGCATCCCGGGCTACCTGCTGCGTTTCGTGGCCGTCATCGAGCCCTACCAGGGTGCAGGCGCGCACGGCCCGATCCTCGGATCTCCCGGCGCGCCGACGCCGTGTTTCGCCGAGGTCGCCCGCCGGCTGTCCGTGGACCGCGAGTCCCGCCGGATCACCGCCTCGGCGACGGTCTGGCTCCAGCTCGGCGTGACGTGCCCGCCCGAGTCGATGGTCACCGTCCTCCGCCGCGACGGCTCCCCCCTCATCACCCGCACCCGGGTTCTCGCGTCCACGCCGCGGGACGGCGGCGGGCTCCCCGTCCCATCCCACCTCGAAATCGCACTTCAATGAGAGAGGGGCCGCGCTGTGGCGCGCACCGCTATCACCGTCAACACCCTCGCCGCGGGCGGCGTCGACCCGTTCCCCACTGCGGGCGATGCGACGAATGGCCACACCTACCAGTGGTCGCCGTCGCGCTTGCTCGCGGTCCGCAACGGCTCGGGCGCCAGCATCAACGTGATCGCCCGGGTGAACGCCGCGGTCGACGGGCTCACCGTCCCGGACCGGACCGTCGCCGTTCCTGCCGGCGCGTCGCGGGTGATCGATCTGCGGGCGACCGCCTACCAGCAGACCGATGGCACGGCCAGTATTGATCTGTCCGCGTCGACGACCGTGACCATCGGCGTTCTCGACCTCGCGCGCTGATGAGCCTGGCCGAGGGTGTCGCCGGGTGGCTCGGCGGCAACGTCCCCGGCCTCACCTGGCAATCGGACGGCAGCGCCTACCCGGACGGCACGGTCGGCATCTACGCCGAGCAGCTCCCATCCGGCCCGGACGTCGCGGTCGCCGTCCTCACCTCGAGCGGCCAGCCGTCCGACTCGCTGCTCGGCTGGGACATGCCTGCCCTCGAAGTTCGGGTTCGCGGCGACCGGGACCCGCGCACCTCGCAGGGCATCGCCCAGCAGATCTACAGCGCCCTCCACGGCCTCGCCGACGTCGAACTGCCCGACGGCACATGGCTCGGTCTCGCCGTCTGCCTCGACTCCGGGCCGACGACGTCGGCGCCGGACGAGCAGGGCCGCTGGCAGTGGGTCGTCGGCGTCGACCTCCAGGTCTTGGCCCCGTCGGAGCACCGGCCCGCCTGAGCTTCCCCCATCCACCAAGCCCCATCCGACCTCTCGGGTGGGGCTCTCGCGTTTCAGGAGACGAGCGCACATGGTTGCGACGCAGGTCCCCGCGCGGAGCCTGATCGTGCAGGTCCGCGCCGCGGACGGCACGACCTGGCTCCCCATCAAGGGCATCACCCAATGGACCATGAACCCCGCCGAGGGTGAGGAGGTCACGGACACCACTACCTACGACTCGCAGGGCGACGCCGAGTCCCGCAAGATGCAGCGCGGCAAAAGCATCAAGGGCGAGGGGAAGCTGTACAAGGACTCGGTCACCGGCGCGCAGGACCCGGGGCAGGCCCGCTGCGAGGTCATCGCCGACTCGCTGGCCGAGGACTCCGTCGGCCGCGTGCGCTTCAGGCACCCGATGGACACCCAGTGGAAGGTCTGGGACGCGATCTTCAGCGTGGGTGAACAGGGCGGGGGCAACAACGACATGACCTCATGGAGCGTCACCGCGACCCGCACCGGCTCGTCGATGACGGCGTCCGCCCCGTGACCCGCTCGGAGCACAGCGCCCCCGCGTCACGCGAGCCGCTGGACGAGCACACGGTCGACCCATCGGAGATCTTCGACCCGGACGATGTCGACCCCGGCGACGAAGTCGACGAGTACGAGGACTTCGACGCCTACTGGGCCGAGCACGGCACGCGGGTGGAGATCCGCCGGGCGCGGATCTGCGGCGTCGACGTCGAGGTGCCCACCGACCTCCCGCTCGAGGTCGAGGTCATCCTCCAACGCCGCGGCGGCGAGCTCACCGACCGCGACCTCGAACGCGTCATCGACCTGATGTTCGGTGAGGACGTCCTCTCCCTCTGGATCTCGAACGGCATGACCCGCTCGCAGTTCCCGATCGTCTGCGCGTGGGCGCTGGCGAACGCGGAGGGCAGGCCGATCAGCTTCGCCGAGGCCGCAGAGAAGGTCCGCGAGTCGCAGGAGCGCCCTACGAACCGGGCGGAGCGCCGCGCCGCGAGCCGCCCCCGTGGATCCGCTTCTGGCCGTTCCTCGTCGCGGACTTCCGCAGGGAGTACGGGCTCACGCAGGAGGCGATAGCCCGCCTGACATGGCGGGAGTTCTGCCGCCTTCTCGGCGGCCTCTCCGCCGAGGCGGTCTACCGGCAGGTCGTCCGCCGCGCCCCGGCTCTCGTCACGGACGAGACCCAAATCCGCAGCGTCATCAACCGCATGTGAGCAGCCTCGGGAGGCCCCATGGCCTCCGTCGGAGGCGGTCTCAACGTTGGCCGGCTCTACGCCACGCTCGAGCTGGACACCGCGCAGTTCACGCGCGGGCTGGCCGGCGCAAGCATGTTGTTCGCCGGATTCACCAGCGCCTTCGGAAACGCCGTCGCCTACCTCGGCGTGGCCGCCTCCGGCCTTCAGGCGATCGCCGGTGTCGGCGCTGTTCTCGGCGCTATCGCCCCGGCCGCGGCCGTCGCCATCCCGGCGGTTCTTGGCTTGGCGCAGGCGTTCGGCACGCTCAAGTTGGCCTTCTCCGGCGTCGGTTCGGCGATTTCCGCCGGGCTGAAGCAGCGCCAGGGCGGCGGCGGTGGAGGCGGAGGCGGTGGTGAAACCGCCGCGCAGGCGAAACAACGCGCCCACGCGATTCAGCAGGCCGAGCAGTCCCTCGGTGATGCCCGCGAGCATCTCGCCGACGCCTACCAAAACTCTGAGCGGCGGAACATCGCCGCGCAGCGCGACGCCATGCAAGCCCAGAAGGACCTGAACCGGGCCCGCCAGGACGCGTTGCAGCGTTTGCAGGATCTGCGCCGCGAGGTTGAGCGCGGCTCCCTCGACGAGCGGGAAGCCGCCCTGTCGGTGCGGGATGCCGAGCGGGAATTGCAGCGCGTCCAGGGCGATTCCACGTCGACCGCGGACGACAGGGAAAGGGCGATCCTCGCCTACGAACGCGCGAAGAATTCTTTGAGCGACACCCGCGAGGAAATTGTCAAGAACAAGACGGAACTCGCGGACATGACCGCGAAGGGTGTCGACGGTCAGGACGCCGTCATCGAGGCCCAGCAGCGGGCCAATGACGCCGCGCAGAACGTCGTCGACACGCAGATCGAGGGGCAACGTCAGATACGCGACGCCCTGCGTGGCGTGGCGAACGCCGAGTACAGCCTGGAACAGGCCCGCGAGACGTCGACCTCAGCCGCAGCGGGCGGAACCAACGCCTACGCCGATGCGCTGGCGAAACTCCCACCGCTCGCGCGCCAGTTCGTCACGACGTTGATGGGCTATGCGCCGTTGATGGACCGGCTCAAGGTGGCTGCGTCCAACGTGTTCCCGGGGATGACGTCGGCCCTCAACGACATCGTGACCAATTTTCCGGTCGTCGAGGCCGGGGTGAAGGCGACCGCCGAGGGGATTTCCCGGGTTGCGGAGCGCGCCGGCAAGCTTTTCTCGGGTGCTGGTTTCCGCGCCGAGCTTTCCGAGCTGATGACCAACAACGCGATTTCGACGGAGCATTTCGGGAACGCGCTTGTTTCCGTCGGCCGGGCGCTGTTCACCGTCGGCGCGGACGCCTCGCCGATCCTCGCCGCGATCTCGGCCGGGGTGGATGGAGTCGCCGAGAAGTTCCGCCTGTGGATCAATGGGCTGCACGAGTCGGGACGGCTGACGCAGGTCATCGGCTCGGCGGTCGGCTACCTCGTCCAACTAGGACGGATCGTGGTGAACGTCGCCAAGGGCTTCGGGAACCTGTTCGGCGCATTCCAGGTGTCCGGCGGCGGGATCCTGAACACCCTTCTGCAGCTTTCGGCGGCGTTCCTCAAGCTCACCCAAAACCAGGCGCTGGTGAGCCTGATTCAGTCGCTGGCGGGCGCTTTCAACGGGGCGCTCGGGCAGGCGCTGACCATGGTCGGTCAGCTTCTCGCCCAGTTGCTGCCGTCCCTCACCCAGATGGCGCCGCTGCTCGGGCAGCTCATGCCGCTGTTCATGTTGTTCGCTACCGGGCCGTTGGGCCCGGTGCTGAAACTGCTGGGCGCGGTGGGCCTGTTCGGCCCGGCGCTGAAGGGGCTGATGGGCCCCCTCGGCCAGTTCGCCGCCGCGGCCGGTGGGCTGCTGAGCCAGGTCATGACCGCGCTCGGCCCGGTGCTCGTGGTCGTCGGTCAGGCGCTCGGGCAGATCCTGACCGCGCTGGCCCCGCTGCTACCGCCGATCGGCCAGTTCGTGGCGGCGATCCTGTCGCTGGTCGGGCCGCTGGCGCAGATCGCCGGCCAGTTGATCGCCCAGCTCCTCGCCGGGCTCCAACCTCTCCTGCCAGTCCTGGTGCAGGCGGGCCAGCAGCTGGCGGCCGGGCTGGTGACAGCGCTTCAGCAGGCACAGCCGGCGCTGACGGCGGTGATCGGCGCGGTGGTCCAGCTGCTGCCCGCCCTGCTGCCGCTGATCCCGGCGATCATGCAGATGACGATGGCGGTTTTGCCGCTAATCCCGGTTCTGGCGCAGCTGGTAGTGCAGCTCCTTAACGCGCTGATGCCGATCATCATGCCGCTGGTCCAGTTGTTCGTCACGTTGGCGCAAATCGTGACGGGGATTCTGACCGTCGCGATCCAGATCGCCGTCGGCGCGATCAGGATTTTCGTCGGAGTGCTGTCGGGGCTGATCGGGACCGTCGGGAAAACAGTCGGGGAGATCGTCGGCTGGTTCCTCGGCCTCGGCAACAAGATCCTCGGAGCGTTCGCGGACGCGGGGAAGTGGCTGGTCGACGCCGGCAAGAAGATCATGGAGGGTTTGCTCAACGGGATCAAGGCCGGCTGGAACGACGTCAAGGACCTCGTCGGCGGCATGGCCCACAAGATCACCCAGTTGAAGGGGCCCCTTCCCTACGACGCGAAACTCCTGATCCCCGCCGGCAACGCGATCATGGGCAGTCTCCTCGACGGCCTCCAGCAGACCTGGCCGCAGGTCGCCTCCTACCTGTCCGGTGTCGCCCCGGCCATCGCCGGTATCGCCGGGGCAGTCGCCAACCCCACCCCCACCACAGCCGCCGCCGCGGCGGGTGCGGTCGGTCAGGCCGTCCAGGTGATGTTCTCCGGCCCGGTCTACGCGGACAGCGCGGGTATCGCCCGGCTCGCGCAGCAGATCGCCGTCCCGATCCGCAACGAGATCAACAAGTACGCCAGCCGCAACGGCGGCACGACCGGCCTCGTCGCCTGACCCCCTCGGAGCTGTGATGGTCGACTACACGCTGCCCTCGCTGTCGGTGAACCCGCCGGACGTGTGGGGCCAGACCCTGATCACCGCGTTCGGTGCGTTCGACAGTGCCGTCGAGGCGCCGCGGGCGGTCCTCGGTCTGCGGGCGTGGCGGGCGGCGCTGGCGAACCGCTGGTACGCGCCGGCGCGGATCGTCGCCGTCGGCTCCAGCACGACCGCCGGTGTTGCGGCGACCGCGATCGACCGGCGGTACGTCAACCGGCTCGGGGACCTGCTACACGCCTCCCACAACCCGCCCGGCGTCGCAGGGGGCGCGCACATCGCCGCGGTCGACAGTGGGTGGACGCTGACGGGCACCAACAGCACGAACGCTCTGGGCCTCTCCCTCCAGTCGGTGACGCTCGCGGCCGGGGCGACGATGAGCCGCACCGTCAACCCGTGCACTGGGTTCACGGTGCTGTTCGAGCAGGGGCCGGGCGCCGGCCAGTTCACCGTCGCGGTCGACGGCGGGTCGGCCGTGAGCGTCACCCCGGACACGACCGGCACGGCGAACCGGCACGACGGCACCTACTCCACCCCGACGGTCACCTCCGGCTCGCACAGCATCCTGATCACGGCCGTCGGCGCCTGTGTGATCAGCGGTGTGTATGCCCATCAGGGTGATCTGACCGGTGGGGTGCAGATCTACCAGTCCGGCAGAAGCGGCGCGGTCACCAACGATTTCGTCGCGAACCTGTCGGTACCGACGCGGATCGCCCAGCTCGCCGCCGGCCTCGTCATCCTCATGACGGGCAGCAACGAATACCAGAGCGGTGTCAGCCCCACCGCGTTCGCTACGGCGCTGACCACGCTGATCGGGAACATCCGCGCGACGGTCAACCCGGTGCCGTCGATGCTGCTCGTCGGTACCTACCGCAGGCTGGACGTCACCGCCCCCGCCTACCCGTGGGCGTCCTACCTCCAGGCTATGCGGGACATGGCCGCCGACGACCCGGCAAACCTCGCCTACGTCGACATCAGCGGCGTCTACCCCACCTCGCAGTCCGTCGACCTGTACGACCTGATCGGCTCGGACAGCGTCCACCAAACGGACCGCGGCCACGCGATGATGGCCGATCTGATCCACACCGCGATGCGGTCGCCGCGGCTCGCCGGCATGCGGGTCATCAACCAGGCGACCGTCAGCCCGGACACGGTGTCCGGGCTGGTGGGCTGGTGGCGAGCGGACGCCCTCGGCCTCGCGGACAACACTGCGGTGTCCTCCTGGGCGCCGTCGGCCGGGTTGCAGTCGGCACCGCTCACCCAGTCCGGCACCAACCGGCCTGTCCTGCGCACCGGGATCCTGAACAGTTTGCCGGTCGTACGGTTCTCGGCAGCGTCCAGCCAGTCCCTCGACACCGGGGCGTGGGGCACGAGCTACACGGTGCCGGTCACCGTGGTCACCGTCGCCCGGTTCACGTCCGTGGCCGTCGCGGCGAACCTGTGGTCAGGCAGGTCCGGCGTGTTCGCCTACGCGGGGATCTCCCCGACCCTGTTCCAGGTCGGAGCCGGAGCCGCCGGGGAGCTCAGCGCGCGCGAGACCCCGGATGTGGACGCCTGGCATGTCATCGCCGTCGTCTACAACGGCGCGTCAACGACGGTGCATTGGGACTCGCGGCCGTTCACGACCCGCGGGACGACTGGTACCGGCGGATCGGCGGCGATGCCTGGGCTGAGGCTCGGCACGAACAGCACCGCCGCCGCGAACTACCTGACCGGCGACATCGCCGAGTTCGCCCTGTATAACCGGGCGCTCGCGGCGACCGAGGTTAGCCAGGTGAAGGCATGGCTCGCCGCGAAATACG
This sequence comes from Frankia sp. AgB32, assembly GCF_023243045.1. Lineage (GTDB taxonomy): Bacteria > Actinomycetota > Actinomycetes > Frankiales > Frankiaceae > Frankia. The sequence goes on from NZ_JALKFX010000085.1 coordinate 28,230, forward strand.
CCCTGGTGATCGCCTGATGGCGGCGTTCGGCACGGGCACGTTCGGCGCCGGTGTGTTCGGTGTCGGGGACGGCGCGGTCGACCCGGCGCTCATCGGCACGCCGAGCACCGGCACCGCGGTCAACCTGCTGGCGTTCCTCAGCTTCGACGTCGACCCACTCGACTGCCCTCTCGCGGCCGGAACCGATGCGACGTTCGAGGACTCCAGCACCTGGAACGCGGCGAACGGCCAGACCACGTTCGCCTACGACACGGGCCGGGTGCATGCCGGGACCGCGTCGCGGCTACTCACCCGCACCACGTCAACCGGGCCGGCCGCGGCGTACTGGCAGTCGGCTCCCGGGTCGGTGACGGCGTTGCGCTGGTACGGCGCGCTGATCTACATCAGCCCCGAGACGACCGCGCGCACCGGACAGGCCACGATCACGTTTCAGACCGCGGGCTCCGGCACGCTCACCACCGTCACGTCGACCGCGCCGCAGGTCCTCGGACAGTGGCGGCCCCTCCTCGTCGTCGGCCAGGCCCCCGCCGGCGTCAACCGCCTGCGGGTCGACGTCGCCATCAACAACTGCACGGTCGGCGAGCAGCACCGCATCGACACGTTCGCCTGCGACCATCTCGGGACGCTGCTCGCCGGCCGGGTCCGCGACGTCTCGTGGAGGCGAGGCCGCAACGACGAGCTCGGGCAGGTGCAGGCGAGCACCTGCACGGTGGCGCTGAAGAACTCCGACGGCTACCTCACCCCGGACAGCGTCACCGCGCCAGCGCCATACCTCGGCAACATTGACTCGAACCGGCGGATCGTCATTGTCCGGCAGGTCGACGGGGTGCTCTACCCGGAGTGGGCCGGGACGACCGAGTCGTGGGAGCAGTCGATCCACGCCAACGGCGCCTGGTCGGAGGTGCAGGTCCAGGCAACCGACGCGTTCGACTGGTTCGGGAAGCCAATTCTCCCGCCACTGCCGGCCGAGATCATGCTCGACGAGCCAGACGCTTATTTCCGGCTGAACGAGCCGAAAGAAGCGGTGAGCGCCGGATCCATCGCCGGGGATAGTGGAATTGCCACCCTCGCCACCTCGAAATATGGGGCATCCGGGAGTGCGTTCGGCGCGGACAACGCCGCCCCCGTTCTCGACACGGGAAAGACTGCCGATGACGGTCAGCCCTGGCTCACTCTCAACCCGAACACGGTCCCGAGCGCGACCGAACCGGGGAGCGTCCTCGATTTCTCGAACGTGCCAGCGGCGAACCCAGCGACCAACCCGACCGTCGGCTGGACGGTGGAAATCTGGGCACGCCTGCCTACCACCGCCCCCACGGAAACAATGATCCTCTACAGGTCAGCCGCATATGCGGGCGGCTTCGAGTATCACTCGGGCTTCCAGCTCCAGATGGAGACCTACGGGGCGCTCACCGTCAGATCGCCCACGACGACACTGATCCTCAGCGACTTCACCTACGTTTCCAGTACCCCGACGACGCTGATGTTCGCGCTCACCTGGAGCCCATCCGGCGGCACATACGGCACTCTCACACTCAAAACCTCATACGAGGAGAAAGCGGTGGCGCTGGGTTCGACGCCGTATACCGCTGGAACGCCGGACCGGGTGTGGGTGGGTGGATATTTTCAGTCGTATCGGCGGTCTCTTCAGTATGCGTGGCGGACCCCGATCGCGCACGTCGCATTTTGGCGGAGGGCAGTTGATACCGGCCGGCTGGGCGCCCACTCGCAGGTAGGCAGGTCCGGCGGATTGTCCGAGTCTGAGGGGAACCGGATCGGAGGCGTCGCGAATCTCGCCGGCTGGCCGGAGGCGTGGACACGCATCGATGTCGGCCTGTCCAGCCTCATGGACCGATCGTGGGCGTCCACCACCGCGCTCTCGCTGATCCAGGATATAGCGAAACAGTCGTCGGCCCTGGTCATCGCGGATGTCGCCGGGAAACTCGTCATGCGAAACAGGCACGCCCGGGTAAACGTCGCCGCGAAGGCGGTGTTTCGGGCCGCCGATGGGACGGCTATTACGGCTCGGGATTTCACCCCGAAGAAAGACAATCAGTTCGTCGAGAACTCGATCAAGGTCACGCGGACGACCGGGGCAACCACCGTCGCTTCCGACGCGGCGTCAATCGCCCGGTACGGCCTGAAGCCAGCCGACGACATCGAGGTGGCGATCGACTCGGACGAGGAAGCCGCGGCGCTCGGGAAGTGGCGGGTGGCGACCCGCAAGGACAACCGGGCCCGCGTCTCCTCGCTGGCTCTCCAGCCGGGCGCGCGGCCGGCGCTCTGGCCGATCCTCCTCGGCCTGGAGGTCGGCGACAGGATCAGCGTGCAGGGCCTGCCCTCGCTCGCCCCGTGGCAGACCCTCGACGCGTTCGTCGAGAGCATCGAGTCCCGGCAGGACGGCAACCCGCGGAACACGGTGTACGTGCTGGGGCTGTCGCCGTGGCGTGCCGAGTTGCACCAGATGGCCCAGCTCGACACCGGCGGAAATCTTTCCCTGCTGGGCGCGGCTGACTGTCAGGCGGGGTGGTACTGATGGCGACGATACCGAGTCCTCCCTCCTGGGCGACACCTCATGTCACCTCGGTCGAGCTTAACAAGATCTCGACGATGCTGAATTTTCTGCAATATCGGAGCGGCGGGTTCTGCCAATTGACGCAGACCATCGCGCACGACATACCCTCCGACTCGGACTATCCAGTCCAAATGCAGAACGAAGAGGTCGACCGGGACGGCGGGCATTCCGACCAGGACAATCTGTCGCGGTATGTGGTGCGCACCCCGGGGAACTACCTGATAGCCGGCATGGGAGCGCTGGCGGTGAACGGAGATGGGTTCCGCGCGTCCAAGTTGATGGTGAACGGAGGCTCAGCCAACCCGATCACCCTAGCCATCACCCAGCGTGCGGCGATGGCGGGCATCGAGCCGTTCATGCCCGTAGGCCCTCGCATCGCCTATCTGAACGTAGACGACTACGTGGAGCTCCGCGTCCGACAGAACAGCACGGTGACCATTAAGACGTCGGTGGCGGATGGCGGCTCGTCCCTGACCGTGATCTACCTGGGAGCATGAATGGCAACCGTCCCCACGGTCCGCACGTGGATAAACGAGCTGCTGACCGCCACGAAAATGAACGAGATCAGCTCGATGCTGAACTTCCTGAAACAAAACTCAGGAGGCGTCTGCGTTGCACAGCAGACCGCACAGCAATTCCTCGGACCAACCGCCGATGTGCCGATCAATTTCAATTCCGCCTTCCCTAACGTTGATGGCATGTGGTCCGGAGGAACCAGGTTGACCGCGCAGACCGCGGGCTGGTACATGATGGGCGGCCTGGTCACCTTCACTGCGGCTGGCGGAGCGAGATTCGGCAAGTTCCGGAAAAACAATGTCACCTTGCATGCGGCTTCCGGGCCGGCCGCCGCGGCGCCCATCGAAACGTTCTTGGATGTCGGCACGTACATCACGTTCATGAACCCTGGGGATTATCTGGAGTTGACCGCCTGGCAGAACACCGGCGGCACGATCGCCACCTCGGTGAACGATGGCGGGTCGCAGTTTGCCGTGTACCGCATCGCCTCCTGACCTCCCCCCACCACCCCCTCTGCTGGAGACGCCATGGCCACCTGGCCCGAGTACTGCAAGCAGGCTGGTGCCGCACTGGCCGGCTGGATGGCCGCACACCCGTGGGCCCCGCCGGCCGATCCCGACCCGGACCCGCCCGTGCCGGTGCCGACGGCGACGGTGCGGATCAACTGCGGTGGCCCAGCCGTCACGGTCGGCGGGGTCGCGTGGGAGGCCGACCGCGGGTACACCGGTGGGACGGCGTCCGCGCAGGGCGCCGGCCGGTACGGCACCGACGTGGTCATGGAGACCGAGCGGTGGGGGGACTTCACCTACACCCTGACCGGTCTGCCCCCTGGCCCGGCCGTGGTCCGGCTGCACCTCGCCGATTCGTACGCTGCGGACACCAGCCCGGGGATGCGGGTGTTCGATGTCGCTGTCCAGGGCAGCAGTGCCCTGCGCGCGGTGGACCCGGTCGCGCTGGCCGGCGGACCGTACCGCGGAGTCGTCCGGGAGGTGCCGGCGACGATCGGCGCGGACGGCCGGCTCACGGTGGCAGTGACGACCGTGACGAACGCCGGCTGCGTCCAGGGGCTCGAGGTGCTGTGCTACGGCACCGGCACGCCCACCTCGGACCCGGGCACGGGCGGCAGCGGGGGCACGGGCACCGCGGTGTGGCTGTCGGGGGGGAACCCGAACAACAACCGGCAGGACACGGGCCTCAAGTTCGGGACGTGGCGCGGGAAGCCGATCACCTGCGCGCTGCACTACCCCGAACGGGCCAAGGACTGGGGCCCGCTGACGTCCGCGGCAGGGTATTGGACCGACAAGACGATCACCCTGATCGTGCAGATCCCGCCGTTCCCGCAGGGCTCCTACACCTACGCCGCCGCGGCGAAGGGCCGCTACGAAGCCCAGTGGAAGCAGCTCGCGCAGAACTGGAAGGCCCGCACCGACGCCGGTTTCCCACCGCCGGTGTTCTCGATGGGCTGGGAGGCGAACCACAGCAACCTGCACTACTGGGGCGGCCCCGGGAACGGTGCTCAGCACTTCCAGAGCTACGACGAGTACGTCACCACCTGGCAGCGGTTCTCCATGGTCGTACGAGCGGTCGACCCCCGGGCCCGGCTACTCCAGACGTGGAACGGCCACGACAGCCCCGGCTTCGGCGCGGGCCAGTTCCCGGCGAACGACCCGCGGAACATCTACGTGGGGAAGGGCTACCTCGACGGCGTCGGGGTGGACTACTACGACCATTACCCGCCGTCGTTCGGCGGCACGTCAACAAGCCCGTCCCGGCGGGACTTCGCCGCCGAGGCGGCCGACGTGAACGGTGTCCGCTGGTACGCGGATTTCGCCTGGTCGGAGGGTCTCGAGTTCTGGGTGCCGGAGTGGGCGTGCAACAGCTCGAACCTGACCGTCGGCGGCGGCGACAACCCCACGTTCGTGACGAACATGGTCGCCGAGTTCGCTCGGGTGCGCGCCCGCGGCCAGTCGGGCGGCGAGTGCTACTACGACGACGACGCCCAGAGGATGAGCATCCTCGGCTCGTCCGGTAGCCCGGCGAACCCGCGGGCGGCGGTCGAGTATCAGCGGCTCTACCGCAGTGTCTGACCGGCATGGCACCGATGATCGGGGCGGCTGATGGTGGCGCTCTGGGCCGCCGCGTCGGCACCGGCGGACCCCCTCGGCCAGCTCGCAGAAAAGGGAGCGGTCGGCCTGGTCGCGACGCTGGCGATCCTGGGCTTCTTGTGGTTCATCAGACGTTCGGACGCGGCGAACGCCCGGGAGCTGGCCGCCCGGGACGAGGTGATCGACCGGCAGCAGGGCGAGATCACGGCGCTGCGGACCGCGCTGGACGAGGCGTATACGTTCACGCGGGACCGGACGGTGCCCGCGCTGACGAGCGCCGGGGAAGCGCTGGTGCGCTCGACCGAGATCAACAGGGAGTATCTGCAACTCCTCGCGCGGGAGCGCAGGCGGTGAGCCGGGCCGCCCGGCGGCCGGCGCCCACACTGCCAGCGGTGTCCGCCGCTCTGCTGGCCCGGCTGCATGACGTACTGGGCCAGGCAGACGAAGCGGCCCAGCTGTTCACCCGCCGGCTTCGTGCGCATGACGTCGTCATCGACGAACTCGCCGCCTACATCCACAACGACCCCAGGGGGCGGCCGTGACTGATCCATCCACGCCAGACCTCCCAGACGACGCCACCGAGGTCCGTCGGCTCCGGCTCGCCGTCGAGCAGCTCACCGCCGAGCGCGGCGAACTCGCCCAGTCCACCCAGGGCCTGACCGCGGCCATCGGCCAGCTGCGCGGCGAGGTCGGGGAGGCGAACCGCCGCGCGGATGCGGCGGCTGTCCGTGTCGAGGAGGTCGATACCGACGCGCAGACCCGGCTTGATGATGAGTCCGCGGCCCTACGAGGGCAGATCCGCACCCGGGTCATCATCGCCGCATCGGCAATCGTGGTCGTGGTCGTGGTCCTGCTGGTCTCGTGGGCGCAGGCCACCCGCACCCAGCACCGGTTCGACCGGGTCTATACCGGTCTGATCGAGGCGTGCACGAAGTCGCAGGCGACCAACGCCGGCCTGCGGGTCAAGAACACGAAATTGCGGGACGACACGCATGCGCTGGTCGTCGCCGCCGAAGGGCTTGACGCGCCGGCCGCCGTCCTCGGCCCGATCGTCTCCTACCTCAAGGCCGAGGAGACCGCCTACACCGAGTACCTCAAGAGCCTGCCGCCGCCCACGGACTGTCGTGCCCGGTACGGCAGCCGGTGAGCGGCCCGGTGCTGTACCCGCCGGCCCGATACCGGCCGGTGCGCAACCGATCCGGGGCGATGGCCCAGCCGACCCGCGGCCTGGTCCCTCACGTCCAGGTGGGCACCGGCTCGCTGTTCGGCTGGTTCGACAACCCGGAATCGCAGGTCAGCTCCCACCTGTGGCTGTCCCGGACGGGCGAGTTCGAGGGGTACGTCCCGCTCGACCAGAAAGCTTGGGCGCAGGCGGCGGGTAACCCGTACTGGATCTCGTGTGAGTGCGAGGGCTTCCCCTCCGAGGACTACACCCCGATTCAGGTGCAGCGCCTGGGCGAGCTGTTCGCCTGGGGTGTCCGCGAGTTCGGCTGGAAGGCCGAGATCACCGACTCGCCGAACGGCTACGGCCTGGGCACCCACCGGATGGGCGGAGCCGCCTGGGGCGGCCATGAATGCCCGGGTCCGATCCGCGCCGGCCGGCGGGCGGACATTCTCGCCGCTGCCGCGGCCATCCTCACCCCACCAGCACCGGAGGCACCCGTGGACGTCGTCCTGTCCGCCACCCAGCTCCAGGCCATCACGGACGAGCTGCTTGGCCGGATCTGGGAGCTGATGTGCTCGCCGCCGCAGCCAACCCCGGCAGGCTGGCACCAGCCGTACCAGCGCAACGCCGTCGACGTGTGGCGCCGCACCTATGAGCAGGTCGGTGCCGCGGTCTCGGACACCACTGCGATCCGCGCGGCCCTGGCCACGATGGTCGACGAGTCCCACCCGGCCGCGGCCATGCTCGCCGTGCCGCCGGCCGTCGCCGGGCCGCTGACGCTCGACGAGCTGCTCGCTGCGGTTCTTGTGCTCGGCCCGCTCGAGGCCGCCCGGCTGGCCGAGGCTGCCGCCGGCCACGCCGCGTCCCTGCTCGCCACCCCTACCGTGCCCACCCCCGGAGCCACCCCGTGACCACGACCGTCCGCATCCCCGAGCGGCCCGACAACCCGCACCGATTGGGCCGGCACGTCGCGCACGACCCCCGTTCGGCCCGGTACGCGGTCGCGGGTGCGCCGACGTCGACGCTGGTCTCCAGGCGGTGGACCCGGCGCATCCCCGTGCTCGACCAGGGCGACCTCGGCTCGTGCACGGGTAACGCCGCGGCCGGTTGGCTTGGCACCGACAACGCCATCCGCCAGGGCGTGACCACGGTGGACGGGGTCGCGGTTGACGAGGCGTACGCCGTCCAGCTCTACAGCGCGGCCACCCGCCTCGACGACATCGATGGCGACTACCCGCCGACCGACACCGGATCGGATGGGCTGTCGGTGGCGAAGGCGCTGCAAGCCGCTGGCATCGCCCGCGGCTACCAGCACGCGTTCTCGCTTCAGGCCACGCTGACCGCGCTGGCCACTGCCGGCCCGGTGTTGCTCGGCACGGTGTGGCTCCAGGCCATGTTCGAGCCGGCGAAGGACGGCCGGCTCACCCCCCGAGGCGCGGTCGCCGGCGGCCACGAGTACCTCGCCGACGAGATTGACGTCGAGCGGCGCCGGGTGTGGATCACGAACTCGTGGGCGGAGTCCTGGGGCATCGGCGGCCGGGCGTACCTGACGTGGGACGACCTCGCCACCCTGCTCGACCAGCAGGGCGACGTCACCGTCCCCACCCCGGTGCAGGTGCCCGCGCCTACCCCCACCCCGACGCCGCCGACGCCCGGCCCGGTCCAGCCGGACAGCCCCGACGACGCGCTCGCCGACGCCCTCGGCCCGCTGGTCCCGGCCGCGGAGGCGTGGCTCGCCGCGTACAGCAGCTACCGCCTCCCCCGCTGACCATCACCCGGAGGTTTCCCATGCCCTACCTGCTCACCACCGCCCCGGCGACAGCCGTCCTGCCGCTGCCCCGCCGGGAACCGGCCGCCCTCGCCGCTGGCGCTCAGGCGGTTCTCGCCGCGGCGCTCTCGCTGGCCGCCTACTGGTGGCCGGACCAGCTCCGCCCCGGCATCCAGGGCGCGGTCCTCGCCGCCACCGGCGCGGTCGCCGCGCTGGTCACGGCCTGGCGGGTCGCGCCCGCGCGGGCCACCGCGGTGTACGGCGTCGCGCAGACGCTCGTCCCGCTGGCCGTCGCGCTCGGCCTGGCGCTGCCGCCCGGGGCGGACGCGGCGATCCTCGCGCTCGTCGCCGCCGCGCTCGGGCTGCTGACCCGACAGGCCGTGACCCCCCGGGCCGCGCTCGCGGCCTCCCCCGACACCCGGGCGGCGTACTGATGCGCCTGTCCCGGTTCCTCCCGTGGCCGTCCCGCCGGACGGTCGACCAGCACACCCAGCAGATCGGAGAGATCATGGCCGACATCCACGACGTCGAGGCCCGCGCCCAGCGGCAGCAGGCCGACATCGACACTCTCGGCGGTGTCGTCGACGAATTCACCGCCATCGTCGAGCAGCTGCTCGCCGGGCAGGACACCGTCCCTGCGGACGTCCAGGCCGCGATCGATCGGATTGTGACCGGGCTGGACGAGACGGCGGCGGACACCGAGGCGGTCACGTCGCGGCTGACCGCGCTGGCCCAGACCGCCGGCGGCACCCCGGCCCCGGAGCCGACGCCGCCCCCGGACGAGCCCACCGTCTGACCCCAGACGCCAGCGCGCCCCCGGCCGCCCACACTCGTGGGTGGCCGGGGGCGGTTTCGTCGTGTCCGGGTGGATGATGAGACATGCCGAACTGGGAGCCCGTGACCTTCGTCAGCGCCATCAGCCCCGACGTCGAGCCGTCTGACCGTGAGATCACCTGGGTGACGCCGGACGGCGTCAAGGTCGGCGGGTCCGCGCCCCAGCCGGGCGCCTACCTGGTCGACGCGGACAACGTGTGCACGCTGCTCCCGGATACCAGCGCCTGAAACGGCAGCGCCCCCGGCACCTGTGATGGGTGGCCAGGGGCGCTTCGGCATGCCCGGGATCAGGCCGGCAGCGGGAAAACTCCCAGAAGGGTGTACCTGCTACTCCGTGGGACCCCCGTCGAAATCCCGCGGGACCTCAACGATCCCCGTGAGCGGCGCATCCAGATAATCGTCGTCGCCGAAGTAGAACCGGAGGATCTCCCCGATCTTCTGGATCTCCGTGATCCGCCGCCACGGCTCGGACGGCAGGCGCCGGACCCGCCCTCCGACCTGCGGAAACCATGATCCGATGAGACGGCCGGGGGCTCGATCCGATTCGAGGAGCTCCTTCTGCTCGTCGTAGATCTGCGCAACCCGCTGGTGCGACAGGCCGACTGTGCGGGCGATCTCACGGTAGGACAGGCGGCCGATTGTCGGGGCGTGCGCCGCCGCGATAGCCAGATCGAGGGCAGCCGACGCGGCGGCCTGGGCCTCCCCCGCCTGCACCGCGGCCGCCTTGGCTGCGGCCAGAGTGGCGACAGCGTCCCGTCTGCGATGGATGTCTGCGGCGATCTCGGCCTCGCGGCGCATCTCTCCTGCTACGGCGGCCATCTCGGCTGCGGTTGCCGGCGAAATGTCCCGCTCCTGGTCAGAGCCGGCTATCTCGGCGGCGGGGGCCGTGTCGAGTTGGCCGGCGATCAGATCCCACTGGTCGTCGAGGGGGCGACCGTGGTCGTCGAGGTCGACGCCGCCGCCGTCGATGACAGCGAGGATGTCGGCGCGGCTTCCGGCGTCCCAGGCTGCGCGGACGGTGTCAGCGGTGTGCATATTCGTAGCCCTCCCCGGCGCCAGACCGTCTAGCGCGCTAGACACATAGTGGCGGGCAGGCCCAAGGGTGTCAAGCGCGCTAGACAGGTTGATTCGGGTCAGATCGGGCCCTGGCGGCGCTCCCCCGACCGGGGTCAGGCAGGACCAGCAGGCCGCGTCTCCCACCCGGAGTCCTCCGGCGGCTCCGACCCCGGCCCGAACCCCGGCGCCCACACGTCCGGGATATGCGTACAGCGCGTCACCGGCGGCTGGAGAGTCAGGCTCGGCAGCTCGTCGCGCGCCCGCGCACCGCGCGCGGACCGGCGCAGGTGCTCCGCCCGCGCTTTCCGGCACTCACCGCAGGACGGGAACAGGGCATGCACCTC
>NZ_JALKFX010000086.1:0-30530 GCF_023243045.1 Frankia sp. AgB32
GGGCGGGGCGACGGCGGCGGGGCGGGGCGACGGCGGCGGGGCGGGGCGACGGCGGCGGCGGCGGGGCGGGGCGGCGGCGCGAGCGACGGCGGCGGCGTGTGGCTGCGGTCGTCGTCACAAATGGCTGAGCTGTGGCGATGGGGGCGCTACCCGACGGCGAGAGGCTCGGAGTACCCGCGATCAGCAAGATATATCGGTACATTCCGGCCCCCGACGAGGGACGGAAGTCCTGCCCTATCGGCGCTTCGGCGGCCGACGCTGGACAGCATGGGTCAGAAGACGATCGATGGAAATGAGGCCGCCACGTCGGTGGCCTTCCGGGCGAGCGAGGTGATCGCGATCTACCCCATCACGCCGGCCTCGGCGATGGGGGAGCTCGCCGACGCCTGGGCGGCGAAGGGACGCACGAACCTCTGGGGCGCGGTGCCGGACGTCGTCCAGCTCCAGAGCGAGGGCGGCGCCGCCGGAGCGGTGCACGGCGCACTGCAGGCCGGCGCCCTGTCGACGACGTTCACCGCCTCGCAGGGCCTGCTGCTGATGTTGCCGAACATGTTCAAGATCGCCGGTGAGCTGACGCCGACGGTCCTGCACGTCGCCGCGCGTACGATCGCGACGCACGCGCTGTCCATCTTCGGTGACCACAGCGACGTGATGGCCGCCCGATCCACCGGTTTCGCCATGCTGTCCTCCGCCTCCCCGCAGGAGGCCCACGACCTCGCCGCGGTCGCCCACGCGGCCACGCTGGAATCCCGCGTCCCGTTCCTGCACTTCTTCGACGGCTTCCGCACCTCGCACGAGTTCAACGAAGTCACCGAGATCGACGACGCGACGCTGCGTGACCTGTTCGCCGACGAGCTCGTCGAGGCGCACCGCGCCCGCGCGCTGTCCCCGGACCACCCCGTCATCCGCGGCACCACGCAGGACCCCGACACCTTCTTCCAGGCCCGCGAGGCCGCGAACGCCTACTACGACGCGCTGCCCGCCATCGTGGCGCGGGCGATGGAGCGCCTCGGCGCGGCCACCGGCCGGCACTACCGGATCTTCGAGTACCACGGCCACCCGGAGGCCGAGCGGGTCATCGTCATCATGGGCTCGGGCCGCTCCGCGGTGCGCGACGCCGTCGACCAGCTCGTCGCCCGCGGCGAGAAGGTCGGCTACGTCCAGGTCCGGCTCTACCGGCCGTTCGACACCGACGCGTTCCTCTCCGTCCTGCCCGCGACCGTGCAGGCGATCGCCGTCCTCGACCGCACGAAGGAGCCCGGCGCCGCCGGCGAGCCGCTGCGCCTCGACGTCCTCGCCGCCCTCGCCGAGCAGGCCGACGTCGTCGAGGGCCGGCGCAACATGCCCCGCGTCATCGGCGCCCGCTACGGCCTGGCGTCGAAGGAGTTCACCCCGGCGATGGCCGCGGCGGTCCTCGCCGAGCTGGTGGGCCCGAAGCCGCGCCGGCAGGTCACCGTCGGCATCGCCGACGACCTCACGAACCTGTCGCTCACCGTCGACGACGCCGGCTTCCCCGAGGCCGACGACGTGCGCCGCGCAGTGTTCTACGGCCTCGGCAGCGACGGCACCGTCGGTTCGACGCGGGCCACCGCCGGCATCGCCTCCGACCACACCCCGCTGCACGCCCAGGCCTACTTCGTGTTCGACTCGAAGAAGTCGGGCTCGATGACGGTCTCGCACCTGCGGCTGTCCCCGCGCCCGGTGGACGCCCCGTGGCTCATCCGCGACGCCGACTACGTCGGCTGCCACCAGTTCTCCCTGCTCGACCGGGTCGACGTCCTCGCCGTCGCCGCCGAGGGCGCCACCGTCCTGATCAACAGCCCGTACTCGGCGGACGAGGTCTGGGAGCACCTGCCGGCGAACGCGCAGCGCCACCTGCTGGCGCGCCGGGCCCGGCTGTTCGTCGTCGACGCCGACCGGGTCTCCCGCGACGCCGGCCTCGCCGGCATCGTCAGCCCCGTCCTGCAGACCTGCTACGTGAGCCTGTCCGGGCTGCTGCCGGCGGACCGTGCCGTGGCCGCCGTGAAGGACGCGATCCGTGTCGCCCAGGGCAAGCGCGGCGAGAAGGTGCTGGCCCGCAACTACGCCGCCGTCGACGCCTCCCTCGGCGCGCTCGCCGAGGTCGACCTGCGCGGGCGCTCGGTCGGCACGCGGGCGGGCAGGCCGCTGGCCGCGGACGCGCCGGTGTTCGTCAAGGAGGTCACCGCGCGGATCATGGCCGGCGAGGGGGAGCTGCTGCCCGTCAGCGCGCTGCCCGTCGACGGCACCTTCCCCGTCGGCACGGCCCGGTACGAGAAGCGCGGCATCGCCCGCGAGCTGCCCGTCTGGGACGCCGACCTGTGCATCAACTGCGGCAGGTGCACCCTGGTCTGCCCGCATGCCGCGATCCGGATGACCGCGTTCGACCCGGCGCTGCTCGCCGACGCCCCGGCCACCTTCAAGTCCCGTGAGCCGCGGGAGAAGGACCTCGCCGGGCTGCGGGTGACCATCCAGGTCGCCCCGGACGACTGCACCGGCTGCACCCTGTGCGCCAAGGTCTGCCCCGCGACGGACAAGAACAACAAGGAGCACAAGGCGCTCGACATGGTCGACGCCGCGCCGCGGATGGAGGAGGAGCGGGCCGGCTGGGCGTTCCACGAGACGCTGCCGGCGATCGACCCGACGCTCGTCGCCGCCACCGACGTCCGCGGCTCCCAGCTGCGCCGGCCGCTGTTCGAGTTCTCCGGCGCCTGCTCCGGCTGCGGCGAGTCGCCGTACCTGAAGCTGCTCAGCCAGCTCTTCGGCGACCGGATCCTCGTCGCGAACGCCACCGGCTGCTCGTCGATCTTCGGCGGTAACCTGCCGACGACCCCGTGGACCGCCGACGCCGACGGTCGCGGCCCGGCCTGGGCGAACTCGCTGTTCGAGGACAACGCCGAGTTCGGTCTCGGCATGCGCCTCGCCCTGGACAGCCAGCAGAACGAGGCCCGCCGCCTGCTGCGCGAGGCCGCGCCGCTCGTCGGCGACAGCCTCGTCGACGAGCTGCTCGGCGCCGACCAGAGCGACGACGCCGGCATCGCCGCGCAGCGCGCCCGGGTCGCGGAGCTGCGCCGGCGCCTCGCCGTCGCCCCCGAGCACAACCGGCGCCTGGACCCCCTCGTCGACAACCTCGTCGAGAAGGCCGTGTGGATCGTCGGCGGTGACGGCTGGGCCTACGACATCGGCTTCGGCGGGCTCGACCACGTCCTCGCGTCCGGTCGCAACGTCAACATCCTGGTGCTGGACACCGAGGTGTACTCGAACACCGGCGGCCAGGCGTCGAAGTCCACCCCGCGCGGCGCCGTCGCGAAGTTCGCCGGCGGCGGCAAGCGGACCCGCAAGAAGGACCTCGGCCTCATCGCCGCCGCCTACGGCGACGTCTACGTCGCCCAGGTCGCCCTCGGTTCCAACGACCGGCACACGGTGCGCGCCTTCCACGAGGCGGCGAGCTGGAACGGCCCGTCGCTGATCGTCGCCTACAGCCACTGCATCGCCCACGGCATCGACATGACCGACGGCCTGGACCACCAGAAGGCCGCGGTGAAGTCCGGCTACTGGCCGCTGTACCGGGTCGACCCGCGCGAACAGACCCCGTTCTCGCTGGACTCGCGCAAGCCGTCGATGCCGTTCTCCGAGTTCGCCGCGACCGAGACCCGCTTCACCCGTCTCGGCGCGGTTGCCCCCGACGCGGTCACCGAGCTTGAGGAGCTCGCGCAGCGCGACATCACCGAGCGCTGGGCGACCTACGAGCACGAGGCCGCGGCGCCCCGAACGCCCGCCACGCCGGCCTGACCCAGCCGCGTGGCGGGGCGCACCGGTGACCGGCGGGACCTGCCCGCGGCGCCGGTGCGCGGCTGCGACCGGCGGGCCGGCGCCGGCGGCGGGACGGCACGCGTCGCCCTGCGGCGCGGGGCGTCCCGCGGCACGGACGCCGGCCCGCCGGCACGTGATGTGACCTTCGTTCCGTTCCTCGCACCTTTCGGTGCTGACCATCGTCAGACGACCGCCGTTGCTGTTGGGTGTCGTCGCAGGAGTTTGTCCGTCACTGCAAGGAGGATCCGGCGTTGACCGAGAAGGTTGGTTCCGAGTGGGGCCCGCTCGCGGCCCTGGCCGGCGAGTGGGAAGGCGCCCAGGGCGTCGACATCGCCTTCGGTAACGTCGAAGGCTCGATGATCACCACTCCCTACCGGGAGAAGGTCAGCCTCAAGCCGTTCGGGCCCGTCGACAACGGCTCCCAGCACCTGTGGGGCCTGGACTACCGGATGGCCGCCTGGCGCACCGAGGTCAAGGAGGAGAACCCGTTCCACACCGAGGTCGGCTACTGGCTGTGGGACCCTGAGCTCGGGCACGTGATGCGCTCGTTCATGGTGCCCCGCGGGCAGACCCTCATCGCCGGCGGCGAGACCACGGTCGACGCGACCAGCTACACCATGCGCGCCGAGCTGGGCTCCACCACCTACGGCATCCTGTCCAACCCCTACCTGGCCAAGGCGGCGAACACCACCCTGTACGAGGTGGCGATCACCGTCTACCCCGATGGCAGCTGGGGCTACGACGAGAAGACCGTCATCACCCACGGCCGCGTCCCGGCCGAGCCGGTCATCCATACCGACCGCAACATCCTGCGCCGGGTAGCCGACGCCTGACCCACCCGGCCACTCCCGCGACGCCCCGGCCGCCCGACCCATGGTGACCGGGGCGTCGCCGCGTCCCGGCCCCCGGCGCCTGGGGGGTGCGGTGACCGGAGGTGCGGTGACCGGAGGTGCGGTGGTGGGCTGCCGGCTGGCCTTGGGCCGGGCCGAGGGGCCGGCCGTGGGATCATGCGGTGTGCCAACCGATGTGGTCGGGTCCGGTGGGCGGCAGGACAGCCTGCGGGCTGGGCTGGCGTTGTTCGAGCGGATGTGGCGGGCCGGCGTCCCGGACCCGCCGCGCTGGGTCCATCCGATGCCCGAGGCCGGCCTGCTGGCCTGGCTGCGGCGGCTGCTCGGTGACCGGCTCCACACCGAGGACGGGGAACGTGCGCTCGCCGGCTGGCTCGGCGCCGACCTGTTCGGGCTGCGACGGCTGCCCCCGGCCCCGGGGTTCGTCGGCGGCATGGAGTTCGCGCGGCTGCGGCCGGAGCACGTCGGTCCGCTGCTGCGCCGCATCAGCCTCACCCGGCCGGCGCCGAGCCCCGAGGAGCTGACGGCGACGGCCCTGGACGCCGAGCACGCCACGGTTTTCCGCGCCCGCCGTGCGCCCGGGGACCGCGGGTGGGGGCAACCCGCGGGTGCCGGGGCGCCGACGCTGGGGGAGACGGTCGAGATCCCCTTCGTCGTCCACGGCATCTGGTTGGGCCAGCCGATGCCGGTGGTCACGGCGTTTCGCGAGCACTACGCCGCGGCGGCCCGCCGTTTCCCCGAGGCGACCGTCGTGCTGTGGACGGACATCCCGCGCGCCCGCGCCGCCGCCGTGCTCGCCGAGCTGGAACCGCGGTCGCGCCCGGCCCCGCCGCCCGCCGAGGGCCCGGCGGATGACCGGCTGGCCGATGTGCGCCCGCTGGTCACCTGGGCGCGGGACAGCGGGGTGGCGCTGGTCAACGTGCACGAGGTGTTCCACGCCGGCCATCCGCTGTACCTGCACCCGCAGTACGTGCTGGAGATGGCCAAGCAGCGTCCGCGCGGCTACACCAGCGCCACCGACCACCTGCGGGTCGAGCTCGTGCACACCTTCGGCGGCCTCTACATCGACGGTGACATCCGCTTCGACGCGGGGCCGCCGGGCGGCGCGGAGCCGGCGTCGCTGCCGGGACTGTTCGCGGCTGTCGCCGCGGCGCCGGTGGCGTGCACCCTCAACGTCCTGCCGGCCGGTGTCAGCAACGACCTGATCCTCGGCCCGGCGCGCCATCCGCTGCTGCGGCTGTGGATGGAGTGCGCGCGACTGAACTACTCCCAGCCGCAGCGGGAGATCGCCGGTGGCCTCGAGGTGATGGCCCGGCCCTACGTCGGTCATTCCCACCAGGGCCTTCGCCATCTCGCCCCGCACCGCACCGGGCGGGTCCACCACGCCGCCCTGGAGCTGACGGGCGTCACCCGCGACGATCTGGTGCCCACGGCCGGCGCCGTCGTGCCCGCCAACGAGGTCACCTGGGTGCCGAAGGGCCGCGACCGCGCCGACATCCGCCTGACCGGGGACAGTTTCCTGCCGCGGATGCCCGGCGCCGACCGCGACGAGGTGCTGGAACGGACGATGGGGCTGGCGACGTTCCTGATCTGGCAGCTGGTGGCCCGGGAGGGCAACCTCTACCTGTCCGCGGTGGAGCCCGTCGTCGCGGCCCTGCCGGACCCGGACGCGGTGTGGACGGCGCTGCTGCGGCTGCTCGCCGCCCTCGAACCGGTGCGGGCCGCGGTCACCTCGATCACCGCCCAGCGCCTCGGCGAGGGCGGCGCCCCCGAGCACCTGTGGCTGCCGCCGCAGGCCGCGGCGCTGATCGACGACACGTCCGTCGCCGTCTCGTGGTTCGGCCGCGACCCGGCCGAGCCCGACCGTCCCGTCTGGCTGCTCGACGAGGTCGTCGCCCCCGCCGCGCTGCGCCGGCCGGGAGCCTGATCTCGCGCGGTGCCGTGACCTGGGCCGGGCCGCGGGGCGCCGACGGTGCCCACTACCACCGTCGCCGGTGGTCGCCGAACGACGGAGGTGGCGGGAAGGGTGGACCTGGCAGCGGGGGAAGGTGCGGGATCGCGCTGAGCGCGGCGGTCACCTCCTGGGTGGGGCTGCCGTCCAGGAGCGACATATCCATGATCATGTCGCAGCCCAGGGCGAAGTTGTGCCAGAGACAGCGGTGGCGCCCGCGTGGGCGTCGCCGGGCGCGGCGGCCTCGCACGGCCCAGCTCATCCCCGGTACGGCGGGCCAGACGGCGAGGATCTCGCGGCGGCCCACCGCGACGACCTCGGCGCGGGCGATGTGCCGCCAGCCGAGGTCGATCTGGTTGCCGTCGACCTCCGCGCGCAGGCCGAGCGGGCCGACGGTCAGGGTCGGGCGGCGCAGCGCGTACCGCAGGCGCCACCACCCGGCGGGCAGCGCGAGAAGGCCGGCGACGAGGAACAGGGAGCAGCCGATGATCCGGTCCATCGCGCTCGTGTCGCCGGCTGGACTGTCCGCGAGATCGCGCAGCGCCCCGGCGAGCGCCACGGCCGACGAGACCGTCAGGACAGTGCCGCCGACGGCCAGTACCAGGCCGACCGCGAGGCACATCCGCCAACGGCCGGAGAACACCGTCGCCACCGGATAGGGCCGCTGGGGTCCACCCCGGGGACCGCTGGCCTGCGGGTCCTCGGGCTGGGACAGCGGCGTTCGGGACGGGTCGGACCGCGGGCCGGGGGACGGCGGCGGGGTACCGGGCGGACCGGTGACGGGCGATCCCGAGAGCCGGCCGGGCGGGGTCGGCGTGGGCGGGGCCGGGGCGGGCGGGAACGGGGTGGGCGGGAACGGCGTCGGTTGCGGCGGGGCCGGTCGGGACGGGCTGGCCGCGGGATGCGGTGGTAGCCGGGTCGGGGGCAGCACGGCTGTCGGCCGCGGGGCGTGGAGGCGGCCGTTGACCTCGGCGGCGCGCAGGTCGAGCAGGCGGGTGACGGCCTGCGGCCAGCTGGGGCCGGCGACCTGAACGCCGCCGGCGAACCAGCCGAGCAGCGCCGCCGGCTCGGGGCGCTCGTCCGGATCCTTGGCCAGGCAGGAGCGCAGCGTGCCGTGCAGGTCCGCCGGCACGCCGGCCAGATCCGGTTCGCCGTGCACGACCCGGTACAGCACGGCGGCGGGGGTGCCGCGGCCGAACGGGCCGCGGCCGGTCGCGGCGAAGACCAGCACGGCTCCGACCGCGAACACGTCGCTGGCCGGGCCGGCCTCCGCGCCGTTGGCCTGCTCCGGCGACATGTACGCGGCGGTCCCGACGATGTCACCGGAGCGGGTGAGCTCGGTGTGGTCGGCCGCGCGGGCGATGCCGAAGTCGATCAGGCGCGGGCCGTCCGTGGCGAGCAGGACGTTGCTCGGCTTGAGGTCACGGTGCACCAGGCCCACCCGGTGCACGGCGACGAGTGCCTCGAGGATGCCGGCGCCGAGGCGGCGAAGGACCTCGGGGGCGAACGGGCCGGCCTGCGCGACCGCCTCGTGCAGGGACGGCCCGGGGACGTACTGGGTGGCCAGCCACGGGGTCGTCGCGTCCGGGTCGGCGTCCACGACCGGGGCGGTGAACGCGCCGCTGACCATGCGCGCGGCGGTGACCTCCCGACGAAACCGGTCCCGGAAGACGCCGTCACCGGCGAGCTCGGGGCGGATCAGCTTGACCGCCGTCAGGCGCCCCGACGGGGAGTGGGCGAGGAACACCCGCCCCATCCCGCCTTCACCGAGGCGGGCCCGCAGCGTGTAGGGGCCGACCGTGGTCGGGTCGCCCGCCTCAAGGTCCTGCATGCTCGGCCTGCGGAGTCGCAGTGATCATGATGCTCCGGTGTGCCTGGGAGTGACCCGTCGGGTGAACCATGGCGAAGCGCGTGTGGCCTTGGAAACTAGTACAGAACCAGCGGGACCGGCGACCATGGGTGCTCGCTCCGCTGCGGGCCGATATCCGCGGGGCCGCCGGCCTGCCGGGCAGGCGTGGTAGCGTCCGGCGCCGCCAACAGCCGCGAGAGGGACATTTTGGATGAACGAGGGCTCCACATGAACGAGATCGTCGACCTGGTCCGACCCGAGATCTACGCGATGAAGCCGTACAGCTCGGCGCGGACCGAGGGAAAGGCCGACGCCCGGATCTATCTCGATGCGAACGAGAACCCCTACCCGCCCTACCCGGGGACGGACGACCTCGTCGGCTACAACCGCTACCCTGAGCCCCAGCCGCGCGCCCTGCTCGACCGGTTCGCCGAGGTCTACGGCGTGCCCCGCGCGCGGCTGTTCCTCTCCCGCGGCGCGGACGAGGCGATCGACCTGCTGGTGCGCGCGTTCTGCCGGGCCCGCGAGGACGCCATCCTCATCACCCCGCCGACGTTCGTCATGTACGAGACCGCAGCGTGCATCCAGGACGTGGCCGTGCACCAGGCGCCACTCGGGCGGACAGCGGAGAGCTTCGAGCTCGACGTCGAGGCCGTCGTGGCCGCCCAGGCGGCGAACCCGGGCACCAAACTGGTGTTCGCCTGCTCGCCGAACAACCCCACCGGCAACCTGCTGCGCCGCGCGGACGTGCTGCGCCTCGCGGACGAGCTGCTCGGCCGGGCGCTGCTCGTCGTCGACGAGCTGTACCTGGAGTACTCCGGGCAGCCCTCGCTCGCCGTCGAGATCGACGCGCATCCGAACCTGGTGGTGGTGCGCTCGGTGTCGAAGGAGTTCAGCCTCGCCGGCGAACGGGTCGGTATCACCCTCGCTCACCCGGAGGTCGTCGCGGTGCTCGGGCGGATCATGGCGCCCTACTCGCTGTCGGTGTCGGCCATCCGTGCGGTGACCGCGGCGATGTCGCCGCAGGGGGTCGAGTACGGCCGGGCGAACATCGCCCGGATCGTCGCGGAGCGCGACCGGGTCCGCCGCCAGCTCGCCGCCTCCCCGGCCGTCACGCGCGTCTTCCCCAGCGACGCGAACTTCCTGCTCGTCCAGACCGCCGACGGCCCCGGCCTGACCGCGCTGATGGCGGCGCACGGGATCAAGATCCGGGATCGCGGCGGCGTCCTCGCGGGCGCCGTGCGGATCTCGATCGGCACCCCCGCGGAGAACGACGAGATGCTCAAGGTCCTCGCCGGGTACGAGCGGCAGTCCGCGACGTAGCCCGGGGCCGGGGCGGGCCGCTCAGCGGGCGGAGCGCCGCATGGCCTGGCCGATCAGCCACGGGTAGGCCCGCGGGAGCAGGCGCACGGCCACGTCGGCGACCCGCGCGTCGCCGCCGACGAGGATGCGCGGCCGGTTGGCCTCCACGCCGCGCAGGATGATGTCGGCCGCCCGCTGCGGGGACAGCCGCAGCGCCTGCTCGTTGAAGGCGCGGACCTGCTCGCGGTACTCCGGGGTGACGTCCTGCCCGATGCGTTGGGCCTCGGCGAGCGTCGCCGTGGCGATGTTGGTCTTCACCCCGCCCGGATGCACGACGCAGACCCGCACCGGGTGGCCGGCCGCGACCATCTCCATCCGCAGGGCCTCGGTGAAGCCGCGCACGCCGAACTTCGACGTCGAGTAGGCGCCGAGCTCGGCCTGGGCCATCAGGCCGTTGAGGCTGCTGATGTTGACGAGGTGGCCGGCGCCGGAGTCGATCAGGTGCGGCAGGAACGCCTTGGTCGCGTGCAGCACCCCCCACAGGTTCACCGACAGGACCCGTTCGAACACGGCCCACTCGGCGTCGAGGAAGCTCACCCCGGTGCCGGCGATCCCCGCGTTGTTGTAGAGCTGGTGCACGGTGCCGAAGTGGGCCGCGACGTCGGTCGCGTACGTCGCGACGGCCGCGCGGTCGCCGACGTCCACCTCTCGGGTGTGCACCTCGGCGCCGACGGCGACGGCTCGGCGGGCGGTCTCGGCGAGGCCGGCGGGGTCGATGTCGGCGAGCGCGAGGCGCGCGCCACGCCTGGCGAGGCCGAGCGCGAGGGCGCGCCCGATGCCCGACCCGGCGCCGGTGACGACGGCGACCTTGGCGCGCACGGTGGTGACGATGGCTGCCCTCCGGTGGCCTTGGCCCTGCTGTGAGTACGTGTCGTCCTGGATGGACCGCCGGACATCCGTCGCTCTGCCGTGCGACCGCCGTGCTTCTCGCAGCGGGGTCACCGAGACGGGCCGGATGACAGCGGCCGGCTGGGAACAGTCGGCGTCCCGCCCCGGCCGGTCCCGGGCACGTGATCAACCTTGGGCGGTCGCCTGACCCGGACCGCCGAACAGGGCGCCGAGGGCGGCCAGGGCGCCGGGCACCGGCCGGTAGTACGCCCAGACACCGCGTTTGTCGCGGCTGATCAGGCCGGCCTCGACGAGGACCTTCAAGTGATGGCTGACGGTCGGCTGGGTCAGCCCGAGCGGCTCGGTGAGTTCGCAGACGCAGGCCTCGCCGCCGCCGCGGGCGCAGATCATCGACAGCAGCCGCAGCCGGGCGGGCACGGCGATGGCCTTGAGGACGACGGCGAGCCGTTCGGCCTCACCGGCGGACAGCGGCGCCGCGGCCAGCGGGGTGCAGCACGCCGTGAGCGCGCCGGCCAGGTCGGCGCCGGCCCCGTCCGACCGGTCGGACGGGGCCGCGACGGAAACGGGCATCGAGGTCGTCGCCATGGTTCCAGCATGCCACGGGGAATCGACCACGATCGATGTCAGTCCTGGTCCTCGTAGACGTCGGGGATGCCGTCGTGGTTGCGGTCGACGGCCTCCGCCTCCTGTATCCGGCGGTAGGCGCGGTTGCGCAGCCGCAGACCGAGGCCGGCCAGCAGCGCGGCGATCACCGAACCGGTCAGGACGGCGATCTTGACGTGGCCGTCGCGGGTGCTGCCGGCACCGAAGGCCAGTTCGCCGATGAGCAGGGAGACGGTGAAACCGATCCCGCCCAGCGTGCCCAGTCCGAGGACGTCGACCCAGACCAGCCCCTCGGCCAGGGTGGCGCGGGTGAACCGGGCCAGTAGCCAGGTGGAGGCCATGATCCCCAGCGGCTTGCCGATGACGAGACCGAGCATGATGCCGATCGCGACGCGGTCGGTGAGGGCGTCGGTCAGGCCGTCCAGCCCGCCGACGGTCACTCCGGCGGAGAAGAACGCGAACACCGGCACCGCGACGCCGGCCGAGATCGGCCGCCACCGGTGCTCGAAGTGCTCCGTCAGCCCCGGTCCCGCCTCCGGCCCGCCGGCGCCGTCGCTGCGCAGCACCGGCACCGCGAAGCCCAGCAGCACCCCGGCGACGGTGGCGTGCACGCCGGAGGCGTGCACCAGCGCCCAGGTGGCGACCGCCAGCGGCAGCAGCAGCCACCACGACCGCACCCGGCGCTGCACCAGCAGCGTGAACACCGCCAGCGGCACCAGCGCGCCCAGCAGCGGGCCGGGTGAGAGATGGTCGGTGTAGACGACGGCGATGAGGACGATCGCGAGCAGGTCGTCGACGACGGCGAGGGTGAGCAGGAACGTCCGCATCGCGGTGGGCAGGTGCCGGCCGATGACCGCCAGCACGGCCACCGCGAACGCGATGTCGGTGGCCGTCGGGATCGCCCAGCCGTGCGCGCCGTCGCCGCCGAGGTTGACCAGCGTGTACAGCACGGCCGGGACGACGACCCCGCCGACGGCGGCGAGGACCGGGACGGCGGCGCGGCGCGGGTCGCGCAGGTCCCCGGCGACGAACTCGCGTTTGAGTTCCAGCCCGGCGACGAAGAAGAAGATCGCGAGCAGGCCGTCGGCGGCCCACTGGGCGAGGGTGAGGTCGAGGTGCGCCCACGAGGGGCCGAGCTGGTACGAAAGCAGCGACTGGTAGGAGCCTGACCACGGCGAGTTCGCCCACCCGAGCGCCAGCACCGCGGCGGCGAGCAGCAGCGCGCCCCCGGTTGTCTCCCGGCGCAGGATCGCGACGATCCGCTGCGTCTCGGGCCACGATCTACGTTCGAACAGCCTGAACCGGCGAGGCGGAGAGTTCGTCACGTCGGTGCTCCTCACCGGAGGTTCGGGTCACCCGCTGCCGACCAGACTTCCCGGCGCACCAGCCACACCGTAGCCGAGTGCCACCGGCCTCGCCGCCGGCACCCCCGGCCGCCGTACCGCCACGGCGCCAGCGTGTGCCCGCGTCCGTCCGCGGAGAAGTCGCGCGCATGAGGGTCGCGGCGGCCACCGCCGACCGGGTGCGGTTCCTGCGCGACGGCCGGCTCGTCGACCGGCTGGACCGGCCCTCGGCCCGCGAGGTGGCCCCGGACACCGCCGATCCGCCTCACCGGCGCCCGGGAGTAGCGCACTGCCCACGTTTTCCGGTGATTCTCCGGTCATCCGCCGGGGCGCGCGAAAATGTTGGCAGAATCATCAAATAAGTCGCGAACGAGCGGCTGGACTTGTGGCTCGCGGTAAGCCCGATATTCTTTTTCACGGCCTTGGTTTTTCTGTTCTTCCAACCGTGGAGGAGAAAAGTGCGGACATTGATGAGGGCGCGCGTGGCCGTGGTCGCGGTGTCGAGCGCGGCGACCATTTTCGGCGTGCTGGGACCAGCCGCTTCGAGTGCCTGGGCGTCCGATGACGGAAGCACGGCCAAGCAGGCCCAGAGCTGGGGTGGAGACGACTGGGGCAAGGACAGTTGGGGCAAGGACAAGTGGGGCAAGGACGACTGGGGCAAGAACAACTGGTCCAACGCTGACTGGGACAAGAGTAAATGGAGTAAGGACGACAAGGACAAGGACAAGGACTGGTTCGACGAGGACTGGTTCGACGACAAGGGCAAGGACGGCAAGGACAAGGACAAGGACAAGGACTGCCGGCGCAAGGATGACGGTCACCAGAATGGACACGGCAAGGATGAAGGAAAGGACGACGACTGGGACCTGTGACTGAGGTCCTCGGGCCGGTTGTTGCTCGGGGCTTTCGCTCGTCCAGGACTGTCACCGACGGTGCCGGTCGTCCGCGTGGACGGCCGGCATCCTCGGCGACGGGCCGCTGATCGGCCCCACCGGCTCGCGCGAGCAGCGCCGCCCAGCGCGGCTGTCACCCGCGCGCGGTCAGGGACAAATCGGGCGTGGAACCCGGTGGAAGCGTCAGGAAGCCCCGCTCCCACGCTGACTCACCAGGTGACGGGAAGTTCGACCGGCCCGTAGACGAGGTCCGCCGAGCGGAAGCGGATCTCCTCGAACGGCAGGGTGAGCGCGAGGCCGGGCAGGCGCCGCAGCAACGCGGGAATCGCCAGGCGCATCAGCATCCTGGCCAGCGGCGCGCCCAGGCAATGGTGCGCGCCGTGACCGAACGCGAGATGGCCGGAGCTCCCGCGGGTGATGTCGAAACGGTCCGGGTCGTCGAGGAGCGCCGGGTCGCGGTTCGCCGCCGGCAGAGACACGACCACCCGCTCGCCGGCCGGGAGATGCCGACCGGCGATCTCCACCTCCGTCGTCGCGGTGCGCGCCGCCGACACCGGCACGATCGTCGCCCACCGCAGCAGCTCCTCGACGGCCGGCACGACCACCGCCGGGTCGTCGCGCACCCGGGCGAGCTGGTCGGGATGGCGTAGCAGCGCCAGCGTGCCGAGCGCGAGCATGCTCGCCGTCGAGTCCTGCCCGGCGACCAGCAGCAGCGTGGCGATTCCGGACAGCTCGTCGGCGCCGAGCTCGTCGCCGTGCTCGCGCACCAGCATGCCGAGGATGTCCTCGCCGGGATCCGTCGTCGCCCGTTCGACCAGCGTCACCATGTACAGCCGGTTGTCGATCTGGGCGCGTACCCGCTCCTCGACGGACGCGGAGGAGTCGAACAGGCGGGCGCTGCGGGCCTGGAACTCGTGCCGGTCGGCATAGGGCACGCCGAGCAGCTCGCACAGCGCCAGTGCCGGCACCGGCGTCATGAACATCGAGATCAGCTCGGCGGGCCGGCCGGCGCGCTCCATCTCGGCCAGAGCCTCGTCGATGATCTGGACGAGCCGGGGCTCCAGCCGGCTCATCCGCCGCGTGGTGAACTCCGGCGTGAGCATCCGGCGCAGCCGGGTGTGCTCCGGGGGATCCTGGATGAGCAGGTTGCCGGCGCGTATCCAGCGCCGCTCCGCCTCGCTCAGCGGTCTGCCGGCCAGGACGGAGGCGTCCTGCTCGCTGCTGAACCGACGCGTGTCGGCGAGCACGAGCCGCGCGTCCGCGTAGCGGCTGACCAGATGCGCCGGGGCACCGTACGCCGTTTCGGCCGGGCTGACGCCGACGTCGTCGCGGATGCGGACGAGGTCGGCGGCCGGACCGAACCCGGCTCGCTGTAGTGGGAGGGGTACCGGACGTGTATCGGTCATCGCGGGACTCTCTCGCTGAGTGCTCCGAGTTACCGGACACCTCAAGAATAACGGCGACTGAAGCCGCCATACCCGAGATTTCCACTTTCTGTAAGGTCTCAAGCGCTAAAAGTGGATGGGTGATTTCCAGGGGACGTGTCCTTCGCCCGGTTTAACCGATGGTTGTCCGGGGCGATGTCCAGAGGTATGCCCGCCGACCCGGATGACGCGTCCAGCCCCAGCGGACCAGCCGCCGTGGCGGCCGCCGTCCCGCCCAGCCCGCCCCCCACGCCGGACCCGCGTTCGCCGTCACCTGCCTCGGATGAGCCGGTCGCCGATCCCGCCGACCTGCCGCCGGAGGCGCGCGAGGCGATCCCGTTGCAGCAGGACGGTGGCGCCGGGGAGAACGAGAGCGGCCTGACCGTGGCGATCGCGTTCGTCGCCAACCTGGTCATCGCGATCGCGAAGTCGGCGGCGGCGATGCTCACCGGCTCGGCCTCGATGGTCGCCGAGGCCGCTCACTCGTGGGCCGACACCGGCAACGAGGTGTTCCTGGTGATGGCGAACCGCCGGTCCCGGCGGCCCCCGGAACCGACCCATCCGCACGGCTTCGGCCGGGAGGCGTACGTCTGGTCGCTGTTCGCCGCGATGGGCCTGTTCGTTGCCGGCGGCGCGGTCTCCATCACCCACGGCGTCCAGGAACTGTTCGCCGAGGACCCCGGCGGCGACTACCTGATCGGCTACATCGTCCTCGCGGTGTCGTTCGTGCTGGAGGGCATCTCGTTCCTGCAGTCCGCGCGGCAGGCCCGGGGTGAGGCGGCGTCGATGAACCGCGACGTCATCGAGCACGTCCTGGAAACCTCGGACCCGACGCTGCGGGCCGTGTTCGCCGAGGACTCCGCCGCGCTCATCGGCGTCGCGATCGCCGCCCTGGGGCTCGCGCTGCACCAGATCACCGGCGAGGCCGTGTTCGACGCGCTCGGCTCGATCCTCGTCGGCGTCCTGCTCGGCGTCGTCGCCCTGGTCCTCATCGGCCGCAACCGCCGCTTCCTCGTCGGCCAGGAAGCCGACCCGCAGGTCCGCGAGGCGACGATCCGCGCCCTGCTCGCCCTGCCCGAAGTCGACCGCGTCACCAAGCTGCGCGTCGAGGTCGTCGGCCCCCGCATGGTCACCGTCGTCGGCGACATCGATCTCGTCGGCGACGAGATCGAACCCGACGTCGCCTTCCGTCTACGCGGCGTCGAGAGCAAGCTGACAGCCTCCCCGGCCGTCGTCCACGCCGTCCTGAGCCTCTCCGCCCCCGACGAAACGTCCATCGGCCCGGACGGCGCCCCGCTGACGTGATGCGGCGGGCGACGCGACGAGCTTGCCGGGCGGCACACAAGGGCGGACTTTCCCGCAACGGCGCACCGACTAGGACTCTGCTCGCCACATCCGCAACGCCGCAGCTATCGCGAGGGTGTGCGGGTGTTCCTCGCCGAGGATCCGGGCGGCGTCGGCGAGGACCTGTTCCTGGATGGTGATGGCGTCGGTGGTGCGTCCCGCCTGCCAGTAGGAGGAGGCGAGGCTTGCGCGGGCGGTCAGGGTGTCCGGGTGTTCCTCGCCGAGGATCCGGGCGGCGTCGGCAGCTAAATGGTGCCAATAGGCGACTGCGGGGGCGTGCAAGCCGGCGTCCAGCAGGCTGAAGCCAGACCTGTATAGCAAAGGATGGCCGGCGGCCTGCCAAAGGATCTTGCCGGCGGAGGCGGCGAGCGTGGCCGTGTTTCTGCGTAGGACGGCGACGAGGTCTGGGGCGGTGTGGTCGCCGGCAGGCCACAGGTTCAGCAGCGCGTTGGCGACGGCACGGCTGGACAGTTCCAGGTCGGCGGTGGCTTCCTGGGTGGCGCGGGCGGTCAGGGCGTGGACGCGCACCGCGCGGGCGCCGTCCCCGGGGGTGTGGGTGAGCAGGCCGTAGCGATCCAGCAGCCGCAGTGTCTTGCGGGCCTGGTCGGCGGTGACAGGGTGGCCGGCGTCGACGCCGCGCCGCGTCGACAGGTAGTCGGTGAAGGCGGTGGTGGTCCACAGCGTGTCGGGGTGGCCGTCGGGGTCGCAGAGGGCGGCCAACGCCAGGGCGGGGCGGGCCAGCCCGGCGGGGGTGGCGGCGTCGGCGGCGTCCAGGCCGAGGAGAAGAGTGATGGCCACGGGCCGGCCATAGGCGTCGGGGTCGGCGTCGGCGGGCATCAGGTCGGTCAGCTGCTCGTCGCCGGTGGTGTAGCGGGCCAGGTAGGTGGTGCAGGACTCCTCCTGGTTGATCAGGTAGGCGGCGGCGTGTGACAGGGCCAGTGGCAGGTGGCCCACCGCGGTGGCCAGGTCGGCGGCGCGCTCGTCGAGCAGGTGGGTTCGGTTGGCCTCGGCGAGCCGCGTGGTCAGGTAGGCCGCCGACTCGGCTGGCGTGTACATGTCAACATCCAGCCGACTGCGGCCCGAGCTGGCCAGGGCGGCTTCGCGCAGGCGGGTGGTGGCCAGCGTCCAGCCAGAGCGGCGGTGTGGTGGCCATCTGCCGGTGAGGTGGGTCGGGTCGGTGATGTCGTCAAGGACGATCAGCCAGCTGCGGTCGGTGGTGTGCAGCCATTCCACCAGCGCCGCGGCGTCGGCCGTCGGGTCGGTGCCGACGGCGCCGGGTGCGCCGACGCGCACCGCGGCGCGGGCGTAGGTGGTGATGATCTGCTCAGGGCTGCTGGCGGCGACCCAGACAACCAGGTCCGTGCCCTGGTCCATCGCGTCGTGGGCAAACCAGGCAGCCAGCTGGGATTTGCCGACTCCGCCTCCACCCGCCAGAATCCCCGCGGCCGAACCCACGGCGCCGCGTCGGGGCATGGGTTGAGTCAGAACCACGTCCTCGCCGCGGCCGCGCGCTGCCACGACCCGCTCCCGCAGGCTCTGCCTGGGCTGGAACGCCGACGCCCGCATCGGAGGCTGCCCCACCACGGCTGGCCAGACGACGGTGGGCGGATTGTGGATGTAGTTGTACTGGGTGTTGTGGTCGCCGTCCTGCCGCGCGGTCGGACCGTGGTACGTGTTGGTCCCGGTCGCCGGGACGGCCTGCTCGGGCCGCGATCCGGGACCGGGGGAGGGCGCGACGGCCACGCGGTCAGGCGCCGAAGCTGTTGGTCTGCTGGTTGTGATCCCCCTGCTGAATCGCGGTGTTCCCGGTGAACAGGTTTCCGGTCAGGGAATGTCCGCCGCCTTGGCCGGCGGCATCGCGGACCTGGGCGACGGCTTCGGTGAGAGCTTCGGCGAAGGTGGGGTCGTGCTCGGCGGCGTCCTCCAACGCCAGCTGCCAGACGCTGCCGGGTGCGCGGGGAGAGCTCGCCCGCATCCGCGGCCTCATCGGTGACCCGGGTCAGCACCGGATCGTTCTCGCCCAAGGCCTGGCTGACCAGGTCGTGGACGCGCTCAAGGCCGGCGTCGACGATCCGGTCTGTCTCCGCGTCAACCTGGCCGCCGACGCGGTGGGCCTTGCGCACCGCCCACGCGGCCAGGAGCCCCACCACCACTTCGATCCCTGTCACGCCCCATCCCCCATCCCCCGATTCGATGACCATAAGCACCAGAACCAGCACGCTGCGCACATTATCCCCTACACCCATGCAGGCCGGATCAACCGCCCAGCGCATCGGTAGCGCCCGCACTTTCTTCGTCGCCGACACTGCCCTGGCCACGCCGCACCCGAGCCCTCCGGGGGTCTGGTGAACTCCGGACGCCCCTCGGGACGTGATGCGGGTGCAGGCAGGGTCGGCGGTGTGGTGGAGGCGGTATGCGAGCGGCGGAGGCCGGCCGGGTCGGCGCGGGGCGGCGGCCGGTGCGCGGTGCCATCCCGACGCCGGTGCCGGTGCCGGTCGGGGTCGATCCCGACGAGCTGGATGTCCTCGCCGTGCCCGCCGGGCTGTGGGCCCGGGTGCCTGGTGGGCCCAGAGTGGCGCCCGGCGAGCCGGCGCTGCACGCCCTGCCTGATCCGGACGGCGCGATCACCGTCATTGCGGGCGCGCCCGGCGAGCCGCCTCCGGAAGTCGAGGCCATCGTCGGCCTGCTTCGTGCCCTTGCCGCCGCTGGGCGCCCGGACGTGATCATGGCGCCCTATGGCACCGGCGCCGATCTGCCCGCGGCGCTCGCCGCCCAGCTCGGTGTCTCGGTGGTGGCGCAACACGGACTGCTGTTCGCCGGAGCCGACGGGCGGCCGGTGGTCACGGTCCTCGACGCGGACCGCGGCTGGTGGCAGCCACTGGCCTGGCGGACGGTGTACACCCCGACGGGGCCGCCGTGGCCGCGGCACTGGCGCTCGCCCGCGGAGGGTCTCGCCGACCTCGGCGGGGGCCGCTACCAGCTCACGGACGGCTGGAGCCTGCGGATCGTCCCGAGCGGACTGGTCCTCGACCCGTCATCCCCGGTCAGCGACTCCTTCGCCCGGTCCGCCGACACCTTCTCCCCGTCCGCTGACGATCATGATCCGCCCGCCGACGCCGGCTCCCCGTCGGCGCGGGCCGCCGCCCGTGACGCTCCGGGCCGTTTCCTCGAGGGCGATGACGCACCGCATGACCCGGCCTGGTTCGACCTGTGGGTTCCACTGCCGTCGACCGGGCTTCCTGACGGGGTGCTCACCGCGCTGGGCTGGCTCGCCGACGCGCTGCCCGGGCAGGTGCGGACGCGGCTGCGGGTCACGCTCCCCGCGGGCACCGGTAAGGCCCAGGCGCGTCAGGTCCGCTGTGTGCTTCCCGCGCCGCAGCGGATCCTGCCGTCCACCCCACCCGACGTGGCCGGAGGGGAACCCGCGGGTGAGGTCGAGGGGATCGTCAGGTGGCGGCCGGATGAACACTTCGGGGTGCCCGCGCCGCCGGAAGCCCCCGTCGAGGAGCCGGGCGTAGGCCATCGGGGCGGCGAGCCGGCGGACGTGCCGGTCGACAGTCGCCCGGCGGATGCCGGCAGCGGTGGCGCTGACCTGCCGCAAGGCGGCCCCGGTGAGCCGCGGGCCGCCTCGACCCTGCTCGCGGTGACGGCGCAGGGCCGCCTGCGGCTGGTGGGTGCCCGACCCTCCGGGCCCTGATCGGGGTGCGCGGACGCACACGGAAAGTACTTTCGCGGCGGGGATGGCGGGTGCAAACATCGCTGTGTGCCAGGAATGCTCGTCAGGGTGGAAAGGCGCGGCTGCCGGCTCGGCCGGGTCGGCCGGGTTCCGTGCGGGTAGCGCTCGCCGACGACGCGGCCCTGTTCCGCGAGGGGCTGGTCCTGCTGCTGTCCACGGCGGGACATCAGGTCGTGGGCTGCGTGGCGGACGGTGACGCGCTGCTGGACCTGCTGAGCGTCGAGCCGGTGGACGTCGTCGTCCTCGACATCCGGATGCCGCCGGGGCCCGAGGGCGGGCTTAGCACCGCCGCGCGGGTGCGGTCGCGCTACCCGGAGATCGGCCTGCTGCTGCTCTCGCACTACGCCGAGACGCTTTACCTCATGCGTTTTCTGGAGATCGGCACCGAACGGATCGGCTACCGGCTCAAGGAGCGGATCGCCGGCGTGCAGGTGCTCACCGACACCCTGGACCGCATCGACGCCGGTGAGATCGTCATTGAACCAGCGCTGGCGCGGCGTCTCGTCGACCGCCCGGTCGCCGCCGGCGGCCCGCTGGCGTCGCTGAGCCCGCGGGAGTCCGAGGTGCTGCGGCTGATGGCGGAGGGCCGTTCCAACGGCGGCATCGCGGCCACCCTGTATCTGTCGGCGAAGTCCGTGGAGAAGCACATCGCCAGCATCTTCGCCAAGCTCGACCTGCCCGCCAGTTCCGCGGCGCACCACCGCCGGGTCCTCGCGGTGCTGCGCTACCTCGAAGCCCAGCGCGAGCTGGACGCCTCCTCCCCGGCCCGGCCCGGACCCGCGGGTGCCTGACCGGCCGTGACCCGCCGATGACCATCCCACCCTCCGCGCCGCCGCCGAGCACCCCGCCGGCGACCGTTCCGCCGGCTGGCACCTTGCCGGCCTTCACCCCGCTGACGACCACGCCGCCCGCGGCCGGCCCGCCCGCGACCGGCCCGCCCGCGACCTCCCCACTCCCGGTCGCCGTCCCGCCGTGGACCGTCCTGGCCGAGCAGGTCGCGGCGCTGCCCGCCGGCGCGCCCCTCGGCCGGCGGCTCGCGCCGTTGTTGCGCAACCTGTCCCGCGCCACCGGTACCGGGCAGGCTGTCCTCTGGCTGCCCGGCGGTCCCACGCCGTCCACCGCGGCGCCGGACCCGGCCCAGACGCCGCGCCTGCTCGCCGGTGATCTAAGCGTTCCCGCCGGTGATCCGGGCGTTCCCGTGGGTGATCCGGATGCTCCCACCCGTGATCGGGGCGCTCCCACTGATCGGCCGGGCGATCCGGCGGCGGGCACGTGCGTTCAACTGCGCGACGGCAGCCAGTTGCTGGGCGCCTTGATGATCACGAGCCGGGAGGGCGCCGCCCCGCCCACCGAGCCGCCGGCACCGCTGCTGGCCGCGACCGCCGACTGTGTGACGTTGCTGCTGCGCGCGGAGCTCGCCCACGAAGCCGAGCGGGAACAGGAGTCGGGCGCGGACGGGCTCGCCGAGCGCGCGGCCCGCATCGAGCAGGAACTGGCCGCCGCCCTGGACGTCGAGCGGCGCCGCCTCGCCACCTGGGTGCTCACCGGCACCACCCGCCGCCTGGCGGAGGTCACCCGGCGCCGGGAGGCCTTCGCCGACACCGTACGCGCCGACCCCGACCGGGCCGGACCGGCGCTGCGCGAGCTGCGGATCGCCGTCGACGAGCTGATCGAGTACTTCCGCACCGTCGTGCGCGCCGTGCACCCGTCGACCCTGCGCAGCCGCGGCACGGCCGCCGCGCTCGGCGAACTCGCCGCCGGCCATCCCCGCAGGGTGCACTGTGGCGGGGACTTCGGCCGCCGCGTCGGCTGGGAGATCGAGTCCGGGATCTACCACGCGGCGGCGGCCGTGCTCACCGCGCTGCCCGAACGCGGCGACGCGGAGGTCACCGTCCACTTCTCCCGCGCCGCCGGCCGCCTCGCCGTGCGCGTCGCCGACCCCGCCGCCGCCCTCGAACCGCTGCGGGCCAGTCTCCTCGACGACGCGCGCCGCCTCGCCGCGCTCGGCGGCGGCCTGCGCGTCCGGCTCTCGCTGGCCGAGGTCGCCGTCGTCGACCTGTGGCTGCCGGAACGCCCATCCTCCGGCGACGGTGACGACGTCTGAGCCGCCGGCAGCTCATCCCACGACGCCGGACGAGACAACAGACGCGCGGGCGACGGGCTATTGTTGTTTCCTGCCTGAATTCGTCTGTCGCCGGGAGAAAAGGCATTCGTGACTGAGCAGATCAGCGCCCCGCCTGTTGACGGCCGAACGGGAGAACGCCCGGCACGAAGCCGTCCGGTGATCCGCCTTCCTGCCGCGGGCCTGGTGGTGCTGCTGGCCGCCGCGGTGGTTCTCGGCGGCTGGTACCGCGTCAGGTTCCACGCGTGGCCATGGCCGTCGAGCCTGCCGGACAGGGTGACCTACTGCCAACGGGACTACAACGAGTCAGGCACGGCGGTGACGTTGGCCGAAGCGGGTGTGCGTGAGAAAGGCGCTGTGCGGCAGGTCGGTCACACCGGGGTCGGTGGTCTCGGGCAGGCTCTTTTCGCACATCCGCTTTCGGAACAGGCCCGTGCGTGGGCCCATCCGCCTCTTCCCTGCGCCATGATGGTCTACCTGCGCACCTCCGAAGGCCTGTATGCGCCCTACGTTCTCAGCGGCGGACCCTGACCTGGCCTGCCCGGGACGGTCGACGCCCTTCGGCTCTGCGCGCTTTCAGTGCACTCTGTGCGCCGCGGCGCACTGCGTCGAACCACGGCGCCGACGCCGGTGATGTCCGACGCCGGTGATGTCCGACGCCGGTGATGTCCTGAGCACGGTCGTGAGTTGGACGGCCGCGCCGCT
The DNA here is from genome assembly GCF_023243045.1 of Frankia sp. AgB32. Classification (GTDB taxonomy): domain Bacteria; phylum Actinomycetota; class Actinomycetes; order Frankiales; family Frankiaceae; genus Frankia. The sequence goes on from NZ_JALKFX010000086.1 coordinate 22,861, forward strand.
ATGAGTGCGCTGCGGCGCACTTCGCGCGGTTCAGTGTCCTGTGTGCGCGGTGGTCAGATCGGGATGATGGCGGTGATGCGGGTGCCCTGGCTGGGGGCGGAGGTGACCTGGGGGGCGGCGCCGATGGCGGCGAGGCGGGCGCGCAGGCGGGGCAGGCCGTGCTTGCTGGTCGGGTCCAGGCCGGGGCCGGTGTCGGCGACCTCGAACCACAGGCCCTGGTAGGTGTCGCGGACGGTGACGGTGACGGGGGCGCCGGGGGCGTGCTTGAGGGCGTTGTTCACCGCCTCCAGACAGGTGAAGTACACCGTCGACTCGATGATCGGCGGGTAGCGCCGGGTCCGCACGGCGGGGGAGATGTCCAGGGTGACGTCGGCGGCGTCGGAGAAGCCGTCGGTGAGGCCGGCGGCCAGGCCGGCGGCGCGCAGCGGTCCGGGGATGATCCCGGCGGCGGTGTCGATGAGCAGGCGGTGGGTGCGGTCCAGGCGGGAGCCGAGGTCGGCCAGGGCGTCGGTGAGGGTGTGCTCGTCGGCGGTCGCGGTGTCCAGGCGGTGCTCGACGACGGCGGCGGCGAGCTGCAACGACACCAGGTGCAGCTGCACGCCGTCGTGCAGGTCCCGTTCGAGGGCGTGCCGTTCGCTTTCCATCATCGACGCGGCCCGCTGGCGGGTGTCGGCGATGCGGGCGAGGGCGTCCTGGTCGCGGCGGCGCGCGCGGCGGGCCCGGTGCTGCGCCGCGGCGCCGGCGACGACGACGCCGAGCACGCGGGCGGCGTCGACCAGCGCCGGGCGCGGGTCTGCTGGCCGGGCGGGGCCCACGACGGCCGGGTGGGCCGGCGGTGTCAACGTCACGATGAGGGCGCCGACCTCGGTGCCGTGGTGGTGGATCGGGAACGTCGACACCTCGTCGTCGCACGCGGTGTCGGGCCGCTCGGGCGCCGCGGCGCCGCGGCGGAGCTGCTGGGGCGGCGTCCCGGCGAACTCGACGGGCGCGGTGTCCTCTCCGGCGCCGGCGAGGCGCAGGACGACGCGCCGGGCGCCGACCCGTTCGCCGATCCAGCCGGCCACCGGGGTCAGGTCACCGCCGCGCGCCCCGCCCGAGGGCAGCGCCGCCGCCGCCCGCAGCACACCCGGTGCCAGCTCGTCCGCCAGAGCGCCGGAGACCGTCCCGGTCGGATCGATGTCGGCCATACCGTCAGTGTGTCGCGACGCCGGCGCGGGGGTCGGCCGCGGGTCCATCCGTCCCGTCCGCAACCAGGCGACTCAGGCCTGCGCGGCGCCGGCGGCGGGACCGGCCGTGGAGTCGTCGGTGTCGTCGGGCTCGGTGTCGTCGGGCTGGGTGGGGGTGACGTAGCCGGTCTGGATGAGCTGGCTGCCGCGGCGCGTGCACAGCAGGGCGCGCCCGGGCGGCAGGTCGCGGGGTTTGACCCCGCCGAGCAGCGGGCCCTCCCCGCGCGGGCAGGACAGCGCCACGTCGGGGGTGTTGAGTTCCTGCAGGCGGCGTAGCAGCGGGTCCATCGACATGCGCATCAGGCCGGCGGCGGCGCGGGCGACGACGACGTGCAGGCCGATGTCGCCGCCCTGGGGCAGCAGCGGCACGAGCGGTGCCAGCGGGTTGTCGTGGCCGGTGAGCAGGTCGTAGTCGTCGATGAGGACGAACAGCAGCGGGCCGGTCCACCAGTCGCGCCGGCGCAGCCGGGCGGGGGTGATGTCGGGGCCGGGCAGGCGTGGGGTCAGGCCGCCGGCGGCGTCGCGGGCGGTGGCCTTCGTGCTGTCGGGGGAGACGGAGTAGCCGAGGCGGTAGGCGTCGGGGATCTCGTCGAACAGGCCGCGCCGGTAGTCCACCGCCATGATCTTCGCCTGCGCGGGGGTGTGGCGGGCGACGATCGCGCGGGCGACGAGGCGCAGCAGGTTCGTCTTGCCGCTCTCGTTGTCGCCGAGCAGCGTGAGATGGGCCTGGGTGGAGAAGTCATGCCAGACCGGTTCGAAGCGGCTCTCGTCGACGCCGAGGGCGACGCGCAGCGCACCGCTCTCGGGTGGGACGGGCAGGTCCTCGACGGGCAGCACCGCCGGCAGGGTGCGCACCGCCCGCACCCGCGGCCCGGGCCAGCAGTCGACGACGGAGTCGACGAGGTGGCGGGTGCCGTGGGCGAGGTCGTCGACGCTGGAACGGCCGTCGATGCGCGGCAGCGCGGCCATGAAGTGCAGTTTCGCGTCGGTGAGACCACGGCCGGGCAGTTTCGGCACGGCGGCGGCGGCGCGCAGGTCGATGCCGGACTCGACCGGGTCGCCCAGACGCAGCTCCAGGCGGCTGCCGAGCTTGTCGCGCATCGAGTGGTGCACCTCCGACCAGCGCCCGGCGGTGAGCATGACGTGCACGCCGTAGTTCAGCCCGCGGCCGGCGATCTCGCGGGCGGCCTCCTCGACGGCCTCGAAGTCCTGGCGCAGTACGAACCAGCCGTCGACGGCGAGGAACACCTCGCCGAACTCGTCGGGCGCCGCCCGCCCGGCGGCGATGGCCTCCCGGTAGGCGGCCATGCCGGACACGCCGAGCTCGGCGAAGCGCCGTTCCCGGTCACGCAGGATGCCGAGAAGCTCCGCGACGGTGCGCCCGACCCGGTCCGGGTCGTGGCGGCCGGTGACCCCGCCGACGTGCGGCAGGTCGGCGATGCTCGCCAGCGAGCCGCCGCCGAAGTCCAGGCAGAAGAACTGCACCTCGCGCGGCGAATGGGTGAGCGCGAGGCCGGCGATGACGGAACGCAGCAGCGTGCTCTTGCCGCTCTGCGGGCCGCCAGCGATACCCAGATGCCCGCCGCCGCCGCCGAGGTCGAGCACGAGCAGGTCCCGGACCTGCTCGAACGGCTTGTCGATGACGCCGACGGGGGTCCGCAGCCACCGCCGGTCACCGCCCGAACCCACGCCGGCGCCGGCGCCGTCCGGGTCGCCGACGTCGCCGACGGGGCGCAGCCCGTGCTCGGGATCGGGCAGCAGCGGCGGCAGCACCTGGTCCAGGGGCGGCGGGGAGTCCAGCGGCGGCAGCCACACCCGGTGCGCCGGCGGTCCCTGGTCGACGAGGCGTCCGACGAGCACCTCCATGACCGTGGTGGCCGCCGCGGCCCGCTCGTCGGCCTCGGCCTGCGCCGCCACCTCGTCGGCGTCGGCGTCGGGGGAGCCGGCGGGCGTGACGACCGGCGCCGGCGCGGTGTCGTACGGCAGGACCTGGCCGGCGATGACCTCCTGGCGAATCCGGGCCGAACGCAGCCGGTAGGGGCCGGAGACGTACGCCGCCTTGAACCGGGTGATCGTCGCGACATCGGAACGCAGGTAGCCGTTGCCGGGCGCGGCGGGCAGCTCGTAGGCGTCCGGCACGCCGATCACCGAGCGTGACTCCATCGCGGAGAACGTCCGCAGGCTGATCCGGTACGACAGATGCCCTTCGAGCTGGTGGATGCGGCCGTCGTCGAGGCGCTGCGAGGCCAGCAGCAGGTGCACGGCCAGGGACCGACCGAGCCGGCCGATCATCACGAACAGCTCGATGAAGTCGGTGTGCGCGGCGATCAGCTCGCTGAACTCGTCGACGACGACGAACAGTGTCGGCAGCGGCGCGAGCGGCGCGCCCTGCGTGCGGGCCGCCTCGTAGTCGCGCACCGAGCTGAACCCGCCGGCGGCACGCAGCAGCTCCTGGCGGCGCACCAGTTCGCCGCGCAGCGCGTCGCGCATCCGGTCGACGAGCGAGGCCTCGTCGGCCAGGTTCGTGATCGTCGCGGAGACGTGCGGGAGCCGGTCGAGGCCGGCGAACGTCGCGCCGCCCTTGAAGTCGACGAGCACGAAGTTCAACGTCTCCGACGAGTGCGTCACCGCCAGCGCCAGCACGAGGGTGCGCAGCAGCTCGCTCTTGCCGGAGCCGGTGGCGCCGATGAGCATGCCGTGCGGGCCCATCCCGTCCTCGGCGGACTCCTTGATGTCCACGTCGATGGGGGAACCGTCGGCGGCCACCCCGATCGGCACCCGCAGCCGCTGCGCGCCGGTGCGCGCCGCCCAGCCGGGCCGCGGGTCGAAACGTTCCAGGTCACCGAGGCCGAGCAGTTCGGGCAGGTCGAGGTTGGCGACGAGGCCCTCACCGGCCTTCTCGCCGATCGCGCCGGCACCGTGGCGGGCGAGCACCCGGGCGAGTGCGGCGACCCGGGTCGCGGAGAGCCGGTCGGGGGCGGCCAGGCGGGTGCGCACCTGTCGGCCGACCCGGTCGTGTTCGACGGTGTGCACCTCCTCGGCGGTGATGTCCAGGCGCAGCGCCTGGCGCGGGTTGCCGCCGTCGTGGCCGTCGAAGTCGACGAGCACGGCGTTGCGGTAACCGGAGACGAGGAACCGGGAGCCGGGTTGGATGCGCCCGCCGTCGTTGACGACGACGACGAACGGCTCGGCGCGCGAGGGCGCCGCCCCGGTCTCGAACCGGGCCCGTTCCCGGAAGTCCCGCCCGAGAAGCCGTTCGACGTCCTCCAGCGACTCGCCGACGAGGCGTACCGGCCCGGCGGCGTCGGTGTCCGCGGGATGCTGGGCGTGCGGCAGCCACTTCACCCACGACCACGCCTGCCGGCGCGCCGCCGTCGCGGACACGGCGATCTGCAGCTCGTCGGGGGCGTGGAAGGCGACGAGCTGGGCGATCAGCGCGCGGGCCAGCGCCAGGGCGGGTTCGCGATCCCCGTCGAGGCGGATGTGCGCGAACCCGCGCACGAACAGGGCGACGGGCTGGTGCGGGATCGTCGTGTAGGCGCGGGTGAACCGGCGCAGCGCCTTCGCGCAGACGGGTTCGAGGTCCTCCACCGGGCTGGACTGCAGCGGGGTGATCCGCACGGCCAGGCGCTGCGCGCCGGTGCCGATGCGGACCTCCCCGAAGTCCGGGTGCGTCGGGCGGCGTTCCCACAGCCGGCTCGTCAGCGCGAGTGACCACAGCGACTCCGGGTCGGGGTGGCGCCAGGCCAGCGCGTCACGCTGCTTCTCCGCGTAGCGGCGGACCTGGCGGCGGGTCTGGGAGAGGTAACGCAGGTAGTCGCGGCGCTCCCCGCCGAGCTTCTGGCGGCGGTTGCCGGACTGGCTGAGCATCTGCCCGGCGCCCATCCCGGCCATGCCCACGCCCATCATCGCCATCATGATCATCCCGGCCGGGCCGCCGCCGGACGCGCCGCCGACGAAGTAGAACATCATCCCGCAGGACATCAGCAGCCCCGGGACCACCATCACCAGGGTGCGCATGCCGCCGGAGGTGACCTCGGGGACGGTTGGCGGCTCCTGCAGGGTGATGTCCCCGTGCGGCATCTCCGGACCGGTGCGGCGGGCGGGGCGGCGGAACGGCACGGTGGACATGTCCCCTACACGCCTGCGCCCTGTCCGCCGGTTTGCCTCCCGAATGTGATGTGAGCCACTGCCCTGAACGGATCGGTCGGGCCGGTGCGTGCGGGGGATATGGCAGGCAGCAGCACGGCGGAGGTGTGCCGGCTCCTCGTCGTCGGACCGACGAGCCGCGTCGACCTGTCCGTGCCCACCCACGTGCCCCTCGCCGACCTGATGCCGGCGATGCTGCGCAGCCTCGGCCCGGACCTCGCCGACCGCGGCCTGGAACACTCCGGCTGGGTCGTGCAGCGCCTCGGTGAACCGCCGTTGGACGAGGACCTCTGCGTCGCCGACCACGACCTGCTCGACGGCGACGCCGTGCACCTGCGCCCCCGCTCCGACCAGATCCCCCCACTGGACTTCGACGACCTCATCGACGGCGTCGCCACCGGCATGCGGGCCCGCTCCGGCCGCTGGCGCATCCGCACGAACCGCGCCGCCGCCATGGTCGTGCTGGCGCTGCTGCTGCTCGCCGGCCTCGCGATGCCGCTGCTCGGCGCCCTGGACGGCCCTCCGGGCGCGGGCGGCGGCGAGGACTGGGGGTCCGGGGTCCCGCTGGCCGCCGGCGGTGCGCCGCTGCTGCTCGGCGCGGCGGTCGCCGCCGGCCTGTTCCTGCGCGAACGCCTGGTCGGCGGGCTGCTCGGCGCCGCCGCCGTCGGGTTCGCCGTCGAGGCGGTGCTGCTGACCCTCACCGCAGCGCCCGCCGGCGCCACGCCGTCCGGGCCGGTGCGCCTCGCCGTCGGCGCCGGGGTGAGCGTCGTCGTCGCGCTGCCGCTGCTGGCCGCGGTGGCCGAGCGGCGCCTGGCCCTGCCGATCGGCCTCGCGGTGCTCACCGCGGCGCTGGGGGCGGTCACGGCCGCCGCGCTGGTCGCGCTCGCCGGACTGAGCTGGACCCACACCGCCGCGATCCTCGCCGTCGCGCTGGCCGCCGGCCGGCCGCTGGTACCCCTGACGGCGTTCAGGCTCGCCAGGATGGCCCTGCCGCGGCTGCCGGTAGAACCCGACGAACTGCAGGACGACATCGACCCCGAACCCGGCCCCGTGGTGCTCGCCCGCACCGCCGCCGCCGACCGGTACATGACCGCCCTGCACGGCGCCGCCGGCGTGGCCTGCGCCGCCGCGCTCATCCGGCTCGCCGGCGCGCCCGGCTGGCTGCCCGCCACCCTCGTCGTGCTCGTCGCCCTCGCCGGCGCGCTCGCGGCGCGGCCGATGACGTCGGGCTGGCACCGCATCGCCCTGTGCCTGCCGGCCCTCGCCGGCCTCCTCGCCCTGCTGCTCGACCTCGCCGCCCGCGCGGGCGGCACCGCCGGCGCGGGCGTGGTGCTCGCGGTGACGCTGCTGCTGGCGCTCGCGGCGGCCGTCGGCGCGCACGTGCTGCCCCGGCGGCGCCTCACCCCGCGGTGGGGCCGCGTCGGCGACTGGGTGCACGTCACCGCGCTGGTCCTCGCCGTTCCGCTGGTCATCTGCCTGCTCGGCGGCATCGGCCTCGTCCGCTCCCGGATCGGCTGAGCCGTGCAGTCCCGCCGCGACCAGGTCGACGCCCACGCCTACCTGCTGACCCGGCTGACCAGCGCGCTCGTCCGCGCCGAACCGGACGCGCTGGAAATGCCCACCCGCCGCGACACCCGCGGCGTCGTCGGCGGGACGCTGCTGGCCGTCGGGATGCTCCTCGGCGTCGCCGCCTGGGCGCTGCTGTTCTCCGGCGGCTCCACCGCCTGGCGCCAACCCGGCAAACTCATCATCGACAAGTCCACCGGCAGCCGGTTCCTGCTCGCCGGCGGCGAACTGCGCCCGGTGCGCAACATCGCCTCGGCCCAGCTCGCCTATGACGGCCCCCTCGACCTGGTGAGCGTCGCCAGCTCGCGGCTGGCCAGCATGCCCCGCGGCGCCCCGATCGGCACCCCCGACGCCCCCGACCTGCTGCCCGCGGCGAAGAAGCTCAACACCGGCGTGTGGCGGGTGTGCGCGCCGGGCGTTCCGGCCGCCGCGGCGGGCCCGAACGCGGCGGTGCGGATCGACATCGGTGCGCCGCCCGCCCCGGCGGCCCGGCGGATGACCGGCGACGCCGCGGTGCTGGTGTCCTCCGCCGGGCGGCAGTACCTGCTGTGGCGTGGGCAGCGCCTCGCGCTCGACCGGCCCTGGGCCGCCGACGTCCTCGGCTACGGCGGCGCCGAGGTGACGCCCGTCGACCCGGGGTGGCTCGCGCTGGTGCCCGCCGGGCCGGCGCTGACCCCCGTCGACGTGCCCGGCCGGGGGGGGGGGCCCCCCCCCCGCCGGGGGGGGTGT
>NZ_JALKFX010000086.1:30540-38353 GCF_023243045.1 Frankia sp. AgB32
CCCCCCGCAAAACCCCCCCCCCCCCCCCGGGGGGGGCGGGCGGGCCCCCCGGGGGGGGGCCGGGGGGGGGGGGGGCCCCCCCCGGCCGTCGGCGGCCGCCCGGCGACCCTCGGGCAGCTGTTCGCCGCGCGCGGCGCCGGCGGCGAGACCATCCACTACCTCCTGCTGCCCGGCGGCCTGACCCCGCTGAGCGCCACCCAGGCCGCCCTCGCCCTCGGCGAGGCCGGCGCCACCACCGAGACGCCCGTCAGCCCGGCGGAACTCGCCGCCGGCCCGCGCGGCACCGTCCCCGCCGCGCAGGGCGCGCTGCCGGGGGCACCGCCGCCGCTGCGCACCCCCGCGCACGGCGAGGCGGTGTGCCTGGAGACCGCCGGCCGCCCCGACGCCGAGACCCTCGCCGTGGTCCTGGCGACACCCCCGGCGACCCCCGGCACCCCGGCGGCGGGCGGCGTCGCCGTCTCGGTGCGCCCCGGCGGGGGAGCGCTGCTCGTCGGCCGCACCGACGTCGCCGCGAAGGACCAGCCGCTGCTGCTCGTCGACGGCGCCGGCATCCGCTACCCGCTCGACGGCGACGCGCCCAAGGCCCTGGGCGTCACCGCCGACCAGGCGAGCGTCGTCCCCGCGCGGCTGCTGGCCCTGCTGCCGACCGGCCCGCGCCTCTACACCCCCGAACGGCGGTGAGCACGATCCGCCCCGACGCCACCCGCCCCGACGGCACCCGCCGCGCCGACACCGCCACCGACCCCCGCACCCGCGGGGCAACCTGAGGAGGACCGCCGCATGGCCGATCCGTTGCTCATCACAGACGAGACCACCACCGTGGCCATGATCGTGGCCTTCGACGACTGCCAGGACGAGTGCCTCAAGGTCCAGCAGACCATCGACAACGCCGGGTCGATGCTGTTCGCCCAGTGGGGCGGCGTCGCCGCCGGCAAGTACCGCGACGCCATCGCCAGCTGGCAGCACGGCTTCAACGAGGTCAAGGCCGCGCTGAACCTGCTCAACGAGTCGATGGCCAGCTACGCCAAGATCACCACCTCCACCGAGGACAACACCGCGATGCTCGGCTCGAACTGGGCCGTCGGCCTGACCTGACCGTCCCCGCCCCGACCGTTCCACCCCCCGGCCGGCCACCGCGCCCGCCGACCCATCCGCAGACCTCGGAGGCACAGCCATGGCCACCTACCAGTTCAGCCCGAACGGCGCCCTCGACACCGCCGCCGAGCTCGACTTCGTCAACTCCCTGCTCGAGCGGTCGCTGGCGACCCTCACCCAGAAGGTCAACGCCTTCATCGCCGCCAACGAGGGCCGGGCGCCGGCGAACTTCTCCCTCGCCCAGCAGCAGTGGAACAAGGGCCAGACCGACATGAACGCCGCCCTCGCCCTCGGTCGCCAGCGCCTCGAGGAGATCCACAACGAGTACGTCCTCGGCGACGGCCGCGGGGCGAACGTCTTCGGCCAGCTCATCTAGCCACCCCTACCCGGCGGCGGCCGGGCCGGCGACAGAAAGGAGCACCGGTGGCCGAGAACATCGTCATCGACGAGCCGACCCTCACCCGGTTGAAGAACAAGTACCAGGCACTGCTCGACGACATCGACCTGCGGATGACGAACTACACCTGGGGGACGAACCCCGACTCGCGGATCAGCCTCGGCGATGCTTTCCCGCTGCGCCTGGGCGGCGCCGACTTCACCGAGGCGGTGAACCTCGTCAAGGACCTGGAGAAGGTGCGCACGAACCTCACCGGCCGCATCGACACCACCTACACCAACGCCACGAACCTGCGCTGGGGCCTGCAGTATCTGCTGGACGACTCCAGCGCCGTCGAACACCTCAACACCCTGACGGCCGAGGAGTTCGACTCGTTCATCCCGACGAGCACCTCGTCGGCGATCAGCGGAAACAACCCCCCGGCCGGCGGGAGCTGACCATGGCGGCGCCCGACCACATCGAGGACGTGCTGAACACGATCCTCGGTTACGTCCTCGGCAGCGCCGGGGGAGTGATCAGTACCGGCGGGTCGCCCACCGGCGGGGGCAATACCCCGGGTCAGGGCACCAGCGGCTCCTACACCGGCGCCGGCATCGACAGTGCGCTGCGCCCGGACACCGTGCGCAGCGCCGCCGCGCCACTGTGGCTGATTCCCGATGAACGGCGCGAGAAGTACGCCACCAGCGGCAGCGCGAAACCGAGTTTCCAGAAGGGCGCGCTGACGTTCTGGCGGTGGATGACCGACGACTGGGGCAGCAACTACGAATGGCTGACCCTGTGGGTCGGCGCGAAGACCTCGACCGACGGCGACAGCCGTAACTCGACCACTCCGGGCGAGCAGTCGGGCGCGGCCACGGCCGGAGCGAACCCGCTGATGGCGCTGGGAAACGCCTGGACGAACGCCGTCGGCGCGATCGTCAAGGGCCTCGTCGGCCCCGGCTACGCGTTCGACCCGGAGACCCTCCAGGGCGTCAACGAGGCGCTCGCCGGCATCGGCACGTGGAGCGGCACGACCCTGACCGGCCTGGATGCCGACGTCACCGGGATCGACACGAAGGCGGCGGCGTTCGCCGGCTCGGCCGCGCAGGCGTTCCGGGACCGGGTCGTCGCCGCCGAAAGCGGGCTGAAGGGCGTTCCCGAGGCGGCGGCGACCTGGAAGGGCCCGCTGGACGGCGCCGTCGAAAAGGCACGCAGGTTCGTCACCACGCTGCGCCAGGACAACGCGTACTGGATGGGTGAGAAGGAGCAGGGCGACCCGCGCGACCCGCTGCCCGGTCCGAAAGGCGTGTGGGTCCACCCGTTCAACCTGATCGTCGCCATGTTCGACAGTTCCCAGGTGTTCGACAGCATGGGCTCGGACCCCAACCGCAACGACTCCGGCGGGCTGTGGGAGACCGGGCGCATCCGCGGTGAGCTCGGCTACGACTCCGATTCCGACAGCTGGCGGGAGATGTACATCAGCTTTCAGGATTGGGTCGGCGTTCCCGGCCAGTTCGCGGTGCTGCGCAAGCCCGAATGGCTGAAAGTCGACACGGCGCTGCGCGCGCAGTGGGCCAGTCACGTCCAGACCGCGTTCGCGCCGTCGGTGACCGCCGCGGGCGAGCTGGTCACGGCGCTCGGGGCCGCGCAGACCGCGATGAAACTCGCGAAGATGCCGCCGCCGCCCCCGCCACGTTCGGCGCCGCCCCTCGACCTCGCCGGCGGCAACAACGACACCAACAACGACACCAACAACGACATCAACAACTACCTGAACGGCGTCGGCAACGAGGTGAACAACCTCATCAGAAGCATCGGGGATGGGCTGAACGGCATCGGGAATGAGCTGAAGGGCAGCGGCATCGGTGGCACCAATGGCCTCGGTGGCACGAACGGCATCGTCAGGACGCGCGCTCTCGGCGGTGCCGACGGTCTTGGCGGTGGGAGTGGTCTCGTCAGGACGCGCGCTCTCGGCGGTGCCGACGGTCTTGGCGGTGCCGACGGTCTTGGCGGTGGGAGTGGTCTCGGCGGTGTCGATGGTCTTGGCGGTGGGAGTGGTCTCGTCAGGACGCGCGCTCTCGGCGGTGCCGGCGGCCTCGGCGGGGACGACACGACGCCGAAGACCCTGGGGGACCTCAGTCCGCAGCAGCTCAGCGCGCTGCAGCAGGCCGGCGCGCTCGACGGTCTCGCGCTGACCCCGCAACAGCAGGCGGCGCTGCGCGAGGCCGGCATCGCCGCCGCGCCCGGCGCCACCCTCGGCGATCTCAGCGCCCAGCAGCTCGGCACCCTGCAACGCGACGGCCTGCTCAACAACGTTCCGCTGTCCCAGGGCGACCTGTCGACCCTCGACAAGGCCGGTCTGCTCGGGTCGACCAGCGGCGCGCTCAACGATCTCGGTGATCTCAGCCCCGCGCAGCTCGCCGCGCTGGACTCGGCCGGCGCACTGGACAACACCCCGGTCACCGGCGCCCAGCTCGACCAGCTGCGCCACGACGGCCTGCTCGGCCCGAGCGCCGAGGGCATCAACTCCCTCGGTGACCTGAGCCCCGCGCAGCTCGCGGACCTGGGCCGCACCGGCCAGCTCGACGGGATTCCGCTCACCCCCGCCGAGTCGGCCGTGCTGCAGCAGGCCGGCCTGCTCGCCCCCGGCGGCGGCGTGGGTGGCGGTCTGGGTGGCGGTGTGGGTGGCGGGGTGCCCGACCTGTCCGGCGGCTCGCTGCCCAGCACCGCGTTCCCGACCACCGTCGACGGAGTGGACATCGGCGGCGGCGTCGGCGGGCTCGGCGCGGGCGGTTCCGGCGTGGGCGTCGGTGACATCCGCGCGCCCCTGATGCGCACGGTGCCCGGCGGCGGTGGTGGCAGCTTCGGCACGGCCGGGGTGCTGCCGGCGGGCGCGGCGCAGATCGGTTCCGCCGCCGGGCTCGCGGGCCTCGGCTCCCTCGGCGCGGGCTCGGCCGGCACCGACGGCCTGCCAGGAGCGTCCTCGGCGCTCGGCGGCCCGGTGGCTGCCGCGTCCGGGGCGTCCAGCGCGTCCGGCGGCACCGGCATGCCGTTCATGCCGATGGGCGGCATGGGCGGCATGGGCGGGGGGCAGGCCGGCCAGGGCCAGTCCCGGGAACGCCAGCGCAACACCTGGCTCACCGAGGACGAGGAGGTCTGGGGCACCGACCCCGCATGCGCCCCCGCGGTGATCGGCCGCACCGACGGCACGGCACCGGCCGACCCCGAGTCCCCGCAGGGCCCCACCGTCATCCCCGCCCCACCGTCGCGCGACCGCACCCGTCGCGGCCGCTGAGAGACCGTCGCGGCCGCTGAGAGAACAGAGAGAACAGGAGGAGCCGCATGGCACTGTTCGACGACAGCCTGATGGAGACCACGCTCGCCGAGCTGGCCCGCACCCAGGAGGTCACCGCCCGCATCCGCGCCGAAGGGCCGCAGGTCAGCTACCAGGCCAGCGACCGCAACAAGCTGGTCACGGTGACCGTCGGCGGCCAGGGCGACCTGCGCGAGCTGCGTTTCCGCGGCGACGCCTACCGCGAACTGGCTCCCGCCGAGCTCGCCGACCTGCTGATCCGCACCATCGAGGCGGCCCGCAAGGGCGCCCGCGACCGGGCCCTGGCCGGCATCCAGGACCTCATGCGGGACCTGCCGTCCTCGGTGGGCCGCCTCGGCGAGGTCACCTCCGTCGAGGACCTCGTCGACGAACTCGCCGACATGTTCACCCGCAACATGCCCGACGACGGCCGCCCCGCCACCCCGCCCGACAGCGACGGGCAGTGGACGTGAGCGCCAAGCTGATCCAGCACGACGGCGACGCGATCGCGTCCCGCGTGCCGGCGCTGAAGGCCCTGCAGGGGCACTACGGCGACTTCGGCGAGTGGCTCGCCGAAGTCGCCGGCGTCGACTTCGTCGGCGACGCGAAGGACGAGGCGACCCTGTACGCCAAGGCCACCTTCGACAAGATCATGACGGCCTTCGGCAAGCTTTACGTCAGCCTGGGCCAGGCCATCGGCGTGCAGGGCGACCGGCTGAACCTGGTGCGCCACATCGGCGACCAGACCGAGGCCGGCACGTCCCAGCACGCCGACAACTGGCCCGGCGGCGGCCCCAGGGGCTGACCCCAGCCAGGCACCCACCGCCGCCGGCGGCGGCGGGGATGCGACGAGCGGCCGGAGGGGAGCACCCGGATGTCCAAGTCCCTGGACGGGGCCATCTACGCCTTCACCGGCATGCGCCTGCCCGGCGCGAGACTGCCGGTGATGCGCTCCCTCGCCGACGAGCTCGACCTTGGCGCCGACGAGGTCACGAACTCCCTCGCCACCGAGCTGGAACAGATCATCCGCTCGGTGAAGGCGTCCGTCGGCGGCACCCCCGGCAAGCAGTTCGTCGCGCAGACCTCCCAGTTCGTCGTCGAGGACCCGAAGCTGCTGCTGCAGGGCGGCCTGCTGCTCAAGGCCGCGGCCGCCCTGCTGCGCAAGCAGGAACTGCAGATGGACTACACCCGCAAGCAGGGTTTCGTGATGTTCATCTTCATGCAGATCCAGCTCGCGATCGCCGCGATCGAGGCCGCGTTCGGCGCGCCGGAGGAGGCCGCCGCCCGCATCATCGCCACCCGCACGCTCATGCAGCGGGTGCTGTCGCTGTCGACCGCGAAGACGGCGGCGCACATCCTCGGCATGCAGATGCTGTTCATGCCCGGTTCGTCGCTGATCGCGCAGGCCTGGCAGATCCTGGAGGGCCGCCGCGGCGGTTTCGACGCCGGCGAGCTCGCCCACATGGTCAAGTACGGTCTGGCGGCCACCGCGTCGTCCCTGCTCGGCCTGCCGGGCATGAAGGTGTTCATGGGCAGGGCCGACGCCTGGTTCCGCACGATCGGCATCGAGGCCGGCGCCGGCAACCCGGTCGCCAGCATGGCGCTGGGCACCGCGTTCTCCGTCGTGCTCGAGGTCGGCGGCGGCATCTTCGCCACCGGCGTGGTCGACGGCCAGTGGGGCCTGACCTCGGCGGCCGACGACGCGATCTCCGGCGCCGTGGAAGGCGGCTCCGAGGCCGCCGCCGGGCACCTCGGCAAGGGGGCCCGCAAGGGGGGACAGGCGATCGGCGTCCTCCCGCCCGACGTCCCCACCATCGCTGACATCCCCGACCCGTCGACGCCCGAGTTCGGTGGGGACGGCCCGGACGATCCCGGCTCCGGTCCGGATTCCGCCAGCTCCGCGGGCCCCGGCGGGCCTGCCGTGGGCGCGGCCGGCGGCAGGACGCGGCCCACGCCCGGCGACACGACGCCCGGCACCATCGGCGATCCGCCGGTGATCACTCTCGGTGGACCCGTCGTCGGTCAGAACGGCGGCGGGAACGTCTCCTTCGACGCGGACATCGAACCGCCGGAGCTCAACCTGGAGCCCCCCGCGCTGGACGGACCCTCCTTCACCAGCCAGGACCTGCCCGACCTCGGGGCGTTCGCCGCCCCCGCCCTCGACCCGAATCCGGTCATCGACGGCTTCGTCGTCCACGATGTCGACGTCCGGTCGGACGTGGACCCGCCGGGCGACACCAGGTCGGTGTTCAGCGACGAGTCCGCCGACTCGGCGTACACCGACATCACCGACCCCGCCGACCACGGCGACGTCGATGCGGTCCCCACCCCGCTCGTCGCCGGTGGGCCGAACCCCGCGGCGTCCGGTCAGGCGACGCCGGCACTTCAACCGGCCCCGATCGACTCCGCGAAACCGATCTCCCCGCCCACCCGCCGGCCCGAGCCCCTCCCGCCGGCCGGGTCCGTCCCGCCGGCCGTGCCCGCCCCGCACATCACAAGCCCCGCGGCGGGCAACGGTTCTGTGCCCGTGAACGGGCCGTTGCCGGTCGACGGGCCCGCCCCGGCGCATCCGTCCGCGTCCGTGGACGGGTCCGCGCCGGCCGTCCCGCCAGGACCGGCACCGGTGCAAGCGCCGCCGAACGGTCCCGTCCCCCCGGGCCGGCCGGCACCGGTCTCGGGCGTGCCAGGAGCGCAGCAGCCGGCGCCCCTGGCACCACCCGCCGGCCCCACCTCGTCCCCGATGCCGCCGCAGGCCGTGCCGCCGCAGGCCGCTGCCGCCGCACCGGCCGCCCCCGTCTCCCAGCCGGCCGGCCAGCCGCCGGCCTCCGCCCCGCCGCAGGCTGATGGCACGCCGACGCCCGCGCTCACGGCGCGGACCGGTGACCCGTCGCAGGCTTCCGCGGCCGGCTCCCAGGGCACCGTCACGCCGCCGGCTCCCGCCCTACCGCAGGGGCCGGCGCCGTCGCGGGGCGCGCGCCCGGCCCGCGCCCCCGGCGCGGCCCCCGCGGCGCAGGCCCCCCCCGCCCCCC
>NZ_JALKFX010000087.1 GCF_023243045.1 Frankia sp. AgB32
CAGCTCGGGTAGCCGGCGGCGCAGCTCGGCCACGTAGCCGGCCAGCCGCGGCCGCTGCGCGGCGAGTTCCGCCGCCGCGGCGGCCCGCGCCGCCGCCGCGACCACCCCCGCCGGCACGGCACCGGCCTCCTCCGGCGCGCGCCGGTGGTCGAGGTGACCAGCCCGGTGATCCGGTGACCCTGACGTCGTCCTCCTCCGGCCAGCCAGGTCCGCCCGACCCCGGCCAGGGCGGCACGGGTTCGACCAGCACGGCTCGGCCAGGACCCGCAGGTCCCGCGGGACCTGGCGGCGCACCGGCGGCCGGGACGGGCCCGCGCCGGCCCGGCGGGGCGTCACCGGCCGGCCGGGCGGGCTCGCTGGTGCGCCGGCTCGTACCGTCCTGGCCGACACTGGTGCTGGCCGCGATCGCCTACGTGCCGCTGCTGTTCACCCAGCCGGGGAAGATCGGCGCGGACACCAAGGCGTACCTGTACCTCGATCCGGCCCGGATGCTGCGCCGCGCGGTCTCGATGTGGGATCCCGCGATCGGCATGGGCACGGTCACCCACCAGAACATCGGCTACCTGTACCCGCAGGGCCTGTTCTACTGGCTGGCGCAGGTCGCCGGCCTGCCCGACTGGGTGGCGCAACGGCTGTGGACCGGCTCGATCCTGTTCGGCGCGGGCGCCGGGGTGCTGTTCCTGCTGCGCTCGTTCCGCTGGCCGAACCGGTTCGCGTTCGTCGCCGCGCTCGGCTACCTGCTCTCGCCGTACATCCTGGAGTACGTGGCCCGGATCTCGGCGATCCTGCTGCCCTACGCCGGGCTCGGCTGGCTGATCGGGATCACCGTCCGGGGCCTGCGGGAGGCGGCGCCCGGACGGGCCGGCTGGCGGCCGGTGGGCTGGCGTTTCCCGGCCGCGTTCGCCCTGGTCGTGACGACTGTGGGCAGCATCAACGCGTCAAGTCTGATCTTCATCCTGTTCGCGCCGCTGCTGTGGATCCCGTTCGCCGTGTGGGGCACCCGGGAGGTCCGCCTGGGCGCGGCGGCCGGGATGGCCACCCGCGCGGTGCTGGCCATCATCGTGACCTCGGCGTGGTGGATGGCCGGGCTGTACACGCAGGCCGGTTACGGCCTCAACGTGCTCGCGTTCACCGAGACGATCGAGACGGTCGCCAGCAGCTCGCAGGCCTCCGAGGTACTGCGCGGGCTCGGCAACTGGTTCTTCTACGGCCAGGACGCGCTGGGACCGTGGATCGGCCCGGCGACCCGCTACACCCAGGTCCTGTGGCTGATCGTGGTCAGCTTCGCGGTGCCGATCCTCGCGCTGGCCGCCGCGTCCGCCGTCCGCTGGACCCACCGCGGCTACTTCGTCGCGCTGATCCTGCTGGGCACCACGATCGCCGTCGGGGTGTACCCGTACGACCATCCCTCCCCGTGGGGGAAGCTGTTCAAGGACTTCGCGGAAGGCTCGACGGCCGGGCTCGCGCTGCGCTCGCTGCCCCGGGCCGTGCCGATGGTCGCGCTCGGCCTGTCCGTGCTGCTGGCCGGGGGCCTGGCCGCGCTCGAGGAACGGTACGAGGCCCGCGCCGCGAGCCCGCGGCGCGGGCGGTCGCCCGGCCGGCGCCGTCCGGCGGTCCCGGCCCTGTCCATGGGCCTCGTGCTCGCCCTCATCCTGCTGAACATGACGCCGCTGTTCCGCGGGGAGTTCGTCGACAAGCTGCTGGTGCGCCCGGAGAACATCCCGGCCTACGAGACGGAGCTGGCGAAGTCCCTCGACGCCAGCGGCGACCGCTCACGGGTGCTGGAGCTGCCCGGCGCGGACTTCTCCCACTACCGCTGGGGCAGCACCCTGGACCCCGTCACCGAGGGTCTGATGGACCGGCCGCTGGTCCTGCGGGAACTGATCCCCTACGGCGAGGCCGGCAGCGTCGACCTGGTCCGCGCGCTGGACCGCCGGATGCAGGAAGGCGTGCTGGAGACCTCGGCGATCCCGGACCTGGCCCGCCTGATGGGCGCCGGCGACGTGGTGCTGCGCAGCAACCTCGCCTACGAGCGGTACCGCACCCCCCGGCCCCGGTCGACGTGGAACCTGTTCACCACCACCCGACCGGACGGGCTCGGAACGCCGAAGACGTTCGGCCCGCCGATCGCCGAGGACCCGGGGATCCCCTTCACCGACGAGATCACCCTGGGGACACCGACCTCCGTACCGGACCCGCCGGCGCTGGCCGACTTCCCGGTGTCGAACACCCAGCCGATCCTGCGTACCGCCACCACGAACCGTCCGCTGCTGGTCAGCGGCAACGGGGAGGCGCTGGTCGACGCGGCCGCGTCGGGGCTGCTCGCCGGGCCCGTCGCCGACGGCCGGGCGATCCTCTACGCCCCCGAGCTGGCCACCAGGCCCGGCGAGCTCAAGCAGGCCCTCGACGACGGCGCCGACCTGCTCGTGACGGACACCAACCGGCTGCGCGCCGAGCGCTGGACCGGGGTGCGGGAGAACTTCGGCTACGTCGAGCAGCCCGGAGTCGCACCGCTGAAGAAGGACCCCAACGACAACCGGCTGGAACTGTTCCCGGGCGAGACGACCGCCGACGAGACGACGGCGCGGCTGTCCGCGCCCGACTCGCCCGCGAAGGTCGCCTCGGTGACGGCGTCGGGCTACGGCAACTCGTTCGCCTACGGCCCGTGGGACCGGCCGGTGCGCGGCATCGACGGCGATCTGACCACGGCCTGGCGGGTCGGCGCGTTCACCGACCCGACCGGTGAACAGTGGCAGACGACGCTGGCCACGCCCACCACCACCGACCACATCCGGCTCACCCAGCCGATCACGGGTCCGCGCAACCGCTGGATCACCCGGGCGACGCTGACGTTCGACGGCGGCTCCCCCGTCACCGTCGATCTCACCCCGTCCTCGCGCACCGAGGCCGGGCAGATCGTGAACTTCCCGGCCCGGTCGTTCCGGACGCTGAAGATCCAGATCGACGCGACGAACCTCGGCCGCCAGCGCAGCTACGACGACGTATCCGCGGTCGGTTTCGCCGAGGTCGAGATCCCCGGGGCGGACGGAAAGCCGCTGACGGCCGAAGAGGTTCTCGCGATGCCCAGCGACAGCCTGGACGCTGCCGGCGCCTCCTCCCTGGCGCACCGGCTGGCGCTGCAGATGTCGCGCGACCGGGCCAACCCCGCGGAACCGTTCAAGCAGGACACCGAGGACGTCATCGGCCGCTCGTTCTCCCTGCCGACGGCCCGCACGTTCGCCCTGACCGGCACCGCCAGGATCTCCGCCTACGCGTCCGACCCGACCATCGACCAGGTGCTGGGCCGTCCGTCGAACCTGCCGGTGATCTCGTCGTCCGGCCGGCTTCCCGGGTCGATCGCGGACCGGTCGGCGGCGGCGTTCGACGGCGATCCGAGCACCGTGTGGAGCCCCGGGATCGGCACCCAGACCGGGAACTGGATCCAGGCGGTCAGCCCGACGTCGGTCTCCACCTCCTCGGTGACGATGTCCGTGGTCGCGGACGGCCGGCATTCGGTGCCGACGCGGATCGGCGTCGTCGTCGACGGCCGGAACGTCGCCTCGGTGCCGGTCCCGCCGGTCAGCGACACCGACCAGCGGGGCGGCACCCGGCAGGTCACCCTGAACTTCCCCGCCGCCACCGGCAGCACCTGGCGGTTCGTCGTCGACGACGTGCGGACCGTGCGCAGCCTGGACCCGATCAGCCGGACCCCGCTGGCGATGCCGGTGGGGATCGCCGAGATCGGCCTGCCCGGGGTGGCCGGGGTGGCCGGGGTGGCCGGGACGCCGCAGGTGCCCTCCCAGCTCGCGGGTACCTGCCGCAACGACCTGGTCAGCGTGGACGGCAAGCCGGTCGGGGTCCGGATCGACGGGACGACCGCGGACGCCGTGAACCGCCTTGGCCTGCGGGTGTCGACCTGCGGCGAGACCGTCACCCTGGGCCCGGGCCAACACGTCGTGCGCACCGGTGCCGGCGCCGCGCTCGGCGTCGACATCGACCGGCTCCTGTTCGCCTCGGACGCCGGCGGCGGCCCCTGGCTGGGCGCCGGCGACACCGGCACGCCGAGCACGGCGGCCACCTCCGCGACCGTCCCCGGCTCCACGCCGCGCGTCTCCGTCCAGTCGACCTCCGCCACGTCGTTCACCGCGCAGGTCACGGGGGCGACGACGGGCACGCCGTTCTGGTTGGTGCTCGGCGAGAGCCTGTCCCGCGGGTGGAGTGCAACGGTCAACGGGGTGGACGCGGGCGCCCCGCGGCTCGTCGACGCGTATGCCAACGGCTGGCGGATCACGCCCACGGCGACCAGCTTCACCGTCACGCTGACCTGGACGCCGCAGCGGATCGTGCGCTACTCCCTGGTGTTGTCCGCGGTGGCGGTCGTGTTCCTCCTGGCCCTGTTGCTGATCACCACCGGTCGGGTCCGGCGGCGACGGGAGGCGGCTGGGACGGTGGCCGCGGCCGCGGGGCCAGACCTGCCGACGTTCGACCCGTGGCGCACGCCGCCGCCGCGACCGGGCGCGCGGACGACCGTGTTCGCCGCCCTGGGCGCCGGCCTGCTGGCCACCGTCCTCGTGTCGGTGCCGGCGGGAGTCGTCGTGGCGGTCGCCACGGTGATCGCGCTGGTGGTGCCACGGGGCCGGTGGTTGACCCGGCTCGGGCCGGCGGCCTGCCTGCTGGTCAGTGCGCTGTACGTGCTGGAGGTGCAGGACCGGCACCACCTGATCACGAACGGCGACTGGGTGTCGGACTTCGGCAAGGTCGCCACGGTGTCCTGGCTGGCGGTTCTGCTGCTGGCCACGGATCAGCTGGTGGCGGCGCTGGGAGCTCGCCGCTCGCCGGCAGGCGGGCCGGCCACCGGCGGCGAGTCGGCCACCGAAGGTACGCACGTACAGTAATCATCGGCGGAATCCAGGGCGGCACATTGTGCCGCCCTGTTCCGTTTTCGGGGTGAATTACCTGGCGCCCTCGACACGCAGAGGCGGCGCCACCCGCTACAGAGAGTTATAACGATCTCTCTTTCTGCCTACGATCCCGCCGTTAGCGACTGGCCAGCGACCGACGTACGTCGATTTCGATGTCCGATTGCATCAGGCGGGGGAATGAATTCAACAATGCGCGCAAGGCCGCCCGTGGGACGCCACCGGCGGGGAATCCGGACACGGGGCCGTGACGCGGCCCGGGCCACGGGGATGGCGACGGGAGGAGTCCGCGGCCGTCGGCGGGGAGTCCGCCCATGGCTGCTCCTCACCACACTCTGTGTCGCCCCGATGTTTCTGGTGGGAGGAGGGACAATCCCGGCGCTTGCCGCGTTCGAGCAGACCGGCACGATCGAGGACGACAGCCCGCAGGTCCACTACGTGAATCTGTGGAGCACGTGCGGCGGCTGCGCGCCACCGACGGACAACAACAGCTACCGGTATTCCGTCGCCCCCGGCTCCACGGCTGCGATTCGGTTCACCGGCAACCAGATCGACCTCTACGGCATCCGTTCGCCGCAGGGCGGCCTCATCTCGGTCAGCATTGACGGGCACACCCCGTACGTGGCGAACACCTTCGCGCCGAACCCGACAAAGGCGCTGGTCTACCGTTCATCGACACTCGGCAACGGGCCACACATCGCCTTCGTCGTCAATCTCGGGCGAAGGTCGGGCGGGTCAACGGGAACCTGGGTCGGTTTCGACCAGGCGGGCACGTTCCGCGAGGTGATCCAGAACCCGGCGCCGCAGAACCGTTCCGGGCTGCCCTGGCTTTCCGGAGTGAACGGCGACCCGAGCATGATCCCGCAGAACGTCGACGGCTTCTGCACCAGTCGCGGCGCTCCCTGCGACCTGTCCCACGTCTTCGTGACCCGCGACAGTTGGCAGAACATGGTCGCCCCGTCCTGGGCCGAGACGAACTTCGACGGCTGGCCGGGACGGCTGGTGCTGTCCGTCCCGCCGTTCCCGGAGAACGTGGGCGCGACCATGCAGGACTGCGCGGGCGGCGCCTACGACAACTACTGGCGCGAGTTCGGCCAGACACTGAACACCACCCACCGGCAGAACTCGATCGTCCGGATCGCCTGGGAGGCGAACGGCAACTGGTATCCCTGGTCCGGCACCGATCCGACCGCCTACGTCAACTGCTGGCGGCACATCGCCGATGACATCCGGGCCACGGCGAACCCGGATCCCCTGCTCGACTGGTCGATCAACGCGCACGGCTCGCAGAACCCGCCGAGCCACGACCCGAGAGACCTCTACCCCGGTGACCACTGGGTGGACATCATCGGCATCGACGCCTACGACCACTACCCGCCGTCGCCCACCCAGCAGGCGTTCGACCAGCAGGCGAACGACATCGGCGGCATCACCTGGCTGTACGACTTCGCCCGGGCGCACGGAAAGCTCTTCGGCGTCGGCGAGTGGGGCGTCGTCAGCGGTAACGACGACGACGGCGCCGGGGACAATCCCAACTACATCCAGTTCATGTGGGACTGGATGCGGCAACGGGCCGGCCGGGGTCTCTACTACGAGAACTACTTCAACACGTGCGAGCCGCCGAACGTCGGCTCGAACCTGTTCCGGCCACTCGACAGCGAGCACTGCCTGTTCCAGAACACCCAGTCCGCCGCCCGCTACGCGCAGCTCTGGGGTAGCCACACGCGTTAACCCGGCCCGCCACCCGGCCCGTCCGGGGGACCATCACCTCCGGTGGCCCCGCCTGGACGGGCCGGGCCCGGCGGGTCCACCAGCACCCCCGCGAGCCGCTCCAGCTCGGCCATCGGCTCCTCCGTCAGCCCGGTGTGCACCGGCGAGGTCTGCATGACAGTGCTGCGTGGCGCCGTCAGCCAGCGGAAACGCTCCCCCGGGCTGAGCCGGCCGGCCGGGCCGGCCGCCCGCCCCCCCCCGCGCCCCCCCGCGCACCCCCCCCCCCGGGGGCGCGCGGGCGGGCCGGGCGGGCCGCCGGCCCGCCGCGGCAGACCGCGGCGAACCCGGCGAGATGCGCGACGACCTCCGACACGTCGAGGTGCGGATCGAGCGCGGCGAGGCGGCTCTCGTCGACCCGGCAGCGCAGGTCGAGAAACCGGGAACGCTGGCAGTACAACATCACCCCGACGTTGACGAACTCGCCGCGTTCGACCCTGGGCACCAGCCGGATCACCGCGTACTCGAACAGCTCACGCATCGCGGTTCCCCTGGGCCGGCGCGCCGGAGATGCGCAGCCAGTCCCCGGCCCGCAGCCAGTCCGGGCGTGCCGACCCCGCCCTGGCGCCACCGACGTGATCCGGTCCGCGCCGGCCGTCGGCCGCCCGCCCCGTGCCGGCGGCCGCTGCCTCGTCGAGCGCGGCGAGAACGCCGCCGCGCCAGCCTTCGCGGTCGGCGATCCGCGCGCCCAGCCAGTCGACGTAGCCGGATCTGGGCACCTCCAGCCAGTCCTCGGGAACGCGGCCGACGACGTCGGCGAGCAGCCCCGCATCGATCCGCCGCGCGAACGCGGCGTCGACCGCGACGAACGCGGCCCGGTCCGCCGCCGCGGCGCCCAGCAGGACATGTTCGGCGACGCCCGGCAACGCCCTGGCGACCGCCGCACCGGCACTCGGCCAGTCATGATGCGGATAGAGCGCGGCGCCGTGGTCGATCAGCCACAGCTGTCCACCCCACACCAGCAGGTTCGGGTTACGCCACGACCGGTCAACGTTCAGGGTCAGGGCGTCGAGCCAGAGCACCTGCGCGGCGACGGGCGCCGAGACCTCGACGGCCAGCGGGTCGTAGGTGATCGAGCCGGGCAGGTAGTCCATCCCGAGGTTCGGTCCGGCACTGGCCCGCAGCAGGTCCTGGACCTCCTGGTCGGGCTCGGTGCGGCCGAGTTCGGGATCGACATCGACGACGACGAGCTCGGGCACCGCGAGCCCCAGCTCCCGCGCGAGCTCCCCGACGATCACCTCGGCGACCAACGCCTTCGCCCCCTGCCCGGCGCCGCGGAACTTGACCACCCAGGTACCGAGGTCGTCGCCGTCCATCAACCCGGGCAGGCTGCCGCCCTCCCGCAGCGGCGTCGCATACCGCACCGCCGTGACATGTCGCAACATCCCGCCAGTCTGCCGCAACACCCTGATCCGCCGGCCGGACACCGCCGGTCAGGCCCCGCCGGTCAGCGAGCGTGTCGCGATGCTGGCGCCGCTTGCCCTGACCGCGCCGCGACGAGCGACAGGCGCGGGGCCTGGCCAGCACTGGCAGCGGCGGGTCGGGCGCCCGGCCCGGATCCCCGTCCGCCGGCGCCGACCGAAACGAGAACCGGTACCGGCGCGCCGACTGTCAGCAGCCAGGCGTCCACGCGTTCGCCCGCCGGCAGCCGCACCCGCGCGCGCCGGAAGTCGCGACCACGCAGGTCCGGGTAGTCGTGTTCCACCACGTCGTCGAACAGTTCCGCCGAGACGGCCAGCGCGAGATCGGCGGCAGGGTATCCGCGCAGTTCCGCGCGTAAGGCGGAACAGTCCCGCAGGGCGGCGACCTTGCGCACCGCACGTCCGCCGAAACCCGATTCGTCGAGCTGCGTGATTCCCTGGTGCAGGGCCACCCGCACGCGCAGCCGTTCCGCTCCGGCCACCATGTTCAGCCGCGCCAGAACCGACCGCGTCGCGCCGACGAACGCAGCGACGAAACCGCCCTCGTCGATGCCCGGCGGCAGCACCGCGATCTCGCCGCCGTTGCCGGCTGGCGGGTTCCAGTGCGCCCCCTCGAGCTCACCGAGTCCACGTTCACGCAGCTCGTCGATCACGGACTCCAGATTTCGGCGCCATCGAGGCGAGCGCGGTACACCGGACGCGGCGGCCGTGTTCTCATCGACCTCCATCGCAATGCACATCCGCCGGATTCCCGGTGGTCTTTCCCGCACGCCGAAACCTCCGTGAGTCGGGGCCACGGAGATCAGTATTGGAGCGGGCGACGGCCAGCGCCCCGTATTCTCACGGGTTCGCCGCGGCGGCCCGCAACGCTTCGACGTCCTGGATCTCGAGCGTGCGGTAGCCGGTGGCGAGCACCCCACGCCTACGCAGGTCCCGCAGGACCTTGTGCACCGTGGGCTCGGCGGCGCCGACCAGAGCGGCCAACTCCGGCTGGGTGAGGGACACGCCGACCGAGCGCCCGCCGTCAGCGGCCGTGCCGCCGTAGGCCCGCTCCAGCTCGAGAATCACCCGCGCCACCCGGACGGCGACGGAACAGCCGCCGAACTCGACCCGCCGCCGGGTCGCCGAGCGCAGCTTCGCGCCGATCGTGCTGCTCACCACCTGATGCGCGTCCGGATGGCGGCGCAGGAACGCGACGAACGCGTCCGCGCGAACAACCTTCGCGAGCACCGCGCCGGCGGCGGTCACGGTCGCCGAACGGGGCTCGGAATCCAACCCGGCGAGTTCGCCGATGAGATCCCCGCCGTGCCGGATCGCGAGCAGCGCGAAGCCGCCGTTCTCCGTCGCCGCCGTCACCTTCGCCCAACCGTTCAGCAGCACGACGACGAAATCAGTCTCGTCGCCCTCCCGCAGGACGGTTTCCTCGCTCGCATACTCCCGATAGCTGCCGAGCTGGAGGATTTCGGCCCGAGCATCTGCCGGAATCCGCCCGAGAACGCTTGCTGCCGGCCATTCCATCCGCCGTGGCGACGGCCCGCCCACCGGTCCGCCCATCGTCGGCCTGAGCTCCTGCAACATGACGCCCCCTTCGCCGCCCGCGTCCGGCCGGCCGGCGGCGGCGCGGGCTACCGCAGCCGACCGTCCCGCCCACGCGGGCGGGTGGGACGGTTGTTCCGAAACGGCGCCGCCCCTTGTCGGGACCCCGTGATCCGACCACGATCCAGCATACGGGGGCCTTGTTGTGACGACGCCATTCCTGTCAAAAAGCGAGCGATCTGCCTGAATTGTGCGCCTGGTTCCCGCTCGGGTCGTGGGCGGGCAGCCGGGTCAGACGCGGTGCGGCATGAGGGCGTTGTCGGGAATGACGCCCAGGCGGCCCGCCTGGTAGTCCGCGACCGCCTGCGCCAGCTCCGCGCGGGTGTTCATGACGAACGGCCCGTACGCCTCGACATGTTCGCGGATCGGGCGACCACCCAGCACGAGGACCTCCAGCTGCGGCGTCACCGAGTCCTGGCGCTCGTCCGCCACGAGGGTGATGAGGTCGCCCGCGCCGAGCACGGCGAGCTGCCCACCCTCGATCGCGGTGCCCGCCGGGCCGACGGTCCCGCGCCCGCCGAGCACGTAGACCAGCGCGTTGAAGTCGGGATTCCACGGCGCGTGCACGGTCGCGCCCGGGCTCACGGTGGCGTGGACGACCGAGATCGGTGTGTGCGTCGCGCCGGGGCCCTGGTGACCGGCGACGTCTCCGGCGATGACGCGCAGCAGAGCGCCGCCGTCCGGGGAGGCCGCGAGCACCACCTGGCCCGCCTCGAGGTTCTGGTAACGCGGCGGGGTGAACTTGTCCTTCGCCGGCAGGTTGACCCACAGCTGGATGCCGTGGAAAAGCCCGCCGCGCACGACCAGCTCCTCCGGTGGCGTCTCGATGTGCAGGATGCCGGCACCGGCCGTCATCCACTGCGTGGCGCCGTCGGTGATGAGGCCACCGCCGCCGTGCGAGTCCTGGTGCTGGAAGATGCCGTCGATCATGTAGGTGACGGTCTCGAAGCCCCGGTGGGGATGCCACGGGGTGCCCTTTGGCTCGCCGGGACCGTAGTCGACCGCACCCATCTGGTCCATGTGGATGAACGGGTCGAGGTCGGCGAGGCGCACGCCCGCGAACGCCCGGCGTACCGGGAAGCCCTCCCCCTCGAATCCGCTGGGCGCGGTGGTGATCTTCCGGACCGGCCGGTCGACGGCGCCGAGGGTCGACTCGGCCAGGCGCGGGAGCTGGACGGTATCGGCGGTGACGGCGGGCATGTCGTCCTCCTGGCTACGCATTTCGGCCACCCGGCGGGTCTCGCCGCCGGCTCAGCTAGTAGTTGCAACCACAACTACCTGTCGGCCTCAACCGCCGGCCTGCCCGGATTCTTCCCGCGGGCAGGTCCCACCACCACCGTTGCGTGAGAGCGCCGGGTGATGCGGCGCGGCGGCGGCGAGGTGATCATCTTGGCAGGCCGAGGACGCGCTGGGCGACGATGGTGCGCTGGATCTGCTGGGTCGAGCCCTCGGAGCCGGGCAGGGAGCCGTCCAGCCGGGAGGACAGCGTCCGGGCGACGTGCAGCGCAGTGCCTCCAGCGTCACCCAGGCGCGGGCCACCTGCCGGCGGCCGGTGTCGTCGGTGACGACCCGCCCGCCTCGGATGTCCTCCTCCAGCAGGGCGGGCATGCGCAGGGCGTGCTCGTCGCCGAGCACCCGGTGTATGACCCGAGGGACAGCGTAGATCAGCCGTGCTACCCGATGACCATGACCGGTGCTACCCACACCGTGCTACCCGACCCGAAGGGCCTGGTAGCGGCGGTGGAAGCGTGGGGTGGATGACGGGACTTGAACCCGCGGCCACCGGGACCACAACCCGGTGCTCTACCAACTGAGCTACATCCACCACGTGCGATGTCGGTGCCGGACGCGCCGGGCGGGGCGGCCGGTGGCGTAACCATCAGCGCGGATCCCGATTGTGGCACCTGGAGCGTCGTACCGAGCGAAGCCATCGTACCGGTCCCCAGTGCCGTTCGGGCAAGGGGGTTGGTGGTGATGTGGATGTCAGGGCGCGTGGGTGCCGCGACTCGGCTCGGCGGCACTCGCGGCGGGCAACGACGACGCCGTGGAGGTGGGCGCGGGGGCCACGGCGGGATCGGCGGCGGCCAGGGCGGCGTGGGCCGCGTCGGTCTGGGCCCGGACCTCGGTCGCGATGGCGCGGGCCTCCTCGGTGCCGGGGCCGGGAGCGGAGACGAACAGCGCGGTCCGGTAGTACCGCAGCTCCTCGATGCTCTCCTGGATGTCGGCGAGGGCGCGGTGGCCGCCGCGCTTGGCCGGCGCGGCGTAGTACGTCCGCACGTACCAGCGGCGGGCGAGTTCCTTGATCGACGAGACGTCGATCATCCGGTAGTGCAGGTGGGCGTCCAGCGACGGCATGTACCGGGCGAGGAACGTGCGGTCGGTGGCGATCGAGTTGCCGCACAGCGGCGCCTTGCGCACCTCCGGGACCCTGGCGCGGACGTAGTCGAGCACGATCCGCTCCGCGTCGGCGAGCGAGACGGTGGATCTGCGGACCGCTTCGGTCAGGCCGGACGTCTGGTGCATCTCGCGTACCACGGGCACCATCGCGTCCAGGGCCTCGTCCGGCGCCGAGATCACCAGGTCGACACCTTCGTCGAGCACGTTGAGCTCACTGTCGGTAACCAGACAGGCGACTTCCAGCAGCAGGTCCGAACTGGCGTCCAGGCCCGTCATCTCGCAGTCGATCCACACCAGACGATCCATCCCGCTCACACTAAGGTCTGCTGCCCGTGTCGTCACGCGCACCCCCACCGGCGGCGTCGGAGGGTTGAGGCGTGGGCGACTACCATGCACCGAAGGCGTCATGAGGATTACTCACCGTGAAGGACACCGAGATGGCGGCATTGGCGATCTCGGTCGGGATGGCGGTGAGGGTGTACTGCCCGTTGGGGACGGCCGTGGTCTGCCAGCCACCGACCTGGGGCGAGAAAATGTAGGGCGCACGGCCGACGACGGTCAGAAACGGCGAGATGGGGCCGTTCAGGACGTACTCGATCGAGCCGGAGTAGCGTTCGGACTCGATCTGGATCTGCCGGAATCCCTCGATCGTCTCGTCCTTGCGGATGCCGGTGAACGCGAGGCCGGCGTCGGTCGGCGCCGGGCTGGCCAGCGCGCCGAGCGGATCGATGGTCGCGGTGGGGGCCGGCGCGCCCACGGACACCGGATCGGCACCACCGCCGGGCGAGTTACTCCGGTCGTATCCATAGACCAGGATCGGCATCAGCACGAGCGCCGCGAGGAAAAGCGCCAGGCCGATCCAGCCTCGCCGCAGGGAGTCCATCGGGCCCCTCCGCCGACTCGGCACTGGGACTCGATCACTCTAGCCGGCAATCATGTGACGGGAGTAATCGGGCTCCCCCGCACAGGGGCACCCCGGACGAACGCCGCGGAGCCACGACGCGCCTGTCCGACAGCCGCGCAGACGCTGCCGTGGCGGGCCGGCCGGGCCGCCGGCGGACCGCTCAGCGCGTGCGGCGGCGGCGCCGGCCCGGTGGCCGGCTCGGTAGGTGCGCGGGGCCGCGGTTGTCGCGCGGGCGTTGACGCACCCCCCGGCGGCCGAGCGCGAGAATGCGCTCCTGTACAACGCGCTCCTGCCGAAGACAGCGGCGACGATCCACGCCCCGACCGTAACCGTGATCCGGCTCTCCTGCGGCCTCGTCACATGCTGTTTACCTCGTCCACGGCGTGTCGCTCACGAGACGTGTACGACCTGTTTTCCGACCAACCGCCCGCAGCCGCCGAAGCGCCGGTTCGGGTGACCCGGGATGGGCCGCCCGAACCGGCGGGCAGGTCGGGGCTCAGGCCGCCAGGGCCGCCGGCGCCCGGCCGGCGGACCCGCCCGGCCGGCCGGCGTGGGCCGCGTAGGCCGGCTCCAGCGCGAGGCCCAGCACCTCCCGGACATCGGTCACCAGGTGGACGGTGAGCGCGTCGCGCACCGGCGCCGGCACGTCGTCCAGGTCGGGACCATTGCGCTGGGGCAGCAGCACGGTGGTGATGCCGGCCCGGTGCGCGGCGAGCAGCTTCTGCTTCACCCCGCCGATCGGCAGCACCCGCCCGGTCAGCGACACCTCGCCGGTCATCGCCACGTCCGCCCGGACCGGCCGGCCGGACAGCAGCGACGCCAGCGCGGTCGTCATGGTCACTCCGGCGCTCGGACCGTCCTTGGGCACCGCCCCCGCGGGGACGTGCACGTGGACGCCACGGTCGGCGAGGTCCCCGACGGGCAGCTCCAGCTCCACTCCGTGCGAACGCAGATAGGACAGCGCGATCTGGGCCGACTCCTTCATCACGTCGCCGAGCTGGCCGGTCAGCGTGATGCCCGCGCCACCCGTCTCCGGATCGGCGAGCGACGCCTCGACGAACAGCACGTCGCCGCCGGCGCCGGTGACCGCGAGTCCGGTCGCCACCCCCGGCAGGGCGGTGCGCTCCGCCGACTCGGGGGTGTGCCGGGGCCGGCCGAGGTAACCGGGCAGGTCGCCGACGTCGACCGCGACCGGCAGCGCGGCCTCGCCGAGCGCCGCCCGCGCCACGATCTTGCGCAGCAGCCGGCCGATCGAGCGTTCCAGGTCGCGCACGCCCGCCTCGCGGGTGTACTCGCCGGCGATCGCGCCCAGCGCCCCGTCGGTGACGGTGACGTCCCCGACGGCGAGGCCGGCCCGGTCGAGCTGGCGGCGCAGCAGGTGGTCACGGGCGATCACGACCTTCTCCTCCTCGGTGTAGCCGTCGAGGCGGATGATCTCCATCCGGTCGAGCAGCGGCGCCGGGACCGCCTCCAGCACGTTCGCCGTGGCCAGGAAGAGCACGTCGGACAGGTCCAGCTCCACCTCCAGGTAGTGGTCCCGGAAGGTGTGGTTCTGCTCGGGGTCGAGCACCTCCAGCAGCGCGGCCGTCGGGTCGCCGCGGTAGTCGGCGGCGAGCTTGTCGACCTCGTCGAGCAGGACGACGGGGTTCATCGACCCGGCCTCGCGGATCGCCCGGACGATGCGCCCGGGCAGCGCGCCGACGTAGGTGCGCCGGTGGCCGCGGACCTCGGCCTCGTCGCGGACACCGCCGAGCGCGACCCGGACGAAGGATCGGCCCATCGCCCGCGCGATCGACTCGCCGAGCGAGGTCTTGCCGACCCCGGGCGGCCCGGCCAGCGCCAGCACCGCGCCGCCGCCGCGCCGGCCGCCGACGACCCCGAGGCCCGCGTCGGCCCGCCGCCGGCGCACCGCCAGGTGCTCGATGACGCGGTCCTTGACGTCGGAGAGCCCGGCGTGGTCCGCGTCGAGCACGGCGCGCGCCGCCGTGATGTCGTAGCTGTCCTCGGCGCGCACGTTCCACGGCAGGTCGAGGACCGTGTCGAGCCAGGTGCGGATCCAGCCGCCCTCGGGCGAGGACTCGGCGGTCCGCTCCAGCTTGTCGACTTCCTTGACGGCCGCCGCGCGCACCTTCTCGGGCAGGTCGGCGGCCTCGATCCGGACGCGGTAGTCCGCCGGCTCGGAGCCGCCCCCGGCACCGTCACCGTCCGAACCGGAGCCGGCGCCGGTGAGCTCGCCCAGTTCCTTGCGGACGGCCTCGAGCTGGCGGCGCAGCAGGAACTCGCGCTGCTGGCGGTCCATACCCTCCTGGACGTCGCGGCGGATGGTCTCGGCGACGTCGAGTTCGGCGAGATGCTCCTTCGTCCAGCCCAGCAGCCGCTCGAGGCGCGCGCCGACGGCGGGGGTGCCGAGCAGTTCGATCTTCTGCGCCGTGGTCAGGTAGGCGGCGTAGCCCGCCGTGTCGGCGAGCGCGTCGGGCTCGGTGGCCGCCGGCAGGGCGTCGACGACCTGCCAGGCGCCACGCTGGCGCAGCAGGTCGGTCACGAGCGCACGGTATTCCCTGGCCAGCCGATCGATCTCGGCGCCGTCCTCGCCGGCCGGGCCGGCCGGATCACCGCCGGCTTCGGCGACGTCGGCGACCTCGACCCACCGCACGCCCGCCTCGGCGGGGACGCCGGCCGGAGCCGGCCGCGCGGCGCCGACGCGCACCCGCGCCGTGCCCCGCACCACGGCGGCCGAACCGCCGCCGCGCGGCAGCCGGCCGACCTGTTCGATCACCCCGATCGCGGCGACCGGCGCGAGCTCGCCGTCGACCCGCGGGACGAGCAGCACCTCGGCCGGGCGGGCCGCCGGCCGGCTGGAGATCCCCGGCGCCCGCGCGTCGGCGGAACCGCCGGTCCCGCCGGCTCGGGCGGCGTCGACACTCGCTCGGGTCGCCTCGTCCGACAGGTCCACGGAGACGACCATGCCGGGGAGGACAACGGCGTCGTCGAGCGGCAGAACGGGCAACACCCGGGTCTGAGCCATGTGGTCCACCCTCACATCGGGAAGTTGAGTCAACCACACTGAAGTCATGTCACCCCGGTCTTGTTCCCGAGGTTTATCGCCCTCGGCGAACATGCGGGGATGGCCGTCACGGCGCGACCCGACGCCGCATCAGTCCTCGCGGCCCTTGGACCGGGTCCGGCCGATCATGGTGGCGACATCCGGCCCCCGACCCCTCCCGAGCGACCAGCCGGCAGCACACCCGGTCTCACTAAGAGACAAACCGAACATCCGAGCCCAGCGACCAGCTAGCAGCGCACTCGTTTCCCACCACCATGATCGACCGGACACGGCCTAGTCCTTGCGGCCGACCCCGCCGTAGATCGCGACCTCGGCGTCGGTCAGGCCGTCCTCGGCCTCGGCGTCGGGCCGCCAGCGATGGACGACCTGGACGCCGGGCTCGACGAGTTCGAGGCCGGCGAAGAACCGCTCCACCTCGGCTCGGCAGCGGGCCCGCGAGGCGATGTCGCCGGCGGCGTAGGCCCACCACGCCTGCCGACCCCCGACCGGGTCGAAGTCGGCCGTCCCGTGGGTGAGGGTCAGGTAACTGCCGGCGGGCAGGGCGCCGACGAGGCGCCGGACGAGGCCATAGGCGTCCTGCTCGTCGGGGATGAAGTGCATGATCGCGATGAGCGACACCGCGACGGGGCGCGACAGGTTGAGCGTGTCGTGCAGTTCGGCGGCAGTGAGGATCGTGTCGAGGTCGCGCACGTCGGCGTTGAGGTAGGCGGTGCGCCCGGCCGCGCCGCTGGCCAGCAGGGCACGCGCGTGGGTCAGCACGATCGGGTCGTTGTCGGCGTAGACCACCCGCGCGTCCGGGGCGACCCGCTGCGCGATCTCGTGCAGGTTCGGGCTGGTGGGGATGCCGGTGCCGAGGTCGATGAACTGATGGATCCCCGCCTCGGAGGCCAGGTAGCGCACCGCCCGGGCCATGAAGGCCCGGTTCGCCCGGGCCGTGATCCGGACGTTCGGGAATGCCTCGAGCACCCTCTCGGCGGCGTCCCGGTCGGCCGGGAAGTTGTCCTTGCCGCCCAGGAAGTAGTCGTGGATGCGGGCCGAGTGGGGCTGGTCGGCGCGCAGGTCCACCGGATCGAGATCCCGGCCCCGCCGCGTCCAGCTCGTGTCGCTCTTCTCCGCCACTGGACTCCTTTTCGACGACGCGCCGAACGGCACAGCCTGCGCCCAACCGTACCGACCCGGCTGCGGAACGCGGCAGGCCCACGCAGCTATCCGTCCCACCCGACCGCAAATACGGTCAAATTAGACAAAAACGTGATACCGGTCCGGCTATTGCGTTACGGTTCAAGCCGGGCGCCCACCCGCCGGCCGCGGGCACCGGACATCACTCGATGTCGAACAGCCCCTGCCGAACGGCGTACATCACGGCCTCCATCCGCGAGTGCAGCTGGAGCTTGTCCAGGATGTTCCGTACGTGGTTTTTCACGGTGTTCTCGCTGATGAAGAGCTTGCGGGCGATCTCCCGGTTGGCCCGGCCCTCGGCGACGAGCTTGAGCACCTCCAGCTCCCGGGCGGTCAGGTGCGGCGCGGGCGCGCGCGGGCGGTCCTCGGTGCCGCGCGCCATCGTGGCGAACTCCACCATCAGCTTGGAGGCCATCGACGGGCTGATCAGACTCTGCCCGTTGTGCACCGCCCGGACCGCGCCGGCGACCTCGTGCGGCGGGATGGTCTTCAACAGGTACCCGACCGCGCCGGCCTTGATCGCCTCGAACAGGTCGGACTCCTCGTCGGACACCGTGAGCATGACGATCCGCGTTCGCGGCACCGCGCGCCGGATCGCCCCGGCGGCGGCGATGCCGTCCCGGCCGGGCATGCGCACGTCCATGAGGACGATGTCGGGCAGCGTGCCGGACGCGAGGGTCAGGGCCTCCTGACCGTCCCCGGCTCGACCGACGACACTGATGTCCTCCTCGATCTCCAGCACGGTCTGCAGGCCCTGCAGAAACAACTCATGATCATCTACCACGAGGACCCGGATCGGCGCGGAGCCCTCGATGGTGTCGGCTTCAGCGGCCGACGGCGGCACGACACTGGCCGTCATCACTCACCCGGGAATCAGGAGCGAATCGTCCGGGGGACGACGCGGACACGAACGAAAGATGGTTCGGACACTCTTCCACTCTACGTGATGAAGCACATACCAGAGGTCGTGGCCAGGACCGAGAGGCGGCGGCGTCTCCCCCCATTAACGCATCCGACATGCCGGAAATAATACGCGCCAGATCGACCCCGGAGCCCGCGTATCACCGCCTTCGACCCCGGCAGGGCAGCCGTTTCGGCCGGTGAGCGCCGCGATGGCAAATCCGGAGTGCCCGCTCCCCACTCTCCGGTCAAGGATCACCGACAATCAGCCGCACGGTGCCCACATCCGCAATGAACGGCGGTTCCGCCAATGACTAGTAGTCATTGGGTCGACCCGGTTATCCAATGGCCATCGAAATACCGGATGTACCGTTTGCACCACACTCGGCTGGTGGCAAGTTCGCCCGTCGACCGTCAATCTCATCTCTATGACCGCGCTGACGAGCAGTCCCCAGCCGCGACTACACCTCAAGACGGGCACCTCGTGGACCGACGCGTTCACCCGATGCCGCGAGATCGCCCCGGAGGCGTTCGACGACGACCGCCTCCGCAACCTCTGGGGCGGCGAATGGCACCGCAGCGGTACTCCCCTGCACAGCCTCTCCGCCGTCGACGGCACGCCGATCTCCGGCCCGCCGATGATCGACCAGGCGGAGGCCCGGGAGGCCATCCGGGCCACCCTCGACGATCACAAGAAGTGGCGCGACGTCGCCCTGCCCGAGCGCCGGGCCCGGGTCCGGGCCGCCGTCGACGCCATGACGGAACATCGTGAGCTGCTCGCGCTGCTGCTTGTCTGGGAGATCGGCAAGCCCTGGCGCCTCGCCCTCACCGACGTCGACCGGGCCCTCGACGGCGCCCGCTGGTACGCCGAGGAGATCGAGGCGATGATCGACGGCCGGGTGCCGCTGCCCGGCCCGGTGAGCAACATCGCGAGCTGGAACTACCCGATGAGCGTGCTCATGCACGCGATGCTCGTCCAGATGCTCGCCGGCAACGCCGCGATCGCCAAGACCCCGACCGACGGCGGGGCCGCCTGCCTGACCCTCGCCTGCGCGCTGGCCCGCCGGGAGGGCCTGCCCGTCTCGCTGGTGTCCGGCTCCGGCTCCCGGCT
Source organism: Frankia sp. AgB32 (assembly GCF_023243045.1). GTDB lineage: Bacteria > Actinomycetota > Actinomycetes > Frankiales > Frankiaceae > Frankia. The sequence continues at coordinate 19,259 of NZ_JALKFX010000087.1, forward strand.
GTCGGGCGCGCTGGTCCGCGCCCCGGAGATCGGCTGCCTGGCCTTCGTCGGCGGCCGCTCGGCCGGTGGGCAGGTCGCCGCCGCCCTCGTCGACACCGGCAAGCGGCACTTCCTCGAACAGGAAGGTCTCAACGCCTGGGGCATCTGGGAGTTCTCCCAGTGGGACCTGCTGGCCGCCCACCTGCGCAAGGGCTTCGAGTACGCCAAGCAGCGCTGCACCGCCTACCCGCGGTACGTCGTCCAGCGCCAGCTGTTCGACCGTTTCCTCGAGATGTACCTGCCGGTGGTGCGTGGCGTGCGGTTCGGCCACCCGCTCGCCGTCGCCGACGACGCCGACCCGCTGCCCGAGCTGGACTACGGGCCGGTCATCAACCACGACAAGGCCACCGAGCTGGCCGCGAAGATCGACGAGGCGATCACGAAGGGCGGGGTGCCGCTCTACCGCGGTGACCTCGCCGACGGCCGGTTCATCGCCGGGCAGGACACCGGCGCCTACCTGCCGCCGGTGGCGATCCTCAGCCCGCCGGCGTCCTGCGGGCTGCACCACGCCGAGCCGTTCGGTCCGGTCGACACGATCATCGTCGTCGACTCCGAGGCCGAGCTGCTGGCCGCGATGAACGCCTCGAACGGGGCCCTGGTCGCGTCGGTGGCCAGTGACGACGAATCCCTCGCCGGCCGACTCGCCGAGGAGCTGGCGGCGTTCAAGGTGGGGATCAACGCACCCCGGTCCCGCGGCGACCGCGACGAGCCCTTCGGCGGGCGCGGCGCCTCCTGGAAGGGTGCCTTCGTCGGCGGGGCGCACCTGGCCCGCGCGGTCACCGTCGGCCCCGACCCGAACGAGCGCCTGGTCGGCAACTTCCCGAGTTACTCGCTGTATCCGGAGGTCTGACGGAGACCCGGCCGGGCGAGGAGGCAGCAGGAGACCGAGACGGAGCAGCCTGGCGGCCCGGCTCAGGCTGACTCCGGGGAGCGGCGCGGCGACGGCGCCAGACCATGCGGCAGACCGTGCTCGGCGAGCGGGCCCAGCCGCAGGCCGGCGTCGTCGCAGCGGGCGGCGAGCTCGGGCAGGGCGCCGAGCGCACTGTGCCACGCGCCGGGCGCGGAGGTGCAGTCGCAGTCGTGCAGCAGCACCGTGGCCCCGCCCCGCAGGTCGGGGGCCAGGGTCGCCAGGACGCTGCGCGGCGTCGCCTCCGCCGTCCAGTCCCGGCCCCAGGCCGACCACAGGACCGGGGTCAGCTCCAGCCCCCGCGCCGCGACCAGCACGCCGGCGGACAGCACGCCGTGCGGCGGGCGCAGGAAGCGGGGGACCTGGCCGGTGCACTGCGCGACCAGGTCACGGGTGCGGGCCAGCTGGTCGTAGGTGGACCGGGGGCCGCGCAGCAGCATCGGCCGGTGGTCCCAGCCGTGCACGGCGAGCTCGTGGCCGGCGGCCACCATCTCGCGGGCCAGCTCCGGCGAGCGTTCCAGCAGGCTGCCGAGCACGAAGAAGGTGGCGTGCACCTCAAGCTCGGCCAGGACATCGAGGAACAGCGGCGTCGAGGCGGGATCAGGCCCGTCGTCGAAGGTGAGCGCGACATGGTCCGCGATACCGATGCCGGCCAGGCCGGGCGCCAGCCGCACCCGCAGTCGGCGCAGGGTGGCCAGGGACGGCAGGCCGTGGACGAGACCGGCCGTCGCCCCCAACGTCACCGCCGCGCCCGCGACGCGACGGCCCGCGACGAACCGGTGTGTCTCGACAGACCGGGCCATGAGAAGACTCTTTCACACCATCCAGCGCCTCCTCACCGACACCCTGTCAGGAGTGGCGGCCGCCTGTCGGGAATGGCAGCCACCCCGTCCGGCGTGGCAGCCCTCACGGCACCGCCGACCAGGGCGGATCTCGCCGGACGACCCGCCGCTTCGGACCGGATCGACATACATTCTCCTGCGAACGGCCGCATCCGCCCCGGCCCTGGCGCAATGACGGAAAGGCCCCATGACCCTGGCACCAGCCCTGCGGAAGGGCGCCAACACGCCTGTTCCCACCGGCGTGCTGCGGGTCGTGGTCGGCTGGACCCCGGGGCGGACGGTGGACGTCTGCGCCGTGCTCCTCACGGAGCTGGACCGGGTCCGCTCGGACGACGACTTCGTGTTCTACAATGCGCCGACGCACCCCTCGGGCGCCGTGTCGCTCGCCGCCTCCGCGCCGGGCTCGGCGGGCGTGGTCGCGACGCTGCCCCGGGTGCCGCCGGAGGTCGCCCGCATCATCGTCGCCGGCTCCCTGGAGGACGGGGCCTTCCCGCTGCTGGCCGACCTGACCGTCACCGTGACCGACGGCGCCGGCCAGGCGGTCGCCCGCTTCGTGCCGGAACCCGACGAGCCGGTCACGGCGCTGGTGTTCGGCGAGGTGTACCGCCGCGGCGGCGGCTGGCGGTTCCGCGCCGTCGGTCAGGGCTGGGAGAGCGGCCTGGCCGGCCTCGCCCGTGGTTTCGGCATCCACATCCAGGACACCGACGACGCCGAACGACGTGACGACGCCACACCAGGCAGGCCGGCCGCGCGCCGTGAGGAGGCCGAGCCTGCGGGCGACCCGCCTGACACGCGGGTGCTGCCCGAGGTCGAACCGGACGAGGCCCGCCCGGCCACCCGGCCGACCCGGGACGCACGCGACGACCCGGCCGCGGACGACGAGCGCACCCTCGACGAAGCGACCGCGCGCCCGTGGATCCGGCCGGACTGGTACGGCGATCCGGTGCGACCGGACCACATGCGCTGGTGGGATGGCCGCAGGTGGCAGGGCGGCCCGGTGCCGATGCACGTCGAGTCGGACGCGACCTGCGGGCGGTGCGGCGCCGAGAAGCGGTGGCGGTTGTTCGGCGGGCCGCCGGTCTGCGAGGCCTGCACCGAGGAGGTCCGTGCGTTCCTGCGGGACTGGCGGGACCGGCTCGGCACGGCGCTGGCCGCGGGCGACGCCGACCCGAACGACGCCAACCCGAACGGCGGCGAACCGAACGAGGCCGGGCCAGGTGGCTTCGAGGTGCGTGCCATCGACCTGGAGCCGTTCTGGGTCGAGCTGCGCTACCAGCGGATCCCGCAGTCGGTCGGCTGGGAGATCGTCCGCTCGGACGGGCTGGCGCACCTGGAACGGCTGACGGCGTTCGCCTTCTCCGACGGGGTGGTCGAGGCCGACGAGGTCGCGCGGATCGAGTCGGTCGCCGACCGGCTGCGCCTCGCCGGGCCCGAGGTGGACGCGCTGCGGGCCCGGCTCGCCCGCGGTCTGGAGCTCAGCCGGATCGGGGCCGGTGAGCTGCCCCGACTGCCGGAGGACGGCCTGCACCTCGAACTCGACGAGATCCTGCACCTTGATGTCCCGGCGACGTTGGTGCGACCGGCGGCGGACGGGCCGCGCCAGACGCCGGGTCGCCTGATCGGCACCAACCGCAAGCTGCGCTTCCTCGGCGAGACCGGACGCGGCACCGAACTCGGCCTGCCGAAGATCGTCGAGGTGGAGGTCCGGGGCGGCGCCGTCGAGATCGCCGCGACGACGGCCCGCGGCTCCGGCGACTACCTGGTCGAGGACCCGGAGTACGTCGCCGCGGTGCTGGTCGGCATCCTGCGGGTGGCCCGCCGGCAGGTGATCGCGCCGGGTAGCCGGGCGAGCCGGGCGATCCCGCAGGCGGTGAAGGCCGAGGTGTGGCGGCGCGACCGCGGCGTGTGCGTGGAGTGCGGCGGCGGCGAGCACCTCGAGTTCGACCACGTGATCCCGTTCAGCCGGGGCGGGGCGTCCAGCGTGAACAACCTGCAGTTGCTGTGTCGAGGGTGCAACCGCGCGAAGGGCGCACGGATCTGACGCGCGAGAGAGGGATCGGGGTTCGATGACAGGCACGGTCGACGAGGCGCCGGACGCGCCGCCGCTCGCGGCACCGCCAGCCGAGGACGGCCTGCTGCGCGCCTGGTTTCTGACCGCCGAGGAACGCGGTAACCCGGACACCGAGCTGGACCGCCGGCACCCGGACGACCGCTCGTGGACGACCGGCAACCTCGTGGTCGCGCTCATCCACGGCCGGGAGTACTTCAGCCGGTTGCTGACGACGGTCGAGAAGCTCGACCGGGGCGATCTGCTGCTGTTCACCGACTGGCGCGGGGATCTCGACCAGCGCCTCGACGGCGCCGGCTCGGAGGTCGGCGAGGTGCTGGGCCGCGCGGCGCGGCGCGGGGTCGTGGTGCGCGGGCTGGTCTGGCGCTCGCATCTGGAGCTGCTGTCGTTCAGCTCGAAGCCCAACCGGCTGCTCGCGGAGCGGCTGACCGAGTCGGGTGCGCAGGTGGTGCTCGACCACCGGGTCCGTCGCAGCGGCAGCCATCACCAGAAGCTGGTGGTGGCGCGGCCGGCCGGCGACCCGTCGGCGGGCGTCGCCTTCGCCGGCGGCATCGATCTCTGCTACAACCGGCGCGACGACGCCGCCCACGCGGGCGATCCGCAGGGTCAGCCGATCGCCGCCGAGTACGGCGACGCCCCGCCCTGGCATGACATCCAGGTCGAGGTGCGGGGCCCGGCCGTCGGCGACCTGGAGCACACGTTCCGCGAGCGGTGGGACGATCCGGCCAGCCTGGACACCCCGAATCCGCTGCGGCGGCTGTTCTACCGGATCCGGCCGGTGGCCACGCGCACGGACCCGCTGCCCGCGGTGCGGGCCGATCCGCCGCCGGTCGGCTCGCACAACGTGCAGATCCTGCGGACCTATCCGCGCCGACTGCGGCCGCCGTACCCGTTCGCCCCGGTCGGGGAGCGGTCGATCGCCCGGGCGTACCAGAAGGTGCTGCGCCGCGCCCGCCGGCTGATCTACCTGGAGGACCAGTACATGTGGTCCACGGAGGTCGCCCGGCTGTTCGCCGACGCACTGCGCCGCGCCCCGGACCTGCATCTGATCATCGTGGTGCCGCGGTACCCGACCCAGGGTGGACCGCTGTCGCTGCCCCCGAACCTGGTGGGCCGGGAGCAGGCCCTGGAGGTCTGCCGGGCCGCCGGCGGCGACCGGGTGGCCGTCTACGACGTGGAGAACCACGCCGGCACCCCCGTCTACGTGCACGCGAAGGCGGTGACGGTGGACGACGTGTGGGCGTCGGTCGGGTCGGACAACCTCAACCGCCGGTCGTGGACGCACGACAGCGAGCTGGCGGTCGCCACGATCGACGACGCGCTGGACCCGCGCGAGCCGCGAGACCTGGGCGGCCTCGGCGACGGCGCCCGGGTGTTCGCCCGGGACCTGCGGCTGCGGCTGTGGCGCGAGCACCTGGACTGGGACGGTCCGGATGACGACCTGCTCGATCCGGCGGCCGGTTTCGCCGCGTTCCGCCGGCGGGCCGAGGATCTCGCCGCCTGGCATGCCGGCGGCCGGGTCGGCGACCGGCCACCCGGCCGGATAGTGCCACACACCCCGACCCGACTCGGCCGTCTGCGCCGCGCGTGGGCCGCGCCTCTTTACCATGCGATCTACGATCCCGACGGACGGCCACGCCGCATGCGTTCCGCCGGCCAGTGGTGACTGTTCGCCGCAGAGAGAGGAAAAGAGAAAAAAGTGCGGATCGGACGATTGGGGCCGATCGGCTGGATGTTCGTGGCCGCGATCGCGCTGGTGCTGGGCGCCCTCGTGATCGACCATGCCTCGCCCGGCCCGCGCACGCGGGTCGCGCTGTGGGGGGACTCGCTGGCGTGGGAATCGGAGGCGTCGTTCGCTCAGACGGTGACGGCCGAGCATCGCGACTCCGCCCCCGCCAAGGTGCTCGTGCGGACCTGGGGCGGCACAGCGCCGTGTGACTGGCTCACCGACATCCGTGACCAGTCCCGGCGCTGGCATCCCACCGTGGCCGCGCTGGCGTTCTCCGGCAACCAGGGCAGCGACTGCATGCGCGGCCGAGATCTGCTCACCGCCTACCGGCAGGACGTGACGGCCGCAGTCGAGCGGCTCACCGCCGCGGGAACGACGGTGCTGCTGGTCGAGGCACCGCCGCGCAGTGACCAGTCGGTCGACGCCGCCGGGCTGACGCCGCTGGACCGGTTGTGGCAGGAGATCGCGGCGGCGCACCCGCACACTCTGGTCGCGCCCGCCGGCCGGGTGGTCAGCGCCGATGGCCGGTTCGCGCCGACGCTGCCGTGCGACCAGGGCGAGACGTGCGGTCCCGGCGGGATGGTGACTATCCGCAGCCCCGACGGGACGCACTTCTGCCCGTACATCGAGCCGCCGATGACGCCGTGCCCGGTGGCGTCGCCCGGCGCCGCCCGCTACGGCGCGGCGATCGCCCGCGAGGCGCTGGCCGCCGCGGACGGCGCCGCGGCGGACACGACACCCGGTGACGAGCGCCGGATCGCCAACGCGGGCGCGGGCGCCGCGCTCCCGGGTGGTTAGGCGACGGGCCGGTGGGCGTTGGCGATGCGCCGGCCGGTGACGGGCCGGCGGTGGATGCCGAGCTCGTCGCGCCAGGAGAGACAGGTCCGGTCCGGCATGCCGATCATCGAGAGCTGGTCGGCGAGGTCGGCGGCGAACGCCTCCACGTCCGCGGGCCGGCGGACGAGCACGGCCAGGCCGTTCTCGTCGACGGCGGCGATGCCGGCACGGTCACTCAGGCCCGCGCCCAACTGGTCGGCGAGCTCCTCCGGCCCGGTGAGCTGGCGGGGCAGTTCCGGCCAGGCGACGTCGACCAGGAGCGTGTCCGCCGGCATGATGGCCTCCTTCGATACGTCCCGATCGTCGCCGCACCGGAACGATGGCGGCGACCGCGCATCGTCGGCCTCCCCCGGCCGTCGAACGCCGAATCATGACACCGCGGAATGCTCCGCGTCCGGCGGCGCGGGCACGGCACCGGTGTCGGGCATCGCACCCGTGTCGGGAATGGCATCTGTGTCGGAAATGGCATCCGTGTCGGGAATGGCATCCGTGCCGGGCGCGGCCGTCGGGTCGGCGCCGGCCGTGAAGGCCGCCCACAGGCGGGCGTAGGCGCCGCCGGCGCGGACGAGCTCGGCGTGGGTGCCCTGCTCGGCGATGCGGCCGTCGGCCATCACCACGACCCGGTCGGCGCGGGCGGCCGTGGTGAGCCGGTGGGCGATGACGATCGTGGTCCGCCGGGTGGTGACCGCCTCCGCGGCGGCCGTCACGGCGGCCTCGGTGGCGAGGTCGAGGGCGGCCGTCGCCTCGTCGAACAGCAGGATGTCCGGGTCGGCGAGTTCCGCGCGGGCGAGTGCGAGCAGTTGGCGCTGGCCGGCGGACAGCCCGCGGCCGCGCTCCCCCACCGCCTGGTCGTACCCGTCGGGGAGGGCCTCGATGAACGCCTCGGCGCCGACCGCGTGGGCGGCGGCGCGCACCTGCTCGTCCGAGGCGTCGGGGCGGGCGTAGGCGATGGCGTCGCGGACCGTGCCGGAGAACACGAACGGCTCCTGCGGGACGACCCCGAGGCGGCGCCGGAAGGCGGACAGGTCGAACTCGCGCACGTCGACGCCGTCGATGCGCACCGCCCCACTGGTCACGTCGTAGTAGCGGGCGATGAGCTTGAGCATCGTCGACTTGCCCGCGCCGGTCTCACCGACGAAGGCCACCGTCTCGCCGGGCGCGATCCGCAGGCTGACGCCGTCCACGGCGTTGCCCGCCGTCCGGGTACCGCCCGCCGGCCCGCCGGCGCCGGGCCGGGCGGCGACCGTGTAGGCGAAGGTCACGTCGTCGAGCACGACCTCACCGGTGAGCCGGCCGACGGCCCGGGGACGCTCGGCCGGCGGGGTGGACGTCGGGGTGCGCAGCAGGTCGGACAGCCGCCGCAGGCCCACCATGGCCTGCTGATAGCCGTCGAACACCTGGGACAGCTGCTGGACGGGTGAGAAGAACAGGTTCACATACAGCAGGAACGCGAGCAGCGCGCCGGCGGAGAGGTCGCCGTGCACCGCGAGGTGGGCGCCGATGCCGAGGACGAGCGCGCCGGCGATCCGGGAGAGGAACTCCACCCCCGGGAAGTAGAACGCGATCATCTGCTGGGCCCGCATCCGGGACCGCCGGTAGGAGTCGGCGAGCGCGCGGAAGCGCTCCTGGTTGACCTCCTCGCGGCCGAACGCCTGCGCGACCCGCAGCCCGGTGAGGTTCTCCTGCAGGGACGCGTTGACGGCGCTGACCCGCTCCCGCGCCTCGGTGTACGCGATCGACGACCGCCGCCGGAAGATCACCGTTGCGACGATCAGTACCGGCAGGACGGCGACGACGACCAGGGCGAGCTCGGCGTCGAGGATCAGCAACGCGATCAGGACGCCGAAGAACGACAGCAGGCTGACGATGGCGGTGGTCAGGCCGGTCTGCAGGAACGTCGACAGGGCGTCGACGTCGGTCGTCATCCGGGTCATGATCCGCCCGGCGAGCTCGCGCTCGTAGTAGTCCAGCCCGAGCCGCTGGAGGTGGGCGAACGTCTTCACCCGCAGCACGTAGAGCAGCCGCTCGCCCATCCGCCCGGTGACCCGGGTCTGGTAGACCTGGGTCACCCAGTCGGCCAGGGTGATCGCGAGGGCGATCCCCGCGGTGCCGAACAGCACCCCCCGGGCGTGGTTGGTCACGCCCGCGTCGACGGCGTGGCGCACCAGGGCCGGCAGGGCGAGCCCCGCGACGGCGTCGAGCGCGACGAGCAGCAGGCCCACGACGAGCGGGACGCGCACCCACGCCAGCAGCCGCCCGAGGGTGAAGCCCGGATCGGGCGCTGCGGCGGCCGCCTGGTCGACGGACGGGTCGTCCTCGGCCGGCGGGAGCGCGTCGACCTTGGCGAGCAGCTCCGGTGTCGCCGGGACGTCCCCGAACGCCCCACCACCGCCGATCGCCCGCCCGCCGGGCCCGCCGAACGCCCGCGCCCCACCACCGACCCCGCCGGAGCCGCCGCCGAATCCACGCCCGCCACCCGTCCCCGCCGCGACGGCGCCGTTGCGGTGTCCGCCCGCAGCAGATCCCTGCCCACCGATCCGGCTCCCGAGGACGGCCGGCACAACCAGCCCTGAGCCAACGGCCGGCCCTGGGACCGCGGCTTCGCTCGCGGCCGACCCGGCCACCTCCGCCTGTGTCACGGCCGCCTGCGGCACGGCCGCCTGCGGCACGGCCGCCTGCGGCACGGCCGCAGCGGTTCCAGCCGCATCGGTCCGGCTGGCGGTGCCGGCGGGATCGGGTGGGGTCTGGTCGGCGAGGGTGTCGCCGGGGCCGGCGAGCAGGGCGCGGAACAGCGGGCTGCGGACGGCCAGTTCGTCCTCGGTGCCGAGGTCGACGATGCGGCCGGCGTCGAGGACCGCGATGCGGTCGGCGAGGTGCAGCGTCGAGCGGCGGTGCGCGATGAGCAGGGTGGTGCGTCCGCGCATGACCTCGGCGAGGGTGGCGTGGATGCGCGCCTCGATGCCGGCGTCGACCGCGGAGGTGGCGTCGTCGAGGATCAGCACTGTCGGGTCGCTCAGCAGCGCGCGGGCGAGCGCGACGCGCTGGCGCTGGCCGCCGGAGAGGGTGAGCCCCTGCTCGCCGACGACCGTGTCGTAGCCGTCGGGCAGGTCGCGGATGAACCCGTCGGCCTGGGCGGCCCGCGCCGCGGCGACGACCTGGTCCTCGGTGGCATCCGGCCGACCGTAGCCGATGTTCGCCCGGACGGTGTCGGAGTACAGGAAGCTGTCCTCGAACACCATCCCGAGCTGCGCGCGCAGCGACCGCAGCGTCAACGTGCGGACGTCGTGGCCGTCGAGGCGGACCGCGCCGGCCTGCGGGTCATAAAAACGCGGCAGCAGCTGGGAGATCGTCGACTTGCCGGAGCCGGACGTGCCCACCAGCGCGACGGTCTCCCCCGGCTCGATCCGCAGGCTGACGTCGCGCAGCACCGGCCGGTCCGGCTGGTAGCCGAAGGTGACGCCGTCCAGCTCGACCAGCCCGCGGGCGGAGTCGAGGGTGACGGCGTCCGGCGGGTCCGTGATCGTCGACCGGGAGTCGATGATCTCGAAGATCCGCACGGTGCTGGCCCTGGCCTGCTGGCCGACGGTGAGCAGACCCGCGAGCGTGCGGGTCGGGCCGATCAGCGCACCGAGGTAGGTGCTGAACGCGAGGAACGTGCCGAGGGTGATCCTGTCCGTGAGCGCCAGCCACCCGCCGAGCGCCAGCACGGCGACCTGCCCGAGGGCCGGCACCGCCTGCATCGCCGCCCCGAACCGGCTGGTGATCCGCACCGCCCGCATCCGCAGCGCGAACAGCACCCGGGCGTGCGCGGACACCCGGTCGAGCTCCCGCGGCTCCTGCCCGAACCCCTTCACCACCCGCACGCCCGCGACGGCCTCCTCGACCGCGCCGGCGACCTCACCCGCCTGCTGCTGCGCCGCCCACGTCGCGGGGAAGACCGTGTGCCGCGCCCGCGCCCCGAGCAGGAACAGCGCCGGCCCCATGGCCAGCGCGATCAACGTCAGGACCGGCGAGAGCCACGCCATCGCGACCAGCGACACGATGAACAGCACCAGGTTGCCGGACACCATCGGCAGATACGACAACAGCCCCTGGATGACCGTGACGTCCGAGATCGCCCGGCTCACCACCTGCCCGGTGGACAGCGCGTCCTGGCGCGCCCCGTCGAGCCGCTCGATCGTGCCGAACACGGCGTCCCGCAGGTCGTACTGGACGTCGAGCGACAGCTTCCCGCCGTAGAAACGCCGCAGGAACGCCGCTCCGAAGATCACCACACCGGACGCGAGCAGCATGATCAGGTACGGCGTGAGCGAATGCCGGTGCGTCACCACGACGTTGTCGATCACCTGCCGCTCCACCAGCGGCACGGCGGCGGTCACCAGCGTCGCGAGCAGCGCGCCCCCGAACGCCAGAACCGTGTTGCGGCGATACACCCACAACTGCCGCCCCAGCCGCCGCACCCACCCGACGGGCTCGGCCACCCTGGTCACCGACTCAGGGCCGGAGGCGGATTCCGGGCCGGCTGCCGGTACCTCCCGGGTGCGGGGCGGACCAGCGATGTGGGGCGCGTCCCGGCGGTCCGTCGGAGCGGGAATGGTCATCCCGCCCTCGGCTGTCGCCCCGACCTGGCGCTGATCCGGCTCACGGGCGGGAGACGGCGGAACCGACGTCCCACTGGTGCGCTGGGACGCCTCAGGCGCGGAGGCGGATGCTTCGGTGCTCGCGGCGGACCTCCTGGTCGACGGTTACGACGGACCGGCCGAGAGGGCACGCGCCCTCCGCTCCGACCGTACGTCCCTCGGCAGCCGCGCACGACCCACTCCGTACCTGTCAGCGCAACATCCCGGCAACCCGTTTGATGCCCGCCCCGCTCCGCCCCAGACCACACCTCGCCCCGCCGCCGACCGCTTCCAGCAAGCGATCATGGTGTTCCGCGGCACCGCCGACCTCCCGCCAGGATGTCCCAGCTCGCCCACCCTCCGCGACCGGGACCAACCTGTCCCGGATGTGCACCCACCCCCCATCCACGCTCCGACGGAGACCTGGTACAGTTCTCGATGTCGACGCGGTAACCGACAGGGAACGCGCAGGCAACGCGCCGTTAGCTCAATTGGCAGAGCAGCGGACTCTTAATCCGCGGGTTCGGGGTTCAAGTCCCTGACGGCGCACCCGCTCCCATCAGCCCATACGGCACGGTCCTGCCGTAGCGCTGATCCTTCTTGGCAGCCACGCTGGCAGCCAGAGGGCACACAGCAGTTATTCGGCCTCTGGCTCCTCCTCCGTTTCTTCCTCTGACTTCGGCTGGGGCTTGTCACTGTTCGTGGTGTCCCACAGCGTCGCTGCCATCCGGTCCGCGGCGTCGGTGGACAGCTCCGGCGCAACGTGGCTGTAGGTGCCGAGCGTCAGGCTGATCTGTGAGTGCCCCATGATCTCCATGACGACCCGCGGGTGGACCTTCTGCGCGAGCAGAAGGCTTGCCATCGTGTGACGCGCGTCGTGCAACCGGGCAGCCCGAACGCCCGCAGCGTCGAGGAGCGCCTTCCAGGCCCGGTGATCGGCACTGGGGTCGATCGGGTGGCCAGTCGGCTGCGTGAACACCAAATCGTGCTCGTTACGCCATGCGCTGCCGGCCGCTTCCGCTTCCTGGCGTTGCGTCGCACGGTGCGCGGGCGAGCCGCGCAGAGCCGGCAGGCCAAGCGGACGGGCCGGTTGGGGATGTTGGTGCGTGGATGGCCGGGGGCGTTGGGGCCGACGGTGCGTAGCGCGGGCAGCGCGCGCTGGAGAGCGAGGACGTTCCTGCCTGTCAGGGTCGCGAGTCGGGGCAGTGCTTCGGGCGGCCAGCCGTCGGTGGTGTCGTCGGCGCGCTGGTAGCGATGGCTGTTGAAGACCCGGAGCAGGCCCGCGCACAACTGCTTCAGGTCCTCGTCCCAGCTGCCCTCGTCGGGCCGAGGCAGCGCCGCGGCCTCGGCCGCGCCCCGCCCCTCGAGCACCAGATCCGCCTTGCCGGGCCACTGTCGATACAGCGTGGTCTTGTGCACGCCGGCGGCGACGGCGGCGGCGGCGGCGACGGCGACGGCGACGGCGACGGCGACGGCGACGGCGACATCATCGATCCGCAGCGCCTCGTACCCCACGTCGGCCAGCAGTTCCCGAACCGTCCTGAACACATCCCGGCGAACCCGTTCGCTGAGACCACGCGGCCGCCCCCGGCCACGCGGAGCCTCGGGGCTCGGCTCGCAGGCCCGGCCGACGTCGGCCTCCGTCATCGTGGCGCCACCTCGGTGCGGCGGTCCGCACACGGCTACCCGCGGGCGCCCTCGAGGCTGTCCTTTCCCGCGGCCCTCCCCGCGCGGTCGGTCGAGCGATGCCGTCGGACGCGCGGACCAGGACACCGCCCGCGACCGCGCTACCGCCGCGGGCCGCTCGAACCCGTCGCGGGCGGAGGTCAGTCGGCCGTGGGCGCTGGCGCGCAGGCGACGACGGCGTGGCGCAGTTCGTAACTCCCCAGGCCGTCGAACCAGGTCAGGTCCGGCGCACGCTCCAGGTGGATGCCGGGCACGGCGAACAACCCGTCCAGAAAGATCCGTGACTCGGCCATCGCGACCTGCGCGCCGGGGCAGCGGTGGCTGCCGTCGCCGAAGCTCAGGAACGAGCCGACCTGCTTCTGCTTCGCCCCCCGGTCCGGGTCGAGCGCGTGCGGGCAGGCACCGACCGCCGCCGGGTCGACGTTGGCCGCGCGGATGTTGATGGCGAGCACGTCGCCCGCGGCCGCGACGGCGCCGGTGAACGCGACGTCACGCTCGGCCCTGCGGTGCAGCATCGCCGCGACGGGCTCCAGGCGCAGGATCTCCTCCAGGATCGCGGTCTGGTCGGCCGCGTCCGCCGCGACGAAACGGGCCCGCAGCGCGTCGTCCTCGAACAGGTGCCAGGCCGCCATCACGATGAACTCACGCGTCGTGACCATGCCGGCTACCGCGTAGGTCATGCACTCCACCAGGATCGCCCGGTCCGGGTAGCTCTCGTCGATCAGGTGCGAGATGACGTCGTCGCGCCGCTCGGCCCGGCGCGCCCTGATCGCCGGACGGACGTCCCGCAGGTAGAACCGCCCCGCGTGGAGCGCGGACACGAGCCCGACACCGAACCGGACGGCCTTGTTCCTGGAACCGACCCGCGTGGCGAACAACGAGGCCTCGATCCGGCCCGCCATCATGGCCTGGTCACTGCCGGTCAGCCCGATGATCTCCGCCGCGACTGCGACGGCGAGTTCGTAGCTGAGCTCGTCGAGACGAGCGGTACCGGTCGCGCGCAGCCGGCCGAGCAGCCGCTCGGTGGTGCGCTCCATGACCAGCCGGTGGTGGGTGTTGATGGCCTTGGGGGTGAAGTAGCGCGCGATCGCGGTCCGCGCCTTCTTGTGCCGCTCGCCGTCGAGGAAGAACACCGGGCAGAACCTGTCCTCCGGGGAGAACCGGTCACCGCTCACGCCAGCCTGCAGCATCTGGCCGCTGCGCAGGACCTCCCGGCCTAAGCCGAAACCACCGACTTCCCTCGCCCCGGGCTCAGGCCGGACGCGCCCGGCGGCGATCTTCGCCGACTTTTGGTCGTCGTGCGTCGGGTCCATCGCGTCCGCGGGGAGCTCCGTTGTCGTCACGATCGTCTCCAGACACCGGTCACCCGGTACATAGCGGACAAGGTGCGTCGAGCGTAAGCCATCTCAAGCAAGATGTCTCGCACGAGATTGCCCCATGCGAGACGCCCCGACGCCGGCGACCCACTCACGCGCCAGCGTGCGCGCGACTAGATTCGTCCCTGCGCTCGCGCCGGCCGCCACCAACGGCCACGCTGACGAGCCACCGGCGACGCGGACGGGAGACCAGGTGGCGGGCTCGACCAACGCGCAGGACCCCGACTCCTCTCGCCGCGCCGCGGCCCGCCCGCCGCGCGCCCGCGTCTACGAGAACTCGCAACGGTCCCGGCAGGCCGCGGCCACCCGGGAGCGGATCCTCACCACGGCGACCCAGCTGGTGCATGACCTCCCGAACTGGGACTGGCGAAGCCTGACCGTCCGCGCGGTCGCCCGCCAGGCCGGCGTGAACGAGAGCACCGTCTACCGCCATTTCGCCACGGAACGGAATCTGCACGACGCCGTCCTGCGCCGGCTCGAGACCGAGGCCGGCGTCGAACTCGCGTCGATGCGCCTGGAGACAATCGGCCACACGATCAGCCAGACCTTCGCCTACCTCAGCAGGTTCCCCATCGAGGCCCGGCCCGTCCACGACCCGACCTTCGCGGCACTCGACCAACGCCGTCGCGACGCACTGCGCGCGGCGGTCAACCAGGCGGCCGAGGACTGGCCCGACGACGAACGCGAGATGGCGACCGCCGCGCTGGACGCCTACTGGAGCGTGCCCACCTTCGAACGCATGGTCACAACCTGGAACCTCGACCCAACGGCCGCGGCGGACGCCGCCACCTGGGTGATAGGCCTCATCGAGACGGCCATCCGCGCCGGCCACCGGCCACCCCGCCACGCGAACGCTCCCGGAAGCGCCACGCCCCCGCCCGACTGACGTCGCCAGCCACCCGGGCGGACCTCAGCACCCCGTCCCCACACCACCGGCCAGGCCTTCACCCGCCGAGACCAGCACCTCTCGTGGGTGCGGGTCGCTGGCGCGCCGATTCTGTCGTACCCGTGCGCTTACATGCGGCTGTCTGACCGGGTGCAGGTCGGACCTTGAGACCGATCGGCGACACGGCACCACTCCCGCTCCTCTGCCGCGCGGCGGGGCCGACTGCCGAGCTCGCTCCACCGCGCGAGGTCCGCGCCCAGCCGACGCGTCCGCTCGGCGTCGTATTCAGCACGAAATCCGTCGCCCGCACCGACTCCGGCGATATGGACGACGCCGGTGACCCGGTCGGGGAAACGCGCGGCATAGCGCAGGGCGAGTTCGGCGCCCCAGGAGTGCCCGACCACACCCCAACGGTCCACGCCCACGGCGGCTCGAGCTCCGCACGGCCGCCGGGGTGCGCCGGGTCGACGTCGATCAGCCGCACCTGGAAGTCCGCCACGGGTGTGCCGGCAACGTCGGCCAGGATGACGGGCAGCCAGGCAGACACCAAGGACGTCACCATACGGTGATCGTCGCCGGTCACCGTCGCGGGTTCAAGGCCTACGAGGCGGCGAGAGCGCGGCAACACCATTCCCACAGCCGGCAACGATCAACAGTCGTGATCCAGGGAACCCAGCTCCATCGCACACGCGACTCCGCCAGTCTCGGGCCCCGAATCCGACATGATCGAGTGACAGTCGCACGATCGGATCAGATGTCGTCCTGCCAGGACAGTAACGCACCCGCCGCCGCTTCTTCGATCAACGCTGCTGTTCTGGTGGCCGGTTGGCGGCGCAGTCCCCCGGCAACCCGGTGAGGCCCCCCGGATTCGATGGAGCCCCTGATACACAACCTCGAACCAGATGCCGGATTCGGCCCGGTTTTTCTGCTGGTGCGCCGCGGCCGGCCGACACCAATCATATAAAGAGTGCATGGATAATTACTCAGGGGCGCGGCGATGAGGCTCTCGAACGTACCGTCCTGGCGGCTGGAGGTGGGCGGGGCACAGGTCCTGGACATGGCCCTGTTCCTGCGAGACGTCGCCCAGCTGATCGTCCCACAGGCCGAGGACGCACCCTCGGGGCAGGTGGCTCGGTCGGCAGGTGATGCTGGCGCCGTCCCCGCATCCGGCCCAGCCGGCTACCCGCTCAACGCGGACGATCGCCGCACAGTCGGCGCGGACTGGCTTCGCTGGTGGCGCGAACTCGTGAGATTCGAGGCCGATCCAGAGCCGACCCATGACCCGGAATCGGTGCCAGAATCAGCAGCCTCCGCCGCGCGGTCTCCTGGAGCCCGGTGGCGGCGCCGGCAGGCCAGGCAGGAGAACGTCTTCGATCCGCCGACGTTCGCCGCACTCGAACCGTGGCCACACCTGCGCCGACTGGCCGCCCTCGGCTTCACGGACGCCCGCGACTGGAGCAACCAGGCCAGCCAGGCCCCCGCAGGGACCAACTCCCCCGCCCTGGTGAGCTGGGACCTGATCAACGAGGTTGTAGCCGCCACCATGAGCGATCATCATCTCGCCCCGGACCAGATACACGGGAAGCTCATTGTTCTGAACGTCACGGACGACTGGTCACATCGCCCGAGGCCCGGCATCGCCCTGTGCTCGCTGTCCGTCGCCCACGATCCAGCCACCGTCAGCACATTGCTGCGTGACACGCTTGCTCCGGGCAACCATCAGTAGCGGCACCTTTTCACTGACGGCCCAGGCGGCGCCAACCCGCCCTGGTACGCCGCTTCGCAAGCAGACTACCGACTCCACCTCTCAGCGGGACGCCCCACCTTCGACGCAGACCCGCCCACCTGCACCGATCGAACAGTCCGACCGACCTACACCCATCCTCCACCTGCAGCCGTCAGTGCGCATTGTCATAGACGGTCGACAGCGAAGCTCCCTGCTGCGGAGACATACGAAAATCGATCCCCACCCAGGGTCTAAATACCCTTTTTGTGCCACGTAGACACCTCTAGCCTCCCCCGCACAGGTCCGAAATGACCAGCATCAGGTGCTACGAAGGGGCTTGACCATCATGAAGTCTGCTCGCAGACTGCTCGGAGGGCTGGCAGTGGCAGCCGCAGCACTGCTCCCGCTCCTGGGCTCCGGAACTGCCGAGGCAGCGCCAGCCAGCGGCAGCTCCGATATGGCGCTCTCTACGATAACCCGCGTCATCAGTGGTCCGGATGCCGACGGAAAAGACCAGGTGGCGCTGTCGTCCGGCCAGACCATAAAACTGCCGGCTACTGCGGTGGCCCAGGCCCAGCGCCTGAGCGGTGGCAGTACCACGCCGGGCGGGGTAACCACACAGAACACCGTGTCGGGAACCTGCGGGAGCTCGTATATTTATCTGTACGAGCGCTCAGATGGGACTCCGGTGAGAATGGTGACCGGATTCAATCTGAGCGGGGGCCGGCGGGCCATCTCGTACGGCTGGGGCGCAGAGATCATCGGACCGAGTGGATCCGGGTACCAGTATGAATACGGTGCCAGCGGATCCCTTGCGTTCCGGACCAGCTGGCAGGGCAGCCACAACAGCGGCAAGGCGTACGCCCGCGGGGATTATTTCGCCTACGTCTTCAGTGATTCCTACGCCCTGCTCGATAATGGTTCGATCTGCACCTCCGAGGAGCCGTCCCAGGAGACATTCCTATAGCAGCAACACCCGCATGCCACGTCCACTCGTCACATCCGGTCCACGCCGCGGGCGGTCGGGGTGAGGTGCCGTACCCCCTCGGGTTCGGCACCTCACCCCAGAAGGACGTGATGATGGGTATGAGAAGATCCAATTGCGTAGCGGTGATCCCGGTGGCGTGGCCGGCGGTCGCCGGCCGGCAGACGTCCACGGACGGCGGTGGTCGAGGGTAGGACCGGCGTCCAGATCTGACGGACGCTGCGCACAGACATGGACGTCAGCGGACGGACCGAACCGACTTTGCAAGGCAGGGGCCGAAGAACGGTCGGGACCGGTGGCAGCCAGCACGGCAGCCAAGCCCACGAACAGCAGTGGACGGCCACGGAACCCAGCGGACGACGCCGAGCAGACGACCAGCACCGGCGCACGGCCACGGACGTTGACAGACGAACCACCGATGATCTCTTAATCCGCGGGTTCGGGGTTCAAGTCCCTGACGGCGCACCCGTACGCAGGTCTCTGACCTGCTGGTTTGCATCAAAGTCATCCTCTCTTTCTCGGTTCTTGATCGTGGTGGGCGACAGGTGGGCGGCGAGGCACCGCGGCTGTGATTTTCTCGGCCACATCCCGGCCCACGGGCCGTGGCATGTGCGTGTACAAGTCGCTCGTCACCCGGGTCGAGCTGTGCCCGTGCCCCTTCGACACGAGCACCAGATCCACGCCCGCGCCGAGCTGGATACTCGCGCTCGAATGCCGAAGGTCGTGGAGCCGACGCCGGGACAGCAGGCGCTCGCCGAGTTCGTCACCGGCCCGTAACGCGAACGGCAACGGCACGGTGAAAGTGAGCATCGCGCCCGAGCTGCGGCGCCGGGCGAACTTCGCGACCGACAACCGTGCCGATCGGCTCCCGGTCCCGGTGGACCGTCCACGTGCCCTCCGGCGCGAAGTGGCGGCGCCCGACGTCCACCGACCACGCGCCCGGCTCGACATCGGCGACGATGCGGGTACACAGACCGACCCGGCGATCGACGAGGCGGCCGAGCAGCTCGCCGGGCTGCGGGTCGACACGGCCGTGGAGCGGCAGCTCTCGGACGTCTCCGCGACGGCGTCCGGCACCGCCCCGGCGCCGGACGAGCCGACCGTCGACCCCAGCACCACCACGGCCCCCGGCCGGCCGCAGATCTCTCGCGGGTGGCCGGGGGCCGTTTCGGCATGCCCGGGTCAGATCGGGCCCTGGCGGCGCTCCCCCGACCGGGGTCAGGCAGGACCAGCAGGCCGCGTCTCCCACCCGGAG
>NZ_JALKFX010000088.1 GCF_023243045.1 Frankia sp. AgB32
CCCAACCCAGCCACCATGATCGACAACCGGGCCGGTCAACACATCGAAACCCCATGTGCGGAAGACGGGCCTAGCGGGCGACCCGCCGGCCGCCCCGGGCGCCCAGGTAGTCCCGGATGACGTAGTTGCCGAGAGTGGTGGGATCCGGGGAGAGCACCCGGCCGCCGTTGCGCCGGGCCATCTCCTCGACGAACTGCACCAGTCGGGGCTCGTCGTCGAGCATGAACACGTTGATCGTCACCCCGCGCCGGGTCAGCTTGTCGACCTCGGCCAGGGTCAGCTCCAGCGTCTCCGGCATCGGTGGCCAGGAGAACGAGGGCGTGCCGTTGCGCAGCAGATGGGCGGTGGGCTCGCCGTCGGTGACCACCATGACGACCGGCTCCGACTGCGGGTACCGGCTCAGCAGCCGGCCGGCGATGTGCAGCGCGTGCTGCAGGTTCGTGCCCTGGACCATCTCCGACTCGAGGCCCGCGAGCTCGACCGGCCGCAGCTCCCGGGCGTAGTCCGAGAAGCCGATGATGTGGATCTTGTCCTGCGGGAACGAGGTGGTCACCAGGGTGTGCAGCGCGAGCGCCGTGGACTTGGCGATGCCCCACGTCCCGCGCAGCGCCATCGAGTACGACAGGTCCACCAGCAGGCACACCGCGGCCGTGGAGCGACGTTCCGTCTCGGCGACCTCGAAGTCGCCGACCTGTAGGCGCACGGCCCGGCCGGGGCCGGGCGGCCCGGCCCGCAGCACCGCGTTGCGGACCGTGCGGACCACGTCGATCGGCTGGGTGTCGCCGAACTGCCAGGCCCGCGAGGTGCCGAGCAGATCACCGGCGGAACCCGCGTCCAGCATGCTGTGATCGCCCCGGCCGCGGGCGGAGACCTGCTTGAAGATCCGGGTCAGCGCCGCCTGCCCGATCCGCCGGACCGCCCGCGGGGTCAGCTCCAGGCTGCCGGCCCGACGGGTGATGAAACCCTGGCGCTCCAGCTCCCGCTCGACCTGTTGCAGGCTGCGCAGGTCGTCGACGGCCGAACGGCCCAGCGCGCGGGCGACCGCGTCGGCGTCGATGTCCTCCAGCGACGCGCCGGCATAGTCCTGCCCGAGGGCGGCGGCCAACTCGTCCAGCTCGGCCAGCTCCTCCAACGCCGTGGTGGCGTCGCCGAGGCCGAGCCCCTCCTCGCCGGTGAGGCCCTCACCCAGTCGGCCCCGGCCACGCCTGCGACCGCCCCAGTTCAGGTCCGGACGCGCGGCGCGCAGCGCCTGGTCAAGCCGCGACATCTCGGCGGCCAGGCCCAGATCCTCCATGGCGGTCGACATCAGATCGGCGAGTTCGGCGCGCTGCTGGGGGGTGAGGCCGGCCAGCAGCCGCGCCGCCGCCGCCGCGCGCCGGGCCAGGGCATCGACCAGCTCCTCCAACGACTGCGGCTGCTCCGGGAAGAAATCCCCGTGGTTGCGCATGAACTCGGCGAATGCCGCATCGGTGTCCTCGCCCCGGGCGTCGGCCGCCAGCAGTTCGTTCAGCGCGCTGACCATCTCGCGGACGTGGGCGAAGTCCTCCGCGCTGGCCCCCTCCAGGGCCTGCTTCATGCCCCTGAACTGGGAGTCCAGGACCTCCTGGCGGAGCAGGTCGGAGATCTTCTCGTAGGTCTCGCGGGCCTCGGGGGAGCGCCAGTCGTAGTCGGACAGCGACCGCACGGCCCGCGCGGGATCCGCCGGCAGCGAGTCGAGCTCGGCCTCCCGCAGCCGGGCCTCGTCCGACGGGTCGGGGAACAGCGCCGCCCGCTCCTGGCCGACGGCGGTGTCGAGCAGCCGGCGGACCTCCTGCAGGGTGCCGTCCATCCGGCCGCGGCCGCGGGCCTCGCGGCGGCGGCGCTCGATCGAGCGCCGCAGGTCGTCCAGCCCGCGCTGGCCCGGCATGCCCCGGCGCAGCAGCGCCTCCAGTGCCTCGCGCGGGGTGCGGCCCTCGAGGATCTGGCGGGACATCTCGTCGAGCGCGCCCGCCGCGCTGAAGGGAGAGGCGAGCGGGTCGGGACCGCCGTCCCACGGGCCATAGCGGAATGTTCCGGAGCTCACCGGGATGTCCTCCCACTCGGTCGCGCCCGGTCCGGGCTCTGAAGTCCCGGCCGGAGGGATGCCGCCGCGAGCGCCGTTGCCGCGAGCCTGTCGAGGGTGGTGCCAGGTGGTGCGGGTCCGACGTCTCAGGGGCCGCCGTAGACCGTCCGGCCGGGAAGCTCCTCCTTGCCCAGGCGCCGGTTGAGGTGCAGTCCCTCCATTGCCAGCTCCAGCGCGGCGGCGGCGAGACCGGGCGACTCGGCGCCGTCGACGCCGAGCCGGTTGAGGATCGCCGCGAGACCGGGCACCGGGCCGACGCGCCGCAGCAGCTCGGCGGCGGGCACGAGGTCACCGGTCTCGACCGGGCCGTCGCTGTCGAACCGGTTCTGCAGGCCGGAGAGGTCGGCGCCGGCCAGCCGGGCGCGGAACGTCTCGGCGATCGCCCGGCGCAGCAGCAGCGCGAGAACCTCGTCCTCGCGGCCCTCCTCGAGCTGGTCGAACTCGATCTTTCCGCGGACGGCCGGGACGATCGAGGAGAGGTCGACCACCCGGGCGGTGGGCGTGTCCTCCCCGGTGAGCGCCGCGCGGCGGACCGCGGAGGCGGCGACCGTCTCGGCCGCAGCGACAGCGAGCCGGGCGGACACGCCGGAGCGCTGGTCGACCTGCGGGGCGTCGCGCACCAGCCGGGTGAACCGGGCGACGACCTCCAGCAGGTGGTCGGCGAGCTCGGGCGCGCCGAGCGACGAACCGGCCCAGGAGATCACCGCCTCCTGGCGGATCAGGTCGAGCTCGTCGGCCAGCACGAGGGGATAGTGCGTGCGGACCTCGGCGCCGAAGCGGTCCTTCAGCGGCGTGATGATCCGTCCGCGGTTGGTGTAGTCCTCCGGGTTCGCCGAGGCGACCAGCAGCAGGTCCAGCGGCAGCCGCAGGAGGTAGCCACGGACCTGGATGTCACGCTCCTCCAGCACGTTGAGCAGCGAGACCTGGATGCGCTCGGCGAGGTCGGGCAGCTCGTTGACGCTGAAGATGCCCCGGTTGGTGCGCGGCACCAGGCCGTAGTGCACCGTCTCCGGGTCACCGAGGGTGCGGCCCTCGGCGACCTTCACCGGGTCGACGTCGCCGATCAGGTCGCCGACGCTGGTGTCCGGGGTGGCGAGCTTCTCGCCGAACCGTTCGCTGCGGTGGCGCCACGCGATGGGCAGGTCGTCGCCGCGCTCGGCGGCCAGCGCCCGGCAGCGGCCGCAGACCGGCGCGTACGGGTGGTCGTTGATCTCGCAGCCGGCCACTGCCGGCGACCACTCGTCGAGCAGGTAGATCAGGGTACGGATCAGGCGGGTCTTGCCCTGGCCGCGCTCGCCGAGGAAGACGATGTCGTGGCCGGCGAGGATGGCCCGCTCGACCTGCGGCAGAACCGTCTCGTCGAACCCGACGATGCCGGGGAAGCGGACGGCGTCGGTCCGCATCAGCGCGACGAGGTTCTCCCGCAGCTCCGCGCGCACGGAACGATGCGGGTGCCCGCTGCTACGGAGCTCACCCACCGTAAGCGCGGAGGGGGGTGCGCCCGCCGGGCCGGCGGTCGGCGATGTCGTGGTCGGCGGGACGGAATGACGGGGCGGTGCCGGCAGATCCTCCACCCGTCCGACGGTACGTCGGCGCCGCTGCCCGCGCAGCCGAGTCAGCACCCGTCCGCTGCGGGCGTAGCCGCCGCACACCCGTCGCCGCCGCGTGACAGGCCCCGCCCGGCCCGTCACGCGATCGGCACGGATGTGCCATTCGCCTCCCCGGCACACCGCCGCCCGTCCACTGCCAGGTGGGGTATGTCCGACAGGGCAGGATGCCTGAATCGTCCCGTCCACCAGGACCACGGTGGGAGTTACGGAGAGTGACGATCCGGTCGGGCTGGGAGTGTCAGCCGGAGTACGGCGAGACCGAGACGATCTCGACCTTGGCGGCGCGGCCGTTCGGGAGCGTGTACATGACGGTCTCGCCGGCCTTGTGTCCGGTCACGGCACCTCCGAGGGGGGACGCGGGGGAAAACACCTCGATCGGCGTGCTGTGGTCCTCGCGCGAGCCGATGAGGAACTTCTCCGTCGCGTCGTCGCCGGGGAAGCGCACCTCCACGACCGTTCCGGGGCCGGCCTCGCCGGCCTTGGTGCTGGGCGTCTCCCCGACCCGCGCGTCCCGCAGCAGGTCGGCGAGCTGGCGGATGCGTGCCTCCTGCTTGCCCTGCTCCTCCTTGGCGGCGTGGTAGCCACCGTTCTCCTTCAGGTCACCCTCCTCGCGGGCGGCCTCGATCTTGGTGGCGATCTCCGTACGCCAGGGGCCGGTGAGGTAGTCGAGCTCGGAGCGGAGCCGGTCGTATGCCTCCTGGGTGAGCCAAGTCTGCTGCGTCACGCGGGTCACGCTCCTCGAAGAACATCAAAAGGGTCACGATAACAAAGCGAATCAAGGAAATCCGGGGTCGAACCCGCCGCCCGCCATGCCCCTCCCGAACCGTGGGAAGGCCACGGACCGGCGACTTCACCCGAATGGGTGAGTCAACCGTCCGGGGACGTCGACCACGATCGCAAGGCCGTCATGGCGCGGGCGTGACCGACTGGCGGCGAGAACCGGCTGGCCCCCAGTGGCCGGACCGACGACGATGTCGGAACGCCGGCCAGCGATGTGACACCCGCCACTGCATGCGCGGACGGTGTATTGTGCCACGGCGTTGGGTGACTTTTCCAGATCGAACGTCGCCTGGTGGCGCGTGGTTCCGCGCGGTGGAGTACCGCGTCGGCCGCCGCCGGGTCGCAGGCCCTGCCGGCCGGTGAACCGGGTCCGGTCCGGGCGTCAGCCACAATGGTCGCATGCCTGCGGTCGAAGAGCGGCATGGCCTGCGTCTCATGGCCATCCACGCGCATCCCGATGACGAGTCCAGCAAGGGCGCGGCGACGATGGCGCGCTACGCCAGCGAGGGCGTGGACGTCCTGGTCGTGACCTGTACGGGCGGCGAGGAGGGGAGCATCCTCAACCCGGCGATGGACACCCCCGGCGTCGCGGCCCGCATCACCGAGATCCGCCGGGAGGAGATGGAGGAGGCCCGGCGTGTCCTCGGTGTCCGCCAGGAGTGGCTCGGCTTCCGCGACTCCGGCCTGCCCGAGGGTGACCCGCGGCCACCCGTTCCGCCGGGGCGTTTTGCCACCACCGAGCTGGAGACCGCGAGCCGACCGCTCGTGCGGCTGATCCGGACGTTTCGCCCGCAGGTCATCACGACCTACGACGAGTCGGGTGGCTACCCGCATCCGGACCACATCATGACCCACCAGATCAGCGTCGAGGCGTTCGAGGCGGCGGGTGATCCCACCCGGTATCCGGAGGTCGGCGCCGAGATCGGACTCGCGCCGTGGCAGCCGCTGAAGCTCTACTACCACCTGACGTTCCACAAGGAGCGCATCCTGGCGCTGCACGAGGCGATGCTGGCCCGCGGGCTGGAATCGCCGTACGCCGAGCGGCTCGCCGAGTGGGCGGACCGGGCCGAGGACGCCGGGCGCCTGACCACCAGAGTGCCGTGCGCCGACTGGTTCGGGACCCGGGACCGTGCCCTGCTCGCCCACGCCACCCAGGTCGACCCGACGGGCTGGTGGTTCCGTATCCCGCTGGACGTCCAGCGGGCGGCCTGGCCGACGGAGGACTACCAGCTCGCCCGATCGCTGATCGAGGTCGGGATGCTGCCGGAAGCCGACCTGTTCAACGGCGTGTGACGGCGGCCGGCGGCCGATCGCCCGGTTCGCGTGTCCGCCAGGCGGGCGGACCGGGCGCGGTGTGGGCGTAGGGTCGGATACAGGGTCCGCGCCGCCGCGGTCGCGGCGGGTTCGGACCGCAGCGATGGCCCGGGTGTGAGGACGTGAGGCGTGAACAGGGACTTCGCCGGCTCCGTGCTGGCCGCGCAGGAGCGCGGCGCCGGAGGCCTCGGCCTGCTCGTCGTCGTCGGGATGCTGGTGGCCTCCGCGGCGGTGTTCTTCTTCATGTCGAAGAGCCTGCGCCGGATGCGCGAGAACGTCGCCAGCGGCGCCTTCCGCGGGGTCGAGTCGGATCGCACCGATCCGGTCGACCCGCGCCAGTCGCTCCGGCGCCGCTCGACGTTCCTGGGCGGTGGCTCGTCGGTGATCGACGGCGAGGTCGTCGGTGGCAAGGCCGTCCCGGGCAAGGCCCTCGACGGCATGGTCATCGAGGGTGGCCCGGCGCAGACTGACGCCACCTCGCGCGAGGACGGCGGCGGGCAGGCCGACGGCGGCCGGCCGGACCTGCCCGTCCAGCCCGGCCCGCCCGCTGGTCGCTGATGCCGCTGGCGGGTCCCGGCTGCGGCCGTCCCGGGCGGCGCTCGTCCGCTTCGGTCTCGCCGCGCCTGGTCGGGTCCGCCCGGTCCAGCTGAGGTCGGGTTCCGTCGGCGGGTCCGGCCGACCCGGCGCGCCCGGGATCGTGGAATTCGGTCAGCCGCCTGCCGTTTTGGTTGCATGTCAGGGACCCGGTGCTCGCCAGGGCCCGGGCACAGGTGGATCTCGAGGAGTCGCCCGGTGCCGAACAAGCTCGCGCAGCAGACGTCTCCCTATCTGCTCCAACACGCCGACAATCCGGTGGACTGGTGGCCGTGGAGTCCGGAGGCCTTCGCCGAGGCGGCCAGCCGCGGGCTGCCCGTGCTGCTCTCGGTGGGGTACGCCTCCTGCCACTGGTGCCACGTGATGGCGCACGAGTCCTTCGAGGACACCCTCACCGCGGCCTACATGAACGACCACTTCGTCAACATCAAGGTTGACCGCGAGGAGCGGCCCGACGTCGACTCCGTCTACATGGACGTCACCGTCGCCCTGACCGGGCACGGCGGCTGGCCGATGACGGTCTTCCTCACCCCGAAGGGCGAACCGTTCTTCGCCGGAACCTACTTCCCGCCCCGGTCCCGCCCGGGTATGGCCTCGTTCCGCCAGGTCATGGAGGCCGTCGTCGACGCCTGGCGGACGCGGCGCCAGGAGATCGAGGAGTCGGGCGCCGACATCGCCCGCCGGCTCGCCGAGGCGGCGAAGCACGGCCCGGTCGCCGGCCTGGCCGCGAACGCGGCGTCGAAGGTCGCCGACGAAATCACCCCGGCCCTGCTCGACACGGCCGTCGCGGGCCTGTCCGCCCGCTTCGACGCCCGGCACGGCGGATTCGGCGGAGCCCCGAAGTTCCCGCCGTCGATGACCGCCGAGCTGCTGCTGCGGCATGCCGCGCGCACCGGTGACGCGCGCAGCCTGGAGATGGTCACCGTCACCTGTGAGCGGATGGCCCGCGGCGGCATGTACGACCAGTTGGCCGGCGGCTTCGCCCGCTACAGCGTGGACGCCACGTGGACCGTGCCGCACTTCGAGAAGATGTTGTATGACAACGCCCAGTTGCTGCGGGTCTACCTGCATCTGTGGCGGGCCACGGAGAGCCCGCTGGCCGCGCGGGTGGTGCGGGAGACGGCCGAGTTCCTGCTCGCCGACCTGCGCACCCCGCAGGGCGGGTTCGCCTCGGCGCTCGACGCCGACGCCGTCCCGCCGGGCGCCCCGGCGGCCAGGGCCCGTCCCGAGGAGGGGGCGAGCTACGCGTGGACGCCGGCGGGCCTGCGCGCGGTGCTCGGCGAGGACGACGGCGCCTGGGCCACGGACATCTTCGGGGTTACCACCGAGGGCACCTTCGAGCACGGGACGTCGGTGCTGCAACTGCCGGCCGACCCGGCCGACCCGGCGAGGTTCGCCGCGGTGCGGACAGCGCTGGCGGCCGCTCGGGCGACCCGGCCGCAACCGGCGCGGGACGACAAGGTGGTCGCTGCGTGGAACGGCCTGGCCATCGCGGCCCTCGCCGAGGCCGGGGCGCTGTTCGGCGAACCGGGTTGGATCAGCGCCGCGGAGGACGCCGCGGTGCTGCTGCGCGACGTTCACCTGGTGGACGGCCGGCTGCGCCGGACCAGCCGCGACGGCCGGGTCGGGTCGAACGCCGGTGTGCTGGAGGACTACGGCGACGTCGCCGAGGGACTGCTCGCCCTGCACCAGGTGACCGGCGATCCGCTGTGGCTCACCCTGTCCGGCGAGCTGCTCGACGTGGTGCGGACCCGGTTCGCCGCGCCGGACGGCGGCTTCTTCGACACCGCGGACGACGCGGAGGCGCTGCTGCGCCGCCCGCGTGACGATTCGGACTCGGCGACCCCGTCCGGCCAGGCAGCGGCCGCCGGCGCGCTGCTGACGTACTCCGCGCTGACGAGTTCGATCGACCACCGGCTGGCCGCCGAGCGGGCCGTGGCCCGCTTCGCGCCGCTGTTGTCGCGGGATGCCCGGTTCGCCGGCTGGGCCGGGGCGGTCGCGGAGGCGCTGGTGGCCGGGCCGGCGGAGGTCGCCGTCGTGGACAGCCCGGAGCTGGAGCGGATCGCCCGGCTCGGGACGGCCCCGGGCGCGGTGGTGGTGACGGACGGTCCGCTGGTGGCCGGACGGGACAAGCCAGGGGTGTACGTGTGCCGCCAGTTCGTCTGCGGCCTGCCCGTGCACACCGCTGCGGACGTCCGTCGCGAGCTGGGCGTGAAGGTCGCCACCTGAGGCGTCCGTGACTTTCACTTGTGAGTGAGTAAGCGTGTAATCGTCGAGGTGCGCCGGCCTCCCGCCGGCCACCCGGTCGAAGCCGATGGCTCCGGCCCAGTTCGGCAGGCCGGGCCCGGGGGCGGGTTCGACCGGGGACGGCGAGGTGACGCGACATGTCCGCTCCGCGAGTGCGAGGTTACGGCAGGCCGGGGGACCGGCCCGAGGGAATCCCCGCGGATGACGCGCCGGACTGGTTCACCGCGCACATCCCGGCCGACTGGTTTGCCGGGCCGCCTCGCGTCGTCGTGGACCGCGACGAGATCACCGTGCTCGGGGAGCTCGTCGACGACCCTCACCCGCGCCCCGCCGACGCCGGTGCCGGCGTTGCGGGCGGCAACGGTGCCGGCGACAGCGACGCGGCGGCGCGAATCAGAGCCTTCCGCGAGCGCACCCGCGACGAGCGGATCATCATCGCCGCCGACGCCGAGCGTCGCTACGGTCGCAAGATTGCCTGGGGCGTCACCGCCGGTCGCACCAGCGAGCTGTTCACCGTGCTGTCCGTGCCCGTGATGACCAGGCTGCGCCAACCCGAACGCCAGGTGCTGGACACCCTCGTCGACTCCGGCGTCGCCCGCAGCCGCAGCGAGGCGCTGGCCTGGTGCGTCCGACTCGTCGGCGAGAACGCCGACGCCTGGCTGCGCCAACTCCGCGAGGCCATGGAGCAGGTCGAGAAGATCCGCTCCGAAGGCCCCGGCCGCTGACCCATCCCGCTCCCCCTGTCTGACCGGAGCGACCAGCACATAACGCCACCCGGCCCCCCACGCGGACATGCCGGGCATCGGGCCGTACGGGGCGACCTTAGAAGATGGCGAGCATCAGGGCGAGGTAGTGGCAGAGGGCGGCCACGAGGGTGAAGGCGTGGAACACCTCGTGGTAGCCGAAGACCGTCGGGGACGGGTTCGGGCGGCGGGTGGCGTAGACCACGGCGCCGAGGCTGTAGCAGACGCCGCCGACCAGCAGCAGGACCATCGAGGCGATGCCGGCGCGGTGCGCGAGCTGCGGGATGACGAACACGGCGACCCAGCCGAGCGCGATGTAGAGCGGCACGATCAGGTAACGCGGCGAGTGCAGCCAAACCATACGCAGCGTCACGCCAAGCGCAGCCCCGATCCACACAACCGCCAGGACAACCCGGGCTGTTGCGGGCCGCATCGCTATTAGGGCAAATGGGGTATATGTCCCCGCGATGAAAACAAAGATCATGGAATGGTCGAGGCGTTTCATCCATGCCCGGGCGCGTGACGTCGACCACATCGTCCGGTGGTACAGCGCGCTGGTTCCGAACAGTGCGGCAATGCTCAGCGCATATATCGCCACACCCAGCCGGGCACGGAGAGTGGTGGCCAACGCCACCGCGAGGAGGCCGAGTGCGAGACTTACCGGGAATGCCCCGGCATGTAGCCATCCCCGCATGCGTGGTCGCACCAGGTCACGTGGGTGGATCGAGCTGTTCGCCTGCGGAGGTCGGCCGGGCTGCTGGGTGTGGGAAGCCACGCTCAGGACGATAACCCGGGGGTTACGGGGACCACGAGCTGGAGTCACCCGAGGGCGGTCGGTCCGTACCGGTGCGTGATGGATCCGACGCTTCTGCCCGCTCGCTATCGCGCGACTGCGGGCGGAACGCGCGGTACAGTCTAATGATCCTGATCGCGGCCTCGAACTGCCTCTGTGCCGGCTTTTGTCGAAGCGTGAACGAGTAAGTTCAAGTGCTGAAGTGGGCACAACCAACAGGGCGAGAACGCGGCGGGTTTCGACTCGACCGGAGGTGTGAGCTGTGACGACCGCGGCACAGATTCCGGGGCTGGAAACGGCCCCCACGAAGCACGCCAGGCTGGTCGCCTGGGTGCGTGAGATCGCCGAACTCACCCAGCCGGAACGGGTTGAGTGGTGCGACGGGTCGGAGGCCGAGTTCGATCGGCTGACCAGCCTCCTGATCGAGAAGGGGACCCTGTCCCGGCTCAGCGACGAGAAGCGCCCGAACAGCTTCTATGCGGCTTCCGACCCCAATGACGTCGCTCGGGTCGAGGACCGCACCTACATCTGTTCGGAGAAGGCCGAGGACGCCGGGCCGACGAACAACTGGATGGACCCGGCGGAGATGCGGGTCAAGCTCCAGGGCCTGTTCGCGGGGTCCATGCGCGGGCGCACGATGTACGTCGTCCCGTTTTGCATGGGGCCGCTCGGGTCGCATATCTCGGCGCTTGGTGTCGAAATTACCGACTCGCCCTACGTCGTCATCTCCATGCGCACGATGACGCGTATGGGCGCGGCCGCCCTGGAACAGCTCGGCGACGATGGCTTCTTCGTTCCCGCGGTGCATTCACTGGGCGCTCCGCTTGGACCCGGCGCCGCCGACGTTCCGTGGCCGTGCAACACCACGAAATACATCACGCACTTTCCGGAGTCCCGGGAAATCTGGTCCTACGGATCGGGTTACGGCGGTAACGCGCTGCTCGGCAAGAAATGCTATGCGCTGCGTATCGCGTCCGTTATGGCGCGAGATGAGGGCTGGCTCGCCGAGCACATGCTCATCCTGAAGCTCACCTCGCCCGCGGGCAAGGTCCACTACATTGCCGCGGCCTTTCCGTCGGCCTGCGGAAAAACCAATCTCGCGATGCTCATTCCCACCCTGCCCGGGTGGAAGGCGGAGACTGTCGGTGACGACATCGCCTGGATGCGGTTCGGCGAGGACGGCCGGCTCTACGCCGTCAACCCCGAGGCCGGCTTCTTCGGCGTCGCCCCCGGCACCGGCGCGCAGACCAACCCGAACGCGATCCAGACGC
Source organism: Frankia sp. AgB32 (assembly GCF_023243045.1). Taxonomy (GTDB): domain Bacteria; phylum Actinomycetota; class Actinomycetes; order Frankiales; family Frankiaceae; genus Frankia. The sequence goes on from NZ_JALKFX010000088.1 coordinate 11,454, forward strand.
TGTGGGGCAACGCGATCTACACGAACGTCGCCCGGACCGACGACGGCGACGTCTGGTGGGAGGGGCTGACCAGGCAGCCGCCGGCGCACCTGATCGACTGGAAGGGCCGCGACTGGACGCCGGAGTCGACCGAGCCCGCCGCCCACCCCAACGCCCGCTTCACCGTGCCCGCCGGCCAGTGCCCGACGATCGCGTCCGAGTGGGAGGACCCGAAGGGCGTGCCGATCTCGGCAATCCTGTTCGGCGGCCGCCGCGCGACCGCGGTGCCGCTGGTCACCGAGGCGCCCGACTGGCAGCGCGGGGTCTTCTTCGGCTCGATCGTCGCCTCCGAGACCACCGCCGCGCAGGCCGGCGCGATCGGCAAGCTGCGCCGTGACCCGTTCGCCATGCTGCCCTTCTGCGGCTACAACATGGCCGACTACTTCGCCCACTGGCTGTCCGTCGGTGAGAAGTCGGACCAGGCGAAGCTGCCGAAGATCTACTACGTGAACTGGTTCCGCAAGAGCCCCGAGGGCAAGTTCCTGTGGCCCGGCTTCGGCGACAACAGCCGGGTGCTGGCCTGGATCGTCGGCCGACTGGAGGGCGAGGCCGAGGGCGTCGAGACGCCTCTCGGCGTGCTGCCGACGAAGGGGGCCCTGCCGACCGACGGCCTCGACATCGCCGACGCCGACCTGGACGCGCTGCTCTCGGTGGACGTCGAGGTGTGGAAGCAGGAGGCCGAGCTGATCCCCGAGCACTACCAGACCTTCGGCGACCGGCTTCCCGCCGCGCTCTGGGCCGAGCACGAGGCCCTGGTCAGTCGCCTCGAGGCCTGACGGCGCACGAGGACCTGACGGCACCCGGCTGAGGCAGCACTGCCGAGGCCACCTGGTCACCGCGGCCCGTGTCGGACGACCCTTGTCGTCGTCCGACACGGGCTGCGGTGTGTCCGGGTTCTGCCGGGCGCCGCCCACGTCGAATTTGGTTACGCAGCGTCACGGCTGTCAGGTGACCGTCAGTCTGGTGGGTAACCGATTACCGCATGCCCGGGCAGGCGGACCGGGACGCCTGCATCTTCAGGCGAAACAGGCTTGTAATGCCGACGTTTTTGGAGAATCGCCGGCGTCTCGTCGTCAGATCTTTGGCAACTGCCGGCGGACGGCGCAGCGGCCGGCCTATCCGGCCCGTGCCGGGCGCCCGATCAGCGGAACACGCCGTCGGTGCGTGTACACGCCATCCGATCCGTCCTTCCTGAACTGTTCCGCCCGGGTTTCCCGCGAGTGCGGGACGGTTGGCCGTGTTTCCAGAAGGCTTCGTCGGGTACCCCCCTCGCGCGACCGGCCGGCGGCTCGGTCGGGTGGCGCGGTCCGCGGCACTGCCCGTCGATACCGGCCTCGCGAATCCGGCAGGACCACCGAGACCCGTTCGACGCGGTGTCGGCGTGGGCCATGTGCCGTGGCCGGTCGACTCTTAGGTCTCCCTAACTTTTCGGGCATTCGTCGGCAGCAACACCAGCAGCCGTCACGTCGAACCTGCCGCGCCCCGCGCCCCGCGCGCCCGGGCCGTCGGCGGACGAGGCCGGGCCGCCGGCGCCGGACGCGGCGTGCGCAGGGACTGCCGCTTGCCGTCATGATCGGCGCACTATGCCACCGGGGAGGGTGCGGGGGGCGGCTGAGCACCCGAATCGTTTCCAGGTCTTAACACAACGTGTTGCCAGAAGTGGGTCGCCATCGTCCGAGGTGACGGCTACCGTGAGAGCCCTAGCGTCTCAAGCCGTGGTCCGGCGTGGTGTCGGACCTCTCGGGAGGCCCCTCGGTGCGGCAAGCGCGACTACACCAGGAGGCCGGAGCCCGGTCCCTGCAGGGGTCGGTCCCGGACTACCTCCGAGTAAGCGGGTGGGCGTGTGCCACGAACGCATGTCGTCGACACAAGCGTGCTGCTTTCTGATCCGGGCGCGCTGCTGCGGTTCGCGGAGCACAATGTCGTGCTCCCCCTCGTCGTCATAGGGGAGCTGGAGGGCAAGAGGAACCATCCGGAGCTTGGCTGGTTCGCCCGGGAGGCCCTGCGCCTCCTGGACGACCTGCGCATCCGGCACGGTCGACTCGACCAGCCGATCGCCCTGGCTGACGGCGGAACGCTTCGGGTGGAACTTAATCACACCGACGCGGCGGTGCTTCCACCGGGGTTCCGGGTGGACACCAACGACTCGCGCATCCTGTGCGTCGCGATGAACCTCCGCAGCGAGGGCGCGGACGTCGTGCTGGTCACCAAGGATCTGCCGCTGCGGGTGAAGGCGTCGGTCCTCGGCCTGCCGGCCGAGGAGTACCAGGCGCTGTCCCCGGTGGACACCGGCTTCTCGGGAATGGCCGAGCTCACCGTCGCGCAGGAGGATCTCGACCGCCTGTACTCCAAGGAGTACACGGAGATCCCCGAGGCGGCCGGTCTGCCCTGCCACACCGGTCTGGTGCTCACCGCCTCCGGCGGCAGTGCCTCCGCGCTCGGTCGGGTCACTGCGGACAAGCAGGTCCGGCTGGTCCGGGGCGACCGCGACGCCTTCGGCCTGCACGGGCGCTCCGCCGAGCAGCGGGTGGCGCTCGACCTGCTGCTCGACCCGGACGTCGGGATCGTCTCGCTCGGCGGTCGGGCAGGCACCGGCAAGTCGGCGCTCGCCCTGTGCGCCGGACTGGAGGCGGTGATGGAGCGGCGAGCCCATCGCAAGGTCGTCGTCTTCCGCCCGCTCTACGCCGTCGGCGGGCAGGAGCTGGGCTACCTGCCGGGCAGCGAGAACGAGAAGATGGCGCCCTGGGCGCAGGCCGTGTTCGACACCCTCGGCGCGCTGGTCTCCCCGGAGGTCATCGAGGAGATCGTCGACCGCGGGATGCTGGAGGTCCTGCCGCTGACCCACATCCGCGGCCGGTCCCTGCACGACGCGTTCGTGATCGTCGACGAGGCGCAGTCGCTGGAGCGCGGGGTCCTGCTCACGGTGCTGTCCCGGCTCGGGCAGGGGTCGCGGGTGGTGCTCACCCACGACGTGGCCCAGCGTGACAACCTGCGGGTCGGCCGGCACGACGGCGTCGCGTCCGTCATCGAGACGCTCAAGGGCCACCCGCTGTTCGCCCACGTCACCCTGACCCGCTCGGAGCGTTCGCCGATCGCGGCTCTGGTCACCACGATGCTGGAGGACCTCGTCCTGTAAGGCCGTCGCGGGAACGTCGGGGCTGGGCGGGTGGTTGTCAGAGGAGACACTCACCGGAGGTGCACGACATGTTCCTCGGTCGCCACAAGACCACGCTGCCCACCCCCGACCAGGCTCTCGCCGGCCGGGATCGCCCGGTGTTCCAGGGCGACTCCCGGCACACGGTCCTCGGCACGTCGTTCACCGGCCCGTTCCCCGCGGGGCTGGAGACGGCCGTGTTCGGCCTGGGCTGCTTCTGGGGCGCCGAGCGCGCGTTCTGGCAGGTGCCCGGCGTCCACACAACGGCGGTCGGCTACGCGGGTGGCTCGACCCCGAACCCGACGTACGAGGAGACGTGCTCGGGCCTGACCGGGCACACCGAGGCGGTCCTGGTCGTCTTCGACCCGGCGAAGGTCTCCTACGAGCGGCTCCTACAGGTCTTCTGGGAGGGTCACGACCCGACCCAGGGGATGCGCCAGGGCAACGACGTGGGCACCCAGTACCGCTCGGCGATCTACACGACCACCGAGGCCCAGGCGACGGCCGCGGCCGCGAGCCGCGACGCGTTCACCGGCGTCCTGGCCGCCGGCGGCTACGGCCCGATCACCACCGAGATCGCCCCGGCGGGCCCGTTCTACCTCGCCGAGGAGTACCACCAGCAGTACCTCTCGGACGCCAAGAACCCGCACGGCTACTGCGGCCTCGGCGGCACGGGCCTGTCCTGCCCCGTCGGCGTCGCCTCCACCGACGCGAGCTGATCATCGCAACCGGACGCGCGGACAGCGACCTGTCCGCGCGTCCGCTTGTATGATCTATGGGGTCTGCCATAATGATCGCTATGGCTACGACGTCCATGCAGCTGGACTCCGCGCTTCGCGACGAGTTGGCCGAACTCGCGGAACAGGACTTCCGAGGCGCCTCTCTTGGAGAGGTGGTGCTGCGCCTCGTTCGGGAGTACAAGATCCAGCGCATCGTTCACCAGTACGAGGCGCTGCGCGCGGACCCCGAAGCGTGGGCCAGTTACCAGGTTGAGGCGCGCCTGACCGACGGTGTCGCCGGGGATCGGATCCCCGGCGCGAGCGAGGAATATCCGGAGTACAACCGTTGAGCAGGCCGCCGAGGCCCATGCCCTGGCAGCTGTGGCTGGTCGATTTCGGCCAGCCGGTGGGACGCGAACAGGGCGGCGTTCGGCCGGCCGTGGTGGTCAGCTCTGCCGTGCACAGCCGTTTCCCGATCGATATGGCCCTGGTCGTGCCGCTCACCTCGCGAGATCGCGGTCTTGAGCACCAGGTGCGCATCGACTCCCCGAGCAGCGGGCTGAGTCGGCCGAGCTTTGCCCGTACCGAGGAGATCACGGCGGTGTCCACTGCGCGGTTCGTCCGGTCGGTGCCGCTGGGGGTCGCCGCTGACGGCGAGATCGCCAGGTTGACCAGCTGGTTGCGCGAGATGGTCGCCTTCTGCTGATCCGGCCGGTCCGCGCGGGCCGCATGGCTGAACACCAGTGGCCGCCGCAGCGGGGTGCGCTGCGGCGCGCACTGGTCGAGGGAAGTCGGCGCTGAGGCCCAGCGGGTCCGCCCGCGTGGGCTCAGCCGGTGGGAGCGGCGTCCGTGGGGGGTGTCAGGGCGCCGTCGATGGTGCGGACGTCGCGGCCGACGGGGACCTTGGCGATGCTGTCGACGACCGCGCTCGGCCGGTAGGGGAAGCGTTCGATGTCGTCGCGGGTCGTGATGCCCGACAGGACGAGGACGGTGTCCATCCCGGCCTCCAGGCCGGCCACGACGTCGGTGTCCATCCGGTCGCCGATGACCACCGTCGTCTCGCTGTGCGCCGCCAGGGTGTTCAGGGCGCTGCGCATCATCAGCGGGTTCGGCTTGCCGACGAAGTACGGGGTCACACCGGTCGCCTTCGTGATCATCGCGGCGACGGCGCCGGTGGCCGGGAGCAGGCCCTCGACGGACGGGCCGGTCGGGTCGGGATTCGTCGCGATGAATCGGGCGCCGCCCCGGACCAGGCGAATCGCCCGGGTGATCGCCTCGAAGCTGTAGGTCCGGGTTTCGCCGAGAACGACATAATCCGGCGTCCGGTCGCTGAGAACATAGCCGACCTCGTGCAGCGCGGTGGTCAGTCCCGCCTCGCCCACCACATACGCCGATCCGCCGGGCCGCTGGGTGTGCAGGAACAACGCGGTGGCGAGCGCGGACGTCCAGATTCGTTCCGCCGGGATCCGCAGCCCCGAACGGGCCAGCCGCGCTGAGAGATCCCGGGCAGTGTAGATCGAGTTGTTCGTCAGTACGAGAAAGCCGAGGCCCGCCGCGGTGAGGCCGGCGATGAAGGCGTCGGCGCCCGCGATGGGATGTTCCTCGTGGACAAGAACGCCGTCCATGTCAATGAGATAGTTCTCGATCGTCCGTTCCGACATGGCCCCAGATTCTGCCCGCCCGGCGCCGGTTCGGCCGACCGGAGCGGGCACTGGGACCGGGGTCTCAGCCGGGCCCGCCGTCCCGCGTGATCCGCCGTCTCACAGCACGGCGACCCCGGCGGCCTGCTGTCCGGCCGGCAGGGTCAGGCAGAGCGCGGGCACCACCAGCCACATCCGCAGCCGCTCGTCGTGGGCGTACCGACGGGCATGTTCGGGGGCCCGGAAGGGCCCGACGACCCCGCGGACCCGATCGCCCTGGCCGCCGAGCACGACCAGTGACCAGGCCGCGGCCGTGACGTTTCCCATCTCGTCCGGCAGGGCCGGTGACTCCCACCAGACCGGCACCGTTTCGGTCATCTTCCCTCCCCCAGCCACGTGCGTTCCGCGCGTCTCGCACCGCGCCCTCCCACCTGCCTTACGCACCGGGTGCGGCAGCGCGGCGCGGCCGGAAAGTGTGACGAAACCCGGCGGGTGGTGCGCTGCGGCGCACGCGCGCGCGGCGGCGGTAGCCCGCCCAGGGGCCGGAACAGCGCCACCAGGACAACGTCGGGGGCAACTCCCGCGTCTGCTAGGTCGGATTACTTCGCATCAGGTGGGGGATTTGTGCGTCGGCGTCGTAGAGACCACCGGAGTTGGGAAGAACTGTCCGGCGAGGAACGCCGCCGGGGCCTCGCTATCCTCGCTGGCGCCGGGATCGTCGCGGTCGTCGCGGTGTACCTGCTGGTCGGCAGCGGCCCGGGCACGCAGGCCGAGGCCGGCGCCTCGCCGCCGCCGACCGTCGACGTGAACGCCCGACTGGCCACCTGGTATTCGGGCACGGCGCAGGTACGCGGCCAGATCGTCACCGCGGTGGGCGCCGTGCGGTCGGACATCCAGGCGGTGAACGGCATGGCGCTGCAGCCCGCCTGCGCCCAGCTCGGCCAGCTCGTCGACCAGATCGCCCCGCTCGGCCAGCCGCCGGCCCCCGCGGCCGCCCAGGCGTGGAGCGCCGGTGCCAGCGCCTACGGCCAGGCCGTCACCACCTGCGGGAACCTCTTCGACGGCACCGCCCAGCAGCCCGCAGTTCTGCTCGCGCGGACCACCGACGCGTTGAACTCCGCCGACGGGCACTGGGCGAGGCTCGCCGCACAGATCGGTGCGCCAGCCCAGATCGTGCCGGCCCGGTAGCCACGCCGGGTGGCCACCGCGGTGGGGCCCCGCCCGGGCGTCACCGGTGGCCGGCCCGGGGGCCCCGGCCCGGCGCCGGCGCGGGGCGCCCCGGGGCCCCGGGGCGGCCCCCCCGCGGGGGGGGGGGGGGCGCGGCCGGCGGGCGCGGGTTGCTGGGAGGCCCGGGCGGGTCCGGCCGGTCAGAGGGACTTCCCATCCCTACCGAAAAAGACTTATCGGACATAGTGCCCGAACGTTACATGGCGCCACGAGCGGGACGCCAGCTGGCGTGTCGTCTAATTGCGACATACTCGTTGCTAACGCTATTACTTTGCCGTAACCCTTGATTCCGGTCGCCACCTCCCTCAAATGGGGTGGATTGCCGTATACGATCAGCCCCTAATCATCGCCCGTGGATCTCGCGAAAGCGAAGCCACTGCGGGATCTGACCACGGAACGACGCGCCGACCAGCAGTACAGACGTGGGGATCCGCTGTCGACACGGGAGCGAGTGGCTGCCGGAACAGGGGGCTGCCGACCGGCTTCGCAGCAACGAACCGCGGTGGCCCGCCTCCGCGGACGGGAGGTTCCGCGGAGGCGGGCTCTTCAGCCCGGGAGCGGGCGCCACTCGGGACGGAGCGAGCGCCGGGAGACACTCCCAAAGACGACCCAGTGGGGGATACCCCCATCAGCCGTCTGCGACGTTGATCAAATTACCATTGGGTAGCGGAATCGACAAGAGTTTAATGTCACTTATTTTCAACAATTCACCAGGCTGTCGGGGCACTCAGCTCGACTATTTACGCGACACGGACAATTAACCCGCGTGGTCTTTCGACACAGCTCGACGGGACGGGCACGATAGATGTCGTGGTCCAGGTCGCATTTCAGTCCCGCTCACGCCGCCCGTCCGTGACGGTGCCCACACCACCGATCGCGGTGGCCGATCTCGACGCGGGCGGGTACGACGACGCCCGGCTGGAGTTGCTGGACGGGCTGTGTGTGCTGCGCCCATGGCCGACGCCGCTGCGGGCCCGGGTCACCGACCGGCTGACCCGGCTGCTGGGCCAGGCCGCGACCTCCGGCGCCCACGTGCTACCCAACGGGGTGGGACTGGAGCTGTCCGCACGCTGCCTGCTCGTCCCGGACGTCGTCGTCGCGCCGAGCCCGTCGGGTGAGCGGCGCCGCCTCCAGGAGACGCCGTTCCTCGTCGTCGAGGTCGCGGACACGAGTACCCGCCGCTACGACCGCACCCTGAAACTCGATCTCTACCGCGAGCGGGGCGTACCGGCGTGCTGGCTGATCGACCCGGAGGCGGCGACTCTGGAGGCGTTCGAGCTGGTCGCCGGCGACTACGTCACCACGAGCGTGTCCGGCCCCGCCGGCGAGTTCCGCACCTCGCGGCCCTTCCCGGTGACGGTCCGCATCTCGGAGCTGATCGATCCACCCGAGGCCGAGTAGGCGGGACGGGCCCCGAGGGGGCCCGGGGGGGCGGGGGCCCCCCCCCCCCCCCCCGGGCCCCCCCCCCCCCCGCCGCGGGGCGGGGCGGGGCACCTCCCCCCCCCCCGGCGGGGGGGCCCGCGGCCCGCGCCACGGGGCCCGCCGCGCCATCGGCGAGGAGAAGGCCGGCTACTCGACGCCGCCGGCGGCGTCGGGGTCCGCCGCGTCGTCGGGGTCCGCCGGACCTGGCCTGCCGTCCTGGTCGGAGCGGATGACCTGGTCGGGAATGTCGTCGGCATCCATGATCGTGTAGGCGTAGCCCTGCTCGGCGAGGAAGCGCTGGCGGTGCGCCGCGTACTCCTGGTCCAGCGTGTCCCGGGCGACGACCGTGTAGAAGTGGGCCGAGCGGCCGTCGGCCTTGGGCCGCAGCACCCGGCCCAGCCGCTGGGCCTCCTCCTGCCGGGACCCGAACGTGCCGGAGACCTGCACGGCCACGCCGGCCTCCGGCAGGTCGATGGAGACGTTCGCGACCTTCGAGACGACCAGCGTCGTGATCTCCCCCGTCCGGAACGCCTCGAACAGCCGCTCGCGCTCCCGGTTGCGGGTCGATCCCTGGATCACCGGCGCGCCCAGCAGCTCACCGAGCTCGTCGAGCTGGTCGAGGTAGGCCCCGATCACCAGCACCCGGTCGCCGGCGTGCCGGCGAACGAGCCGCTCCACCACCGACCGCTTGCTGTAGGCGGTTGCACACATCCGGTAACGCTCCTCCGGCTCGGCGACGGCATATGCCATCCGCTCGTCCTCGGTGAGCGTCACACGGACCTCGGTGCACTCGGCGGGGGCGATGTAGCCCTGTGCCTCGATCTCCCGCCATGGCGCGTCATAGCGCTTGGGCCCGATCAGCGAGAAGACGTCGCCCTCGCGGCCGTCCTCCCGCACCAGGGTGGCGGTGAGGCCGAGCCGACGGCGCGACTGGATGTCGGCGGTCATCCGGAACACCGGCGCCGGGAGCAGATGCACCTCGTCGTAGATGATCAGCCCCCAGTCCCGGGCGCCGAACAGATCCAGGTGCAGGTACTCGCCCTTACGCCGGGCCGTCATCACCTGGTAGGTGGCGATGGTGACCGGACGGATCTCCTTACGCTCGCCGGAGTACTCGCCGATCTCGTCCTCGGTCAGGGAGGTGCGACGCAGCAGCTCGTGCCGCCACTGGCGGCCGGCGACGGTGTTCGTGACGAGAATCAGCGTCGTCGCCCCCGCCTGGGCCATCGCGGCGGCGCCGACGAGGGTCTTGCCCGCGCCGGCGGGCAGCACGACCACGCCGGAACCGCCCTCCCAGAAGCCCGCGACCGCGCCCTGCTGGTAGTCGCGCAGCTCCCAGCCGTCCTCCACCAGCTCGATCGGGTGCCGCTCGCCGTCGACGTAGCCGGCGAGGTCCTCCGCCGGCCAGCCGAGCTTGAGCAGCGCCTGCTTGAGCCGGCCGCGCTCCGACGGGTGCACGACGATCGTGTCGTCGTCGAGGCGCTGGCCGAGCAGCGGCAGGATGCGCTTCGACCGGGCGACCTCGACCAGCACCGCCCGGTCGAGCGCGCGCAGCACCAGACCGTGGACCGGATCGTTCTCCAGCCGCAGCCGGCCGTAACGGTCCATCGTGTCCGCGACGTCGACGAGCAGGGCGTGCGGCACCGCGTAGCGGGAGTGCCGGACGAGCGCGTCGACCACCTGCTCGGCATCGTGCCCGGCGGCGCGGGCGTTCCACAGCGCCAGGGGGGTGATCCGATAGGTGTGGACGTGCTCAGGGGAGCGCTCCAGCTCCGCGAACGGCGCGATCGCCGAGCGGGCCTCAGCCGCACCCGCGTGGTCGACCTCCAGCAGAAGAGTCTTGTCCGACTGCACGATCAGTGGACCGTCCGCCATCCGCTGCACTCCTCCCGGCCGACGTTCCGGCATCGGCCGCCGGGTACGAAGACCGGCGCCGCGCCACCCGCAGGCGATGTCCTTCGACGGTACAGGCCGCCTCCGACAGATCGCGGAGGCCGTCCGCAGGTGCCCCGCCCCGTCCACAGGCCCCGCCCGCCCGCCCGCCCGGCGGGCGGTCACCAGGCAGCGATGATCACGGCCCTGGGCGCCGGCTCACAGCGATTCGTCGAGGTCAGGGCGATCGGCCGGGTCCGCACCGACCGGCGACGACCATTCCGGTGTCGGCGGCCGGCCGGCAAAGGCGTTGTCGACGTCGGCGACCCCGGTCACGCGATGCAGGGCGAAGCGGCGCGGCGCGGCGCTGAGCTCGTCCCACGCCGTCAGCCAGCCGCCGTCGACGGAGGTCGGCCGCACGATCCGGTCCCGGGGCGTCCCCTGCTGGTCGACGTAGCCGAGCAGCACCCGGCGCCGCTCCCGCACGGCGCCCTGCAGCATCACCAGGATGAGCGGCGCCGAACGGGTCAGTCCGAGCTCGACGCCGGTCGGGCCACCGGCGACGCGCAGCGCCCTCGCGCCGTCGTCTCCCCGGCGCACCAGTCGCAGCACGTCGCGGGCCTGCGCCAGCCGGGTGTCGGCGACCTCGACCGAGCCCGGCCGGGCCCGCGCCGGGGTGCGGTGCACCGGCGGCCGGCTCAGCAGCACCCGCCCGTCCGGCGCCTCGGCGACCGGCGAGTACCCGGCCTCCCGCAGGCCGGCCAGCATCTCCGCCGGCGGCAACGAGGAGATGACGATCGTCGGCGCGATCCGGCGCAGGCCCAGCGTCTGGGTGCGCCGGCTGGCGACGACCTCCGCGAGCAGCGCGGTGTCATCGCAGCGCAGGTAGCTCGACGCCGGGCCGGCCCGCAGCCGGCCATGCCGGCGCGCGGTGTCGTCGATCAGGTAGGTCAACGCCTGCGGGATGCCCGTACGGCCCAGCCGCCCGAGTTCGGCGTGGATGTCCTCGGCGGTCAGGCCCGCGTCCAGCGCGCGGCGCAGCGAGCCCTCGGAGAAGCGGTAGACCGTCGCGGCGCCGGTCGACTCGACGTCCGCCATCTGGGCGACCCGCGCGGCGGCCTGCGGAACCAGCGGCCCCGGCGCCACGGCGGTCAGGTCCGCCTGCAGCAGCAACTCCTCCACCGGCTCGGGCAGCAGCGGGGTGAGGGCGTCGGCGAGCTGGCCGCACAGGGCCGCGTCGCCGCGGCTGGGCCGGCCCGGCAGCGCCATGGACCGAGCCGGATCCGCGCTCTCCTGCGCCAGCCTGGCGGCCAGCAGCCGGCCGACGGAGGTGGGCGCTCCCCGGCCGGTCAGGCCGAGCAGCTCGGCCTCGGCGACCGTACCGTCGATCATTCCGGCGAGCAGGGTCCCCGAGCGCTGCGGCGCCCGCCAGGACAGCAGGGCCCGCAGCGACGACGCGTCCGGCGCGACCCCCGGCGGTGCGGCCGCCAGTGCGCACACCACCTCGGCCCGCAGCTCCGGCGCGGCGGACCGGCGCACGTCCAGCGACATCGCCGCGATCTGCCGACCGCGTTCGTCCCGCTCGCCCACCAGCCAGGCGGCGGTCGGCGCGCGCAGCCAGCCCTCGGCCAGCAGGGCCCAGCGGGCCGCGACCAGCTCGGTGCTCCAGCGGTCGTAGGCGGCGGTCGGCACGAACTGGACGTCGACGCCGGCCGTGGCGTCGACGAGCCCGGCGGCGGCGGCGAGTTCGACCACGAAGGCGGCGACCCGCTCGTCGGTGTCGATCAGACGGGCCACGGCACGCAGGTCGCGCACGCTCAGTCCGCCGGTGCGCAGGGGCGTCACCGGCGTCGTTCCCCAGGCGTCCAGGACCGTCGTGACCCAGCGGACCACCGTGTCCGCGGCGAGGGCTGCCGCGCTGTCGGCCGAGGCCTCGCCGACCACCGTGCCCGCGCCGGGCGGCGGGTCCGGATGCAGCCGGCCGGCCGGCCTGTCCCCGCGGACCGCGCGGCCGACCTCGCGCGGCAGCTCGACGGTCTCGTCGTCGATGCCGACGACGAGACCCCGCGCCAGCAGCTCCTCGATCGGGCTGCGGGCGACATCCAGGGAGAGCAGCCGGCCGGCCTCCGCCGTGGTGCCGAGGGCAGGGCCGACGGCCAGCCGGTCGAGCAGCTCACGGGCCCGCGGTGAGCATTCGCCCAGCCATCCACGCACCCGGTCCGGATCGTCGAACAGCGTGCCGATGGCGTCGACCAGCTCGGCGCGGGCGCCCAGCCCACCGTCGAGAGCCGGTTCGGCCTGCCGGGGCGTCGGCAGGCCGACCGCCTCGGCGAGGCGGGTGAGCTGAAACTGCCGGTAGGCCGACAGGCACTCCCGCACGGGCCGGCCGAGACCCAGCGGCCGGACCCCGACGAGATCGATGGCCATGCCGACCACCCGCACCGCGGCGTCGTCGCCCCAGACCAGGCCGAGTTCACGCAGCCGACGCACCGCCCCGGCGACGGCCGCATGCCCGCAGAAGGCCGCCAGCCGCTCGAGCGACACTCCGGCAGGCAGGATCGTCAGCGCCTCCAGCACCTCGGAGGTGCCGGTGTCGAGGCGCTCCATCGCGCGCGCGACGCTGACCCGGACCTCCAGCCGCGCGGCCAGCACGTCGAAGTCGGGCGGCGGCGGCGTGGCGAGATCTGGCCGCAGCAGAAACAGGCGAATGACTGCCTCGTCCGGCTGCATGCGCAGCCAGTCCGCCAGAGTCACGGACCCGTCGTGCGCCTCCTCGGCCAGCATGGACACTCTCATGACGGTAGCTGGCGCGGCACGCGGCCGGCGGGCGGCCATCGGCGGACACGACCCGCGGGCGCCGCCAGCGACCCCCGCGCCCCGGCTACGCGGAGTGTGCGGCCTCGCCGGAACGCGCGGCCGCCTCGCAGCCGTGCCGGGCGAACCTGGCCGTGCCGACCTGGTCCAGCACCCAGCCGCAGCAGGTGTCCCAGCGCAGCACGGCGATCGCCGGATCCGGGGCGCCGGGCGGGCGCAGGACGGCGAACGCCCAGTCCGGCGCGCCGGTCGACGTCCGAATACCGCTGATCCGCAGGTCCTCCGCCGCGACGGCGGAGACCAGCGGGCTGTCGAGCAGGGCCGCCACGATCAGGTCGGCCTCGATCGGGGTGGCCGGGCGACCAGGCCCGTCGGAAACGTCGGAGCCACCCGCGCCGGACCATCCCGACGCCGCGCGGTCCCGCTCCGGAGCACCGTGGCCGGCGTCGCCGAGCAGCGGCGCCGCGGGGACTGCTGCGGGTCTCGGACGCACGTGGCCTCCTTGGATGCCTACAGGCGTGGCAGGCCGGGATGCGCGTTCGGTCGACATCGGCGATCAGAGCGCGCGGCAGCGGCGCGCACGAGACCAGGTCGCACGAGACGAGGTCGCACGAGACGAGGTCGACGGAATGCGACAGACCTACCAATACCGATTGCACACGCCAAGCCCGGGTGGACGCAAGGGATTCGGCGAACTGGAACGTGGCAATTTCGCCACGGCCGCATCAGCGCGTCGCGCGCGCGAACCGCGCGGTCACCGAAAGATCACGTGGCACCCGAATATTGAGGGGATCTCGCGCCCACACGACCATGAAACGACAAGTACGACAACGCTTGACAACATTCGGCCTCAATCCGGCAAACCGGACGGCTCGCCGGCCAGGACCGAAATATCGAGGTGCACTCCCCGTTCCGGCCACCACCCATCGGGGCGCCCGGATCGGCGCCCCCGACAGGCCGCTGGTCACCGCAGCCGACCCGCCCCGTCAACGAGGAACGAAAGGTGATTCGCCCGCCCCCAGTCCGCGATCCGGGACAGCACGCCAGCGTCGCCGGGCAGCGCGAGCGTCCGGCCGAGCGACGTCCCGGCGACGAGAACGGCAATCACGATCAGAACCTGGACCAGGGTCAACAACCGGGAACGGGCACGCCCGCGGCCGTTGCGCACGCCACCGTCATCGTCGGCCGGACCGCCACCACGCTCGCCCCCGCGGCCTTGCGCGGCACCACCAATGGCGCCACCACGGTCCGCATTGCCGCGCGCCGCATCAGAAGCCTCGATGTCACGGCGTTCGATGTCACGGCGATTAGTGCCAGGACGATTGACGTCACGACGGTCGGTCGCGGTCGCACCGGCGTCCCGCTCACCGTTCGCGTCGAGCCGCCGCGGTGGCATCGAACCGCGAGCGTCCGCGAGTTGCCTGCCGGGGACACCGGGATTCGCCGGGGCGGGTCGGCGGCCCGTTCCCCGACCGGGGGACGGCCGTGATCCGTCGGGTGGCAGCGGTGGGTGAACCCCGGTGAAGCTGACGTCATCGAGCACACCGGACGCGCCCGGGGCACCGGCGACCGCGCCGCCCGGACGGCGGGAACTCGACGACTGCGGGTAATCCGCTCGCGGGTCTGCTCCCGGCGCCAGCCGCCCGGCAGCGACGGGCGGGGCCGCGGCCGCGGTGGATCTCCGCGCGGCGGGCGGCGGCGCCGGGCCAGCGGGCGGACGAAGCGTGGGGAGGTCCGGGAGGCTCGCGGCGTCAGGCCGTTCCCGCGCCGGCGACCGGGTCCGCTGATCCGCCGCGGGTTCGGTCTCCATCTCCGCCGGGTCGAAGGCGACGACCTCCGCCCCGCCCGCCGTCGCAGTGCCGAACGCCACCGCGCGAAAGGTCGGCGGCCGTGCGGGGGCCGCGCCGTCGGCGGGCTGGGCGACCCGTGCCCGCTGCCCGGGGCGGGCCGACGGCCGCGCCCGAGCCGGACCCGCCCGACCGGCCGACGCCGACTGTCCTTGTCCGGAGGGCTGCGCGGGCCCGGAGGGCTGTACTCGCTGGGAGGGCTGTACTCGCTGGGAGGGCTGTACTCGCCCGGACGGCTGCGCTGCCCCGGATGGCTGCGCCGCGCCGGACGGCCGCACTGGCCCGGAGGGTTCGGCCCGGCTGGCTGGCAGTGCCCGCCGGGACGATGCGGCGCGGAGGGGCGGCTGCGCCGGCTCCGCCGGTTCGGTCTCCACCTCCGCGGGGTCGAAGCCGCGGAGGTAGCCGTTGCGGGGTGCGGCGCCGGCTGGCCCGGGCTGCGGTTGCTGGCCGCCCCTGGCGGTTGTCGGCGGCCGGTTTCCCGCTCCGCCGCGGTTCCGGCCCTCTGCGACCACCGCCCGCACCTTCCGCTTCGGCGCCTCACCACCGCGCCCTCAGCCGGCCGGCGGTCGGCGCCCAACCGCGCGCGACCGGGCAACCCCGACTTTGCTCGCAGTCCTGGCTCGCAGTCCTGGCTCCGACGGCAATCCACCTAAGACTAACCCCTGGAGTTCCGCCTCGAAGCAGCCATGTCCGCGAGCCGCGGAGCGGCCACCCGACGTGCCCTACGGCCTGCGGACCCGGCAGACCCGTTCGAGCAGGAGACCGCCGGCGAGCAGCACGACCGCGGCCGCCAGCCCCAGTCCGGCGGTGAGCGCGTCGCTGCCGGCGGTCGGGAACTCGTCCGTCCGCGGCAGGGTGTAGCCGAGCGTGCCCGCCCAGCCACCCGCGAGCGCCGCCGCGGTCGCCGAACTGGCCTTCGCCAGGGCGGCGAGCCGGGCGACCGTCAGCGGCATGATCGGCCGGGTTCCCGGCCGTCCCTCCAACCGGCGCCGTGTCATGCCCGCGACCTGAAGCTCGATCGCGCCGATGACGAGGACCGACAGGGGGGCCGTGCGCGGCAGGCTCGGGATCGACCGATAGGACCACCACAGCAGCACGTACGCGAGCACGCCGAACCCGACCGCCACCAGGACGAGATCACGTGCTCGGGTCGGTTTCACGCCGGCTCGTCACCACCGCGCCCACCGATCGGATGGGCGTCCAGGCTGCCCGCCAGGCGCCGCACGCCGGCGACCTGCCCCTCCCGCCTCAGCTGGGCGACGAGGTCGGCGACCGGGCCGTGGCCCGGCAGCACCGCCGCCGGCTCGACGTCCAGCCAGGGCAGGCAGACGAAGGCCCGCAGATGCGCCCGTGGGTGCGGGATGAGGATCTCGGGGTCGTCACTGCGCTCCTCGCCGAGCGCGATGACGTCGACGTCGAGGGTGCGCGGGCCCCACCGGACGGCGCGGACCCGCTGGGCGTCCTCCTCGACGGTCCGCGCGGTGGCGAGCAGCGCGCGCGGCGACGCCGGCGCGACCAGCACGATCGCGTTGAGGTAGTCGTCCTGTTCGGGGCCACCGACGGGAGCGGTCTCGTACACCGGCGAGCAGGCGGTGACGCCGAGCAGTTCGTCGAGGTGGCGTACGGCCGCCCGCAGCAGCGCCCAGCGGTCTCCGAGGTTGGAGCCGAGGGCCAGGACAGCGTGATCAGGCCGGGCGGCGCGCTCGTCGGCCATCACCGGCGAGCACCGGCCTCGACCGCGGGGTCCGCCGGCCGGTCCCGGGTGACGGTCACGGCGACGTCGGTGAACGCCAGCGGGATCGGCGCCGCCGGCTTGTGCACGGTCACCCGGGCCCGGGTGACCCGATCGTGGGCCAGGCAGGCGTCGGCGAGGCGGTACGCGAGAGTCTCGATCAGGTCGACCGGCTCGCCGCCGACGATGCCGGCGAGGGTCTCGGCGAGTTCGCCGTAGTGGACGGTCAGGGTGACGTCGTCGCCGTGGGCGGCGGGCGACATGTCCAGCCAGATCACCGCGTCCACGACGAATTCCTGCCCAAGCTCGCGCTCGGCGGGCAGCACGCCGTGCCGACCGCGAACCCGCAGGCCGGTGAGGGTGATGTGGTCGACGGAACCGGTGGCCTGGTCGGTCGCGACGGCTGGGCCCGGCGTCATGAAGCGGGTCATGGTGTCTCCTGGTTTCCGGCCTGGCCGGGTGTGCGGCCCGGGCCCACCGCCGGGGCCGGCGACGGGGATGCCGAACGGTCCGCGGCTGGCTGCCCGGCCTCCACGCCGTTGTCACCGACCGTCCCGGCCCGCCCGGCCCGGGACGCGCCGTGGCGGGGCAACCGGGAACCGGACGCCGACCCCGCACCGGCGGACGTGCCCGGCGCGGGCATACCCGCACCGCCGCGGCCCCGCCCGACACCGCGCTCCCGCGCGCCGGCGGACCCCCGGGCCGGGCCGGAGCCGTCGGCCGAAGCGGCGGCGTCGCTTCCGATGTCACCGTGGTGCCACGCGCGCACGACCCGGACCGCGTCCGCCGCCGGCCGCACCGCGTGCACCCGCACGCCCCAGACCCCGGCGGCGGCCAGCATCGCCGTCGTCGCCTGGGTGGCGTCGTCACGCTCGTCGCTGGTCCGGCTCGCGCCCCGGCTGTCCGCGAGGACCGATCCCAGGAAGGACTTGCGGGACGTGCCCACGAGCAGCGGCCGGCCGAACCGCGCGAGCGCGTCGAGCTGCCGCAGCAGCGTCCAGTTGTGTTCCGCCTTCTTGGCGAACCCGATGCCCGGGTCGAGGATGACCCGGTCCTCGGCGATGCCGGCGGCGATCACGGCCTCCAGCCGCTCGCCGAGCTCCGCGACCACCTCCGCGACGACGTCGCCGTAGACCGCGCGGTGGGCCATGTCGATGCTCGGGCCACGGGCGTGCATGAGCACGTAGTAGACCCCGCGGTCGGCGACCAGGGCCAGCAGGTCCGGGTCGTGGCCGCCGGAGACGTCGTTGACCAGGACCGCGCCGGCATCGACGGCGGCGGCCGCCACCGACACCCGGGTCGTGTCGACGCTGACCCGCACGCCGGCGGCCGCGAGCTCGGCAACGACCGGCAGCACCCGGCGCATCTCCTCCGAGGCGACCACCCGGGACGCGCCCGGACGGGTCGACTCGCCGCCGACGTCGATCAGGTCGGCGCCCTCGTCGACCATCCGCAGCCCAGCCCGGACGGCATCGACCGGGTCGAGGAACGTCCCACCGTCGGAGAACGAGTCGGGCGTGACGTTGACGACTCCCATCACCTTGGTGAGCTGGCCGGCGCGCAGGAACTCGTCGGACGTCGGGCTCACGGGGTGTCCTCCGCGGCCGGCCGGGCCGCCCGCCGGCCCGGGCCCGGCACCGGTGCGGCCGGGGCGCGGCGGTAGGAGTAGCGGTAGACCGGCCGGAAGCCGAGTTCGGCGTACAGCCGCCTGGCCACGGTGCTGACCTCCTCAACCTGAAGGTAGGCGTGGGTGGCGCCGCGCGCCGCGGCCCACTGTCCGAGCGCGGCGAGGACCCGCCGGGCCGCGCCCTGGCCGCGGGCGGCGGGCAGCGTCGCCATGCTGTAGATACCCAGCCAACGGCCATCGAGGACACCGCGGCCCACCGCCGCCGGCACGCCGTCGACGGCCACCGTCACGTAGACGGCGGGCAGCCGCACCGCGTCGAGCACGGCGAGCGTGCCGGCCCGCTGCGCGCCGAAGGTGGCGAGCACCTGTTCCGCCACCCGCAGCCAGCCGTCCCCGGGGGCGGTCTCGGTGGCCGCGCCGATCGGCGGCGGGTCCGCGGCGCCGCCGCCGGCCGCCCCGGTCACCCCGCCGAGCGGTGCCGCGCAGACGTCGGTCGGCCCGGAGTCGTCGTAGCCGGCCGCGTCGAGGGCCGGGACGAGGCCCGCCGGCTGGCTGACGGGGGTGAGCTGGAAGGTGGGCGGCAGCCCCTCGGCGGCATAGAACGCGGCGACTGCGGCGAGCGCCGCGGGGACGTCGGGCACCTCGCCGTGCGCCCAGACGGAGTTGCCGCGCCGGGACGCGCCGGCCGACGCGCGCAGGGTCCAGCCGTGATGGTCGTGCAGGCGCAGCGGCGGCCAGGCCCGGTGTGCCGCGGCCTCGAGGTCACGAGCCAGCGCCGCGTCCGCGACGGACAGGCCGGCGCGGGGGGCGACGAGCGGGTCGGACGGTGGGAACGCCGCGCGGTCGCCGATCCGGCGGTCACCGATCTGGCGGTCACCGGTCATGAGGCACCCCGGCGGACCCGTCCGCCTGCGCGCCCGCAGCGCGCCGAACAGGTCATGCGGAACTGCCCGGCCACATCAGCCACCGTGCCGAGGCTACCGACCGGATGGCGCCCATGGCCGGCGGCGTCACTCCTACCGGCGGTGGTGGTGTCTCCCCCGCCGCCGGCACCTATGACCGAATGTCAACATTTCGTACTTATTGCACTTCTGTTCCCGCCTGCCCAGCGGATCATCGCCGGGCGCCCAACTGCCGGCCGCGGTGTCGGCGGACACGGCCGCCGGACTACGGCGGCAGGTGCACAAGCCTTTCCCGGTCCGGCGCGTTCAGGGCGGGAGATCGTTCGTCCGTGCACCGCGCGACCGGACACGATGCACCGCAACGGTGGTCGCAAAAGACCCACGAAAGCAAGATCGATATCGGAAACCTCGATGAAACACCATGTGGAGCCACGGTGGCGACCACGTTGCCAGCCCGTCATCGTCACCCTGCGACGCGATCTCCCTTCTACTATCGATATTGAGGAATCCGGAACACCGGTCGGAACAACCAGTCAGCCCGACCGGAGTGACCGGTTGGCGGCAGCGTCGCCGCCACGCGCTCGCCGGAGACGCCGGCCGCCCGCCGCCGACCCGAACGCCGCCACTGCCGCCGGCGTTCCCGTCCCGGTCCCGATCCCACCAGGGTCGAGTGGTCTCTTCGTGCGCTTCCCCGGGTCGACTCTCGCAGCGGACTGCACCCTTCGCTACGTTGTCGACACGGTCACGGACCGTAGTGTTATCGGAAGGAAGGACGCGCGGCATGCCGCAGTCGAGCGGACCCCCGCCGGACCGTGGACCCCACCACGGTTCCCCGGGTCCGAACGGTCGATCCGGCCCGCCAGCAGTCCGGCGAGCGTCCAACGAGTCGATAAGCATCCCCCCGGCCCGGACCCCGCCGGACGACCGCCCCGAGGACTACCCCACCGAGCCGCCCACCCAGCCGCCCCTGGACTGCTGCGGCCTTGGCCCCGTCAGCTCCCCGACCGCCAACCTGCTGTGGGCCGCGGGCGGCCTCGCGGACCTGACCCGACTGGCCCTCCTGCGGCCGCGGGCACCGTTCGCGGGGCCCGAGTTCCAGGCGATCGGGCCGGCGGGCGGACCATGGCGGCCAGCCGCGACGCAGCCCAACCCCTCGTGTGCCGCCCCCGCGGGCCAGGCCGCCCGCTGGCTGACGCTGCTGGCCGACAGGACCGCGTTCGCCCCGCTCACCACCCCTGGTCCGCCGACCGGGCAGGGCGCGGGAGACCCTGCCGGCCGGTCGGAGCGCCGGCCCGCCGGGGTCGCGGTGATGTCCGCGCTCCTCGCCGAGGGCCAGATCATGGAGGTCTCCGACGTCCTCGCGGCGAGCCCGGTCCAGCTCGCGTTGGAACGCGCCGAGGACATGCTCGGGGACCTGCTCGACGCGCACGAACGGACCCCGCCCGCGCACATCCTCGCCCAGACCGCCCGGCTTCGCCGCGGCCTGGAGCGGCTCGGTCGGCGTTCGGTTCCGGGTGCCGACGTCCATCGGCGGGACGTGCTGGCCGGCCAGGTGGCCGTGCTCGGCGGCGACGCGGCCTTCAAGCTCGGCGACCTCGCCACGGCCCGCTCGCTGACGGCCCTCGGCTACCAGACCGGCCGGCAGGCCGGAGAGGGGCCGCTGCGCGGCTCCGCCCGGGAGGTCGCCGCCGTCAACGAGTTCTACGCCGAGCGACCCGACGAGGCCCTGCGCCTCGCCCAGGACGGGCTGGTCCACGCCGGCGACGGGCCGGTGCGGGCCCGGCTGGTCTGCCAGGTGGCCCGCGCGCTCGCCGCCCTCGGCGACGTGCGCGGCGCGGCCCAGGCCCTGGACGAGGCGTACGACCTGGCCGATCTGATCCCGCCGGACCAGTGGGGGCGGCCGGGGCTGGGCTTCGACACCTTCCACCCGGTCGAGGTGTCCTACCACGCCACCACCGCGATGTGCCTGCTCGGGCGGCTGCGGGCCGCCGAGGAACACGCGGAGCTCGCGCTGCCGAAGCTCGACGCGATGGACGTCCCGGGCTTCCGCTCGGTGATCCGGCTCGACCTCGCGCTCGCGCTGGCCCGCCAGGGCCGGCTCGAACTCGACCGGGTCTGCGCGCTGGCCACCGAGGCCATCACGATCTCCTGGGGCCGGACGGTCACGTCCGTGTCCAGGCGGGCCGATCAGGTGCTGACCGCCACCGGGGCACACAGCGAGGTGCGCGCGGTCCGCGAACTCGCCCTGCTGGTCCGGGAGTGGCAGCGGTCCGCGGTGGACCAGCGTCCCGCACCCGGCGCCGTCACGGCGCCGAACCTGTCCGTCTGACGCGGTCCTCCCCGGCCGGCCCGCCGGGCGGCGGCCGCGCGCGGCCGTGTGCCGACGAGCCGTCCGAGGGCCGCACGGCCCACGGACGCAGCAGGGCCGCCAGGCCCAGCCCCCAGGCAAGGCCCAGCAGGTAGCCGCCGAGGACGTCCGAGAGGTAGTGCAGGCCCAGCCCGAGGCGCGCGAATCCGGTTGCCACGACCACCACCGCCGCCCCGGACCACCAGAGCGCCCCCGGTCGGCGCCCGGTGACCGATCCGACGGCGACGAGCAGGGCGACCGCCGCGACCATGACGCCGACCGCGTGCCCGGAGGGGAAGCTGTACCCGGTGGCGTGGGCCACCGGATCGACCGGCGCGGGCCTCGGCCGGGCGAGCAGCTCCTTGCAGCCGCGGGCCAGCAGCCCGCCGAGCTCGACGGTCACCAGCACGTACAGGGCCAGCCGGCGGGTCGACGCCGGGTCGGCAGCGCCCGCGCGCCGCGACCACCACCACAGCCAGCCGGCGCCGAGCACCGCGATCACCCGGAACACCGTCGGATGGAACACCTCGCTGATCCGCGACAGCGCCGCCACCGCTGTCCCCCGCGGGGCCATCCACCGCGCGAGAACGTCCGCGACATGACCGTCAGTTCTGACGACCGGGGACCACCCGACCGCGACCAGGGCCGCGAGCGTCGCGAAGGCCACGGCGGCGACAGCGGCGCCGACAGCGATGCCGCCCTTGACGACGCGGCGGACGCCGCGGTCCTCCGCGGTCATCTCCGCCACCGCCTCTCCCGTCCGCCACGCGGTTCCCGACGTGTCGCCGTCGGCGGCGTACCCGGACGGGCAGGCCTTATATCGGGTGCCGGGCCTGGCCGTCAGCGTTTTGGCGAGCCGGGCCGTGCGGCCCGTGGGGACGCATGTCATTCTGGTCGGACCCGCCGGACCGGTTCGGCGGGCCGCGTCCCGGCCTCGGCCGGTCCGGCCACCGGGTGACAATCGGAGGCCGGCCGTCGTGCACGGTTGTTCAGTTCGTCCGGTCCCAGGGCCCGGGCGCCTGACCGGAGGGGAGACCCTTGGACATCGCGGAGGTAGGTCCCGCGTCGGGAGATCCGTCCCGCGATTCCGCCATGTCCCCCTGGTCCCTGTCCGCTCCATCGCCGACGGCCGACCAGCCGCACCCGCCCCGCCGCGGAGCCGGCGCCGGCGCGGACGCCATCAGCGTCGACGACGTCCGGGTGGATGCGCCCTACCCGCAGCCCGGCCCCGGGCCGGACTCGTGGCAGGTCGACCGGCCGCCCACCGGCGGCTCGTCGGGTGCGCACCGCGGCAGCGGCCCCGGCTGGTCCGTCGACGGCGTCCCGCGTCACGGCGAACCGAACGGCGGCGAACCGAACGGCGGCGAACCGATGCCGACCGGCGGCGCCCACGACCCGTTCGGCACCGCGCGGCCGAACCAGCGGACATATCAGGCGCCCGACCGGCCAGCCCAACCCCAGGCGGCCGCGTCCCCCGGAACCTCGGCGTTGCGGGGGTTCCCCGCGCAGGACGGTGCTCTGCCGACGCACCAGGCCGCCGCCCCGACCGCGCTGGCGGCCGAGTCCGCGCAGTGGCACCCGCAGGACGTCCCACCCGCGGCGGGGGCCGCCCGCCCGCCGATCTCCTCGGACACCTGGCCGTCGATCCGCCAGCCGGAACTGCCGCCGGCGCCGCCGGCCGCGCCCAGCCCGGGCAGCGGCCACGGCCGGATGTTGCCCATCGAGACGCGCACCTTCGATCCGCTGCTGGACCAGTACCCGCTCCGCTCCCATCCCGGGTTCGGCCAGGCCTACCCGCCGCCGGCCGAGACCAGCGCACCCGAGCAGACCAGGGCCTGGTCGGTCGATTCCTACGCCGGGCCCGCGCCCGGGAGGCCAGCCGGCCCCGCCGCGGCTGGCCACTTCCCGCCGCCACCGCACATCCCGCCGCCACCGCACATCCCGCCGCCACCGCACTTCCCGCCGCCGACCGAGGCGCTGCGGGCCGGCGATCTGCCGGCGCCCCACGAACGGCGGTCTGAGCCCGGGTCGGCGCCGCGGGCCGTGGATTCGCCGTCAACCATGGGGATGCCCGCGCCGTGGACCGGACCCAGCCGGCCGTCGGGCCCCCCGGGGCCCTACGACGATCACCTTCCATCGACGGAGTACCCCGCGCCGCCCCCGCCGCCTGGCAGCGTCACCGGTGCCCTGAACCTCGGCAACCCACCGTCCGGGCCCGCTCGCACGGTGGGCCGCATCCCGTCGTGGCTGCGCGACCCGGCGCCGCGTCCTGCCGACCACCAGCCCGGCGCGGCCGGCCCGCCGCCGGCCCGACACCGCCGGGTCGTCCCGCACGATCTGCTCGGCGCGCCGCGGTCCGGGGGATCGGCCGGTCTCGACGCAGCGTGGTATCCCGCGCCGGACCGCCCCGCTTCGCCGCCGGGACCGCCGTCCGACGGGCCGATGCCCCCCGGCCCCGCTGGCTGGCAGGGTGGCGATGGCCCCGACGCCTTTTCCGGCAACGGCGAGCCGCCTCGGGGACCCGCCGCGGCTGACCGTCGCCGCGGCGAGCATTTCCCGTCGGTCGCCGCCGAACGGCCGCCGGACTGGCCGCAGTCGTCGGCCGCCGGCCAGGCGGAGCAGACCCGCGGCCGGCGGCCGACGCACGCCGCCCGGCAGGGCGGGCCAGCGCCGGGCTACTCGCCCTACCCGGACGACCGGCCCGCCGTGGCCGATCTCGGAGCGCACCGCCAGCCGCCGGCCAGCCCGTACCGGGAGGCCGACGACCTCGTCGATCCGACCGCCCGGCACGGCATCGCGGCAGCCCGCCCGGCCGTCCCGGGAGCGGGCCGCGCCGACGCGGACGCGGCGGACCGACCCCCGGCTCCGCGCCGGGACCAGCGTGATCCCCGCGCGGGTCTGCTCCCCAGCGCGCTGCTGCCGCCACCGCCGCCGACGTCATCGCGCGGCTGGCGCAAGCTCGTGTACCAGGTCTCCGCCGGCGCGGTGAACCCCGGGCCGTCCCCGGACGAGGTCCGTGACCAGCGGCTGGTCTCCCGGATCCGCACCCCGCTGCTGGACTGCCATCGGATCGCGGTGATGTCGCTCAAGGGCGGCGTCGGCAAGACCACGACCACCGTCGCGATCGGTTCGACGCTGGCGAGCCTGCGCGGCGACCGGGTCGTGGCGATCGACGCGAACCCGGACCGCGGCACCCTGGGGTCCAAGGTGCCGCGCACGTCTGACCACACCGTGCGGGAACTGCTGGAGGATGCTCCCCGGCTGCAACGCTATGTGGACGTCCGCAAGTACCTGTCGCAGGCCGACTCGCGGCTGGAGGTGCTGGCCTCGGCCAACGACCCGGAGCTGTCCGACTCGTTCGGCGACGCCGAGTACCGCGCCGTGGACGATCTTCTCCAGCGGCACTACTCGATCCTGCTGACCGACTGCGGCACCGGGATCCGGCGCAGCGCGATGCACGGCGTGCTGGAAACCGTCGACACCCTGGTGATCGTCAGTAGCGCGACCGAGGACGGCGGGTCCAGCGCGAGCGCGACCCTGGACTGGCTCGACGCCCATGGCTACGCCGACCTGGTCCGCGAGGCCGTCGCGGTGATCTCGATGTTCCCCGCGCAGGTGGAACGGGCCGAGGTCGACACGCTCGCCGGCCACTTCGAGGCCCGCTCCCGGCGGGTGGTGCGCGTGCCGTACGACCCGCACCTGGCCGACGGCGGCCGCATCGTGCTGTCGGACCTCAAGCGGGAGACCCGAGACGCCTACCGGGAGATCGCCGGGGCCGTCGCGGAGCGGTTCGGCCAGGAACGCGGCGGCAGGGCGCGCTGAGCGCGCCCGGGTCGGTCAGCGCGCCAGCGCCGCCACCGCCGCGCGCACCCCGGGTCGCCGCAGCTGGCGAGCCACCGTGGTGCGACCCTCGATGAGCCGGGTGAACAGACCGAACGTGCCGGGACTGGACAGCAGTGCGTGCATCACCGCCGGCCGGCGGATGAACGCGCCGAGGACCTCGCGGCCGGCGGCGATCTCCGGACCGAGGATGGTCTCGATCCGCCCGGGGTAGGCGGCGAGCGCGGCCGCTCCCCGTGGGCCGTTGCTGGCGGCCGCGCCGACGGCGCCCGCCGCGGCCTCGCCGGCCAGCCGACCCGAACGCAGGGCGAAGGAAATGCCCTCCCGCGTCCACGGGTCGAGCAGGCCGGCAGCGTCACCGGCGACGAGAACCCGACCCCGGCGCAGCGGTGAGCCGGGAGCCCGGACGCGGGTCAGATGGCCGGAGTCGTGTTGCCGGGGAGCGTCGGTGAGCCCGAGCCGCTCGACGAAGCGGCGGTAGTAGGTACGCAGCGCGCCGCCTTCGGCCCGGTCGCCGATCACCCCGACGGTCAGCACCTGTCCCTTGGGGAACAGCCAGCCGTACGAGCCGGGGACCGGCCCCCAGTCGATCAGCATCCGACCGGCCCAGCGCTCGGCCACCGCCGGGTCGACGAGGAACTCGCCCTCCAGACCCACGTCGATCTGATCGCAGTGGACGCCGACGTGGGTGCCGCACCGCCCGGAGGTGCCGTCCGCCCCGATGACGACCCGGGCCCGGACGTCCGCACCGCCGCGGACCCGCAGCGTGACCCAGCCGTCGTCCGCGCCGCTGCCGTTCGCACCGCTGCCGTCCGGCTGCTCGTCGTGCAGCGCGGTGACCTGCACGCCGGTACGCACGGTGGCGCCCGCCGCCTCGGCCGCGGCAAGCAGGGCGGCATCCAGGTCGGAGCGCATCACCATGGACAGCCAGGGCCGGTCGTCGACCCGACCACGACTGACCCGGAACCGCCCGTCGAGACTCAGGGTCAGCGCGCTCACCGAGGACCGGACCAGGCCGGTCAGATCGATCCCGACATGGTCGATGGACAGCCCGACCAGCCCGCCGCCGCAGGTCTTGTACCGTGGTACCGACGACCGTTCGAGCACGCACACGCGGGCGCCGGCAGCGGCGGCCCCCCCCCCCCCCCCGCCGCCCCCCCGGCCCCCCCCCCCCGGGGGGGGGCCGCGGCGGATCAGGGACCGTAGACGCGGCTGGGGGTCACAAACACCACCGTGCGGCGCTGCTTGCGCATCACCCGGT
>NZ_JALKFX010000089.1 GCF_023243045.1 Frankia sp. AgB32
CGTCGGGGCCGGCCGGCGCTGCCGACGCGGCCGCTGCCGATGAGGCCGCTGCCGTGGGAGTCGCCGCCGATGGCGTCGCCGCCGGTCCGAGGAAGGGGGACTGGCCGGTATCCCGGCCGGTCGCCTCCGCGTCCGTCGCCGCTCCCGGTGCCGGTGCGGCGTCCGTTGCCGGTGACCGGCCCGGGCCCGGCACGGCCGGCGGTTCGGCGTTCGGCAGCCAGTACCGGCGGCGCTGCCACGGGTAGGCCGGCAGCGACACCACCGCCCCGGCGGGGGCCAGCACGGTCCAGTCGAGGCGACAGCCGTGGGTGAAGGCCGCGGACGCACCGGCGGTGAACAGGTCGAGGTCCGACTTGAGGCAGGCCGTCAGATCGACTGCGCCGCCACCGGCGAACAGGTTGCTCACCGCCGGATCGCCACCGGCGGCCAGAACCGCGGTGACCTCCGCCGCCGCCATCGCCCCGGCTGCGGCGCCCGGCTGCGCCGCCCGGGCCGCTCCGACCGTGCGCCGGGCCAGCTCGGCTACGTCCAGCGGCCCGTCGACACGGCCTCCCACCGCGGCGAACCACGGCAGTCGCGGCGGACCGGTGACCGCACCGTCCGGCGCGGCCGGCGGGCCGTCGAGCAGCGCGATCGCCGGGGCGAGCGCCAGCGCGCCCGCGGCGTAGGCGGCCACCGCCTCGCCGACTCCCGTGCCGGCTACCGCGTCGATCCGCAGGCCGTGGTCCTGCCAGAGGGCGAGGGCGGCGACCTGGGCGGCGAAGGCGACCTCAGGCCCGGGCTGGACGGTGTCGCCCGCGCGGATGGCGGCGAGCGGGGACACCCCGCGCGCGGCGCGCAGCGGCTCGTCGCAGGCGGCCAGTGCCGCCGCGAACGCCGGCTCGACGGCCAGCAGCCGCGCCCAGGGCAGCGGCGCGAGCGTGTCACCGAAGACGACGGCCAACCGAGGCGCGGGGCCACCCGGCACGCCGGCGGCGGACGTCGCGCCGTCCTGCGCCACCATGACCGCGTCAAGCGCGAGGGCCAGCTCCCTGGCTCCTCGCCCAACGACGGCAGCCCGCACGTCGTGATGGGTCCGCCGGCCGCCGGCCGTGTAGCAGATGTCGACCAGGCCGGCCGGGTCCGCCGCCGCCACGATCGTCCGCAGCCGCCCGGCGACCGCTCGCAGCGCCGCCGGCGACGCGGCCGAGAGCGGCAGCACGAACGCGCGGTCGCGCGTCCCGCCGGTGCCCGTCCCGCCGGGACGGCGCGCCGGGGCCGACTCCGACACGTCGATCCCCGGCGGATCGGCCACCACGACGTGCGCGTTCGTCCCCGTGAATCCGAAGGCGCTCACGCCGGCCGCCCGCGGGCGCCCGTTCCTCCGCCACGGGGTCATCCCGGACGGCAGTCGCAGCGGGACGGCGTCCCAGTCCAGCCGGGACGTCGGCCGGTCGGCGTAGCGGTGCGGCGGAATCCGCCCGCGGTCCAGGGCCAGCGCCACCTTGACGACGCCGACGACACCGGCGGCAGCCTCCAGGTGACCGATGTCTGCCTTGACGGAACCGACGAGCAGCGGCGCGTCCGGTCCGCGTCCGTCGCCGAGCGCGGCGGCGAGGGCCCGTAGCTCGATCGGGTCGCCGAGCGGCGTTCCTGTGCCGTGGGCCTCTACGTAGTCGACGTCGACCGGCGCCAGCCCGGCCCGGGCATGCGCGGCCCGGATGACCGCCTCCTGCGCCTCCCCGCTGGGCACGGTGAGCCCGCCGCTGGCACCGTCGGAGTTGACCGCCCCGCCGCTGACCACGCCGTACACCCGATCGCCGTCCGTCCGGGCCGCGGACAGCGGCTTGAGGACCAGCGCCGCCGCGCCCTCGCCCCGGCCATAACCGTCCGCCGTGTCGGCGAACGACTTGCACCGGCCGTCCGGGGCCAGCGCGCCTCCGGCCGACATGGCCAGATGGACGGTCGGCGTCACCATGACGTTCGCCCCGCCGGCGATCGCCACCTCGGCCTCACCCGCCCGCAGGCTCTGGCACGCCAGGTGGATGGCGGTCAGCGACGACGAGCAGGCCGTGTCGACGGCGATGCTCGGTCCGCGTGCGCCGAGGAAGTACGACAGCCGCCCGGCCGTCGCGGCGAACGAGTTGCCGGTGCCGTAGTAGAGATCGATGGTTTCCGGTCGACGGGTCAGCAGCTGCTGGTAGTCGGTGGTGTTGAGACCGACGAAGACGCCGGTCGCCCAGCGGGCGACATGCTCGCGGGTGAGTCCGGCATCCTCGAGTGCCTCCCAGGCGACCTCCAGGAACAGGCGTTGTTGCGGGTCCATCGCCCGCGCCTCCCGCGGTGCGACGCGGAAGAAGCCGGCGTCGAAGCCGTCGACCTGGCGCAGGAAGCTGCCCCGGGACGTCGCCGACCGGCCCGGGGCGAGCGGACCGTCGCCGCCGCGGAGCGCGTCCGCGTCCCAACGGCCGGACGGGACCTCGGAGGTGGTGTCGCCGCCGTCGCACAGCAGCCGCCAGAACTCGTCCAGGGTCTCCGCACCGGGCACCCGGACCGCCATCCCGACGATCGCGATCGGTTCGGGGGCGGCGGTGGCCGCGACCGGAGACGCGGGAACGGGAGGGGCGGCGGGAACGGGAGGGGCGGCCGTGGCGGGGCTTGGGGTGGGGTCCGGTCCGGGCACGGGGCCGAGGCGGGCGGTCCCGGCGGTGACCAGCCCCGCGATGTGGCCGGCGAGCGCGAGGACGGTCGGGTGCTCGAAGACGGCGGTCGAGCCGAGCGAGCAGCCGAACTGGACGTCGAGGCGCCGGGTCAGCTCGACGGCGGTGAGCGAGTCCAGACCCAGCTCGAACAGGCCGCGCCCGTCGGGGAGCCGCGTGTGCGCGTCGTGCCCGAGGACGTCGGCCGCCGCCGCCCGCACCAGCCGGGTGATCCGCTCGACGTGGTCGCCCCCACCGTCGGTCCCTGCCGCGGCCGAGGGCGGCACCGGCCCCGGCCCCGGCGCCGGGACGGGTACCGGGGCATGGGGCAGCCCCGGGGCGGTGGGTGCGCTCCCTGCCGCGCCGTCACCGGTGAGGGTGGTGGCCAGACGTCCTCGACCGTCGTACAGCCTGACTTCGGCCCGCAGGTCATCCGGCAGCGCGCCCTCGTCCCCCTGGCTTCCGCGCTCGACGCCGGACAGCCAGAACCGCTGATCGCGCCAGTCGTGCCGGGGCAGGTCGACGATGCGGCCCGGGCCGGCGACGGCGCGCCAGTCGACGGCGGTTCCGGCCAGGTGCAGCCGGCCCAGTGAACGGGTCAGCGCGGCCAGGCCCCCGGTCCCGCGGGCGAGCGAGCCGACGACGACACCGGAGCGCCCGCGCAGCCGCAGCGCGTCCCGCAGCGGCCGGGTGAGCACCGGGTGAGGACCGATCTCGACCACGTTGGCGTCGCCCGCCTGGAGGATCGTGTCGACCGCCGGCCAGAACCGCACCGTGTCCCGAACGTTGTGGCCCCAGTACGCCGCGTCCAGCACCGGGGCGGGGACGTCGGGGAACACGCTGGAGTGCAGCGGGATGACCGGGGCGGCCGGTCGGAGCCCGGCGAGTGCCGCCGCGACCTGGTCGCCGTGCTCGCGTACCGCCGGGCTGTGGAAGGCGTAGTCGACCGGCAGCGGAACGGCCGGTGTTCCGGCGGCCCGCAACTCCTCGGCGACGGCGCTGACGGCCGTGGCCGGACCGGCCAGCACAGCCGAGTTCGGCCCGTTGACGGTCGCCACGCAGACCGCCGGATGCCGACGGGTGACGCCGGCCGCGTCGTCGGGGGACAGTTCGACGGCCAGCATGCGGCCCGAGCCGGTCGCGGACCGCATGATGAGGCCACGTTCGGCGATGAGCCGGCACGCCTGGTCGAGGGTGAGCGCGCCGGCCACGTGGGCCGCGGCGACCTCTCCCATGCTGTGCCCCACGACCGCCGCCGGTTCGACCCCCCAGGACCGCCACAGCCGGGCCAGCGCGACCTGGACGGCGAACACGGCGGGCTGCGCGGTCCCGGTGTCGGCGAGGCGCGCGCCGTCGGCGAGCCGGTCGAGCAACGACCAGCCGACCGACTCCCGCAGCAGCGCGTCGCATTCGTCCAGCGTTCCGCCGACGATCGGGTCATCGCGCAGGTCGAGGGCCATACCGGCCCACTGGGATCCCTGGCCGGAGAAGGCGAAGACAGTCGGCCGGGTACGGTCGGCGTCGCCGACCTCGCCGGTGGCCACGGCCTCGTGCCCGGCGCCGGCCGCCACCGCGCGCAGCGCCGCGACGGTCCCGGCCTCGTCGCGGGCCGACACGACGGCCCGGTGCCCGTCGTGGTCACGGCGGACGGCCGCGGTGTTGGCGACGTCGTCGTACGGCGCGTCGCCGGCCGCGAGCAGGTCGGCGAACAGGGCGGCCCGGCGGGCCAGCCCCGCCGCGGTGGTCGCCGAGACCAGCAGCGGCACGGGCCGGGTGGCGGGAACGTCGTCGGGGAGCGTCGGCGGTGCGGACACGACCACGTGGACATTCGTCCCGCTCAGCCCGAACGCGCTGACCCCGGCGGTCGCCGGGCCGTCGCGCTCGGGCAGGGCGGTCAGCGTGGTCGGCGCGTGCAGGCCGGACGCGGCCCAGTCGATCATCATGGTCGGCTGGTCGAGGTGGATCTGGGGTGGGACCGCCCGGCGCCGGACGACCTCGATCGCCTTGAGCAGCCCGGCGGCGCCGGCGGCCGAGTCCATGTGCCCGAAGTTCGCCTTGTGCGATCCGATGAGCAGCGGCCGGTCGGCGGGCCGCGCGCGTCCGATCGCCTCGGCCAGCGCCTCGAGTTCGATCGGGTCCCCGAGCGGCGTCCCGGTGCCGTGGGCCTCGACGAAGTCGACCCCGTCCGGTTCGACCCCGGCCGACCGGAGCGCCTCGGTGATCAGTGCCAGCTGGGCCGACCCGCTGGGCACGGTCAGACCGGCGCTGTGCCCGTCGTGGTTGGCGGCGCTGCTGCGGATGACCGCCAGGACGCGGTCCCCGTCCGCAATGGCATCGGCCTCCCGCTTGAGGACGACGAAGCCGCAGCCCTCACCGCGGAGGATCCCGTCGGCGCCGGCGGCGAACGGGCGGCAGCGGCCGGACGGCGACACAGCCTGGATCTTGCTCATGAAGACACTCAGCTCGGGTGTCACGATCGTGTTGACCCCGCCGGCCAGGGCCGTGTCGGACTCGCCGGTCCGCAGACTCTGGCAGGCCAGGTGGACGGCCATGAGCGCCGACGAACAGGCGGTGTTCACCGTCATCGCCGGGCCTCGCAGGCCGAAGATGTACGACAGGCGGCCCGTGCCGAAGCTGAACTCCTTGCCGGAGGCGAAGTATGGGTCGATGCCCCGCACCCCCCGGGTCTTCGCGTGCAGCAGCAGGTAGTCCATGGCCAGCACACCGGCGAAGACACCCGTGCGC
This sequence comes from Frankia sp. AgB32, assembly GCF_023243045.1. GTDB lineage: Bacteria > Actinomycetota > Actinomycetes > Frankiales > Frankiaceae > Frankia. Next base: position 5,424 of record NZ_JALKFX010000089.1, read on the forward strand.
GAGCCCGACCAGTCCGTTCGCAGGACGCCCGCGTCCTGCATGGCCTCCCAGGCCACCTCCAGCACGAGCCGCTGCTGCGGGTCCAGCTCGCGGGCTTCGCGGGGGGAGATGCCGAAGAACTCGGCGTCGAAGCGGTCGACGTCGGGCAGGAAGCCGCCGCGGTCGCTGTACATGGTGCCGGGTCTCGCCGGGTCCGGATCATGAAAATGGTCGGGCCAGCGGTCGGCCGGTACGGGGTCGAGGGCGTCGCTGCCGGTGGCGAGCAGATCCCACAGGGACGCCCGGTCGACCACCCCACCGGGAAAGCGGCAGCCGGTGCCGATCACCGCGACGGAAGGGGGCCGGTAGTCGGCCCGGCGCCGGCCGGACGAGGCGTCGGGGGGTTGGGCGTTACGCATGCGCGCTCCTCACCTACGGCGGCCGCACATTTCATGACGTGATGAATTCTACGATCGTTGAATTAGATGTCAAACGGTGAGGAGGGACGGCCGGCGCCCGCCGGAGTCGGCCCGGCAGGACGCCGCACGGCACCGCGCCGCCGCTCGGGACGGCACGACCTGGGACCTGGCTGCCACGGCATGGGACGTCGGGCATGGGACGTCACGGCATCGCGCCGGCACCGGCGGCGGATGTCCGAGTCTTACGGCCGCGGTCGTGCCGCGGCGTTCACCTTCGCGGGAGCCCGGCCCCGGTCAGCCCGACTCGGCGGTGAGCTGGCCCGTGACGTAGTACTGCACGACCGGGCCCACCCGGCGCACGATCTCCTCCGGGGGGAGCTGGCACAGCGGCTCGACCTGCACGATGTAGCGCAGCATGGCCAGCCCGACGAGCTGCGAACCGACGAGGGCCGCCCGGGTGTCGTCGTCGATGATCTGCGGTGACTTCCCCAGCACCCGGCCGAGGATCTCGCCGCTGACGAACTCCCGCAGCAGCTGGCCCGACTCCTCGTGGCTCACCGCCGAGCGCAGGACGCCGAGCAGGGGTCGACCGGTGGTGGGGTTCTCCCACAGCTGGAGAAAAAGTCGAACCACCTGTTCGCCGGCGTTGTCGGACTCGACCTCGGTGCTCGCCATTTCCGCCTCGACAACGTCGAGCACCTGGCGGATCGCGGCTGAGAAGACCCCCTGTTTCGAGACAAAAAAATGGTGCACGAGGGCCGGGTCGACGCGCGCCTCGCGCGCTATGCCACGAATTGTGGCGCCAGCGTATCCCCGCTCCGCGAACTGGTTGCGCGCAGCATCGAGGATCGCCCGTCGGCTGCCGCTGTCACCGGCGCGTCGGCCGGTCCGACCGGACTGGGCGGAGTGACGCTTGGAAAAGGAATCGGCCGATGCGGCACGATCCGCGCGCGGCGCGGCGGGGGGGCGCGAAGCCTCCTCATCACCCGGGACACGGGCCACAGTCGCTCACTCTCACCAAGTCATCGTGACTGGCGGCAAGACTATCGGGTCGCGCAACAGCGCGCGGGGTGATCTTCGTCCCTTGGTGGGGGATGAGCAGCCCTGAAGGCCCCGGGCAGGTAGCCGTCTGTGGGGAGGTCGCCGCGGTACCCGAGCCCGTGTCCGCCGCGCCCGCCCCCCGATGACACCTCGGTGTGGGCTCCGGCAGCAGTTCCGGGCCGTGTGCGAACCCTGGTCCCGCTCGAACCCCGTCCCCCTCGAACCCGGGCGCCCGGGTCGGGCCACGGCGGCATCGCTCAGCTCCGGCCCGGCCGTCGGCGGCCCGGCTGGAACGCGCGTCGGTGACGGCGGACCCGGGCGCCACGGTGCTTCGTCGCGGGCGCCGCGCGGGTTTCCGGGATGATCGCCTGCCGCTCGTGAGCGGGGCGAACTCGGCCTGGACGAACGTTTGTCCACTTCTCCCCGCGTTATCCCGCACCTGTGGGCACAGGTACAGCAGGTCGGCATATCTCGCTATCACCATCAGGCACGGCAAAGCGAAAAGTCGCGACATCCGCGGTGCGCCTCCCGGCGGTCGGTCACCATCGTTAGACTCGTCTCATGCGGATCGTGAGCGAAATCGAGTTCGCCCGGGTCGACGGTCACTCCCTGCGGCTCGACCTTCATCTGCCGGACGAGCGCCCGTTGCCACCACCACTGGTGATTTGGATACATGGTGGCGCCTGGTGCTCAGGAAGCAAGGAAATCGATGAGGGAACGTATGACACCTATATCGCCAAGGTGGTGGCGCAGGGTCTCGCGGTCGCCAGTGTCGAGTATCGACTGAGCCAACAGGCGGTCTATCCGGCCCAGATCCACGACGTCAAGGGTGCGGTGCGCTGGCTGCGGGCGCACGCCGACGAGATCGGCGTCGACGGCGAGCGTATCGGGGCCCTGGGAGAATCGGCCGGCGGCCACCTGAGCGCCCTGCTCGGTACCTCGGGAAACGCGCCGGAAATCGAGGGCTCGATCGGCGGGAACACCGAGTACTCCAGCGCCGTGCAGGCCGCCGTGGCGGTGGCCTGCCACAGCGACCTGCTGGCCGGGCAGGCTCAGCTGGAACGCCGGCCGGACCGGATCCGGGAGATCGATACTCCGGACTCCTTCGAGTCGCGGCTGATGGGTTTCCCAATCCAGCAGCGGCCGGAACTGACCCGACTGGCAAATCCGATCACCTTCGTCGGCGCGGACTGTCCGCCGTTCCTCATCATTCACGGCGACGAGGACACGGCGGTGCCGTGGGAGCAGAGCGCGATGCTCGCCGCCGCGGTCCGGGGCGCGGGCGCGGAGGCGGTGTTCCTGACCGTCAACGGCGCCGACCATTTCAGCCCGCACCTTCGCGGGACGGCGACGACGAGCGCGATGGCCGCCTTCCTGGCCGAGCATCTGCTCCGTGCGCCGGTCTCGGCCTGAGTGACCGTCCCCGCCGGTGCCAGCTGTCGGCGCCCGGGCACTGACGCCAGACCGTTTCCGGCGTCGACCGGCACGGACATCGGGTCGCCGCCGGGAGCGGATGGCGCCCCAGGGGCCCGGGCCGCGGGCGGGCGGTGCGGCCGGGGTGTCGAGCCCGGGCCCTCGGGGCGGGCCGGTCCGCGGGGTCGCGGTGGAAGGCATGGGCGGCGGTTGGGTGCGGGCTGAGCCGCGTTGACGGCACCGCCATCCGGCGGTGCGACCCGCGCGGCGACTTGTCGGAAGGGCGACAGGCCGGCCGGTCCATGGAAAACGGCAGGTAAACATCCGCGACTCGGGGCCGGCCGCGCCGGCCATATCGGGGGGGCCGCCCATGTTGCCTGCTAGGCGGCACCGGTCGGGGCCGGCTGGGGTAGTGACCGACCGACCGAAACAGGTGGATCGCTCGGCGCGACCTACATGACTGGGATCTGGGTCACCTTTCCGGGTGGCCTGAAGCCCCGCCACCTAAGCTCGGAGTAGTTGAGTGAGCGCATGGGGTGATAATCAGGCTCCGGTCCGTGACGAGCCCCAATCAGATAGCGCTTGCGCCGGGCGGCACCGCTTGTACGCTATCCGTATGTGGTTGCCCACCAAACGCGTGCATCGTTCTGGCGCGGTTTGGTGTGTCACTTGTCGCAGGGTGATGATCGATCGCCCAGTCATGATACCGGCGGCGGTGAACGGGCAGATCTCCGCCGCGGGTCGACCAGGTATTACTTCGGCCTCGTCCGCGCTGTGGTGCGATGCCAGACCCTGATCCCCGTCGGAAGTCCTGGCGTCTCTTCATGTACTGCCCGCCGCGGTCGCGTGAGGAAGCCGGCAAGCTGGTTGCGCGAGAAACCACATCGCCATCGCGAATAGCCGGTCTTCGGGGAAGTCGATGCGCGGCCTTACGACGGTACGGAGTCGAGGTCGATGAACGCACAGCAGGGGCGGGGACTGAACTCGCTCGCAGCCTATTCGGGGAGCTCCGCCCAGACGGCCTGTCGGGCTGTCCACTTCTTCGGTGAGACGCCTTATCACCCGCTGCGTGAAGCCGCCCAGTATCTCGAACAACTTGACCGCGACGGCAGCAGCCGCACCCGAATGCTCTACCTCCACCAGGAGTTCTCCTGCGCTGATCGGGGCAGCGATCTCGCCTGGCGGGTGACCCTGGTGCTTCAGGTCTCCTGACAGGGCAATCTCGTCTGCAAAGGCGTTCGCAACCGTGCTCGCGGAGCGGGCCGGTGTGTGCTCGCCGGACGAGTCGCGGCCGCTGAGCGCGGGGCACCGCCGGTTTGGCGTGCCCGCGGTCCTCTCCGGGCGCCGGGCCCGCCGCCTCTGGGGTTGGCGGCTGTCGTCATTGCGACGGCGGCGAGGCGGGTCGTCGGTGTCGCACGCCGGCGGGCCCGCCAGGCGGGAGCGCGGCACCTGGGCGCCCGAGCCCAGGTCGCGCGCCGGCCGCCGCCCCGCGGACGGCGCCACCCGCTGACGATCCGGTCAGGCCCGGATCGGCTCGGGATCACCTCGGCCACCGAAGTCACCGATTGACGAATTATCGGGACTCGCCTAGCGTGGCGGTCGCAGATGTCATCGGGTGTTGAAATCCCGGTGAAGGGGTTCGGCCTCCATTCCCGAGACCCTTGGAGACTCGACCGTGCACTTCGACCTGACTCCCCACCAGCGCGACCGGATCGACCGCCTGGCCGGCGAGATCCGCCACCGGCTCGGGACGCCGCAGGAGGCGTCCCGCCCCGCCGGCCCCTTCGACCCAGACGAATGGCGCATCGCGGCCGAGCTTGGGCTGACCGGGCTCTGCCTGCCCGCCGCATCGGACGGCGGCGGGCTGGGCGCCCTGGACACCGCCCTCGCGCTGCAGACGTTCACGCGGTTGGGCGGTGACACGGGCCTGGCGTTCGCGGTCGCCGCCCACCTGCTCGCTTGCGCCGTTCCCGTCCGCGACTTCGCCCAGGACGAGGTCCGCCACCGCCTGCTGTCCGATCTCGCCGCCGGCCGGGCGGTCGCGGCGAACGCGATGACCGAGGAGGAGGCCGGCTCGGACGTCGGGCACCTCGCCATGCGGGCCCGGCGCGACGGCGACCACTACGTCCTCGACGGCGAGAAGTCGTTCGCCAGCAACGCGCCGGCCGCCGACCTGATCGTCACCTACGCGACCACCGACCCCCGCGCGGGTTTCCTCGGCCTCAGCGCGTTCGTCGTCCCGACCACCCTCGCCGGCGTCACCCGATCCACCCCGTTCGACAAGATGGGTCTCAACGCCTGCCCGGCCGGCCGGGTGGCGTTCGACGGCTGCCGCGTCCCCGTCGCGTACCGACTGGGGGACGAGGGCCAAGGCGCCGCGATCTTCCAACACTCCATGGCCTGGGAACGGGCCTGCCTGCCCGCGATCTACCTGGGCCGGATGGAGCGCCAGCTCGACCGGTGCGTCACGCACGCCCGCAAGCGGAGCCAGTTCGGCCAGGCGATCGGCAGGTTCCAGGCGGTCTCCCATCGGATCGTCCGGATGAAGGAGCGGCTCGCCGCGGCGCGACTGCTGCTCTACCGAGCCTGCTGGCTGCTCGACGAGGGACGCGGCTCCGCCGAGGCGGCCGCCATCGCGAAGATCGTCACGTCCGAGGCCGCCGTCGCGAACAGCCTGGCGGCCATCGAGATCTTCGGAGGTGCCGGCTACCTCGCCGAGCACGGCGTCGAGCAGGACCTGCGGGACGCCGTCCCCAGCACGATCTTCTCCGGCAGCACGGATATCCAGCGCGAGCTCGTCGCCCGGGAGGTCGGACTGTGACTGTCCTGCACGACTACCTGCGTCAGGGCGCGGCGCGCCGGCCGGACGCTCCCGCCGTCGCCGGGCCCGACGGACGTCTCACCTACGGTGAACTCGACCGGGCAGCCGACGCCCTCGCCGCCGATCTGCGCGCGGTCGGGGTCGGCCGGGGCGACCGGGTGGTCATCTGGTCGCACAAGACGACCCGCGTCATCGCCGCGTTCCAGGCGGTGCTGCGCCTGGGCGCCGTCTACGTCCCGCTCGACGAGCAGACGCCAGCCGAGCGGGCGGCCCTGGTCGCCCGCGACTGCGGGGCGCGGGCGGTCGCCACGACGCCGGAGCGGAGCGCCCTGCTGCGCGACCGGCTGGCGCCCACCTGCCCGACGCTCGACCTGCGGGCCCGCGCGGCGGACGGGGCCGCCCCCGCGACCGCGCCCGAGAGCGACCAGACGGGACCGGACGACCTCGCCTACATCCTCTACACCTCGGGCTCCACCGGGGTCCCCAAAGGCGTGTCGATCAGGCATCGCGACGCGCGGGCGTTCGTCGACTGGGCGGCGGAGGTGCTCTCGGCCGGCCCGGACGACCGGTTCGCCAACCACGCCCCGCTCACGTTCGACCTGTCGGTGCTCGACATCTACGCGGCCTTCGCGGTCGGGGCCTCCGTCCACCTCGTGCCGGCCGAGCTGGCCTTCTCACCGACGCAGCTGACCGAGTTCATCCGCGGCAGCGCCATCACGGTCTGGTACTCGGTGCCATCCGCGATCATGCTGATGATGCGGGCGGGCGGCCTGTTGACGCGGGTTCCGCCGCCGGCCCTGCGGGCGGTGCTGTTCGCCGGCGAGCCGTTCCCGATCGCCCCGCTGCGGGAGCTGGCGGCGTGGACACCGGCCCGGCTGCTCAATCTTTACGGCCCGACCGAGACCAACGTCTGCACCTTCCACGAGGTGCGCGCGGACGACCTCGCCCGTGACGTGCCGGTCCCGATCGGCCGGGCGGCGTCGGGTGACCGGGTCTGGGCCGAGAGCCCCGACGGGGGCGTCGTCCGGCCGGGGGAGGAGGGGGAACTCGTCGTCGAGGGACCCACCGTCATGGCCGGGTACTGGGGGCGCCCGTCGCACGAGGGCCCGTACCGCACCGGGGACATCGTGCGCCTGCGGCCCGACGGCGGCTTCGACTACGTCGGCCGGCGCGACCACATGGTCAAGATCCGCGGTCATCGGATTGAGCTGGGGGAGGTCGAGGCGGCCCTGGCCGCGCATCCCGGCATCTACCAGGCGGCCGTCGTCGCCGGCGGGCAGGGCGCCGAGGCCCAGCTGCTCGCGTTCGCCGTCCCCCGGGCGGGGCACGACCCGGGCCCGCTGGAGCTGCGGGGACACATCGCCGCCCGCCTGCCCCGGTACATGATCCCGGACGAGATCCACCTCGTGGAGAGCCTGCCCCGCAACGACAACGGCAAGGTCGACCGGCGGCGGCTCGCCCGCGAGCGCCCGGTCGCCGCGGTCGCCGGGCCGGCCCGACCCGCCGCGGCCGGCCGGGAGGCGACGCCATGAGCCGCCCCGCCCTGGTCGCCCCACCACCCGCCTGGCGAGCGGGCGCGGCCAGCCTGCGCGACGTCCCGGGTCTGCTGCGGGACCTGCGCCGGACACGGTCCCTGCGGGACCTGCGCGGGCGGCTGGGGCACCCCCCGGCGGGGCAGCGCATGCGGCTGCGCGCGGCGACGATCCGGCCGTCGGGGGACGTGGACGCCTTCCGCTCGATGATGTCCCTGTTCCCGGCGCCCGTCTCGGTGGTGACGGCGCTCGACGACCATGGCCGGCCGCGCGGCCTGACGTGCAGCGCGGTGTGCAGCCTGTCGATGGATCCGCCGCTGCTGCTCGCCTGCGTCAACCGGCGCAACCGCAGCCTGGAGGCGATCCGGCGCAGCGGCGGCTTCGTGGTGAACCTGCTGCGGGCCGAACAGCACGCCGTGTCCGACACGTTCGCGTCGGCCTCGCCGAACAAGTTCGACGGGGTCGGCTGGGAGCCCAGCCCCGTCTCGGGCCTGCCGGTGCTGGCCGACGCGGCCGTCTCGATCGACTGCCACCTCCACGCCGAGGTCTTCGCCGGCACCCACACCATCGTCATCGGTCTCGTGCGCCGCAGCGCCGGGGCCGAGGCCGACCCGCTCGTCTACTGGCGTCGGCGGTACGGGACCTGGAGCGGTGCCCCGACCGGCGTGACCACCGATCAACAACCCGCCTAGGAGTGGATGTGTCACAGGACCGGAACGTCTCCGAGGACATCCTCGTCTTCATCCAGAAGAACTTTCTCGACGGCGACCCGCGCGGCGAGCTGACGCTGGACAGCCCGCTGCTGGAATGGGGCATTCTCACCTCGCTCAACACCGCCACGCTGCTCGGCTACATCCGCGGCGAGCTCGGCATCGCCGTCCCCGCGATCCGGGTCACCGGCCGGGATTTCCACAGCGTGCGGACCATTGCCCGGCTGGTGGACGAGGTCGGCGCCGGCTCCACCGTCTAGTGCGCCCGTCCCGATGTCGCGGCGGCCCGGTCTGACCCCGCCCTGGCGGCTTCCCCAGGCGCCGGTGGATCCACGCGGCCCATGTTGTTCCGTTTCCCGATCCGAAAGGAATTCTGATGGAGCCCGATTTCGACGTGAGCATCATCGGCGGCGGGCCCGCGGGCTCCACGGCCGCGGCCTACCTCGTCCAGGCCGGTCTGTCGGTCGGCGTCTTCGAGAGCGAGACGTTTCCCCGTGAGCACGTGGGGGAGTCGCTCGTTCCGGCCACGACCCCGGTGCTGCTGCAGACGGGCGCGATGCCGAAGGTCGAGGCGGCCGGATTCCCCAAGAAGTACGGAGCGGCCTGGACGTCGGCCGAGTCGCGCAACGTCCCGCACAACGGGTTCAGTGGCCTGCTGCATGACTTCCGGGCAGCCGAGATCCAGTTCAAGGAGCGCGACCAGGCCGGGGTCGACCGGGAGTACACCTTCCACGTCGACCGAGGGAGGTTCGACAAGATCCTGCTCGACCACGCCCGCGACGAGGGCGCCACGGTCTACGAGAACGCCCGGGTGCAGCAGGTGGACCTCGACCGCGAGGACGGCCTGGTGCTGCTGACGGGCCGGCGCGACGGCCACCCGTTCGAGGCGTCGTCCCGGATGGTGGTCGACGCGTCGGGGCGGCACACGATGCTGGGCCGGCAGCTGAAGGTCAAGGTGCCCGACCCGGTGTTCAACCAGTACGCGCTGCACACCTGGTTCGAGGGCCTGGACCGCCGGGCGCTGGCCAGCGATCCGGAGCAGACCGACTACATCTACATCCACTTCCTGCCGATCCAGGACACGTGGGTGTGGCAGATTCCCATCACCGACACGGTGACCAGCGTCGGCGTGGTGACGCAGAAGGCGCGGTTCACGGCGGCGAACGCCGACCGGGACCAGTTCTTCTGGGACTGTATCTCCTCCCGGCCGGACCTGCTGGAAGCCCTCAAGCAGGCCGATCGGATTCGCGATTTCAAGGCCGAGGGCGATTACAGCTACGCCATGCGCCAGATCTGCGGCGACCGGTTCCTCATGATCGGCGATGCCGCGCGTTTCGTCGACCCCATCTTCTCCAGCGGGGTGAGCGTGGCGCTGAACAGCGCCCGCATCGCGGCCATGGACATCATCGCCGCCCACGCCGCCGGTGACTACCGGCGGGAGCGGTTCGGCGCGTACGAGGAGGCGCTGCGGCGGGGAGTCCGCAACTGGTACGAGTTCATTTCCATCTACTACCGGCTCAACATTCTCTTCACCGCGTTCGTGCAGGACCCGCGTTACCGGCTCGACGTGCTGAAGATGCTGCAGGGCGACGTCTACGACGACGAGGAGCCGGCCGCGCTGAGCGCGATGCGCGAGATCGTCTCGGCTGTCGAGAACGATCCCGGCCATCTGTGGTACCCGTACCTGGGAACCCTGCGCGCGCCCTCGGCCGCGCCGGCCTTCTGAGGACGCACCCCGATCCCGCGGGCCCCTGTCGCGGGTGGTGCTGCTCCTACCAGCCGGTGTCGGCGCGGAAGGGCCGTCCGAGCACGGGCAGCCCGGCGACGGCGTGCTTCAGTTCCGCGCCGAAGGCGAACTCGCCGCGGGCCAGCCGGAGCCGGATGACCTGCGTGATCCCGTCGTAGAACAGGTCGGCCACCTCGGACGAGGGGCTGCGGCGCGACCAGCGCAGCACCCGGGCGACGGTGGGGCCCGAGGCGTGGATGGTCCGGTGGTGGGGGTCGTGCAGACCCATCGCCCGGGGCAGGAAGTCCGCGTCGTCGAGCAGGGCCATGATGCGCGCCGCCGCGTCCGCGGGCCGCGTCGTCCCGGCCGCGACCGCCCGGATCTCCTGGCTGGCCCTGGCGTACAGCTCCTGCGTCGGCGGGTGGTCGGGCATCGCGGCCTGCACCCCGAGGCGTTCGAGGTCGTCGAGCGCCGAGACGTCGCCGGCCAGCCGGTACTTCCCGTAGGCCCGGCCGATCACGAAGATCGCCAGTCGCTGGTGCATCGACCACAGCCGGAACCAGGCGTTCCACAGGTCGTAGTCGGAGAACGCGGTGAACGAGTTCGCGACCAGGTCGTCGTTGAAGTCGAGCAGCCCCTGCTCGAGCTTCTCGACCAGGGCGAACCGCTCCACCGAGAAGTCGTCGTCGCGCAGCGCGTCCAGCAGCCGCCACGCCAGCGCGTTGATGACGTCGAACGTGTTCGACAGGCCGCGGGAGAAAAGGGGGTCGATGAATCCGGCGGCGTGCGACATGAGGCACCAGCGGTCGCCGATGGTCTGCCGCGACGAGTACTGCAGGCGGCCGGTCGAGACCCATTCCCGCACGGGCCGGGCGTTGGTGAACTGCCCGGCGATGCTCGGGAAGTCCGCCACGAAACGGCGGAACTCCTCCTCGGGGCCGCAGCCGGGATCGGGGTGCACCCGTGGGTCGACGGTGAGCCCGACGCTGACGAGCGGGTTCGTGGCCATCGGGTGGTTGTTGAACGGGATCACCCACAGCCACCCGCCCTCGAAGACGTGGTGCAGCGTCCCCTGGTGCCAGCGCCGGTAGTTGCCGTGGGCCTTGCGGGGCACGAGGTCGTCGTAGGGGGTCACGCCCACCATGTGGGTGAACATGGACCGCGAGTGGTGGCGCAGCCGGCTCGGCTCCTCCCGCAGGCCGAACTTCTGTGCGAGCGGGGAGCGGAAGCCGCTGGCGTCGACGACGTAGCGGGTGCGCCAGGTCTCGCCGTTCGCGCCGGTGACGGTGGCGCCGTAGTCGTCGAAGTCGACGTCGGTGACCCTGACCTGCTGGCGGATCCGCGCGCCGTACTTGACCGCCACCGTCACCAGCCAGGCGTCGACGTCCTGGCGGAACAGGTGGCTGTCGGTGTTGGCGATCTTCGGGGTGACGTTCTCGTTGTACTCGGCGGTGTTCTGGTGCTCGCCCCGGCGGTGGTAGAGAAAGCCGAAGTTGCGCTTGATGCCGCTGGTCGGGCCGATTTTCGACTGCACGCTCTCGAAGGTGCCGAGCGCCTTGAGTTCTGGCACGTCGTACCGTTCGGCCATCAGCCGCGCCATGATCGACGTGTACGGAATCGTCGACTCTCCGACGGCGAACCGCGGATGGGTGCCCGCGTCGATCATCAGAACGTTGGCGCCGCCGCGGGCGAGCACAGCCGCCAGGACCGATCCCGCGATGCCGGCGCCGAGGATCACGACGTCGTTCGTCTCGACCGAGGGCGCGTCGGGGGGTGGATTGCTGCTCATCTGAGCCTCCAGGTGACGACCCGGCGGCCGTCATGGTTGACAGCAGAGTGTGACTGAAAATAAGTCTACGAGCGTTGAGTTCAACGAGTCAAGACTTCTTGCGGTGAGTGAAAAAGCCTTGCATCGCAGGCATTTTCCCGGTAAATTCAACGAGCGTAGAGTTCTTGGGTCGACGTGTGGGAGGCACCCGTGAGCGCCAGAACCAAGCGTGAGGTCGTCATCATCGGGGCGGGTCCGGGCGGGCTGCACCTGGCCACGGAGCTGGGTCTCGCCGGTGTTCGCGTCACGGTGCTCGAGCGCCGCGCGCGGCCGGCGACCATGTCCCGGGCGGTCGGGCTGCACGCGCGGTCGCTGGAGCTGCTGGCCATGCGGGGAATGGCGGACGAGTTCCTGGCCCGGGCCAACCCCGTCGGCCATTTCCGGATGACGATCGGCGCCACGCGCATCCAGTTCCGCCGGCTGCCCACCCGCTTCCCCAACGTGTACATCTGCCCGCAGCACGTCACCGAGGAGCTGTTGGAGAACCGCGCCCGCGAACTGGGGGTCGACATCCGGCGTGGAGTCGAGGTGCTCGGCGTGCACCAGGACGGCGACGGGGCGACCGTGCGGTGGCGCCCGACCGGCCCGGACGTACCCCGTCCCGGCGCCCCGCGGCGGGAAGCCGAGGACTCCGCCGGCGCCGCGTCGCTGGGCGGCGGGCCGGCGGAGCAGTGGCTGCGCGCGGACTACGTCGTCGGGTGCGACGGGCCCACCAGCGTGGTCCGCGCGAGCGCCGGCATCGACTTCGTCACCGACGTCTACCCGTACAAGGTGCTGTTCGCGGACCTGCGCCTGCGGCACCCACCCGCCGACGGCGCACTGATCCAGGTCGGACGGGCCGGGCTCGGCGTGGCGATCGACTTCGGTGACGGCCGGTGGCGGGTGGGGGCGATGACCCGCGAGGAGCAGCGGCCGGCGAGCGAGCCGGCCACCCTCACCGAGATCGGCGCGGCGCTGCGCCGCATCTTCGGCCGCGACCTGGGTGCCTTCGACCCGCAGTGGGTGTCACGGGCCCGGTTCCGCAAGGGGGGCGCGAGCACGTACCGCAACGGTCGCGTCCTCATCCTGGGCGACGCCGCCCACGTCCAGTCGCCGATCGGCGCCCAGGGCCTGAACCTGGCGCTGCACGACGCGGCCAACCTGGGCTGGAAGCTCGCCGCCGTGGTGCGCGGCGGCGTGTCACCGGACCTGCTCGACACCTTCGAGCAGGAGCGCCGGCCGTGGGTGACCCGCGTGCTGCACGTCACCGACCGCGTCTTCCGGTTGGCGATGTCACCCCTGCCGCCGGTGCGCGCGGCGCGACGTGTGGTCGTGCCGGCGCTGACCTCGATCCCGGCGGTCAACGCCGAGATCGCCGGCAACCTCACGGGCCTGGCGGTGCGCTATCCGCCGCGTGGCGGCGGCCATGCCGCCGTCGTCGGCGGGCGCCTGCCCGACGTCACGATCCGCTCGGCGGACGGTGCGACCGTCTCCCTGTTCGAGCTGCTGCGCGAGGGCCGGTTCGTCCTGGTGGACCAGGGCGACGGCGCGCTGGCCTCGGGCTGCGGGCCCTGGTCCGACCGGCTCGTGACGGTCCGCGGGCGGATCGTCGACAGCCCCGGACTCGACGGCTACCGGGGGCTGCTGTCCAGGCCCGACGGCTACTGCGCCTGGGCTGGGGATCACCTTCCGCCGCTGCGCGAGCAGCTGCACCGCTGGTGCGGAGTCGCCCGCCTGCCGAGGTCCGTCCCCGCGGCCGCTACGGTGCCGATGTCGGCACCGGCGCCGGTGGCGGAGTCGGTGCCCTGAACCCGGCGCCGCACCGGCCTCAGGGCAGCGGGAACGGCTTGGGGTCGCCGAGCGCGCCGAGGGCGGCTGAGAGGATCTCGTCGCGGATGCCGGGTGGGATGACCCCGCCGTGCAGCCGCAGCGCGGTGACGGCGCCGTCCTTGACCGCGCCGACCGCGGCCCTGGCCCGGACCAGTCGGCCGGTGGTCGGCGGGTCCGGCCTGGCCAGCGCGGCGATGATCCGCTCGGTGCGGTCCTCCAGGTTGTGCCGCTTCGAGTACTTCTGCAGCAGCGGCCCCTCCCCGGCGTAGAAGGCGAGATAGGCGGCGGGGTAGCGGCCCTGCAGGTCGATCAGCGCGCCCAGGGTCTGCGCGGCCGGTGGGGGCGGCGTCGCTTCGGCCGCCTCGATGATGGCGGTCAGCGCGTCGGCGGGCTCTGCCACGATCGCGTCGAGGATCGCGTCCTTCGACGGGAAGTGGTAATAGAGCGAGCCCTTCGTGGTGCCAAGACGACCCACGATGTCCGAGATAGACGTGCCGGCGTAGCCGTGGGTGGCGAAGAGTTCGCGCGCGACATCGAGGATCTTGGTGCGCGTGCCGCCCGGCCCCTGGGTCTTCACCCGACCACCATACTTGACGGTCGGTATGTTGCCGCCCTAGCCTCCATACTGAACGTTCGGTATGTCGATCGAACGCACCGATTGGACACTCCTCGATGGCACAGCTCGACACCTCACGCGTACCGACCGAGCGCACGGCGGCGCCGGCCCGCGAGGAAGGCTTCGTCTGGTCCGCGGCACGCACCTACGCGCTGCTCGTTCTCTGTCTCGCGACCCTGATCGAACTCATCGACGTCACGATCGTGAACGTCACCCTGCCCACGATGCAGGACGACCTGGGCTTCACGGCCGACAGCCTCCCGTGGGTGGTCAACGGCTACCTGGTGACCTTCGCCGGGTTCCTGCTGCTCGGCGGCCGGCTCGGCGACCTGTTCGGCCGCCGGCGGGTGTTCCTCGCGGGCGTCGCCCTCTTCCTCGTCGCCTCCGTGGCCTCGGGGCTGGCCACCAACGCGACGATGCTGATCGTCACTCGGCTGTTCCAGGGGGTGACGGCGGCCTTCATCGCCCCGATGACCCTGGCCATCATCATGTCGATCTTCCCGGAGGGGCTGGCCCGCAACCGGGCGATCTCCATGTGGGGTGCCATCGGTGGGGTGAGCGGTTCGCTGGGCGTGACGATCGGCGGCCTGCTCGACAGCGGGCCGGGCTGGCGGTGGATCTTCTTCGTGAACATTCCCATCTGCCTGTTCATCCTCGCCATCGCGCCGCGCTACATTCCCGCGGACCGCCCGGCGCACCGCCACCACTCCTTCGACGTGGTGGGTTCGGTCGTCGTCACCGGCGGCGTGGGCCTGCTCTCCTACGCCATCTCGCAGACCAGCGAGCACTCCTGGAGCTCGGGTCGCTCGATCGGTCTGCTCGCCGGTGCCGCTGTGCTGCTGGCCTATTTCGTCGTGCACGAACTCCGGATAGCCCGCGAGCCGCTTGTCTCGCTGTCGATCTTTCGGATCAGATCGGTCGCGGCGGCCAACACGTTCTCGACGCTGGGTGGCGCGAGCCTGTTCGGCGTCTTCTTCCTCGTGTCGCTGCGCATGCAGCAGGTGCTGCATTACTCGCCGATCAAGACCGGGCTCATGTACCTGCCGCTGACCGGCGCCATCATGGTCTTCGCGGGAATCGCGCCGTTACTCGTGCCCCGGCTCGGAGTTCGGTACACGGTGGCGATGGGTTCCGTGATTGCGGCGGGCGGGCTGTTCCTCTTCTCCCGGGCGACACCGACCAGCGGAGTGTGGACGTCCATCGTCCTGCCCTCGATCATCACCGGCGGTGGAATGGCGATCTGGTACATCCCGATGACGATCGCGGCGGTGGCCGGGGTGCCCACGTCCGCGGCCGGACTGGCGTCTGGCCTTGCCACGGTCACCCGGACCGTCGGCGGGGCGATCGGTGTCGCCATCGTCGCGAGCGCGGCCGCCACCCGAACCACGCATCTGCTGGGGAGCGGCCATTCCGAGGCGGCCGCCCTCAGCGACGGTTTCAAGCTCGGTTTCGTCATCATCAGTGTCATCATGGCGGCGGGTGCGGTGGCCGCGGTGGCCCTGTTCCGTGCCGAAGGGCGGGGTGAGAAATTCGACATGGCCGGAGCGGCGGCTGCCGGTGTCGGGGAATAATGATTTCCGCCGTTTTTCGCTCTCGTTGACGGGTGCGCGTGGCGAGGTAGGTTGCGGCCCTCTCCGGCCAGACCGGTCGAGCACCACCGGGCCTGGCCGGAGATATTCGCGCGGAGTAAACCGAAAAGGGCAGCGGCGCGCCGGCCGCGGCGGTGCCCCTATTTCCTGCCCCCGGCCGTTCACGTCGCATACCGGACATCGCCGTGCCGAAGTGCACCGGGCGTTGGCTAATATGGGAGGTGGTGAACGAGCGACCCGAAATCGATAGCGCGGTCGGGAGTGGATGTGGCGAGGGACTGCGAGGAGACGGGCGGGATTTCGGCTGGGCCGGCCCTGCTGCCCCAGCCGGCGGGCTCGGGGTATGTCAATCGTGTCAGATTCGAGACAGTGCATTTCGAGAGTCCGCGGCTCAGCGACGCGCTCGCGAACGCGGCCAGGTACCTGCGGGCCGTCGAGGAGGCGTCGGACTGCGCTCCGCACGTGTTGTGCGTCAACGACGCGCTCGCGTTCGGCGACGATGTCGATCCCCTGTGGCGGGTGACGCTGGTCGTGGGCTGTCCGGGCGAGGGCGGCGACGTCTGACCTTCTGACCTTCTGACGATCGGCGTGCGGTCGCGGTAGCGGTCGACCCGCCCCGCGTGGTCATCAGCGACCCCGCGAAGCCAACCGTCCGGCCCGGACCCGCCGGCCGGATCGCGCTTCGCGGGGTCTTCGCTTAGGGAGCGTCTCCTTGACGCCACCTGTCCGCGTCGTACCCTGGTCAAAGAAGTCATCAATCGTTGAATTAAGAGGGGTGTGCGATGACCCAGGCCGCTTCGGAGCTGGTCACACCGGACCGGGTCGAGGTCCCGCCCCGGCTCGCGCCGCCGGGCAGCACCCGGCCGCGGCCGGCCGTGGCCGAGGGCAGGGACGGCGCCGCCGAGCGGGTCGCGGCCCTGGTCGACCCCGGCTCGCTGAGCCTGATCGGGGCAGGTGGCGGCGGGGGTGTGGCGTCCGGGCGGGGCCGGGTGGGGGGACTGCCGGTCGAGGTGTTCGCGACCGAGCCGGGCCGGCGCGGGGGAGCCCTGAGCTTCGACGACTGCGCGCGCATCGGCGCCACCATCGACCGTGCCCGCCTGGCCGACGTGCCCGTCGTCGGGATCTGGCACTCGGGCGGGGCCGACCTGCGGGAGGGGATGGCCGCCCTCGACGGCGTCAGCAGGATCTTCCGTGCCAGCGTCGCGGCCTCCGGCCGGGTTCCCCAGCTGTCCCTGGTCGTCGGGCCGGCCGCCGGCGGCGCCGCGTACGGGCCGGCGCTGACCGACCTCGTCGTCATGACCGGCGAGGCCCGCGTGTTCGTCACCGGTCCGGAGGTGGTCCGCCGGGTCACCGGGGAGGCCACGACGGCGGAGGACCTGGGCGGCCCCCGCGTCCACGGGCGTTCCAGCGGGGTCGCCCACGTGATCGCCGAGGGACGGGCGGCCGGTGTCGAGGCCACCCGGCGGCTGGTCGGCCTGCTCGGTGACCCGGGCCGCTTCCACCCGGCCGGGGCGCGCCCGACCGCCGACGCCGCCACCGCCGATCCCGGCCGGCTCCTGCCGGCGTCCCCCCGCCGCGCCTACGACGTGCGGCCGTTGGTCGACGCGATCCTCGACGGTCCGGCCACCGCGCTGCAGGGCGGCTGGGCCGCCAACGTCCATACCGCGCTGGGCCGCCTGGCCGGCCGCACGATCGGGGTGGTGGCCAACAACCCGCTGCGCCGCGGCGGCTGTCTCGACGCCGCCGCCGGCGACAAGGCGGCCCGTTTCGTGCGGATGTGCGACGCGTTCGGCATCCCGCTGCTGGTCCTCGTCGACGTGCCCGGCTACCTGCCCGGGGTGGCGCAGGAACGCGACGGGGTCGTCCGCCGCGGCGCGAAGCTGCTGCACGCCTTCGCCGGCGCGACCGTCCCCCGCATCACCATCATCACGCGCAAGGCGTTCGGCGGTGCCTACGTGGCGATGAACAGCAAGGGGCTCGGGGCCACTGCAGTGTACGCGTGGCCGACGGCCGAGGTCGGCATCATGAACCCCGAGTCGGCGGTCGACATCCTGCACCGGCGTGACCTGGCGGCGGCGGCCGAGGCGGACCGGCCGGCCCTGCGCGGCCAGCTCGCCGAGGGCTATGCCCGCGAGGCCACCGGCGTCGCCCGCGCCGTGGACGTGGGCATCGTCGACGCCGAGATCGCGCCGGCCGAGACCCGGGCTGTGCTGATAGCCGGATTCGCCGGCGCCGGCTCGGCCCGCGGCAGCGAGCGCAACGTGCCGTTGTAAGGGCCCGTTCCCGGACGACCAGACCGGGCGGGACGGGCTCGTCGCCCTTCCCGCCCGGCCGTGGGATGTCCGGCGCGGCGCGCGGCTCAGTGGACCACCGACGGCGGGACGTTCGTGAGGTTTTCCCTGGTCAGCATCGCCCGGAACTCGGGCGGGGCGACCGTCTTCGACCAGGCCAGCATGCGCAGCCGCTTGGACCGGGTGAAGTGGTAGTAGCGGTCGTCCGGGTCGGCGAACCGGTACAGCGGTGGCACGAACGGGGCGGCGTCCAGCGCGGCGAAGACGCGCCCCGCGGCGGTCGCGGGGGTCAGCCGGCGAGCCTCGACCTCCTCGAACAGCGCGAAGACGTCGTCGAGGAGGTCCGGCAGCCCGTTCGGGAGCGCGAACCAGTAGGGGCCGTCGTAGAAGCGTTCGACGTCGGACCAGTCGCCGCCGTGCAGGCAGCGGTTGCGGGTCGTCTTCAGGGACAGCGCGGCCAGGATCGACCACAGCAGCCAGACCCGCGAGAAGGCGTTCCACAGGGCGAAGTCGTGGGTGGCCGTCCGGGCGGCGGCGAGGATCCGGTCGTTGAACGCGATCAGTTCGGTCTGGAAGCCGGCGACGGGGGCGAACCGTTCGGGTGACCAGTCGTCGCGGCGGGCCGCGTCCAGCAGGGCCGGGGCGAGCGCGTGCACCATCTCGGCCCCCATCGTCACGTCCCGCGACAGGAACAGGTCGTTGCGGCTCGCCGACCGTTCGAACAGGAAGTACCGCGGGCCCGCCGGCACGGGGACGGTACGTTGCCACCGCTCGTCCGCGGCCCAGGGCTGGACCCTGACCGCCTCGGCGAAGCATCGGCGCAGCGCGGGGAAACGATCGACGAGGCGGGCGAAGGCCACGTCGGGGTCCTTCGGCAGATCGGCGAACAGTTCGGGGTCGACGCCCGCCGTCACCCCGCACAGCGGTGTCGCCGCCTCGGCGTGGTTGTCGAAGTGGACGACCTGGAGCCACCCGCCGGGGAACAGGTGGCTGATCGTCCCGGTCGACCAGGCGGTGGCCCGCTCGTACGCCGCCATCGGGACGCAGTCCTCGAACGGCCGCACGCCGCTCATGTGGGTCGACAGGACGCGGGACCGGGTGCGCAGGCGCGCCACCGGGTCGGGGCCGCCGAGGTGGCGGACCAGCGGCGAGTCGGGGCCGGCGGCGTCGACCACATAGCGGGCGCGGTAGGTCTCGCCGTGGGCGGTGACGATCGAGACCCCGTCGGCGCGCGGCGCGATGTCGGTCGCCTTCGGCCGCAGGCGGATAGTCCGTGCTCCGTAGGAGCGGGCGATCGCCGCCGCGTGCCGGTCGGCGGTCAGTCGGTACGGATGCCATTCGGAGTGCTCGCCCGGCACGTTGAACTGGACGGCCTGGTTCGGGTCCTGCTCCCGTCCGGGCACGTGGTAGAGGAAGCCCAGGCTGCGCTTCACCCCGCCGCCGCGGCGGATCTCCTCGGGCAGGTCGCGCGTGAGCCCGAAGGCCGCGATCTCGGGGACGTCGAACCGCCGCGCCAGGGTGAAGAAGACCTCCGCGGTGTAGGGGACGGTCGTCTCCCCGGCGGCGGCCAGCGGATCGGCGTCGGCGTCCACCAGCAGCACCCGCAACCCATGGCGGGCGAGGACCGCGCCGAGCAGGGCGGACGCGAGGTGGACGCCGACGATCGCGACGTCGTGGATCTCGTCGGGATCAGCGAGGCGCCGCCCGTCGTCTTCCATGGACCTCTCCCCTCGGACGCGCGCCGGCGGGGTGCCGGGCGGCGGTTCTCGTGACTGGCCGGCCCCGGCGGAGGCGGGCTGGCCCGGGACACCTGGTGGCGGGGCGGTTGGGACGCGCCTCAGAACGTCGCGGTTCGGGCTGGGCGGCGCGGACGCGTCGTGCTCCTCGACCACGCGGGCCTCACCCCAGATGTCATCACTCGATGAAGTCTACAGACGATGAGTTCTTGGTCAAGGTGGTGGCGGGGGTGGTCATCGACCGTCGCCGGGCCGACTGTCCCGCCCGGCGCCCCGCGCGCCGAGGGCGGCAACGGCCACGGGACCGCGACTCGGCTGGCTGGCTGGCTGGTGTGGGCGGCAGGTCACCCAGGTCGCGGGTGCGTGGTGGTCGGCCGGGCGCCGCGACGAGGTCGGGTTCGCCGTCGTCCGCCGAGCCGGGGCCGGTCAGCCCTGCTGCTGATGCCAGTGGTAGATGAGGATCAGGTTGGCGACTGTCAGTACCGCGAGGGCGATGCCGAGCTTCCTGCGACCTGTCACCACCAGGGCGAGGACACCAAGGGCGAACCAGACGGACTGGAACGCCACGAGCGCGGGATCCGCCAGGCTCACGGTCGCCGAGGGGGCGCCGAACAGCGACCAGAGCACGGCCATGACGACGACGGCGCCGAGTGCCGAGCCCACCTTCAGCCATCGACCGGCGTTCACGGTCAGATAGGCCCAAAGGGCGACCGCCACGTAGACGGCGAGTTCGAGGACGAACGCCAACCCGAGATTGACGTGCCTGGCAACGCTGAGAATGGGACTCTCCGTTCCCAGCGCGGCCGGGCGGCGCCGCACCGGCCGCTAGGTCACCTATGATCTTCAGCCCATTGCTATTCTGGCAGATCGCGCACTTTGAAGACGGCTGTGCTCATCCCTGTCGGCGTCCGGGCCAATGCACGGTCACCCGCACGAAGAACGGCGCCGCCGGGAGATCACTCGCACCGGCCGGGTGGCGGCACCGCGTAGCCTCGGGATCACCGCGGAACCTCGCGGACGCGGAGCATCTGAAGGGAGCGGCGATGGCGGACGCCGACGACGTGCGCCGGCTGGCGATGGCCCTGCCGCACGTCGAGGAGATCGACAGCGACGGCTTCGACTTCCGCGTTGCCGGCAAGGGCTTCGTCTGGTCATATCCGGAAAGGCCGCCGGGAAAGCCGCGCCGCATCCGCACCGACGTGGCCGTGCTCTACGTCGGCGACGAGGCCGAGAAGCAGGCCCTCGTCCTCGGCGAACCCCACATCTTCTTCACCGAACCCGGGTACGCCGGCTTCCCCCTCGCGATGGTCCGCCTCGCCGAGGTAACCCCTGACCGCCTGGCCGAACTCATCACCGACGCCCACCGCGCCGCCAGAACGATCACCTCCGGCGGAAACCGGAACCCGGCAAACCCCGACGTCGGGACCGGTTGATGAGCCTTCGAAATCGCCGAGCTGAGCGGACCGTGTTGAACGATCAGGCGTCGTTGGAGATGAGATGCGCCGGGACCTGGGTATCGAGTTCATCCAAGGTCCAGAGGGCGCGCGGGTCGCCGTCCTTGACGATGCTTGGTCCGTCGGCCACGTCGGTCCAGCGCGTGACTTCGGATCCCTTCACCGCAAATACCTGCCCGCTGACGCTCGCGGCGGCGTCGGTGCACAGCCAGGTGATCATCGGCGCGATGAGGTTCGCCGGCGGCAGGTAGAACTTTCCGAACTCGTCCTCGGGGACTCCCTGGGCGCGGAGGGCATCGTCCATTTGATCTTTGTAAAGATCGAATGTGCGGGTGCCGGCGCCGGGTGCGTAACAGTTGAACGTGACACCGCTGTCACGGTGCTGGGTTGCCAGGTCGTGAGACATGGCGATTCCACCACCGAGCACCGCAGCACCGATAGGATTGGCCTGCGTGCCGCGAGCGATCTCGGAAGTGGCGAACAGCACCCGGCCCCAGCCGCGCTTGAGCATCGAGGGCACTGCGGCCCGGGACAGCCAGAACTTCTGGCCGAGATAGAGGTTCAGGAGTTTCTGCCACGCGTCGTCGTCTGCTTCGATGCCCGCCAGGCTGCCAGCGACAAGTGCGCCGGCGTTGGCGATGACGATGTCGCATGCGCCGAAGTTTTCCACGGCGGTCTGGACCGCGTTCACGCAGCCATCGGGCGTGGCGATCGAGTCATAGTTGGCGACGGCCGTGCCACCGGACTCGGTGATCTGGGCAACGGTCCCATCCGCGGCAGCGGAGCTGCTGCCCTCGCCTCCGATATCGGTACCGAGGTCGTTCACGACGACCGACGCCCCCTCGGCCGCCAGCAGAAGCGCGACCTCCTTGCCAATGCCGTTGCCGCTTCCCGTGACAAGGGCTGCTTTGCCTTTCAACCGCTGAGACATTCGATTGTTCCCTTCCAGATGGATCGTGAACGGTCGAGTCGCGTACGACGTCAGGTACGCACCTCGAGCTGGACGCTCCTGGTGTCCGCTGCGTTGGGGCTGACCATGATGTCGACGAGGTCGGTCTCAATGGTACGCTGCATGCGGTTGTCCAGGGATCGCGAGTTGTTCTCGTCCGACCGGAAACGTGATCTCGCGGGACTCGCCCACTTCGAGTTCGATGCGTTCGAATCCGGCGAGTCGTAGGATCGGCTGGATGACCGTACTCGCTTGCGGGTGTACGTAGAGTTGAATGACCTCGGTATTCCATTCCCAGCAACGGCCCGTGACGTCTGGTGATCGTTACGGGCTGTGAGTTCCCTGGGGCTGTGATCGCGAAGAGGCTGGAGACCAGGCCGCCGAACGGCGACACCCACTGGTCGACCCGGTCGATGGCGAAGGCGTCCGGGCTGTCCCAGCCGACGGTGTCGCGGACTGCATATCGGCCGGTTCGGGCGTTGCGCGGCTTGTCGGACGGCCCGCGTCGCCGACCAGGCCACGCCGCAGAGGTGGGCGCTGGAAACATCGGGGCCCCGCATCGTGTGGACGATGTGGGCCCCGACCTGCCTCAACCGGCGCGCACCGCGGGAGAGTCGAACTCCTGAACGACCCCGGCCACGACCGAGGAGGTGAACCCACCGGCGCTGCGATGCAGATTACCTGACATCGGGCCGAAGTCGCGCACCGGCTGGCGGTCGCGCACGCGGGCATTCCCCCAGCGACCAGGCGGCTCGCAGCCTGGACCCCACCGGGCTCGGGGATGATTCGCTGGAAGCCCGTGATCGACGCCTTCTCGATCGCTTTCGGTGACTGCTGGTCGTCCGCTACCAGCTCTGACCAAAACGCCGAACCCGTTCATGTAGCAGTCCCGGGTTACTCCACCAGGCGGATCAGTCGTCGTGGTCGAGGGCCACGGCCGAGCGGATCGATTCCTCGCTGACATGGCGAGGGATGTCCAGGCAGCCAGAGGACGAGCCGGCCTGAACGTCCGTCACGGCTGTGGGCAGTGAACCTGGATGAACCGGTTCACCTCTGCCTTCATGTCCTCGTCCTCGGGGGTGGGAATCATGAAGCCGCCGTGGGGCATCGCCTCGAACACATTCAGGTCCGCTTCGATCCCGGCCGCGCGCAGGATTCGGTGCATCCGCACGGTGTTGGACAGGAACAGGTCGCGGGTCCCGGTGCACAGGAAGGTGGGCGGGAAGCCCTTGTCGAAGTCACCGAACAGCGGCGACAGGTAGGGATCGCTCAGGTCGTGACCTGCCGCGTAGAGCTGGTTCGCCGGCATCAGGCTCCTTGTCAGAACCATGTCGATACCGAGGTTGGTCTGGAACGAGTCGCCCGACTCGGTGAGGTCGAGTTCGGGCGTCAGGAGAACTGTGGCCGCGGGAAGTGGCAGGCCCTCGTCGCGGGCCCGCAGACTCAACGCCGCGGCCAGGTTCCCTCCCGCTGAGGCGCCGCCCACGAGAATGCGGTCCGCCGGGTAGCTGTCCAGCAGAGCCCGATATGCCACCATGCAGTCGTCGAGGGCCGCCGGGTAGGGGGATTCCGGCGGCATGCGGTAGTCGACGGCCCAGACCTTGAGACCTGTATGGGCGGCCGTCATGCGGCCGAAGTCCCGACAACAGTCGCCGCCGCCGGTGACCAGGCCGCCGCCGTGGAAGTAGAGATATACCCGGTTGTCGTCGGCGACCGGGCTCTCGGGGGTGATCGCGTATATGCGTACACCGTCGATGTCCAGGTCCTCGACCTGGTCATTGCCCATGAGCTGACCGGCCAGCGCCGCGGCGATGAGCTGCTCGGAGCTGGCTCTGAAGGCCAGCCAACCCTCCGTGTCATCCAGGGCTGGCCATTCCCCCTGATCTATCGGCCCGAGTGCCAGGATCGACTGCGCCGCGGGGCTCACGGACGTCGGTACCGGGATCACCCGGTTCGGCACCTGCATCGACGGCGTAGGCTCGCTCACCCTGTACTCCTGTCTCGCGGGCTGTGCCGCGGTGTTTTTCGGCCAACGGACACCCGCCAGGGTCCTGCCTCAGCGGCTTCCGTGGATCTAACAGCTGAACAGCGGAGGAGCGTGGGAACTGTCGTTGGAGATGACTTCGCCCAGAACGAGGACGACAGCCCCAGGTGGTTCGGGAGACTCCGATCAACGGGAGGTTTCCACCAGTCTGGCCCACGAGGTGGCCATCGGTCATCCGCCAGGCGTCGGATTTTCAGCGCGCGGGCACCGCCACTTGGCGACGGTCGCATAGCTGATCAGCCGACTGCGAGCCGTCGGGCCAGCAGAGCCAGCCGAGCGCGGAACCGGCCCTCGGGCTCATCCAACCGCCACCCCAGGAGGTCCTCGAGGTGCGCGATGCGGGCCGCCACGGAGCTGTGATGCAGGTGCAGGCTCGTCGCCGCCAGCCGCAGCGAGCCGGCCCTGCAGTAGACATCCAGGACGGTGAGATCGGTGGCACCGGTCGTCGTGCGGGCGAGATCGTCCAGGGCGCGCACGTCCATGTCGGCACGCAGCCGGTCGACGGGAACGTCGGCCAGCAGCGCCGTCGAGCCGAGGGTCGGATAGTCGACGACAGCGGTGTCAGCCGAGCCAGGCGACGTGAACCGCAGCGCGAGCAGTGCCTGACGCCAGGAGATCCGCGCCTGCGACGCGTCGACCGGTCCGCCGATACCGACCTGCGGCAGGCCACTCCGCCAGAGCCCGGCTCCGTGCTCTTCGCCGTCGTCGTCGGATCCCGATGTTCCGGTTCCGCCCATCCCAGTTGGGTCTGGGCCCAGCCGGGACGGCGCCCCCGGTGCCTGCAACGAGGCACGCAGGTCATGCAGCGGGCTGATCTCCGCCGACCGGTCCTGGACAAAGACGGCCGCTGTATGGCCGAGCACCGCCACCCGCACGGCGCTCGGCCCCCCGTGACCCCGTGCGACGAGCGCCACCGCCCCCACACCCGGGTCCATCCCGGCCGGGACCGTGACCGCCAGCATGCGCAAAGCCGCCTCCGGTAGCAGGCCCATCAACCGCAGCGCTCGCGCGCGGTCCTCGGCGGACTCCCGGTCCGACAGGGCGACCTCGGCCAACGACGGGTCAGCGGTATGCAGGGACGGACGGGCCCGGCTGCTCACGATCCGGGCGGTGATCGCCATCCGTTCCAGAACGATCTCGTCCAAGGCGCGCGCGGGCCCTGGCCGTTCCAACCAGACCCGCCCGGCGCCGACCAACCGCACCCAGCCCGAGACCCGCGCGGTCATCGCCCCCTCTGACGGTGCCGGCCGGCCGTCGGACCCATAACGGATCCGGCCCGCCTCCGGTGTTTCCAACCCGGCGTCGCACTCGGCCAGCATCGCCGCAGCGCGGACCAGACCGCGGACGTCGGCCTGGGTCGCGACCAACGCGTCGAAGTAGGCGATCACCCGCACCGCGCTCTCCGCATCCGAGTCGAGCGCCGACAGCTTCAGCAGCAGGCCCTTCATCGTCACCACCCTCCGTCGCCGCTCCCTGCAGACTGGCCGCTCCGATGCGCGAAGGCCACCGATCGGCTCGGTCCGTCCGCGAGGTGCGGTGGACGCGCTGGTGACCGTGGCAGGGCGCCGTAAGGGGAACCGATGGTTCGCGAGTTGGGCCGCGAGCCCGACGGGCGCGCAGGTTCCGCTGGACGCGACCGTTACTTGACCGGTGGGGATGCTCGACACTAGTTTCTCCCGCGAGGGAAAAATCAGGTCCCTGGTGGCACGGCCGTGCATCGAAGGCGGTCACGGCGCCACCATCGCCGCGGTGGTCCAAGCGGTGCCCGGACTCCGGTGTGCCGCTCGGACCGTCCGCCCACACACTTCCTCCGCAGGCTGCGCGCCAACGGCCGATCCTCTCGGCCGGCGGAACCGCCGAAGCCTGCCGTGACGTCCCAGGGAGGACACCGTGACCGGCGCCGCCGACCACCTGAATGCCAGCAAGACCCCCGCGGAGCGGGCCGGCTTACTCCTGGACCGGATGACGGTCGCGGAGAAGTCGCGGCAGTTGACGTGCCTGATGCCGATGCTGCTGTTGCGCGACGGGCGTCTGCTTGAGGACGCGGCGACGAAGCTGCTGGCCACTGGCATCGGAGCCGTGGTGTCCCTGCAGACGGAGGACCCCACGCGGGTCGCGACGGGGGTCAACGAGGTCCAGCGGTTCCTGGTCGAGCGCACCCGACTCGGTATCCCGACGCTGTTCCAGGTCGAGGCCCTCAACGGCGTCGTGGCGCCGCGGCACCCGATCTTCCCGACGGCGATCGCGCTCGCGGCGACCTGGAGCCCCGACCTCGTCCGCGAGATGACCGACATCATTCGCAGGCAGATGATCAGGCTGGGCCTGCGGCACGCGCTGTCGCCGGTGCTCGACATCGCGTTCGACTCGCGGTGGGGGCGGGTCCACGAGACCTACGGCGAGGATCCGCTGCTGACCGCGGCGTTCGGAGTCGCGTTCGTCAAGGGAATCCAGGGCGACGACCTGTCGACCGGTGTCGTGGCCACCGCAAAGCACTTCCTCGGCTTCGGGCTGGGGCAGGGCGGCCTCAACGCCTCCTCCTTCGAGGCGGGTAGCCGGTTCACCCGTGACGTGGTCGCTTTCCCGATCGAGGCCGCGATCAACGCCGCCGGGCTGCGGTCGGTGATGACCTCGTACGGCGACGTGGACGGCATTCCCGCCGGGGTGTCCCGTGAGCTGCTGCACGACCTGCTACGTGAGCAGATGGGCTTCGACGGCTTCGTCATCGCCGACTACATGGCGATGCAGCACGCGCTGGATCGCCAGCTCGTCGCGACGGACAAGGGCGAGGTCGCGCGCCAGGCGCTGCACGCCGGCCTGGACCTGGAGGCACCGTTCATCTTCGCCTACGGCGAGACGCTCGCGGCGGAGGTCGAGGCCGGCCGGGTTCCGGTCGCGGAGCTGGACACCGCCGTGCTGCGTCTGCTGACGGTCAAGTTCGAGCTGGGCCTGTTCGAGCAGCCCTACGCGCCCGAGGGCCCGGTCGAGATCACCCCGACCACGGCCGAAGGCGCCGAGCTCGCCGGGGAGCTGGCCGAGCGCAGCGTGGTGCTGCTGGAGAACGACGGTGTCCTGCCGCTGCGGCCGGAACTGAGGATCGCTGTCGTCGGGCCGCTCGGGCACGAGGCCCACCAGCAGTTCGCGACCTACACCTACCCGGTCGGCCGGGACATGTACCGGTTCATGGAGTCAGGTGGCCTCGGGAACCTGGCGGGCATGGACTTCTTCCGCGCCGACCCGGAGGGAGCGGACACCCGCGACCTGGACTCCGAGGGCTACATCCGGTACCGGTACGGGACTCGTTCGCTCGCGGAGGAGATCGCCGACCACGGCGCGGAGGTCGTCGTCGAACCGGGCTGCGGGCTGACGGAACACCTCGACCCGGAGGCGATCGGGCGGGCGGTCGCCGCGGCCCGGGCCGCCGACGTCGTCGTCGTGGCGCTGGGCGGCCACAGCGCCGCGATCGGCGGCGGCACCGAGGGCGAGGGCACCGACACCGCCGACGTCGCCCTGCCCGCCGTGCAGCGCGAGCTGGCCGACGCCGTCGCCGCGGCCGGCACGCCCGTCGTGGCCGTCCTGATCCAGGGCCGCCCCTACCCGCTGCCCCCGTCCGTGCTGGAATCATCCGCCCTGGTCGTGGCGTCCTTCGCCGGCCAGGCGGGGACGCGCGGACTGGCGCGGGCGCTGTTCGGCGAGGTCAATCCCGGTGGCAAGCTGCCGTACACCATTCCCCGGCACGGCGGTCAGTTCCCTATCTACCACTACCAGCGCGCGGACAGTGGATACCGCCGGGCGGCCGTCATCAATGGCATGCACTACCGCGACCTGTCTGCCACGCCGCAGTACCCCTTCGGTTTCGGCCGTAGCTACACCAGCTTCGAGCTGTCCGATTTCGAGGCCACACCGGTGGTCAACACCGATGGCACGGTCACCGTCGCGCTGACCGTGCGCAACGTCGGTGACCGGTCCGGTGCCGAGGTCGTCCAGCTCTACGCCCGCGTCAACGCCGCGGTGGTCACCCGGCCCGCGCAGCAGCTCGCCGGGTTCGCCCGGGTGCCGCTCGACCCGGGCCAGGCCACCCGGGTCACCTTCCAGGTCTCGGCTGACCAGTTCGCGTTCAGCGGCGTCGATCACCGGGTCGCGGTCGAGCCCGCCACGGTCGACCTGTTCGCCGGCACGTCCTCCGACGACCGGCGACTGGAGGGCTCGCTGCGCGTCGTCGGGGACCGGCGCGTACTTCAGCCGGCGAAGCGCACCTTCCTGCCCACCGTCGAATTCGCGCCGCTCGGTGCGAGCCAGCCGTCGTAGCATCCACCGAGCCCTTTCCCGGCCGTTTCGCGCGGGCCTTCGGGACCGGGCGAAACGGCCATCCACGGAGACTGGATCCGCACATGGCAGAGAAGCTCCACCGCGGGCACGTCGCGGACGGCGGTGACGCAGGGGAGATCCGCGAGATCGCGGTACCCGTCGAGGGGGCGCTTATCGACGCGAAGCTCTACCGGAATGCTGGAACGCCGGCCGTCGCGGCACTGCTGTGGATGCACGGCGGCGGTTTCTCCGGCGGATCCATGAACATGCCGGAGGGCGACGCCGTGTCGCGGGCGTTCGCGCGCGAGGGCGTGGTTGTGCTCAACGTCGACTATCGGCGGGTGCCACCACTGAGCCGCGTGCGGCGGTGGCGCGGCGGGGCGGCCGTGCGCTTCCCGCTTCCCGTCCTCGACTGTCTCGCCGCCTGGCACCGGCTCGTCGACGAGGTGGAGCCACTCGGTCTGGCGGCCGGCCAGATCTTCGTGGGTGGGGCGAGCGCCGGCGCCAACCTCGCCGCCATGAGCACGCTGCGTGCCGCGGCGGCGGGGCTCGCGGCGCCGGCCGGGCTGCTGTTGGCCTACCCGCTCCTGCATCCCGTTCTGCCCGCCAGGCCGCCCGGCGCCGGCCGGGGGCTGCGCGGACGGCTCCTGGACCGCGTAGCGCGGCGCTCGGTCCGGATGATGTCCGCGAACTTCGTGGGAGCGGCGAACGCGGACCGCCGCACCGAGGCGTTTCCGCGCCTGGAGGATCTTGATGGCTTCCCGCCCACGCTGATCGTCACCGGTGAGCACGACACGCTCCGCGTGTCGGGTGAGGCCTTCGCGGACGACCTGCGCCTGCGGGGTGCCGAGGTGGACCTCGAGATGGAGCTGGGAGTTCGCCACGGCCACCTCAACGCTCCCGACTCGGCGCCTTTCAGGCACACCATGTCGACCTTCACCACCTGGCTGGGCGCGCACCTGGCGTGAGGCGCGACGGCGCGGCTGACAGACGCGGGCCGCGCCGTCGGACGGGCATATCTCGAAGACCCGCGGCGCGAGGAAGCCGCGGGTGCGGATGGGAGACCGGTCCCAGTCGCCCGCATCGGGAGTCCGCCGGCAATGATGACGCCGAATCACCCGATCGGGGACGGTTGCCACGCTCGGGGACGGTTGCCAGTAGTGACGGGGTCATACGGCCTGGCGCATCGACTTGACCCGTGATGCCCCCGCTAGTAGTTTTTCCCGCCAGGGAGATAATAGCTGCAGCGAGCGGGTGGCCAAAGGTGTTTGGCGCCACATGATGACGCCCCATCGATCGCGGTCCGTTGACGGAAGCGGGCGCTTGTGGGCCTCGGCGCCGCTGCCGGGAGGCGTCCGATCCGCCACCTGATCACCGCGACAGGGCGGCTTTGGTGCAGGCCGGGCCGACACTAGTAGGGAGTCCCCGTGATCCGTCAGTCGTTCAACCAGGGCTGGCGTGTCCGTGGCGAGCACGAGGCCGACTCTGCCGGCCCGGTGACGGTCCCGTACGACGCCATGCTCTTTGAGACACGGCATCCGGAGACCCGCAACGGGCACAACACCGGGTACTTCCCCGGTGGCGTCTACCGCTACTCGAAGACGTTCCGGGCCGCCGAGGAGTGGCACGACCGCAGCGTCACCCTGGAGTTCGAGGGCGTGTACATGCGCTCGGAGGTCCTCCTCAACGGCCGCCACGTCGGCGGCCGCCCGTCCGGCTACGCGATATTCCAGGTCTCGCTGGACGAGTTCCTCGAGTACGGCGCTGACAACCTCGTCGAGGTCGTCGCGCACAACGACCGCGAACCGAACGGTCGCTGGTACACCGGTAGCGGTATCTACCGGCCCGTGCATCTTCTCGTCGGCGATCGCCTCCGGGTGACTCCGGACGGCCTGCGGGTCAGCACGAAGTCGGTCGACAGCGCCGAGGCGACCGTCGAGGTCGTGGTCGAGATCGTCAACGACGGTGCCGACAACCGCGCGGTGACGGCGACCACCATTCTGCGGGGCCCGAGCGCCAGCACCGGGCCGATCGAGGAACACCTGTCCGTCGAGTCCGGCGAGACGAAAACGTTACGCCAGCGCGTCGCGGTCCTGGCGCCGGAGCTCTGGTCGCCTGCCAACCCGCGGCTCTACACCGCGACCGTCGTCCTGGCCGCGGGCGACCAGGTCGTCGACGAGGCCGTTGTCGAATTCGGGATCCGCACCCTGTCGGTGGACGCCCGGCAGGGTCTGCGCATCAACGGCGAGCCCGTGAAACTGCGTGGGGCGGCCATCCATCATGACAACGGGGTCATCGGTGCGCACACCCTGGACGCGGCCGAGGAGCGTCGGGTCCGCATTCTGAAGGAAAGCGGCTTCAACGCGATCCGTAGCGCGCACAACCCGGTCTCGCGGGCGACCTTGCGCGCCTGCGACCGGCATGGCGTGCTCGTCATGGACGAGCTCACCGACGTGTGGTGGCAGCCGAAGAGCGGCGCCGACTACTCGGCGGAGTTCGAGCAGTGGTGGGAGCGCGACCTCGAGTCGATGATCGCGAAGGATTTCAACCATCCGTCGGTGGTGCTCTACTCGATCGGCAACGAGATCCCTGAGACCGCGACAGCGCGAGGCATCCAGCAGAACCGCGTGATGGCCGAACGCACCCGTGAGCTCGACCCGACGCGCCTCGTCACCAACTGCATCAACGGCTTCCTCAACCTCATCTTCCGGAAGAAGGGCCAGGAGAGGCCCGCGAAGGATTCCGTCGAGCGGACGGGGGACGGGACTCCGAACAAGAACCTCATCGCCGTTCTCAACCTGCTCATGGGGGTGCTCCATCCGGCGCTTCGCCACATCGTCCGCCTGCCGGCGGTCGACAGGCGGACCCGCGACGCCTTCGCCGCCCTGGACGTCGCCGGGTACAACTACATGATCGGCCGTTACCGGAAGGACGCGACGATCCATCCCGACCGGGTGATCGTCGGCAGCGAGACCGGGCCGACGGACACGGTCGCGGTCTGGCGAGAGATCGAGACCATGCCGCACGTCATCGGCGACTTCACCTGGACCGGCTGGGACTACATCGGAGAGGCCGCGATCGCCGTCCTCCCGTACGGCCGGCGACCGACCCTCTTCGGCCCCTGGCCGAGTCTGCTTGCGGGCGAACCGGTGATCGACATCACCGGGCATCGTCAGACCCAGTCGTATCTCAACGAGATCCTCTGGCACCTGCGTACGGCTCCGTATCTCGCCGTGCAGCCGGTGAACCATTCCGGCGAGAAGCAGTACTCCAACGCCTGGCGCAGCACCAACTCCATCCACAGCTGGAGCTGGGAGGGCCACGAGGGCCGGACCGCGGTCGTCGAGGTGTACGCCGACGCCCACCGCGTCGAGCTCCTGCTCAACGGGGACCAGGTCGGAGCTGGGCCGGCGGGGCCGGACAAGGGCTACCTGGCCACGTTCTCCGTGCCCTACCGGCCAGGAGACCTGACTGCCGTCGCCTATGACGCGGACGGGAAGGAACTCGGGCGCGACACCCTCACCAGCGCCGGCGCCGAGCTCCGGCTACAGGTGCGGCCCGAACGCGACGAACTGCGGGCCGACGGGGCCGACCTCGCCTATCTCCCCATCGCGCTCACGGACGCCGCGGGAACGGTGCGACCCCTCGCTGACCGCGTGGTCACGGTCGAGGTGACCGGCGCCGGCACGCTGCTCGGATTCGGCAGCGCTCAGCCCGTGACCGAGGAGGGTTTCTCGGACCGTCGGCACTCGACCTACTGGGGGCGAGCGCTCGCTGTCGTCCGGGCCGGACACGAAGCCGGCGACGTCACGGTCACCGTGACGGCCGACGACTGCGAGCCGGAAACCGTCGTCATCCCGGTGAAAGCCGTTTCCGCGGTGGGAAAAGCCGGTTTCGGGAGCCCGTGACCGCGGCGGCCCGCTTCGACATCCTCGTCGCGAGAACGTCGTCCCGAAACAATGAAGCTCCGTGCCTTCGTCGTCGTTCGGTCCGGCGCGCGAGGAGCGATTATCGAGAGGACG
>NZ_JALKFX010000090.1:0-34053 GCF_023243045.1 Frankia sp. AgB32
GAAGAGCCCGGTGACGCGAGAGTGTCACGCCGGGATCTGCGGGAGCCCGGGGGTGCGATTCCCCCGGGCCACCCGACCGGCAGCGTGATTCCAGCCGAGGATGTCCAGGCACCTGCCCAGCACGAATGCGGGCGTACCGCCGGGCTGGTCGAGCAGGCGGCGCATGGTGGGGCGGGTTGTCGGCCCGGCCTGGCGTCGTTCCTGCCGGCGATCTCGTACAGACAGCTCTGCTGATCCTCATGCAGCCGCAGCGGCACGGGTCAACGTGGCCAGTACCGAGGCGGAGGCCTGGACCCGGCGCTGTTCGAGCCGGGTGTAGTAGTCGACGCTGATCGCGGCAAGACCGGCGACCACTTCCCGGTGCAGGCCGGCGACCTTGCGGTGACCCCCGGTCCCGGGTTGGCCCACCTCCCGTGGAGTCGGTCGCGCGCGCCGACTTGGAACCTGTCTCCGGCAGGTGACGCCAGGTCGGCCTCTCGAACATCACCCCGGAGCATCTTCGTGCGGCGAGGTCGATCGTCGACATCGCGCCCGTCACGGCCCGCTACAACGTGACGGACCGCACCAACCAGGCCCTCCTGGAGGCGACGCTGGCCGCAGGGGCGGGCCTTCGTGCCCTGGCGGCCCATCTCGCTGATCGCGCCCGGAACAGCGACCGACACCTCGGGACCGGAAGAGGTCCGGGACGTGCTCGCCCCGATCGCCGCGAACCACGACGCGACCCTCCCGCAGGACGCGCTTGCCTGGCTGCTTGCCGTGGATCCAGCCGTGCTTCCGATTCCCGCAACGACCGGCATCCGTCATTTTCGGGAGAACGTCAGCGCTCTCGACCTGGAACTCACCACCGAGGAACGTGCAAGGATCACCGACCTCCCGTAGGAGATCCGCGTAGGCGCCATTTCTATCGCACCGCTTACCGACCCTCGGATGCGGTCAGGCCGGTGTCAGCAGGCAGGTGCAGGTGCCGTGGGCGACGAGTTTGCCGTTCGCGGCGGTGACGGTGCCCTCGGCGGTGGCGGTGCGGCGGCCGACATGGATCGTTTTCGCTTCGCAGGTCAACAGCTCCGCGGTGAGGGCTACCGAGCGGACGAAGTTCACCTTGAGTTCCAGGGTCGTGTAATAGGTGTCCGCCGGGAGTCGGGTGAACACGGCGCTGCCCATCGCGGTGTCCATCAGCGTCGCGAGGACCCCGCCATGGACGGTGAACATGGCGTTCGCCGCGGCCGGGGACGGTCGCAGCGTCCACACCGAGCGGCCGACCTCGAGGGTGTCGAGGTGGATGCCGAGGGAGTGGCCGACGCCGATGCCCTCGGCGAGCCCCTGCTCCAGCAGGGCCCGCAGGTCCGCCATGCGCTGGTCGATCTCGGCCAGCGCCCCGGGCGTGCCCGGTCCGCCGCCGGGGACAGCGCCGCCGGGGACAGCGCCGCCGGACCCGGTGCCGACCGGCCCGGGGATGGTCCCGGCTGCCCCGTTGGGGTTCGCGAGGCCGTTGGGGTTCGCGATGCCATCGTGGTCCACGACCGAGCCCTCCTGTCGTCGGTGCCGGTGGCAGCGCCCGGCGGGTGGCCCCGCCGTCACGGATTACGACCGGCCGATATGACGCGACGATATCCGGGCTTCCCGCGCGAAGACCGGTGAACGTCGCGCCGGTCGCCGACGGGTGGGCGAACAATAGTGAAACGCGTGCCGTCCCGGCGGTGCCAATGGGCCAAAGGGTCGGTAAACGACACCCGCGGGAAGCTCGGCGTATACCCTGAAATCCGCTGACCGCCGCGGCGGGCGGCTCATTGTCGACGGTGATGGATCGATCGAAGTAATTCGTTATTCGTTGACCTGCCGATGCCTGATTGTCAGTGTTGGCTGCGGCGCCGACGTCAACCGGTCACCCGCGCGCCGATCGTCGGCCCCGGCCGGTCCGCGTTTTCCGACCACCCGATCGCTGTCCACGTACGTGCCGCGCGGCCGGACCGCCGTCCGCCGGGCCATCTGGTTACCGCATCGAGAGGGGTGTCCATGCCGGCGTCGCACATGGGCAGCCCGGCCGTGCCGCCCCAGGGTTCCGGCGCCAGGCTGGCGGCGGTGCCGCCCGCGCTGGAGTGTCACCTGTTGTCGTTGGCGGACGTGGCGGCCGGGTCGCCGGGACCGCGCGGTGGCCTGGCCAGGTCGATCGTCAGCCGGCTCGGGCGACTGTTGTTGGCGAGCGTGCTCGCCGAGCATCTCGGGGCTGCGTCCGCGGCCGACGTTCCGCTGGAGGTCGCGGCGGGAGGCCGGCCGGTGCCGCGCGGAGAGCCGGCGACGGGGGCGCGGGCCGGGATCGCACACGACCGGGATGTTCTCGTCGTCGGTTTCCATCCGGCCGGCTGCGCGGTGGACGTCGAGGACACGCCGGTGGCGCTGATCGCCGAGGTCGCCGGGCGGTTCTGCGCGCTCGACGAACGGCTGCTCCTGCCGGCCGGCGCGGCGGTACGCGGGCTGTGGTCGGCCAAGGAGGCCGTCGCGAAGTACACCGGCCTCGGGTTGCGGGCGGGGCTACGGACCATCACTTTCGACGGCGACCCGCAGGCCGGCTGGGTCCACTCGCGCTACCCGGGCGCGCAGCGGCCGCCGCTGTGCCGGGTGGTCGAGACCCCAGGGCGCCACCTGGCGTTCGCGGTCGGCGCGCGCGCCGCGACCGGGTACCTGGCCCTCCCGACCGGGGATGTGACGCCCGTCGCCGGGGCGACCGCGGCCAGGCACGCCGCCACCGAGGCGCGATCCACCGCACTGCCCCCCACCGAGAGCCTCGCCGTCGAGGTGCCCGCGATCGAGGCGTCCGCGGTCGAGGCGCCGGTCATCGAGGTGCCGGTCATCGAGGTGCATCGATGGGTGCCGGTGACCTGGGTGCGGGAGGCCGGCGGGGCGCATCCGGCCCAGTTGGCGCGGGTGGCCCTCGCCCCCGCCGGAGAGCTGACCGACCTCGCCCGCGCGGTCGCGGCGACCGCACCGCCCACCAGCACAGGACGGGAGCACACCTGATGCGTGGCTTGACCCTGCCCGGGGCCCTCGACGAGGCGGCCGCGGGCCATCCCGACACCGCCGTGACCTTCCCGAGTTCCGCCGAACGTGTCCGCCTGGCCGACCTCGCCGCGGCCACGACCGCCCTCGCCCGCGGCCTGGTCGCGGACGGTGCGACGCCGGGCGAGCGGGTCGGCGTCTACAGCCGCAACAACGCCGACTTCCTCACCGGGGTGATCGGGGTGACCCGGGCCGGCGGGGCGGCCTGCCCGCTGCCGCTGCCCACCTCGGCCGCCGATCTCGCCGGCTACGCCAGCCGGCTCGCCTCGATCACGGCCGCGGCGGGCATCCATCGGGTCGTCGTCGGCGCCGGGGTGGACGGCATCGTCCGCCGGCTCGGCCCGATCCTGCCGGGACTGCGGTTCCGCGGCGTCGGCGAACTGTCCGGCGCCGGCGGCGGGCCCCCGGCGCTGCCCGCCGGCGGCGAGTCCGACGTGGCGATCGTCCAGTTCACCTCCGGCAGCACCGCGCTGCCGAAGGGCGTCGTGCTGACCCATCGCAACGTCGTGCACGGCACGGCGGCGATCGTCGACGGGATCGAGCTCGGCCGTCCCGGCGACCACGGCGCGACCTGGCTGCCGCTCTACCACGACATGGGACTGTTCGGCACGCTGTCCGCGGCGCTGATCGGTACGCCGATGACGGTGTGGGCGCCGTCGACGTTCATCAAGGACCCGGGGGCCTGGCTGCGCGCGTTCGCCTCGATGGGCTGCACGGTCGCGCCGTCGCCGAACTTCGGCTACGACGCCCTGCTCGCCGCGGTCACCCCGGAGGAGGCCGCCGAGGTTGACCTCGGTCGGTGGCGGATCGCGTTCAACGGTGCCGAGCCGGTGAACCCGACCACCATCGAACGGTTCCAGGACCGTTTCGGCCCGGCCGGGTTCGCCGCCGAGACCATGTTCCCCGTCTACGGCATGGCTGAGGCGACGCTCGCGGTGACGTTCCCGCCGCTGGGTCGCCCGCCGCTGACGACCTGGGTGGACCGCGACCGTCTCGCCCGCGACGGCGTCGCCCAGCCGGTGGTGGCGGGCGCGCCCGGCGCCCGCGGCCTGGTCGCGCTCGGCCGGCCGGTGCGCGGGATGCGGCTGCGTGTCGTCGACGGGCAGCGTCGTCCCCGGCCGGACGGGTACGTCGGGGAGATCGAGATCAGCGGCGACGCCGTCGCCGCGGGGTACCTGACCGCCGGGGGAGCGCCCGCGCCCGACGCCACCACAGCCTCGGCGGACTGGCTGCCCACCGGCGACCTCGGCTTCCTGACCGACGGCGAGCTGTATATCAGCGGTCGACGCAAAGAGATGATCATTATTCGTGGGGTGAACTACTACCCGGAGGACGCCGAGGCGCTGGTCCGCGACGCGCCGGGCGTGCACCGCCGCCGATGCGTGGCCGTCGTCGACGCCGGCGAGGCCGGCGCGGAGACGCTTACCGTGATCGCCGAGACCGGCCTGGCCGACGCCGCCGAGCGGGTCCGGCTGGCCACCGAGCTGCGGGCCGGGATCAGCGCCGCGCTCGGGCTCGCCGAGGTCTCCGTGCGACTCGTCGCCCCGGACGTGCTGCCGCGGACCTCCAGCGGCAAGTTCCGCCGCGCCGAGGCTCGTGACCTGACCCGTCCCGCCGCACCGCTGATATCGGAGGTGAGAACCGATGCACGGCTATGACGTCTTCCGCCACTACGAACGCAAGCGCTGGACGATCGAGGACCTCCCGTTCGACGAGATCGACCCCGACCACGTGCGCCCCGAGTACGTGACGATGGTCAAGAGCGCCGTGATGGGCGAGGCGAACTCGATCGCCGCCCAGCACGGATTCCTCAACGAGTTCGACGACTACGACTTCTCGGCGTTCGTCGCCGTCTGGGGCTACGAGGAGCTCCAGCACCACTTCGCCTTCCGGACCTGGCTGGATGCGGTCGGCGTGACCATGCCGAGCGCCCCGGTCGAGGCGATGCGCGCCCCGTACGCGCCCGGCACCACGCCGTGCGCCACCCTCGCCACCAACATCATTTCAGAGCTGACGGTCAACCACGTCTACCGGTCGGTCGCCGGTTGGGTCGAGGAGCCGGTGCTGCGCGGGCTGATGACCCGGGCCAGCCGGGACGAGGCCGGGCACGCGCGGGAGTTCGTGCACTACGCCCGCCGCCGGCTCGC
The DNA here is from genome assembly GCF_023243045.1 of Frankia sp. AgB32. GTDB lineage: Bacteria > Actinomycetota > Actinomycetes > Frankiales > Frankiaceae > Frankia. The sequence continues at coordinate 5,202 of NZ_JALKFX010000090.1, forward strand.
CGCGCACCCCGACGAGCTGGCCTCGGTGCTGGAGACGCTCTACGTCTACACCTCCGAGCAGCGGATCAAACACCCGGTCGGGGTGTTCAAGAGCGGCCTGGCCGAGGTGGAGAACCACGAGACGATCGACACCGCGTTCGACATGTTCCTCGCCGGCATCGCCACCGAGGGCGAGCTGGACCGGTTGCAGGACAACATCCGCCGGGCGTTCGCCGCGCTGACCGGCCTCGACGTGAGCACCAACAGCCGGGTGCGGCGCCGGCTGGCGGAGGCGCTCGCGTGAGCGCCGATCCGGTGGGCGCGGCCGCGCCGGACCTGCCCTGGTCGGTGCTGGAGGACTACCGCTGCTTCGGCTGCTCGCCGCACAACCCGCACGGCATCGCGCTCGTCTTCGACGAGCATCCCGAAGGCCTGTCGACGACGTTCCGGCTCGGCCGCAGCTACGAGTCGTACCCGGGGGTCGTGCACGGCGGCCTGCTCGGGGTCGTCGCCGACGAGACGATGGGCAATCTGATCGTCGTGCGCACCGGCCTGGTGGCCTTCACGGTCAGCATGCGCCTGCGCTACATCATGCCGGTGTCCGTCGGCGCCGAGTACACCTGCGTCGCCCGGCTGGGCGCCGTCGGCGGCGGCCCGCTGACCAGCGCGACGGCGGAGATCCTCGACGCCGAGGGCGCCTGCGTGGTGACGGCCTCCGCGAGCTACCGCAACGTTCCGTTCGGCACGGCCCGGGACCGCATCGCGCTGAGCGCCCCGGAGGCGGGCCGCCTCGACCAGGCACTGGCCACGACCGCGGCCGGCGCCTCGACCGCGACCAACGCCCCTACCCGACAGGAGACCCCGTGAGCACCGAGGCCGACGGCATCGTCCGTCAGATCACCGAGATCGTCGCCGTGGAGCTCGGCGTGCCCGTCGACGTCCTGATGCCCGACACCGACCTGCGGGGCATCGAGGGCGCCGACTCGGTGCGGCTGCTGCGCGTCGTGGCCAAGGTCGAGCAGACCTGGGACGTCGAACTCGACGACGACGACGTGTTCGGCGTGTCCTCGATCGCCGCCCTGTCCACCGTCGTGGGCAACGCGCTGCAGGTCCGTGCCGCATGACCGTCACCACCGCCGGCCCCGCCGACTCCGCTGCCAACGCCGCCGACAAGGCGACGCGGCCCGGGGAGACCAACCAGCACTACGACCTCGACCCGGAGATCTTCGGGCTGTTCCTCGACCCGCTGCGCAAGTACTCCTCCGGCCTCTACCGCACCGACGGCATCACACTGGCCGAGGCGCAGGTCGCCAAGCTGCACTGGGTTGCCGAGGAGCTCGCGCTGACCGAGGGCGCCCGGCTGCTCGACGTCGGCTGCGGCTGGGGCTCGCTGATCCTGTTCATGGCCCGCGAGTACGGCGCCCGGGTGACGGGGATCAGCCCGGCCGGCCGCCAGCACGAGTTCATCGCCGCCCGCGCCGCCGAGTTCAACGTGGTCGACCGGGTCACCACCGCCGTCGGCAGGTTCGAGGACCTCGACCTGCCGGCCCGCTCGTTCGACGCGGTGACGATGCTCGGCTCGATCGTGCACATGCCCGACGTCGACCTCGCGGCGCGCCGGGCCCGGTCGATGCTGCGCCGCGGCGGGCGCTACTACGTGTCCGAGACGTGCTTCCGCAACACCGCGGCCCGCGACGAGTTCGACCGCCGCGCCGGCACCGAGTTCGTCCGCAACTCCATCTTCGGCTGGGGCGACATGCGGCCGCTGTCCGAACTGGTGCGCGCGGTCGAGGACGCCGGCTTCTCGGTGGACGACGTCGAGGACCTCACCGAGGACTACCGGCTCACCATCGAGGACTGGCTGGTGCGCGTCGCCGAGTCGGCCGCCGCCATCGACGAGCTGCGGCCCGGCATGGCTGCCGAGCTGACCCGCTACCTCGAGGTCGCGAACGCCGGCTGGGGGTTCACGACCAAGCACTACGCGCTGGTGTGCCGCAACGGGCGCTGAGCCGCGTGCCGGGCGGCCGAGCCCGCGCCGCCCGGCGCCTCCCCTCCCGATCTCCGGAGACGCGATGACGACCACGACCGGACCCAACCCCGCCACCGATGCCCCCGACGCCGCCGGCAACGCAGCCGCCGGCAACACAGCCGCCGGCAACACAGCCGCCGGCAACAGCGCGGCTGGCCCGGCGGTGCCCGCCCGGTCGATCGGGCTGCCCGCCGCCGACCTCGACCAGGCCGTGACGGCCTTCATGACCGCGTCGCCGGTGACCCGCCGGTGGGACGTCGAAAGCGGCTTCGACTGGGCCGCCGCGGACGCGAACCGGCTCACCGACGGGCAGCGCTCCGCGGTCCGCTTCATCACCTTCATCGAGGACCACCTGCCGGGCTACTTCGCCGTGTACCGCGACCGGTTCCCGCTCGACGCCGACGTCGACGTCGAGACCTTTCTGGTCAACCGGGAGGTCTACCACTTCACCGTGCGCTGGGCGCAGGAGGAGGACAGCCACGCCCGTGCGCTGTTCCGCTACCAGGTGGAGTCCGGGATCTCGGCGGCGGAGCCGCTGCGGCGCGAGCTCGCCGTGGAGGGCCGCAAGGAGTTCGCGCTGCCGCACGAGCATCCCGCGGCGCTGTTCGCCTACACGCTCGTGCAGGAGAAGGCGACCCAGATCTACTACCAGAACCTGCGGGCGGTCGTCGGCGACCCAGTGCTCGCCGAGGTGCTCGGGCACCTCAGCCGCGACGAGGCCCGGCACTTCACGTTCATGGCCGACATGGTGCAGCTCTACCTGCACCGCTACGGCGACGAGGTGATCGAGCCGATGCGCGACGCCCTCGCCTCGTTCCGCATGCCGCTGGCCGACACGCTGTCCGGTTACTGGCGCTGGGCGCTGCGCATCGCCGACACCGCCCGTTACGACCACACCGAGGCGTACGAGCACCTGGTGCGGGTGGTGCGGCGCGCGGTCGACGCGCCGTCCGACCGCGTCGACGAACTGGACCGGTTCGTGCGCGCCTGCCGAGCCCTGCCGGCCACTGCGGCCCGCTGAGTCTGGAGGACTCCCGTGGACACCGTCACCGGCATCACCCCCGGCGCCCCCGCGCCCGGCGCCGGGACCGAGGCGATCGCCGCCGACCCGCCGGCGATCACGCCCGCGCAGGCGGCGGCGAACATCTTCGATCCCTCCTGGCATCACGACACCTTTCCCAACTACCGGGTGCTGCGCGAGGCCGGGCCGTTCGCACCCGGCCCGCTCGGCATGCGGCTGGTGACCCGATTCCGGGACGTCGACGCGATCCTGCAGGACCCGGCATGGAGCCACGCCGAGGAACGCGACCTGATGCACCCGGACAGCGACGGCTCGGACCTGCCGACGTCGTTCCTGTGGATGGAGCCACCGGACCACACCCGGATCCGCAAGCTGGTCAGCAAGGCGTTCAGCGCCCGGCGGATCGAGGCGCTGCGGCAGCGGGCGCGCGAGCTCGCCGAGGGGCTGCTCGACGCGGCGATCGTGGCCGGCGAGGCGGGCGAGGTGGATCTCGTCGAGGCGATCGCCTACCCACTGCCGCTGACGATGGTCGCCGAGCTGATGGGGGTGCCGGCGGCGGACCACGCCGCGGTGCGGTCGTGGTCGTTCGGGCTGGCCCGCGGGCTGGACCCGGACATCCTGCTCAGCCCGGCGGAGGTCGACAACCGCCGGCGGTCGGCCATCGCGATCCGCGAGTACTTCACCGAGCTCACCGCCCGGCGCCTGGTCGAGCCGGCCGACGACCTGGTCAGCGCGCTGGCGCAGGCCGAGGCGGAGGGCGACCGGCTCTCCGCCGACGAGATGCTCGCGACCCTCGTCGTGCTGCTCGTCGCCGGCCACGAGACCACGGTCAGCCTGATCTCCAACACCTTCGACGCCCTGATCCGCCATCCCGACCAGTACGCCGCGCTGGTGGCCGACCCGGACCTCGCCGGGCCCGCGGTCGACGAGCTGATGCGGTTCTCCACGCCGTCGCACCTGACCACCCGTCGGGCGGTGTGCGACACCGAGGTCGCCGGGGAGCGCTTCGCCGCGGGCGACGGCGTGATCCTCCTGCTGGCGGGGGCGAACCGGGACGCGGACGTCTACGCCGACCCCGACCGGCTCGACCTGGCCCGTTACGCCCGGTCGGCGCGGGTGCCGCGCCACCTCGGGTTCGGCCGCGGGCACCACTACTGCATCGGCGCGCCGATGGTCCGCCTCGAGGTGGAGCTGCTGCTGCGGGCGGTGGCCCGGCGGGCGCCACGGATGATACCTCTAGCCGACCCGCCGCCATACCGGCCGAACCTGATCGTGCGCGGAATCCAGGAACTACGTGTGCGGATGGTTACCAGCTGACCAGCATGTTGTGCATCTGTAGGGGGGTGGTGACGCGACGCGTTGGTGTGGGCGGGCTCACGCCGTGTCGCAGTTGTTGGCAACTCCGGTGACCCATGATGGGAAGGTGTGGTTCACCGGGGGTTAGCTGGCGCGGTTACGCTGAGGCCCGATGCCCCTGTGGAGGTGGCCATGGAGTTGCGGCATCTGGTGTCCTTTCTGGCAATCGCGGAAGAACTGCATTTCGGCCGCGCTGCCGCCCGACTACATCTGTCCCAACCATCGCTGAGTCAGCAGCTCCAACGGCTGGAGCGCAACCTCGGAGTCGAGCTCGTCGCGCGAACCTCGCACGACGTCCGGCTCACCGCGGCCGGAAAAGCCTTCGAAGTGGAGGCCCGGACCATTATCTCGCAGATGCGCAAGGCTACCCACACAGCCCGTGAGGTCGCGGCGGGTCGGACCGGGGTGGTGCGTGTTGGTTATAACTTCCCCGGCGGTCAACACGTTGTTCCGGCGGCGTTGGCAAAAATGTCGGCCGAATATCCCGACGTGAGTGTGACGCTGGTCGAGCAGCGCACCGGGCCGCAACTGTCAGCTCTCTCGTCCGGGGAACTGGACGTGGCGATCGTCTACGGTCGGCCGTCCTCGCCGGGGTTCGCCTCGCGCCGCCTTTTCCGGGTGCCGTTGGTCGCTGTGGTGGGCCATGGTCACAGCTGGGCGGGCCGCGGCGGTATTCCGTTCGGCGAGCTCGCGCGGCAGCAGTGCGTGCTGTTCGCGCGGGAGAAGAGCCCGGCGATGTACGACGCGATCCAGGCGGCCGCCGAGACCAGCGGCATCACGCTGTCGGTCGCCCACGAGGTGGACGACCCGAGTGCCACCGCCATCGTCGTCTCGGTGAAACCGCTGGTCGGGTTTGCCTCGGTGACTCGCGGACTGCACATCGGGTCCGCCGGGGGCGGCCCGCGGCCGACGCCGGTCCAGCTGTACGACCCGGTCCCCACGCTTGATCTCTACGTCGTGTGGCGGGCCGCGAACACGGCTCCGCTGGTGGACGTGTTCGTGGAGTGCATAGAGTCGGCCCGGCCATTCCAGATCCCAGCATATCGAACACCGGAGTCGCGCGTTCGGCGATAGGGAACACCGACCGGTCATTTCTTTGGATTGAATCGCCTTGCCGGGTTGTCGGGATAACCGGAAACTCGGGGCAGGAATCCTCGAGGCGTCACACCGTGCATTTTTGGCGGTGTGCCGCCACCGCTGCCGCGGGAAGGTGATCAATCGTGCGGAAATCAACCACTGCGGGGGCCGTGGTGCTGCCGGACGACCAAGGCGTCTGGTCGGTGATCGACGTCGGTGCCCGGCATCACCCGGAACGGATCGTGCTGGTACGGACGGACGGCCCCGACGGGGCGTACCAGAACATCACGGGCAGCGAGCTGGCGGAGCACACCCGCCTCGTCGGCGCCGAACTGCTCGCCCTCGGGGTGGCGCATGGCGACCGGATTGCCATCATGGGCCGCACCAGCTATCCGTGGGCGCTGCTCAGCTATGCGGCGCAGGCGATCGGCGCCGTGATCGTCCCCGTCTATCCGACGGCGTCCGAGACACAGGTTCGGCACACCGTCACCGACTCCGGGGTGGCGTGGGCCTTCGCGGAGACCGACGAGCAGGTGCGCCTGGTCACCGACGCCGGCGCGGACACGTTGCGCCGCCCCACCTGGCCGCTGACCCAGGTGGACGACTGGGTCGAGGCGCGGGGCGCTGGCCGGGACGACGCCGGGCGGGCGCGGCTGGCCGACGAGTTCGCCCAGCGTGCCGCCAAGGTCCGGGCGGACGACGTCGCTATGATCATTTACACCAGTGGGACCACCGGCCCGGCGAAGGGTGCCGTGCTGACCCACCGGAACATGTTCGCGTCGTCGGCCAACACGGTCGAGCACACCGGCGAGATGTTCCGCACCGCCCCCGACGGCTCCCAGGCGGCGACCGCGATCGCACTGCCGCTTGCCCACGTCTTCGGTCAGACGATCCTGCTGGCCTGCCTGTACGCGGGCAGCCGCACGGTGCTGCTGGTCGGCGTGCCCGAGCTGGTCCCCGCGATGGCGACGATCCGGCCGAGCTTCCTGGCGCTCGTCCCCTACGCCCTGGAGAAGATCCGCAAGCGGGTGCGGGACCTGCCGCACGACGAGGTCGCCGCCGTCTGCGGCGGTCGGCTCACCCAGGTGATCTCGGGAGGGGCGTCGCTGGACGAGACCACCGCGGCGTTCTTCGCCAGCGCCGGCGTCAACGTGCTCAACTGCTACGGCCTCACCGAGGCGGCGACGGCGGTCACGGTCAACGAGCCGGCGACCAACCGGCGCGGCACCGTCGGCCGGCCGATCCCGGGCACGACCGTCGCCATCGCCGACGACGGCGAGGTGCTCGTCCAGGGTGCCAACGTCTCGCCCGGCTACTGGTCGCGGGCCACCGGCGCCGTCGGGCGTGACGCCACCGGCCCCGCCGAGGAGACCTGGCTGCACACCGGGGACGTCGGCCACCTCGACGACGACGGCTACCTGGTGATCACCGGCCGCCGCAAGGAGATCCTGGTCACCGCCACCGGCAAGAACGTCGCTCCGACGCCGCTGGAGGACCGGGTCCGGCTGCACCCGCTGGTGAGTAACTGCATGGTGGTCGGTGAGGGCCGGTCGTTCGTCTCGGCCCTGCTCACGCTGGACCCGGGCCCGCTCGCCGCCTGGGCCGCCGCGAACGGCGTCGCGCTCGCCGAGCCGGGCGGGACCGCCGCGGTGGACGAGGACGGTCTGTGGTGGGAGCACCCCCGGCTGCTCGCCGAGCTCCAGCTCGCCGTGGACGACGCGAACAGCCTCGTCTCCCGGGCGGAGTCCATCCGCAAGTTCTGTGTCCTCGACACGGAGCTCACCATCGACGGTGGTCATCTGACCCCGTCGATGAAGCTGCGGCGCGCGGCCATCGAACGCGATTTCACCGAAGCGATCGCATTTATTTACCAGTGATATCGACCACTCGATTGCGCCGTCTTATCGGCCGATGAGATATCGACCGTCCCGTTGACCATGTAGTTCCTCGGTCAGCACCATGACAAGGAACCCCAGCCCGTACCGTACGCAGCCGGCGCCGCCGGTCGACAACGGGAGGACCCCGCAGATGTACGACGTCATCGTGGTGGGCGCACGCTGCGCCGGATCGCCTCTGGCGATGCTGCTCGCAAGGCGCGGGCACAAGGTTCTGGTGGTGGACCGCGCCACCTTCCCCAGCGACACCGTCTCCACCCACTACATCCACCAGGCCGGGCTCTCCCGGCTGAAGAGCTGGGGAATTCTCGACCGCCTCGTGGCGACCGGAGTTCCTCCGATGCGGCACCTGAACTTCTCGTACTCGGATATCTTTCTCGACGGTTTCGCCGACCCGATCGACGGAATCACCGAGGTCTACTCGCCGCGCCGGACCATTCTCGACGAGATCCTCGTCGACGAGGCCCGCAAGGCCGGTGCCGAGGTTCTCGAGGGATTCACCGTCACCGACGTGGTGTTCTCCGAGGACCGGGCGGCGGGTATCCGCGGCCGGCTCGGCGACGGGCCCGAGCAGGAGTTCAGCGCGCGCTTCGTGGTCGGCGCCGACGGCCGCAACTCGACGGTCGCCGGCCTGGTCGGCGCGGAGATCTACCGCTCGATCCCGGCTTCCTGCTTCGTGTACTACTCGTACTACAGCGGCCTGGACTGGGAGTTCCAGCACCGGACCGGCACCGAGCCGCAGCAGTTCGGTGTCTGGCCGACCCACAACGACCAGCACCTGGTCGCCGTGATGCGCCGCCGCGACCGGCTGCGGGAGTTCCGCGCCGACATCGACGGCAGCTTCCAGGAGATCTTCGACCAGGTCGATCCGGTACTCGGCGCGGACATCCGCGCGAACGGAAAGCGTGAGGAGAACTTCCGGGCGATGTCCTACCCGGACAACTTCTACCGCCGTTCCGCCGGCCCGGGCTGGGCGCTCGTAGGTGACGCGGGATACCACAAGGACCCGTTCACCGGCTGGGGCATCACCGACGCACTCAAGTACACCGAGGTGCTCGCCGAGAAGCTGCATGAAGGCCTTTCCGGTGAGCGCTCGATCGACGAGGCCGTCGTCGAGTACGTCAAGATCCGCGATGCCGAGAGCAACGGCACCTTCGAACTCACCTGCAGTCTCGCGGAACTCAGCCTCACCCCCTACTACGACTCCGTCTTCCGGGCGACGAGCATGAGCCAGGAATACACCACGAAGTTCTTCGGCCTCATCGCCGGCGGAATTCCGGGCGAGGAGTTCTTCGCGCCCTCGAACCTCGAGAAGCTGTACGAGGAAGTCGGCATGCCGGCCGACCGCCGCATTCTCACCCAGGCCTGAAAAACGCGTCGCGCCGCGGCCCCGACACGGAGGCGAACAATGCCCACAGTGAGGTTCACCGCTCTCGGTGACAGCTTCGTCGAGGGCCGCGGCGACGTCGCCGCCGACGGCTCGTACATCGGCTGGGCCCGCCGGTTCGCCCGGCGGATGGGGGTCTCGCCCCGCGAGACCCGCAACCTCGGCGCCTACCAGGCGACCACCCAGCAGGTCGTCGACCGGCAGCTGCACCAGGCCCTGGCCCGCAAGGCGCCGCTGATCGGCGTCGTGGTCGGCGTCAACGACATGGTGCAGGACTGGGCACCCGACCGCTTCACCCGCAACCTCGAGACGATCTTCGGTTCGCTGGCGGGCCTGGACACGACCGTGTTCACCGCCAGTTACCCGGACATTCCCGCGAACCTTCCGCTGCCGGAGGAGTTCCGCGGGCTGCTGCGCGAGCGTTTCACCTTCGCGAACTCCGTGCTTCGCGAGGTCTGCGCGGCCACCGGAACGCTGCACCTCGACATCGCCGCCGGCCCCGAATGGTCCGGCCGCGGGCTGTGGAGCGCCGATGGCCTGCACCCGAACACCGACGGACACCACCGGTTCGCCGAGGACATGGCGGAACTCGTCGAGCGAACGTCCTGGTTGACGGCTGCCTGATCCGGACCATCCAGCCGGCCCCCACCGGCCGAGAAGGGATTACCGTGCCCAAGACAGCGCAGTCCGCGCGCCCGAGCGAGCCCGTCGACCTCGACTCCAGGCGGCTAGCCCGCAACCCGATCGCGATCGTCGGTCTGTCGGGCCTGTACCCGATGGCCCGCAACCACCGCGAGTACTGGCAGAACGTCGTTGACGGCGCCGACTGCAGCAGCGAGGTTCCGGCGTCGCGGTGGAGCCTCGACGACTACTACGACGCCGACCCGACCGCCCAGGACCGCACCTACGCACGGCGCGGCGCGTTCATCCCGGACGTCGAGTTCAGCCCGCTGGAGTTCGGCATGCCGCCGAACCAGCTCGAGGTCACCAGCACCATGCAGACGCTGAGCCTCGGCGTCGCCCGGGACCTGCTGCGCGACGCGGGCGCCCGCGACGTCAACGGTCGCGACGCGGACTGGTACGACGCCGGGCGCACCGGCGTCGTGCTGGGCACCACCGGCCCCGTCCCCCTGATGCACCCGCTCGCCGCCCGGCTGTCCACCCCGGTGCTGCGCGAGGCCGCCCGCAGCGTCGGGCTCAGCGAGGCCGACGCCGACGAGATCGCCCGTCGCTACGTCAGCGCCTACGCGCCGTGGGAGGAGAACTCCTTCCCCGGCCTGCTCGCGAACGTCGTCGCCGGCCGGGTCGCCAACCGCCTCGACCTCGGCGGTCTCAACACGACCGTCGACGCCGCGTGCGCCGCCTCGCTGTCCGCGGTGCGCCTGGCGATCGCCGAGCTCGTCGACGGACGTGCCGACACGATGATCACCGGTGGCGTCGACACCGAGAACACGATCTTCATCTACATGTGCTTCTCAAAGGTCTCCGCCCTGTCGAAGAGCGACACGATCAGCCCCTTCTCCGACGACGCCGACGGCACCCTGCTCGGCGAGGGCATCGGCATGCTGGCGCTGCGCCGCCTCGCCGACGCCGAACGCGACGGCAACCGGATCTACGCCGTGATCCGCGGCCTCGGCTCCTCCAGCGACGGCCGGTTCAAGAGCATCTACGCCCCGCGCGCCGAGGGCCAGCGGGTCGCGCTCGACCGCGCCTACGTCGACGCCGAGTGCACCCCCGACTCCGTCGAGCTGTTCGAGGCGCACGCCACCGGCACCGCCGTCGGCGACCGCACCGAACTCGACGCGCTCGGCGGCCTGCTGCGCGACGCCGGCGGCGAACGCCACCACGCGGCGCTGGGCAGCGTGAAGTCGCAGATCGGCCACACCAAGGGCGCCGCCGGCGCGGCCAGCCTGATGAAGCTCGCGCTCGGCCTCTACCACAAGGTGCTTCCGCCGACGATCAACGTCGACCGGCCGAACAGCGCCGTGGACTTCACCGACGCGCCGTTCTACGTCAACGTCGCGAACCGGCCGTGGATCCGCGACCCGCACCGGCCGATGCGCCGCGCCGCCGCGTCCGCCATGGGCTTCGGCGGGACGAACTTCCACGTCGTGCTCGAGGAGCACACCGGCGACCGCACGGACCTGCGGGTGCTGCACCGCACTGCCCAGGCGTACCTGTGGCACGCCCCCGACGTCCCCGCGCTGCTGGAACTCCTGCGCTCCGACGCGCCCGCCGGTGACGGTGCCGTGCCGGTCGAGGCCGCGCGCGTCGGATTCGCCGCCGCGGACGAGGAGAGCGCCGCCGAGCTGCGCGAGCTGGCCATCAGTCAGCTGGAGCGCAACCCCGAGGCGACCGAGTGGTCGCACCCGCGCGGTGTCCACTTCCGGTCGCGGGGTGCCGCGGACGTCACGGTCGCGGCGCTGTTCGCCGGGCAGGGCAGCCAGTACGTCGACATGGGGCTGGAGGCCGCGGTCAACGTGCCGCCGGTCGGCACCGCCTTCGACGAGGCGAACGACGCCTTCGACGGTGCGGACCGCCGCCTCGCCTCGATCGTCTTCCCGCCGCCGGTCTTCGACGCCGAGCAGCGCCAGGACCAGGAGGTCGCGCGGCGCGCGCCCGCGCACGCCCCGCCGGCGCTCGGCGCGCTGTCCGTCGGCCAGTACCGCTACCTGCACGAACTCGGCCTGCGCCCGGCCGGCTTCCTCGGGCACAGCTTCGGCGAGCTGACCGCGCTGCACGCCGCGGGCGCCGTCGACGCCGAGGGCTTCTTCCGCCTCGCCCGCGAGCGCGGCCGCGCCATGGCCCCGCCGGAAGCGGGCCACGGCGACGACGCGCCGGCGGTCGAGTCGGGCACGATGGCGGCGGTGCCGGCCAGCCGGGAGCGCGTGACCGCGCTCCTCGACGGCCACCCCGACGTGGTGATCTGCAACCACAACGCCCCCGAGCAGGTCGTCGTCGGTGGTCCCGGCGACGCCGTCGCCGCGTTCGTGCGCCGCTGCGCGCAGGAGGGGCTCGACGTCCGGCCGCTGCCGGTCTCCGCCGCCTTCCACACCCGCTACGTCGCCCACGCCGTCGACCGTTTCGCCGAGGCGCTCGCCTCCACCCCGGTCAACGAGCCGGCCTCGCCCGTCTACCCGAACACCACGGGTGCCAGCTACGGCGCCGACCCGGCCGCGAACGCCGCGGTGCTCGCTCGCCAGCTCCTCGAACCGGTCGAGTTCGTCGGCGCCGTCCGCGCCGCGCACGAGGCCGGCGCCACCGTGTTCGTCGAGTTCGGCCCGAAGCAGGTGCTCACCCGGCTCGTCCGGCAGATCCTCCCTGACGCGGGCGTCATCGCGATCGCCACCGACGCCGGCCCGCTCGGCGACAGCGACGTGACGCTCAAGGCCGCCGCCGTCCAGCTCGCGGTCCTCGGCGTGCCGATCTCCGGCATCAACCGGTTCCAGGCCGAGCCGCTCGCGACGGTTCCCACCAAGGGCCCGACCGTGCTCCTCTCCGCCCCCGAGTACACCCCGTCGGTCCGCCGCGACGCCCACGCCGCCGCGCTCGCCGACGACTACCAGATCCTCGGCGGCGCCGTCCCGGCCCAGGCAACGGCGCCACTGTGCCGTCCGGGGTGCCCGGTGAGGGCGCGGCCGTCAACGGCGCGTCCGCGCACGGTGCCGCCCCGAACGGTGTCGCTGTCAACGGCGCCGCCGTGAACGGCGCCGCCGTGAACGGCGCCCTCACGAACGGAGTGCCCGTGACCGGGCCGAGCACGAACGGCGCCACCTCGGTGGGCGCCGTCCCCAACGGTGCGGCGGCCCTCGGCGCCACCGCGGCCGGCCCGGTACCGAACGACTCGGGTGCCGGCGGTGCCGTCGGTCAGCACCTCGCGCCGGCGGGCCAGTCGTCCGCGTTCGGCCTCGGGTTCGACGCCGCCGCGGACGTCCTCGCGCAGCAGGTCAACCTGCACGGCGTCTACCTGACCGGCCAGCTCGACGTGGCCAGCCGCCTGGTCGACGCGCTGCACGAGTACCAGCGCGGCGGGCGGGAGGACGCCCGCTTCGCCGACGCGATCGCCATGGTCGCCAACCAGAGCGCCGTGATCGGCCAGACGCACACCCAGGCCAACGAGGTCCTCGCGCATCTCGCCGCGCTCGAGCTCGCCGTCGACCCCACGGGTCTCGCCGGCGTGCGGGCGTCGGTTCCGTCAGTGCCGACCCTGGCGCTGCCTTCCGGGCCCGCGGCGCCGCGCTCGCTGACCGCTTCGGTCGCCGCCCCGCCGGCGCCGCCCGCAGCCGCACCGGTGGCGGCTCCGCTGGCGCCCGCGCCCGTCGCACCGCCCGCGCCCGTCGCGCCGGTGGTCCCGCTCGTCCCGAGCCAGCCCGCGGGTCCGGTTCCCGCCCGGGTCACGGCGCCGACGCCGGCTCCGGTCGCGGCGGAACCCGCTCCGGCCGGTCTGAACCGGGAGGCGGTGCTGGCGGCGCTGGTCGATGTGGTCGCGGAGAAGACGGGCTACGCCTCGGACATGATCGATACGGGGATGGACCTGGAGGCCGATCTCGGGGTCGATTCCATCAAGCGGGTGCAGGTGCTGGGAGCGTTGCGGGAGCGGTTCCCGCAGGCGCCGACGGTCGGTCCGGAGCAGCTCGCGGAACTGCGCACGCTCGACCAGATCACCGATTACGTCACCGCCACGGCGCCACCCGGGCCCGGCGCGGGCAGCGTCGCCGGCGGGTCGGAGGCAGGTGGTGTCGACCCAAAAGCAGCTGAGCCGGCGTTCGCGCCGGCACCGCGCCGCGTCGTCCGACTGGTGACGCTGCCGCCCGTCGACCGCCTCGACCGGCCCTACGCCGACTCCCCGGTCGCCGTCGTCGCGCACCACACGAGCGAGGACGCGCAGCCCCTCACCGACGGCCTGCGCGAGCGTGGCTGGACCGTCCGAACCGTCAACCTCGACGACGCGGCGCAGGACGGCCCGGACGGCGCGTCGCCGCTGCGGTCCGCGTTCGACGGCCGGGTCGACCTGTGCCTGACGCTGCTCACCCCGGGCGACGGCTGGGACCCCACGGTCGCCCGGCTCGCCGAGACCATCCAGATCGCCCGCCAGGCCCACGAGCCGCTGACGGCGACCGCCGCCGGTGGCACCCGGGCGGCCTTCCTCACCCTGACCCGCCTTGACGGCGGGCTCGGGCACCACGGCTCGGCCGGGGTGGTCGCCTCGCTGCTCGGCGGAGTCGGCGGGGTGGTGAAGACCCTCGACGCGGAGGCGCCCGCGCTGTTCTGCCGGGCCCTCGACGTCGCCCCCGGGCTCGACGTCCGCACGGTGCTCGACCTGCTCGACGCCGAGCTGCACGACACCGCCCGCGACACCCCGGAGGTCGGCCTCGACGGAACCGGCGTCCGCGTCGCGATCGTCCCCGGCCTGTTCGACCCGCACGCGCCGACGGCCGGCACCGCCGCGCCGCAGGGCGCCGCGGACGGCGCGGACGGCGCGGACGGCGCGGAACTCACCGTCGGGGCGCAGGACGTGTTCGTCGTCTCCGGCGGCGGGCGGGGCGTGACGGCGCTGTGCGTGCGCGCCCTCGCCGAGCGGGTCCCGGCCCGGTTCGTCCTGCTCGGCCGCTCGCCGCTGGTGGACGAGCCCGACTGGGCCGCCGGCGTCGAGGACGACGCGCTCAAGCCCGCCGTGATCGCGCGGCTGCGGGCCGAGGGCACCAGGCCCCCGCCCCGCGAGGTAGAGCGGATCAACCAGGGCCTGCTCTCGGCCCGGGAGAGCCGCGCGACACTCGCCGCGGTGCGGGCCGCCGGTGGCCGGGCGGACTACGTCCCCGTCGACGTCACCGACGCCGCCGCCGTCCGCACGGCACTCGGGGACCTGCGCGAGCAGGTCACCGGCATCGTGCACGGCGCGGGCGTGCTCGCCGACGCCCGGCTGGTGGACAAGACCGAGGCCGACGTGGCCCGCGTGTTCGCCCCGAAACTCGGCGGCCTGCGCGCGCTGCTCGACGCCCTGGCCGAGCCCGCCCTGGCCGGCCCGGCCGGCGACACCGGCCACGACGGCTCGGGCACCGCGCCGCTGCGGCACGTGCTGCTGTTCACCTCGGTCGCGGGGTTGTTCGGCAACCCGGGCCAGGCGGACTACGCGGCGGCGAACGAGGCCCTGTGCCGGGTCGCCGCCGCGCTGCGCCACGACCATCCCGACCGGCACGTCGTCGCCATCGACTGGGGTGCCTGGGACGGCGGCATGGTGACACCCGCGCTGCGGGAGCTGTTCACCGCCCGCGGCGTGGACCTGCTCGCCCCGGACGCCGGCGCCGCCGCGTTCGTCGAGACGCTGCGCGCCGACCGCGCGGGCGAGGTCTGCATCCTGGTCGGCCCGGACCGGGCCCTCGCCGGCTCGGTCGCACCGGGCGGCGCGACGCTCGCGGCGCGGCGCCACCTCGCCGGCCTCGCCGGCCATCCGGTGATCGCCGCGCACCAGGTCGGCGCGCACCGCGTGCTGCCCGCGACGTTCGGCCTCGGCTGGATGATCAACGTGGCGGAGCGGGCGCATCCGGGCTGGCGGGTCGTCGAGGTCCGCGACTTCGCGGTCCACAAGGGCATCGTCTTCGACGGCTCCGCACCGGAGTCCGCGCAGGTCGTCCTCGCACCCGACGACGACGCCCCGGCCGGTCAGCTGCTGCTGCGCGCCTCGGTGCGCGGCGACGGCACGGGCCGGCTGCCCGTCCCGCACTACGCGGCGGCGCTCCTGCTCGCCAGGGCCGCACCGGTGGCGTACGCGGTCCCGGGGCGTCCCGGCTACCGGCTCGGCGAAGGGGCGGAGGACGGGCTCGAGATCTACCTCGAGGGAACCCAGTTCCACGGGCCTCGCCTGCAGGGCATGCGCCGGGTGCTGGAACGCGGCGCCGACCGGCTGGTCCTCGAGTGCCAGCTCGCCGACGACCCGGGCCTGCGCCCCGCGTTCGGCGGGGAACTGCACAGCCCGGTGCTCGCCGACGTGCTGCTGCAGGGCCCGCCCGTGCTCGGCCGGGCGCTGCTCGGCCAGGCCTGCCTGCCCCTGGGTATCGGACGGGCCGAATACCTGCGGCCGCTGCCCGACGGGACGCCGTTCGTGCTCGTGCTCGACGGCGCCCGGGTCGACGCCGGTGGCGGCACCGCGACCGTCAACGCCACGGCGACCGCCCCGGACGGCACCGTCCTGGTCCGCTTCACCGACGTCACCGTGGCGGCGACGCCGGGCATGGCCGCGAAGTTCGCCGAGGCCGTCCAGGCCTGGCGGCAGACCCCGACCGAGAACGAGGACGTTCCCGCTTGACATCCTCCCCCGTCTGAAGGCGGGGGATTCCAACTTCTACACATCCGCCAGAAGGGAGGATGCGCGGTGTTGAGGTTCGCGGTTCACAGGCCGCCTGTTGGCGTCGCCTCCCCGCGCAGTCACCCACGTGGTTTCCCACTGATGTCCCAGGGCGATGTTACGTGCCGCGTTCACGTCGGCGTTCGCCTCACACCCGCAGGTCCGGCAACGGAAGACCGCTTGGTTCTCGCGCGCCCCCCGATCCCGGGTCCCACACGTGTTACAGGTCTGCGACGTGTACGCAGGATCGATCTTCTCGACCCGGCCAGGCGCTTTCTGTTCCAACCGCTCGACCAGCAGCCCCCAGCCATGTGCGAGGATACCCCGGTTCAGTCCGGCTTTCTGCCGCACGTTCCTCCCAGGACTCTCGACAGTTCCTCGTGCCGACCGGGTCATGCTTCTGATCGGCAGGTCTTCCACCCGGATCAGGTCGTACCGGCGGGCGAGCTCGGTACTGGTCTTCTCCACCCAG
The DNA here is from genome assembly GCF_023243045.1 of Frankia sp. AgB32. Taxonomy (GTDB): domain Bacteria; phylum Actinomycetota; class Actinomycetes; order Frankiales; family Frankiaceae; genus Frankia. The sequence goes on from NZ_JALKFX010000090.1 coordinate 21,760, forward strand.
TCCTTCCGCCGGTCGACTTCCCGGGCTCTCACCCGGGCGATCTGAGCCTTCACCCGGGCCCGCCGGTTGCTGCCCCGCTTCGCGCGGGCGAGCCGACGTTGCAGCCGGGCCAGCCGATCCCGTTCCCCAGGCCGCAACCCGGGACAGTGCAGCAGCTCCCCGGTCGACAATGCCGCCGACACGGTCACCCCACGGTCCACCCCGATGACCCTGCCGGTACCCGGCGCTTCGACCGGGTCGGGGACCGCGGCGAACGCCACATGCCACCGGCCAGACCGGTCCCGTGTCACCCGGTACGACCGGGCCTGCGGAACAGCCCGGCTACGCCGGAACCGAACCCAACCGATCTTCGGGATGCGCACTTCGCCCCAGCGGCGGTTGATCTGCCGCGCATCTTCAGGTTTTACCGCGACGATCCGGAAACCGTCGGACCGTCCCTTTTTTCGCAACGATGGCCTACGATGCGAACCACGGAAAAAGCTGGCCATCGCCGCAGCGAAATCACGAAGAGCCTGCTGTTGAACGATCTGCGATCCAGCTGCCAACCACGGATTGTCACGGCGCGCCTCGGTCAACTGACGGGACTGCTCGCTATACCCGGGAGCCGGTCCGCGGCGCGGATTCCACCAGGACTGCTGTTCGACGGCGAGGTTCCACACGTACCGTGCATGCCCGCAATGCTCAGCCATCACCACTGCTTGCCCGACAGTCGGATAAGGCCGGTAACGGGACACCCCCACAGTCTACCGAAAGGACCCGCATATGCATTCCAAGGTGGGACGCCGTTTCCTCCCCGGCCTGAAAGCCAGGATATCCACGGCGCAATCCCGATGACCGTCGTTGACAACGAAAACGTTGGCGGTCGGGGAGCCCCCGGCCGGGAGACCCTCCCGGACCCGGCGGACGAGCTCGACTTCGTCGGCGATGCCTTCGACCCGAGGGCCTTCACGACAACGACCTGGTCAGCCGCCCCGGCTGAGCCAGGCGACGGTGGCGGAACCGCCCTGTCCGCCGGCCCCGAGGCGAGCTCCGGCTCGGTGTCACCCGCCGATGCTGCCCTGACCAGTGGCGCGGAGCTGGTTTCCGCCAGCGCCCCGGCCGCCGGCGCGGGAGAGGTCGCCCGGGACCCGGCGTCCGTGTCGGTCGTGGAGATGATCCAGCTGTTGCGGGCGACGACCGTCGCGGCGCATGCCAGTGCCCTGCGGGCGCAGGCCAGCCTGCAGCTCCGCGCCCTCGCCCGGCTGGGCATCGCCCCGGCCGGACCCGAGCAGCCCTCGGCGCGCCCCGCGTGGGGCGGGGGACTCCCGGCCGGTGCCGCGGGCGGTGTCGCCGCACCCGCACCCGCACCCGCACCCGCACCCGCTCCGGTGCTGGCGCCGGGGCCGTACCGGCCGCGGGTCAGCTCCGAAGCGTCCTTCAAGCCGCTGGCCCGCACCACGGTCAGCGCGCTCGGCGCCGCCGAGCTCGACCTGCTCGCCCGCGCCGGGATCGCCGCGGTGTTCGGTCCCGCCTACGAGCAGGAGGGCCTCGACGCCGAGGTCCGCTTCACGGGCGGGCCGGCGCCGCTGCTCGCCGCCGTCGACGCCATCGAGCTGCGCGGTGGTCGGGCGGGCCGGGGTCTGCTGCGGGCCCGCCTCGCCGCGGGCCAGGTGTCCGGCGACGCCGAGCTGGTGACCGCCGCGGTCCAGGCGGCCCGGCTGTTCGCTATCTACCTGGGCCTGCACCTGTGCCTGCCGAACGCGCGGTTCGTCGAGGACGCCGCTGCGGCCACGGGTCGGCCCGCCGACAGCGGCGCCCCGGGCGTCGCCCGCGCGGGTGGCGGAGCCGGCGGCGAGGTCGAACTCGTCGTCGAGATCGCCGACCTCGAGCTGGTGCCCCGGCCGTGGCTGCGGGCGGACGCCGAGCTGCGGCTCGTCACCCCGGGCGGCGACGGCGCGGTGGTGGCGCGGGTCGTCGACGTCGTCGTCGGCCTGCGCGAAGGAGACGGGCTGCCGGTCGGGCCCGAGGTGGGTGGGCGGCCGGCGCGCTGGCTCGGCCGCCGCAACCGCTTCGGCGACCGGGCGATGCTGGGCGAGTTCCACATGGCCCACTTCTGCCGCGGCGACCAGGCGATCGCCCTCGGCCCGGAGTTCGCCGGCTACACCGGGCGCAAGGCGACCCGGCTGCCCTCGGGCGGTCTGCTGCTCGTCGACCGCGTCCTCGAACTGCACGGCACCCGGCGCGACCCGGCGACGCTCGCCGGCGACGCCTGGCACATCACCGAGTACGACGCGCCGGCGGACTCCTGGTACTTCGCCGACACCGCCAACGCGTCAATGCCGAACTGCGTCTACATGGAGACGTCGCTGCAGGCGGCGCTGATGGTCGGCTACTACATGGGCGCCACCCTTGGCGACCCGGCGGCCGTCACGAGCCTGCGCAACCTCGGCGGCACCGCGACGGTGCTGCGCGAGGTGGACCTGCGCGACGCCACCATCCGCCAGCACTCGCAGCTGCTGTCCACCACGGACATGCCGGGCTCGTCGCTGCAGAATTTCGGCTACACCCTGTCCGTCGAGGGCGAGCCGTTCTACGAGGGGGAGACGCTGTTCGGCTACTTCAGCGACAGCGCCCTGGCGAACCAGACCGGCCTGGACGCGGGAAAGTTCGTGCCGACCTGGCTGGACTCGGCGTCACCGCGGCCGGCGACCCGCACGATCGACGTCGCCGCCCGCCGCGCCGACCCGGCCGCCCGCCTGGTCGCCCGCGACCATCTGGCCCTGCTCGACACGGTCGACGTCGTCGACGGTGGCGGTCGCTACGGCCAGGGCTACCTGCACGCGGTGCGGGCCATCGACCCGGATGACTGGTTCTTTGCCCGGCACTTCACCCTGGACCCGGTCATCCCCGGTTCCCTCGGCATCGAGACGGTCGTCCAGGCGATGCAGGAGTGGCTGCTCGACTCGCCGCACGCGGCGGGCCTGGTCGACCCGGGGTTCATCATCCCGGTCGGCGCGGCGTTCACCTGGAAGTACCGCGGCCAGTTCCTGCCGACCGACGGCGAGACGCGCCTCGAAGTGCACCTCAAGGAGGTGCGCCGCGGCGCCGGGCGGGTGCGGGTGACCGCCGACGCCAGCGTCTGGAAGCCGGGCCTGCGGATCTACGAATGCCTCGACATCGCCGTCGAGCTGCGCGAGGACGGAGCCCCGTCATGGTGACGCTGACCTCCCCGCCGGCCCCCGCGCGGACCCCGGCCACCGGCGCGGCACCGTCGCCCGCCGCAGGATCGTCGCCCGCCGCGGCCGGTGCGAGCGGTGCGGCCGCGGCGGCCTACCAGGACCTGCTGGCCCTGGACCGGCCCTGCTACGTGCTGCGTGCCGGCGGCCGGGTCCGGACCAGCGGCGAGGCGGCCGAGGTCGCCCGGGTGGTCGCGGCCGGTGGTCAGGTGCTCGCCGCGGCCGGCCCGCGGCCCGCCACCGCGCTCGGCGACCCGGCGTTCCGGGCGGCGCACGGCGTGCGGTACGCCTACATGGCCGGCGCGATGGCCAACGGCATCGCCTCGGCGCCGATGGTCGCCGCGCTCGCCCGCGCCGGCTTCCTCGCCTCGTTCGGCGCGGCCGGCGTGCTGCCCGCCCGGGTCGACGAGGCGCTCGCCGCGATCGTCCGCGACGCGGCCGGGGCGCCCTTCGCCTGCAACCTCATCCACAGCCCGAGCGAGTCGGCGCTGGAGCGGGCCACGATCGACGCCTGCCTGCGCCACGGCGTCACCATCCTGGAGGCGTCGGCGTTCGTCGAGCCGACGGCGGAGCTCGTCCGCTACCGGCTCCTCGGCCTGCGCCGCGGCGCCGACGGGCGGGTCGAGGCGACCCACCGGGTGATCGGCAAGGTGTCGCGCGCCGAGGTCGCGGAACGGTTCCTGCGCCCGGCACCGGCCGAGCTCGTCCGTGGCCTGCTCGCCGCCGGCGAGGTGAGCGCCGAACAGGCGGAGCTCGCCGCCGTCGTGCCGCTGGCCGACGACATCACCGCCGAGGCCGACTCCGGTGGCCACACCGACCGGCGTCCCCTCGTTGTCCTGCTGCCGGAGCTGCTGGCGCTGGCCGAGCGGATCCGCCGCGAGCAGGGCCGACCGGCCGCGGTGCGGGTCGGCGCGGCCGGCGGCATCGGCACACCGGCCGCCGCGGCGGCGGCGTTCGCGCTCGGCGCCGCCTACGTCGTCACCGGTTCGGTGAACCAGGCGACGGTCGAGGCGGACCAGTCCGACACGACGAAGCGGCTGCTGGGCGCGACCGGCGTCGCGGACACCGCGATGACGCCGTCGGCGGACATGTTCGAGCTCGGCGTCGAGGTCCAGGTGCTGCGCCGCGGCACGCTGTTCCCGGGCCGCGCCCGCCAGCTCTACGAGCTCTACCGTGCCTACGACGGGATCGACTCGCTGCCCGCCGACATCCGGGCCGGGCTGGAGGCGAAGGTCTTCCGCCGCCCGCTCGACGAGGTCTGGCAGGACTGCGTCGAGTTCTTCACCCGCCGCGACCCCGACCAGATCACCCGCGCCGCGGGCGACCCGCGCCGGCGGATGGCACTGATCTTCCGCTGGTACCTGGGCCGCTCGTCCGGCTGGAGCATCGCCGGCGACCCGGAGCGGACCGCCGACTACCAGGTGTGGTGCGGGCCCGCGATGGGCGCGTTCAACAGCTGGGTCGCCGGCACCTACCTCGCCGAGGTCGGCAACCGCCGGGTCGCCGAGGTCGCCGCCCACCTGATGACGGGTGCGGCCTTCCACGAGCGGGTCGCTGCCCTGCGCGCCGCCGGCGCGCGCCTGCCCGCCTCCGTCACCACCTACGTCCCGACGCCACCGCAGCCGGCCTGAGCACCCCGCCAGCCTGAGCACCCGTTGGGACCACATCCGTCAGCCATCGACAGTCCACGCATCCCGTCGCTCGCGACGAGCACACGGGAGGAGAGGCAGTAGCCCATGACGATCGAGGCCATACGCACCAGTACCGCCCGTGACCCCGGCGGCGGCCCCGCGGCCGGGGCGGACCGGGCCGGCGACGGACAGCGGCGAGCGGGCTCGGGTTCGTCGTGGCTGCTGTGCGGCGGCTGCGGGTCGATGATCTACGGCCGGCGGTTCGACCGCGCGGGACGGGTCTGCGCCGACTGCGGCTGGCATGCCCCCATGACCGTCGACCAACGTCTCGACCTGCTGCTCGACCCGGGTTCGCGCCGTGAGGTCGACGTGCTGGCGATCGACGGCGACCCGCTGGAGTTCGTCGACAGCCGCCCGTACCCCGCGCGGCTGCGCGCCGCCCGCGCCGCCACCGGCCTGCACGACGCGGCCGTCGCCGTGCGCGGCACGATCGAGGGCAACCCGGTCGTGGTCGTCGTGATGGACTTCCGGTTCCTCGGCGGCCGCCTCGGCGCCGCCGTCGGCGAGGTGGTCACCCGCGGCGCCGAGGTCGCGCTGCGCGAGCGCACCCCGCTGATCACCGTCGCCGCCTCGGGTGGCGCGCGGATGCAGGAGGGCGCGATCGCCCTGATGCAGATGGCGAAGACCAGCCAGGCCCTCGGCCAGCTCGACGAGGCCGGCATCCTCACCGTGTCGCTCATCACCGACCCGACGTTCGGCGGCGTCGCCGCGTCGTTCGCGACGCTCGCGGACGTCATCATCGCCGAACCCGCCGCCCGCCTCGGCGTCGCCGGGCGTCGCGTCATCGAGCAGACGATCCGCCAGGTGCTCCCCGACGACTTCCAGACCGCCGAGTTCCTGCTCACCCACGGCGTCGTCGACATCATCAGCCCCCGCCGGGAGCTGCGGGCGACCCTCGGCCGGCTGCTGTCCGTGTCGAGCCGGCGCGACGACGCCATCCCGCGCCAGCAGTTCCGTGCCGGCGGGTCGATCGTCACCGACCACGAGGCGCTGCCCGAACGCGACGCCTGGGATTCGGTGCGCGCCGCGCGCCGCCTGGGCCGGCCGTCCACCCTCGACTACATCCGCATGCTCGTCGAGGACTTCACCGAGCTGCACGGCGACCGGATGTTCGCCGACTGCCCGGCGCTCGTAGCCGGTCTCGGCCGCCTCGACGGCATCCCCGTCGCCGTCATCGGCACGCAGAAGGGCCACAGCGCCGACGAGTTGCGGCACCGCAACTTCGGGATGCCCACCCCGGCCGGCTACCGCAAGTCCGCGCGGGTGATGCGGCTCGCCGCCAAGCTCGGCCTGCCCGTGGTCACCCTGGTCGACACCGCCGGGGCGTACCCCGGGCGGGAAGCCGAGGAGCACGCCCAGGCCGTCGCGATCGCCGAGAACCTGCGGCTGATGGCCGGGCTCGCCGTGCCGGTCGTCGCCGTCGTCACCGGCGAGGGCGGCAGCGGCGGGGCGCTGGCCCTGGCGTTCGCGGACCGCGTCCTGATGTGCGCGAACGCCGTCTACTCGGTGATCAGCGCCGAGGGCTGCGCGTCGATCCTGTGGAAGGACCCGGCAGCGGCGCCGCGGGCCGCGGCGGCGCTGCGCGTCAACGCCCGTGAGCTGCTGCGCCTGCGCATCGTCGACGGCGTGATCCCCGAGCCCGAGGGCGGCGCGGACGCCGACCCCGAGCGGGCCGCCGCCCTGCTGCGCGACGCCCTGCGCGCGTCGCTGACCGAACTCGCCCCGCTTGACCAGATGACCCTCGTGACCCGCCGGCGCACCAGGTTCCGTCAGTTCGGCGTCCCCGCGGCAGCCGCCGCCACCGCTGCCGTCACCGACGGTGCGGCCGACGCGGACGCGGAGCGGACCGAGCCGGACCAGACTGTGGAGGCGCACCGATGACAACCGACCAGGCCACCCGGACCGCGACGAACGGGGCGCACCCCGTCGCGGCGGCCACCGACCCCGTCAACCCGCTGACCCCGGACCTGGGCTCGCCGCCCGCGCTCGCCGGCACGCTGCCCGCGGTGGACGCGATCGTCGGTGTCCTCAGCGCGCACCTGCTGGAGCTGGCCGTGCGGGCGCCGGTCGCGCCGAGCGTCGTGCGGCTCTCCGCCGGTGACGTGACCGTCGAGATGGGCTGGTCCGACGCCGCGCCGAGCCTCGGCGACGCCGCGCCGGCGCGGACCCGCTGGACCACGGCGCCGGGCGTGGCACGGGCGGCCCGGTCGGCCGTGGAATCCGACTCCGCGCCCGCCCTCACCGCCGGCCAGGGTGGGGCCAGTGCGAACGGCGCGGCGGCGAGCGACACCGTAGCCGTGAACGGCTCGGTGAACGGCGCGGGATCCGTGGCGGACGCCGGTGCCGTCAACGGCGCCGGCTCGGTGAACGGAGCAGCCTCGGGTATCACGGCCGAGGCGGGAACGTTCACTGTCGGGTCGCCGTCGGTCGGCGTGTTCTACCGGGCATCCGAGCCCGGCAAGCCGCCGTTCGTCACCGAGGGTGACGTGGTGCGCGCCGGCCAGCAGGTCGGCATCGTCGAGGCGATGAAGCTGATGATCCCGATCGAGGCCGAGCGGGCCGGGCGGGTCGTCCGCATCCTCGCCGAGGACACGGCGCCCATCGAGCACGACCAGCCGCTGTTCCTGCTCGCCCCGGTGGACGGGGACAGCTGATGTTCACCAGTGTGCTCGTGGCGAACCGCGGCGAGATCGCGCTGCGGGTCGTCCGCACCTGCCGCGAGCTCGGCATCCGCACCGTCGTGGCGCATTCGGCGGCCGACCGGGACTCGGCGGCCGTCCGGATGGCCGACGAGTCCGTGCAGGTCGGGCCGGGTCCGTCGAAGGCGAGCTACCTCAACATCCCCGCCGTCGTCGAGGCCGCCCGCACCCGCGGCGCGCAGGCCATCCACCCCGGCTACGGTTTCCTCTCCGAGAACCCGGAGTTCGCCGAGGTCTGCGAGGACGAAGGGATCGTCTTCATCGGCCCGCCCGCGTCGGTGATGGCGAACCTCGGCGACAAGGCGGTCGCCCGCGGCATCATGCGCGAGGCCGGTCTGCCGCTGCTGCCCGGCAGCCGCGACGCCCTCGACGGCCCCGACGCGGCCCTTGAGCTCGCCGACGAGATCGGCTACCCGGTCATCCTCAAGGCCGTCGCCGGCGGCGGCGGGCGCGGCATGCGGATCGTGCACGAACGCGACGAGCTGCTCGCGGCCTACGCGCACACCCGGTCGACCGCGCTCGCCGTGTTCGGCGACGGGCGGCTCTACCTCGAGCGTTACCTCGCCTCCGCCCGCCACGTCGAGATCCAGGTGCTGTGTGACACGCACGGCCACGGTGTGTACCTCGGCGCGCGGGACTGCTCGCTGCAGCGGCGCCACCAGAAGCTCGTCGAGGAGTCCCCGGCGCCGAACGTCGACCCCGCCGGCGTCGAGAAGCTCGGCGCCGACGCCGTGCGCGCGGTCCTGGCCGCCGGCTACGTCGGCGCGGGCACGGTCGAGTTCCTCTACGACCCGCAGCGCCACGGCTACTACTTCATGGAGGTCAACTGCCGGCTACAGGTCGAGCATCCGGTCACCGAGATGGTCACCGGCATCGACCTCGTCGCCGAGCAGTTGCGCGTCGCCGCCGGTGAGCCGCTGGGCTACGGCCAGTCCGACATCACCCCGCGCGGCGTGGCGATCGAGTGCCGCCTCAACGCCGAGGACCCGACCCGCGACTTCCGCCCCACCCCGGGCCTGGTCGAGCGCCTCGAACTGCCCGGCGGCCCGTTCGTCCGCGTCGACACGCACCTCACCGCCGGCTACCGCATCCCGGCGCTGTACGACTCGCTGCTCGCGAAGCTCATCGTCTGGGCGCCCGACCGCGCCGGCGCCATCGCCCGGATGCGCCGCGCGCTCGCCGAGACGGTGGTCGAGGGCGCCACCATCGCCACCACCGCCGCCTTCCTCGCCGAAGCCCTCGACCACCCCGAGTTCCGCGCCGCCACCCACGACACCTCCCTGCTCGCCACCCTGCTGGCGGCACCCGCCGGCCTGACCGGCGCATCCGGTGCCGCCCAGTCGACGGAACCGACCCACCCGACCGCCTCGGCGGCATAGCATCCCACTCGTTGATCTTGGTGCTTCGGTGAATGTCTACCGGACGATGCCGGCGCCGGACCCGCGGACAGGCGCCCCGGGTACGGCGCCGGCCCGGATCAGCCGCTCTTGCCGAACAGGTCCAGGTAGCGCTTTGCGCTGTTGGGGTTCAGGTCGGGGTTGTTCAGGGAGGACTGGACGTTCTGGTCCTCGGCGTTGTTGAAATACGCCTCGTAGGCGAGGATGTCGGTGTTCGCCGCGAAGAACTGGTGCATCTTCTCGATGTAGTACGGGTTGTCTCCGCCGCCGCCGGTCGAGCGCACCAGGCCCCATTCGGGAACCGCGAGCTCCTTGTGGTGGGCGCGGGCGTACTCCGCGACCGTGCACAGCCCGGAACGCTGGTGGCACTGCTGGTCCCAGAGCTGCTGCGAGGTGGACGCCGGGTAGGAGTCGTAGGTGTCGATGCTGACGACGTCGACGTACTGGTCGCCGGGATAGGCCGCCCAGACGTCGGACGTGCGGTCGGTCAGCGTGTCGCGGTGCGCGCTCATCGTCCACTCGATCTTCACGTGCGGAGCGGTCGAGCGCAGCGCGGTGGCGGCGTGCGCGAAGCAGCTGCGGAACGCCGCCGGGTCCTTCGCGTTCCACCAGAACCAGTTGCCGTTGAACTCCCAGCCGAGCCGGACGTAGGCGTCCCCGCGCCCGTTGCGCGTCAGCGTCTGCCCGAACGCCGCCCAGTAACGGTCGTAGTCGCCGTTGGCACAGGCCGCCTCGTTGCCATCCTCGGGATACAGCGGCTGCGCCACCGACACCTGGCCTGGGAACTTCGCCCGGGTGAACGCGCCTATAGGCCAGCTGGCGGTCGTGATGTTCGCCCAGTCCGACCGGGTGGTGAACACGATGGCGACGTCGACCGGCCGGCCCGTCCAGCTCGCCCACGCGTTGACGTCCACCGGATAGTTGCCGTTCGCCCCCGAGGCCCACCCCAGCCCGGACCGGACTGACGGGGCCGCGGACGGCGACGCACCCGCCGACGGTGACGCCGAGCCCCCGGAACACGCCCCGACACCCACCAGCACGGCCAGCACCCCCGCCAGCATGACCAGCGACGCACGTACCCGGCGACCACGCCGGGTCGCGGGCCCCGTGGTGTCAGGTCCGGATGGGGACGGGGGTCTCGTCACCATGCGGGTCCTGCCGCGCGCATGACGGGCACCGCGGCCCGCTCTGGTGGTCCGCTGAACCGGCGCACCAGGTAGCGGTGGGCAGGTTGCTCCACGGTGTGGTGCAGTACGGCGGCGGCGGAGAGGGCGAGCGCGAGCCCGGCGAGCACGCCGAACGCCGCCGCGCCCGGCGTCCGCGCGTCCAGCCAGCCGAGTCTGCTCACGACGGCGAGCGCGCCGGGGTGGACGAGATAGAACGCGTAGGAGATCACGCCGAGGTAGACGAGGGGCCGGGTGCCGATGCCGGGCACCCCACGCCCGTCCGCCTGCCGGGTGGCGACGAGGAAGATGGTCGCGGCAAAGGACGGCAGAACGAGCGTGTCGATCAGCCCCTGATGATCACCGTACTGGTAGCCGAGTGTGATCGGCACAGCGAGCCAGGCGCCCGCGGCGACAGCGACAGTCCGCCGGTCCCGCGCCGTGCCGCGCAGGCCGTCCCGGGCCAGCAACCCCAAGGTGACGCCGAGGACGAACTCCCCGACCCGCAACGCCGGACTGGCGAAGGCGGCGAGATCCAGTCGCGGGTCGACGGCCCCCGCCAGGCAGGCCACCGCTGCCGTCGGCACCAGGATGGCCAGCGCCGCGCCGATCCGGCCTGCGGTGGATCGGGCCGCGAGCCGCGGGTACACGAACGGGAAGACCAAATAGAAGAACGCCTCGCAGGACAACGACCACAGCACCGCCCCACCCCAGCCGAAGTAGATCGACTGGGTGGGAATCCACGCCTGGACCAGCAGCAGACTCGGCAGGATCGCCGCGGGCGTCGACCCGAACTCACCGATCATGCCCAGCGGCCAGGCGAGCGCCAGCCACAGCAGGATGGCGACGAGGTACAGCGGGTAGATCCGGGCGAACCGGCGCCAGTAGAACTGGGCCGTGGTCGTGACACCGGCGGACCAGGTGAGCACGAACCCGGAGAGGATGAAGAAGAACGCGACGCCGGTGTACCCGATGTTGCCGATGGGCGCCACCGGGAGTGCGTCCTCCACGTCCGCGTGGATGTGGCGGGAGAACACCACGGCGGCCGCGACCGCGCGCAGCCCGGTCAGTGCCGGCAGGTCGGGGCGGCGTCGAGCCGGTCGGCCGGGTCCGAACGTACGAACCATCCGGTGCCGGCCGGGAGATGACAGCATCTCGCGGATCACCGCGTCCCTTCTCGGTTGTCGGAGAAACGAGCCTGCGCCGCGGGCCAGTCGGCGCCCGTGCCCGGAACCACGACCGGCTCAGTCGGGACCATCTGATCGCGGCATCCCCGAACATACCCTCACGTAAGGGTTTATCCCGAAGTGGGGGGTACCGGCCATGGCCGTCATGTTCGACCACGGAACGATCAATTACCTACGGTGACAGATCGAGGTGTCAGGGGTCTGGGTGAAACCAGAGGTAGTAATCGTCGACGAACCGCCCGCTGCGGACCTGATATCACGCTCCGCGGAGCAGGGAGAGTATCTTTTCCGAATTCTTGCCGGCCATTCGTTGAAGCTGCTCCAGATCGTCAATGCAGTCGCGAGTCTGAGCTGGCCGGGCACCGGCGGCAAGCGTCGCGAGCACGCGCGCCTCCGCATCATCCTCCCGGTCGAGCGCCAATAGAAACACGGCAACGTTGAAGGCCAGCCGAGCGTCGTCCGGCACACTTTCCAGAGCCGCTAGGCCAAGGTCAAGGGCTCGCACGACCTCTGCCGAGGAATCGTCGTCCGCTCCTCCGGTCTGGCGAAAAAGCCAGATGAGATAATGATTCCACTCGTCCTGCTGGTCGACCTCTACGGCACGGTTCAGGTCAGCGAGGGCGTCGTCGTAGCGACCCACCGCCTGGTAAGCCTCCGCGCGATTCACGAGTGCCCATGTGTAGTCGGGGTTCAGTTCGATGGCGCGGGTGAAGTCGGCGAGTGCTGGTTCGTGGTTGCCGTGCAGGCGGTGTGTTTCGCCGCGTTCGGCCAGGATCCAGGCCTTGTCCGGTGTGATGTCCAGGGCGCGGTTCAGGTCTGCGAGGGCGTCGTCATAACGGCCCAGTGTCCGGTAGGTCCGCCCGCGATTCACGAGTGCCCATGTGTAGTCGGGGTTCAGTTCGATGGCGCGGGTGAAGTCGGCGAGTGCTGGTTCGTGGTTGC
>NZ_JALKFX010000090.1:34148-37352 GCF_023243045.1 Frankia sp. AgB32
GTTGCCGTGCAGGCGGTGTGTTTCGCCGCGTTCGGCCAGGATCCAGTCCTCGTCTGGTGTGATGTTCAGGGCGCGGTTCAGGTCTGCGAGGGCGTCCTCATAACGGCCCAGTGTCCGGTAGGTCTGTCCGCGGCTTCCCAACGCCCAGGCATAGTCGGGGTGTAGTTCGATGGCGCGTGTGAAGTCGGCGAGTGCTGGTTCGTGGGTGCCGTTCAGGCGGTGTGTTTCGCCGCGGTCGGCCAGGATCCAGTCCTTGTCCGGTGTGATGTTCAGGGCGCGGTTCAGGTCTGCGAGGGCGTCGTCATAACGGCCCAGTGCCCGGTAGGTCCGCCCGCGGCTTCCCAACGCCCAGGCATAGTCGGGGTTCAGTTCGATGGCGCGTGTGAAGTCGGCCAGCGCTGCTTCGTGGGTGCCGTTCAGGCGATGTGTTTCGCCGCGGTCGGCGAGTGCTCGGGCGCGGTGGATCGCGTCGCACGTCGAGTCCTGCAGGAGAATCGTCAGCAGCGCGACCGGATCCGGCGGAACTGCTGTCAGTGGGGCGAGTATGGCTGCCGCGCGCCTCGCAGCCTCTGGGTGGGCGGCGTCTCGGCCGGCTGTGGCGATGGCTTCGGCAACGCGGCGGGTTGCTTCGGGAGTGGACCAGAACCAGGTGTCGATCAGGTGGTGCACGGCGTCGGTGAGTGCGCTGGGCTCGTGGGCGCAGAAACGGTGGTAGATCGTTTCCGCGGCGTGCGACTGCCAGGCGTCGTCGCGGATGCCTTCGCCGCCGGAGAGGCCGGTGGTGTCGCGGCGGGTCTGGTAGAGCTCGGCGAGGCGCAGGTGGGCGGCGCGCCAGAGGTTGGGCGAGTCGCGACGGATCTGGCGCAGCATCGGGTCGCGGACGACGTCGTGGTACTGGTGGGAGCCCTCGGCACGGACGGAGACGAAGGGAAAGCGGCGCAGCCGGGCGAACGTCTCGGCGGCGGTCGCATCGTCGAGGTCGAGGACGGCGGCGACCCGGTCGGCGTCCACGGCCCGGGGCAGGGCGGCGAGCTGGGCCGCCTGGCGGTGTGCGTCGTCCTCCTCCCAGCGCAGGAAACGTTCGACGGCGTCGCCGCTGGGGTCGCCGATCTCCTCGGGCGTGGCGGGGCGGCTTTCGGCGAGCATGGCCAGCAGCACCGGTAGGCGGCCGGACAGAGTGAGGATGACGTCGATGACGCGGGGGTCGGTGACGCCGCGGGCGGTGAGCAGTTCGCGGGCCTCGTCGTCGGTGAAGACCCGCAGGGGAATGTCGGCCCGCAGGCCGTAGAACGGCGCCCAGCGGTTCGGGTCGAGCGGGTGCTGACCGGCGACGGCGATGACCAGATTCTCGGGCAGGTCTCCATAGCGGCCTTCGAGAAGATCGAGGAGCCAGGCATCGAGGAAGGCGCCGGTGCGTTCATAGGTGTCGAAGAAGAGCGCGAGCGGCGCCTGCTCGCAGGTCTGGGCCACATCGGTGACGAACGCCGGAGTCAGCTCGGCGACCGGGGACATGACCAGGCGCAGGTCGTCGTGGTTGCGGAACTTGCCGGCGAGGAAGCGGCGCAACCGGTCGGCCTGCTCCGCCGCCGCATCCGTGTCAATCGCCTCGGCCAGGGCTCCGGCTATCGGGACATCGCCGGCCGCGTGCAGACCGACGCGGACGACGGCCTTGGTCAGCAGCGACGACAGGCCGTCGGGCGCATCCGGGTCGGTGGCGAGTTCCCCGCGTCGCGACTGATAGGACGCGTACCGCTCGGAATACCGGCGGACTTTCAGTCCAGCCTGGTCGAGCTGCCCGACGATCGACGCCATGGTGCCCGGGACGTCGAGGACGGTGTGGTCCACGGTCGCGGTCCGCCAGCCCTTTTCCCGCGCGACGCGGGCGAGTTGGCGGAGAAGGAACGTCTTGCCGATCCCGGCGTCGCCGAACACGCTGAACAGGAAACGCTGCCGGGGATCGTCGAACGGCAGCTGGAGGTTCTGCTCGAACTGGCGGAGCTGCTCGGAGCGGCCGACGAAGACATCGGACTGCCGGGCCCGGATCCGGTCCTGCAGACTGCGCCGCCGCTCACCCACCCGGACCCCCGCCCGCTCCGGTTACTCGCTCTCTGTGCGTTGAATCATCGCTGAAAACAGGGCGAAAGGCTGTCTCGGTGTCGGACTGTTGACGGTCAGCGCAGGCCGGAGCGGACGAAGCCGTTGATGACGTGGCGCTGTAGCGCCAGATAGAGCGCGAAGATCGGGAGGGTGGCGAGGCCGGCGGCGGCGGTCAGCGGGCCCCACTCCTCGGTCTCGACGGAGTTGATGAAGCTGTTGATGCCGAGCTGCAGGACCAGGTTGCCGCGCTGGAGCACCATCGCCGGCCAGAAGTACTCGTTCCACGCGTTGACGAACAGCAGGATCGTCAGTGCCGCGAGCGGCGCGCGCAGGTTGGGCACGACCACGGTCCACAGGGTCGACCAGGACGACCGGCCGTCCATCCGGGCCGCCTCCAGCAGCTCCTTGGGGAAGCTGTCGAAGTGCTGGCGCAGCATCAGCACGCCGAGCGCGGACACCAGGTTCGGCACGATCACGCCGGACAGCGAGTTGAGCAGCCCGAGGTTGTGCAGCAGCACGTAGTTCGGCAGCATCGTGACCTGGAACGGCACCAGCCAGGTGCCGACGAACGCCAGGTAGAGCAGCTTCTTGCCGCGGAAGTTCCACACCGCGAAGGCGTAGGCGGCCAGCACGCTGGTCAGCAGCTGCCCGATCGCGGTGAGCAGGGCGACCCACGTCGTGTTCAGCAGCAGCCGGGCGAGGTCGAGCTGGTCGAGCGCCGTGGAGTAGCTCTTGACCGACAGCGGCCACGGCAGGACGGACGTGTTGTAGACGTCGTCGGGGCGCCGCAGCGACGTCGCGTACATCCAGTAGATCGGGAAGATGCAGGCCACGCCGAGCAGGGCGAGGGTGAGATGGCCGACGACGGTCATGACCCGGGAGCGGCCGCCGGGGACCTCGTCGCCGTCCTTCGCCACGGCGGCGGGGCCGGCGGTGCCGGGCGCCGGCCGGTCGTCGGTCAGCGGCGATTCGATGGCGAGTGCCACGTCCGCTCTCCTGTCAGTCGTCGCGGGTCGTCGGGTGTCGCGGGTCGTCGGGTGTCGCGGGGGGCGGCCGCGGCCCGCCGGCCGCCCGCCGCCCCGGGGGGGGGGGGGGGGGGGGGCCCGG
>NZ_JALKFX010000006.1:0-69433 GCF_023243045.1 Frankia sp. AgB32
CTTCATGCGATCACTACGCGTCATCCGCCGCCAGGTCACCGACCAGGCGGATTTTTCCCCCTGACGACCACACACACACGCTCCGGGAAACCTTCACAGAGATCACCGAAAGGCTCAACCCTGCGCGCCGCCACCGCACATACCCACGCACCATCAGACGAGGCCGACACAACGCCTACCGGGTCAAACGCCCAACAGACACCGGCACCCGACATGATCAGCCACCGAAGATCATCCTTGCCCGGACCGCTTAACTAAGCGCCATTGGCCTATATGCCGGAGACCGCCTGGGCAGTAAACGGGTATCTCCCAGACTTGTCCCGGAGTAGTTTTGCGACTCCGGTTTTGATCTCGCCTGACTTCATTTCGACACGTCAACGGCAGAGGGCTGTTCACCCATCGCTCATCTTTCCGGGCCTCACCTGACGCGATCCAGTCGCGCCTTTTCCCGCGACGCTCACCACAACGGTCTTCAGCCAATGCGGCTCGGGGTGGTTTAGAGCCTCTCCCCGCAGAGCGGCTCTGGAGGGCCAACAAACCTCCATCTCCCATACAGCACCGCGGTCCGCAGGACGTCATCTCTTCCTACCTTCCGCGTTCGTGTTCACAACAAGACTCTCAAGTACAGTTATGATTTTCCGGACCGGTTCGGGTCGCTGGCCGATGCCCGCGCCTACTGCGAGGGCTTCTTCACCGCCTACAACCATGACCATCGTCATTCCGGGATCGGGTTCCACACCCCTGCCTCGGTCCACTTCGGCACCGCAGGCCAGGTCCAGACCCACCGGCAGGCCACCCTCGACCGCGCCCACGCGGCCCACCCCGAGCGGTTCGCCCGCCGGCCACGACCACCCCGCCTACCCAAGATCGTGTGGATCAACCAACCCATTCCAAGCCAACCGAGCGACGACCAACTGTCGCAGTTGACTTGACAACTAGCGGATCGGGTCGATCGGAAAATCATCTACCCAATCGAACAGATGTTCCGCATACCTGACGGTTTCGGGCCTGCAAGCAAGGTAACGGGGAAGTATGGGTGCGTCTTTTGTTCGCCGGTTTCGTCGGCGTGTTGGCTGGCCAGCGAGAGGAAACCGCGTGCGGCTTGGTCGTCGCCGAGGTCGAATGTGCCAGCCGAGACGCTGAGCTCCCCGCTACCGCCGGCGGACCTGTTCACGATTTTCGACCCCGACGCCGTCGCCGCGCCCGCAACCAGCGGCTTCCGTGCGGTGCTCGAGCATCCCGGCGTGCGCAGGGTGCGGCCGAGCAGACTACTCCAGGTCGCGGCTGCGGTCGGGCACCCACGTGTAGAGGTCTCGGGGCGGCCTGACATAGTTCTGGGCCTTTGGCCGGTCCGGAATGACAAGCGAGGGTCGCTCGACCTCCTGGTACGGAATGGTCGACAGCAGGTGGCTGATCATGTTTATGCGGGCTCGGCGCTTGTCGTCCGCCTCGACCTCGAACCAGGGCGATTCCGTTGTGTCGGTGTGGACGAACATGTCGTCCTTGGCGCGGGAGTAGTCCTCCCAGCGGCGGATGGACTCCAGGTCCATCGGTGAGAGCTTCCAGCGGCGCATCGGGTCATCCAGCCGGTCGCGGAAGCGGTCGTCCTGCTCGGCGTCGCTGACCGAGAACCAGTACTTGCGCAGCATGATGCCGTCGTCGATGAGGAGCCGCTCGATCACCGGGCACTGTGCGAGGAAACGTCGGTGCTCGGCTGGCGTGCAGAACCCCATGACCCGCTCGACGCCGGCGCGGTTGTACCACGACCGGTCCATCAGGACGATCTCGCCGGCGGCGGGCAGTTGCTCGATATAGCGCTGGAAGTACCACTGAGTTTTTTCCCGCTCCGTTGGCACCGGGAGGGCGACGATCCGGGCGACCCGCGGGTTCAGATATTCGGTGACGCGTTTGATGGCGCTGCCCTTCCCGGCGGCGTCTCTGCCCTCGAATATCACGACCAGGCGTCCGCCAGTCTCGCGGATCCACTCCTGCATGGTCACCAGCTCAGCCTGGAGCCGGAGGAGTTCCTTCTCGTAGAGCTCACGCTTCAGCCGCGGTGCGGCGTCACGGGTGCCGGTCCGGCGTCTGACTTGTCCGCTCATACCTGTCCAAGGAGGGAGGCCGCAGGGGCTGGTCCGTTGCCGCCCGCCATTATTCCATCCGGCCTGCTCACTGGTGCACCATCCTCGTGTCGGAACTCGTAAATGGGAGAGTTCGGACACGCCCCTGGTCCCCACCGGGCCATCGCCCTGCTCGCTCGACCGTCAAGGTCCGGCATGAGTTCCGCGAGGCCCGGTGGCCCAGGACACCCCGACTGGCTACAGGGCTGCGCGCCGGAGAGCGCCGATCAGTGAGCGACCGGCTGCGGTGTCCCGGGACCACCGGGTGTCTTCCCACTGGTGGAGCAGCGAGGAGACACACGTGAGTATCGACCCGATCCCGGCGCCGCGTGTCTGCGCCGGAGTGGACTGGGCCAAAGGCGACCACGCGGTGGCGGTCGTGGACGCCGACGGCGAGGTCCTCGACCGGTTCGCGGTCTCCCACGACGCCGCCGGGCCGAGGAACATGGTCAAGCGGCTGCTCAGACGCGGCGTGACCGAGGTCGGGATCGAACGCCCCGACGGGCCGGTCGTCGCGGCGCTGCGCCAGGCCGGGCTGACGGTGTTCGTGATCCCACCCGGCCAGTTGAAGAACCTGCGGTCCCGCTCCGGGTCGGCGGGGAACAAGGACGACCGGTTCGACGCCTACGTCCTGGCCGACGTGGTGCGCACCGACCGGCGCCGGTTGCGCCCGCTCGTGAGCGACAGCGCGGCCACCACCGCACTGCGCCGCAGTGTCCGCGCCCGCCGGGACCTCGTCGCCCACCGGGTCGCGGTCGCCAACCAGCTGCGCGCTTGCGATCCCTCCAGGGATGATCAGCGACCCGATAGGTCGAGTACCCCACCGATTTTTCCGTGGCCCACGTTTTCCCCGGCTCGCCGGGTCCGCGACCGTTACAGAAGCGTCGGCCATGGCGGCGGTCTACTTGATCTGATGCGCCCGGATCTCCGGCCGGTTCCTCCGGCGACCCGGCAGCGCTTGCGGTCCAGGCGCCTACCTCGAGGCGGCTGCCGACGGGTCGCCGTGGACAGGGCGTGGATGAGCGGAACTACTCCGCCGACTCCCGAGACATCACCGCAGCTCACAGCATATGTTGATCTTCGGGAACGAAGGTCATGCAGATCTTCGAAGGCACCAACCAGATCCAGCGCATGGTAATCGCCCGCCACCTCGCCAAGGGCTGATCAGAGGTCGCACCAGCGGCGAGGCCGGGCCCCACCGCGCCTGGCCGTAGGCGCCCCACGGTGCGAGAAATCGTTTTGCGGGCCCGTTTCCATGGTAAGCATGGCAGGCTGTGAGGTTATGAGCACAGAGGCGCCCGACAGCGTCCCTGGCCGAAGGCTGAGGGAAAGCAAACAGGGCGAGGACGCGACGACGAACGACCACGAGATCGAGATCGCCTCCCGTAGGATGACCCACCGCGAGATCATCTCAAAAGGCACATTCTGGTCTACGATTCTCTCGCCGCTCATGTTCGCTCTGTTCGCTCGCCGTCCGGACGGAGTCGGCGACATTTTCTGGGAGGCCAGGATCGCCTGTGCTGCCCTCATCTCACTCCGCCTTTATGGACAGTACCGGGCAGTCCTCAAGTACACACTGCCCACCAGACGCAGGATCCGTGACCGCATCGAGCTCCGGTATCTTGTGACGCTGCTCGTCGCCCTGGTGGGACCCGTCAGTGGATGGATCTCCAGCCTGTGGCTCGCCCTGCCCACCACCGGGACGATCCTGGTTCCGGTGGTGGGCACACTGTTCATGCACTTCTTCGTCGGGCGCCGGAGCGTCCTGCTCGCCGAGTCCGGCGCCGCCGGGCGCTGGTCTGGCTGCCTCCTCACCGTGCTCATGGCCCCGTTTGGGCTGCTGGCCGCGGACGGCGTGCTCGCGTTTCTGGTCGCCGGGGTCGCTCAGCCCTCCAGCGAGCTGATGGTCGCCGCGTTCTGCACGTCCTTCGGCGCGCTCCTCGGCTGGGCCTACGAGGACCGCCACGAGGACGGCGTGTTCGCCCGCCTCTCGGACGCGACCACCGTCGGCAAGCTCCCGAGAAAGGATGCCGTGGCCGCGCTGTCGTTCTGGCTCGAGGACCAGGTGGTCCTGCGCGCGGGCAGGCCCGACTTCGCCCTGGTTTACTGCCTGGTCGCGGTCGGCGGAATGCCGTTCATGTTCGCCACCGACAAGGGCGACTTCAGGGTCCCGCTGGTCCGCAAGATGCCGTTGGAAGAGGGGGAGCGGTACCTGCACCTGGCGGAGACCATGCTGGCCATGATCGATCACCTGGCGGCACAGGAGGAGAATTTCGCCTACCTCTCGAACGAGCGCACCCTCCAGTTCTGCCGCGCCTCGTTCAACCTCACCAGCGGAATCCGAGCTGAACGGCTCAATCGTCCAGAGGACGCCGCCTCCGCCTACCGCGCGGCTTCCCAGGCATTCACGTCCGCCGGGATGCCGGAGCACGCCGCGCTGGCGGCAATCTACGTCGGCAGTGCGCTCCTGCGGGGCTACGACGCACCCGAGCGCGCCATCGAGAGCCTGCAGGCGATCGCGCACGAGAGTCACACCGGCCTGATGCTCCGATTCGCGCTCGCGTCCGCCGACGTCGGCCGTCTGCTGCGCGCTGGAGAACCGGACCCGGACCTACGGCAGGAGGTGGCGCATAGGCAGGCCGCCTATCCTGACGTCGAGGACGACATCAGGACGATAACGGCGGAGCTGCCCCCCGGCCTGTACAGGTTCGGCGGCGTCGTCCTGGCGAAGGCTCTTCCCCAGACCGTACGGCAGCTCGAGGAGGTCATCGTCACCGGCCACACGACGACACCGGGCAGGGGACCGGGCTTCAACGGGCTGGTGAAGGTCGCGCGGGCCCACTATGCCACGTTGGAGCGCGCCCAGAAGGCCTACGACGACCGTCGGCCCCAGGAGGCGGGGCGGTTGGCAGTCACGGCGCTTCGGGAGGCGGCCGAGTCCAGCGATTCCCAGGTGCTCCTCAGCGCCAGCTTCCTCCTCGCGCTCCTGGCCGTGCAGGACGGCCGGTGGACCGAGGCACACGACTCCCTAGCAATGATCATCGATTTCGGTGAGCTGCTCAGAGAGCAGAGCCTGAACCCCGAACGCGGCTCCCCCCGAGAGGACATCGTCCAGCAGGCGGTCACCCTCCTGGTGCTGCTGCTCCTCGGCAGCGGTGCCGGGCCTGACTGGCCGCCGCCCGACGCCGTTCCCAGGGCGCTGTCCTACATCGAACGATCCCGCTCCCGGACTTTGCTCAGCATGCTCGGCGAGACGGTACGTGTCCCCGCGCCGGAGGGGCTGGACGCGCTGGCGGCCGACGAGCAGCGAGCCCTGGTGGAGCTCCGGGAGTGTCGCCGCCACCTCGTGGCGCTCGACGGCACCGCCGTCGCCGCCCTGCCGGCCGTCACCGCCGCCCGACGGGCGGAGAACCGGCTGCGTGCCATAGAGCAACAGATCCGTGAAACAGGCCCTGCGGGCGCGGAGTACCTTGACGTCAGGCGAGGCACTCCGATCGCCTTCACCGAGATCCAGGACCTGCTACGTGAGAGCGCGGTCAGCTGACCGGAGTGATCAGCAGCACGCCGCCACCCCTGGCGAGCGCCGCGACCGTGGTCGCCGGATCGGCACCGCCCACGGCCAGCACCACGGCACCACCGAGCACGTTCAGGACGAGGACGTCGGTGAACGCCCGTGACGGCGCGTTTCCTCTCGGCTCGAGGAGGGCGGTCGTCCTGGCCCCCCGGTCAACGGCTGCGGCCAGTGTCCCGTCCGGGTCAGGCAGGACGAGCACCCATCGCCCGGCCAGCTCATGGGGCGGCAGAGCCGGTCCGAGGTCCACGGACGCGATCCGGGCATTGCGGTCGACCGGCCGCAGCAGATAGCGGCCGGCAAAGGCGGCTCGCCCGTCACCAACCAGATCGTCGACGACGATCTGGTGGTAGGCCGCCAGCGAGCGCCCGGCGCGGACCGGGTCCCGCGGCGGCGAGAGGAGCCCGACCGCGGTAACCGCCACCGCCACGACGAGGAACAACGCGACCAGCACAATCCCCGGGTGCAACGGGGCCGCGTTGGCATTCGGCGGGGGAACGGGCGCGGGAGCCGGCGCGGGACTCGCGCCGGGGTTGCCTGCGACGATGGGGGTGTATCCGAGCGCGGACGCCCGGTCGGTGTCCACCGTGCCCTCCGCCCAGAGCTGGTCCAGTGCCTCCCACTGCCTACGTTCGGCCGCGAAACTAGTCGCGGGATGCAGACCCATGGTCTCCAGCAGCGTCCTGCGGTGGACGTCGAACGCCGCGCGGAAAAGCTGCCCGTAGACGGTCGCCGCGCTCACCGCGGCCCGGTACCCGAGGCCCATCACGGCCACGCCGGCCGCCAGGCACACCAGCGGCCACGGCAACGGCAACAGGAAGACGGCGAGCGCGCTGCCCGCAAGAGTGAAGACCGCGCCCAGCCCACAGAGGGCGACAGCCTGCTCCAGTCCCGCGTTCGCCGAGGCAAAGGCCTGCTGGAATGCCTCGGGAAGCACCGGGTAAAGGCGAGGCCAGGCCGTCACTCCGTCGATACGGTAACGGCCGCGGGGGTGGACCTCGGCTCCGCGCAGGACGTTACCGAACGTCGTCGGCATGACGAACGCGTCAACGACCGGATAGTCGCGGAACCGCACCGGGTTCTGGTTCCGCATGTTCCGCTGCCTGCTCGCGCCGCGCCTTCCCAGCCAGCCGCCCCCCGGCAGCCCATCCCAGTAGCCCTCCAACAGCCTGATGAACCCCGGCCGCACGGCGGCGGTGAGCTGGCTGCCCGCGAGCACCAGGACGATCGCAGCGCACAGGAGGCCGGTCTTGGCCTCGGGACTCAGCCCCCGCCAGTGCCGCCATGACTCCGCCCAACCCGTACCGCACAGGACTACCAGCCCGAACGCGGAGGCAAGCCCGAGGACCGGCAAAAGGGTCGCGACCAGCCACCGCCGGCTGATCAGCCCGGTAACGGTTTCCACGAGGCCGCCCACGTCACTCCCAGAACGCGACAAAGAGGTGGTCGCCGCCCTGACAGACACCCGGGTCCTCAGGAAAGCCATGCGGGAAGACGTTCGGGGTACCACAGACATGGCACTGGACCCTGCTGGGTCTCCGTTCACCAGGCCGATCACCATGTGGCTTGTGGTCGGTGTGCAGGGTGTAGGCGCCGCGATCCAGCAAGCTGCGCTCGACCGCGGGAAGTAGACGGTCAGCGTGGACCAGGCCCACCGTGCGCGCCCGCTCGCCACGGACGGCGACCAACGCCGGTATCCCGCCTGCCAGCGCGTCCAGCAGAACGCCATCGAGCACGGCTGCCTCGACCTGGCGTCCGGCATCGACCAGGACAGCCGGCCACGCACCTTTGGCACCGACAAGCCCCGCGGGCTCACCCGAGGAGTCGATGAGAACACCAAGAGCATCGGAATTCCGCGCCAGGACTACCCGGATGTCGCTCAGAGTACTCGCCATCACCTCAACCGGGGACATCAGATCCTTGATCAGCATGGCATCCTCCGTTTCTACAGCCAGTCACCTGACAGGAAGAAGGGAGCCCAGAAGCGGGGGTCGGCGAAGGGACAGCCCGGGGCGGCCCGCAGACCGCCCAACTGAGCGGTGACGCGAATCTGCCGAACACGTGACTCGGCGCGCTCGCGGCGCGCCGAGGACACCGCCGGGCTCGCAGCCACGGCACGGTACCGCTCCAGCGCGGCTCCGGGATTGCCGGAGGCGGCGTGAAGCCACGCCTCCTGCTCCAGGACAGTCGCCTCCAGGAACGGTTCGCCCGCGAACTGGTCCCGGCTCGCAGCGACCAGAGCCAGGACGTCGCGGAAGGTCTGGGTGCGCAGCCAGAGCTGAGCGGCGCGCAGGGCCTGCGCCTTGGAGACGCCGGACCTGAGCTCGGTGTAGAAACGGGTGAGCAGCAGGCTCGAGGCCAGCTCGTCCACCTGCCACAGGCTCACCAGCGCAGAGGGCGCGCCAGCGTAGAGAAGGGCCCAGGTCAGGCCGAGCATGTTGTCGCCGGGCAGGTCGGCTCCGATCCCGCTGTCACAGGCTCCCAGCGTGACGAGATCGACGTCAAGGGACAGGCTGAGCACATCGGCTGCGGTCAGTCTGCCATCGACCAGTTCCAGGCCTGAACGCATGGGATCGTCAGGATCGAACACCCCGTGGGCCGTGAAGTGCAGAACGTCGACGCCGCCGTCCGGCTCGGACAGCACGTCCATCAGGTATGCACGCGAGGCACCCCGGCCGGAGACCACCTGCGAGCTGCGGAAAACGTCCGCGACCAGGAGGCTCTGCATCTGCCCGAGGGCCAACGGACGGTTCTCTGCCGGTCCGGTGACGACCATGACCGACTCCCGTCGCGCCTTGCGCTTGGCCCGGCAGTAACGCAGGACCGAGGCGCTCGGCACCGTCATCACCGGATTCCGCTCGATCAACGCCGTCCCCTCCACCTGGACCGCCTGCAGCGGAAGCCGGTGCATGGCCTGATGCGGCAC
Organism: Frankia sp. AgB32; assembly: GCF_023243045.1. Lineage (GTDB taxonomy): Bacteria > Actinomycetota > Actinomycetes > Frankiales > Frankiaceae > Frankia. The sequence continues at coordinate 8,618 of NZ_JALKFX010000006.1, forward strand.
CAGATAGACCACGTCTTCCGGCCGCGCCCACCGCGCCACCGGCGCCAACAGCCTGGCGAGCCCCCGGTGCTCCAGAGCCGCGGCCACCTCCCCCGCCGCAACGGCCCGCGCGAGCTCCGCCAACTCGTCGGCACCGACAGCCACGGCAAGCGTCTCGGGGGCCTCCCACTCCGGAGCCACCGCGACGATGTATGTCTCATCGTCGGTCACGAAGTACTCGACGAGCACCAGACGCGTCATCACACGCACCGCTGTCTCGACGCGGAACTCCCTAAAGTTGCTCCCTCGCCCAAACCACTCCCCCGTAGGCAGTGGGGCCGACTGCATCCGGCCACCGAGATGAGCTAAAGATAGCAGGGCTCATATTTGTCTCCCGGTCGGCAAATCCGCAGTCCGCGCCGCCGACGGCCGACATGGAGAAGCCTTCAACCGCGCGTTGCCATCAGGCCAGCGGACCGCCCGTGAACAGCGATCATGTATCGTCGCACTTGGCGGTGAACTCGCAGGTCAGCAGTCCGAATCAAACGTCTTTCAGTCAGCGCGGCGGCCCGGTTCGACGTGCCCCGTGGTCCGCGGGCACTCGAACCGCAGTGCCCCGTCCGGCAGTTGCTGGGGCCGCACCACTTCGTGCGCAGGCGATGGGCGGTAATACAACTCCACCAGCCGATTCTCACCGCGCCGTACGCGGTGCCTCAGCCGGCGGTTTCACCCCTGGGCGGTGGCGCGGCGGGTGGAGAACGGCGGGGTACCACCCGGACCGCTGGCGGAGAAAGTTCACCGAGAGGCTCGTACCCGCTTTTCGACCCCTTGCCGATTGAGGGTGTGGCCGGTCTGCCAGACGGCGTGGGCGGCGGTCAGTTTGGTGGTGAGCTTGTCCAGGAGTGCGGCCTCGGCGACAGGGGATTCGGTGTGGCTGGTAATCAGTTTGGTGTAGCGGACGGTGTCGACGATCGCCGACTTGACCCGCTCGTGGGCGAGGTACGTCGTGAGGTCGGCGGTCCACTCGATGGCGGCCTCGGCGGGGACGGCGGCGCGCCAGGCAGTGCGGGCGGCGTTTTCTTCGTCGGGTTGGTAGGCCATCTTGTGGAGGTGCACGGCGAGGTCGTAGACGGGGTCGCCCCAGAGGGCGAGTTCCCAGTCGAGGAAGTAGGTCGCACCCGCACAGATGATCATGTTCTTGCGGTGGATGTCGGTGTGGAGGAGCCGGAATGGTCTGGGAGAGAGGGTCTGCCAGCGTTCGAGGATGGGCTCACATGGGTCTGCGGGGAAGGCGAGGGAGGAGAACAGGTCGCCAAACTCGTCGCGGAACCGTGTATACACGTCGATGGTGACAGCGGAGAGCCGATGAGCGAAGGTGGCCGTGTCACTGTCGGTGGGCCAGTCTTCTGGCAGCGTCGGTAGCTGGTCGAGGGGAACCTGGCCGAGCTGGCGGAACAGTTCGCCGACATCCGGGATCACATGGTCCGGAACCCGCTTCTTCCGCGGTGCCACCGCGTCGAGTACCTCGCCGGTGATGAACTCGACCACCTGGTAGGCGGGGTCCGCGTTGGCGTGGAGCAGCCGCGGCACCCGAGCGACGGCAGGGCTGATCGCCTGGACGACGCCGGCCTCGGGCCAGATCGTCAGATCCATGGTGTCCGTGCCGGGGATCGGGATCCGGACGACGACCGGTCCTTCTCGGGTCTCGACCCGCACGTTGTGGTTGTAGAAGCCGGCGCTTCGGTCGGTCCGGGCCAGAGCCATGCGGTACAGACCGTCAGGATCGCCGGTCGTGGCCGCGCGGGCCTCACCGGCTGGCGGGTTCGCGGACTCGGGGAGGGTCATCGGGTGGCCTCGCCGAGGCCGAGCAGGTCGCGGGCGAACACGTCGATACGGCCCTTCACATCGTCAAGTGTCGTGAGCGGCTGGATGGCGCGCTCGGCGCGCTGGCAGGCCTGCGTCACGGCCTCGTCCTCGATACCCAGTTCCCGCAGCGTGATGCCGGCGGCCAGTATCAGCGTCGGATACACCTCCGCGGCCTCCAACTCGCTCACCGCCCACCGCACGGATGTCTGAGCGAGGTCACGCCGGCCGCGTCGGACTTCCAGTGCCGCCCGGTACAGCCTGGCGCGGGCAAGCCCGGAACGGTAGCTTGCCCGGGTTAACGCTTCGACCGCGTCGCTGAGGGCGGCCTCGGCGTGGTCAAGGCGGCCTAGCCGCAGCGATGCGACGGCGATGGCCGTGTGGCACTTGCCGAGTTCGTGCTGAGCGCCGATCTCGGTCTGGACCTCGATGGCAGCCCTCGCCTCGGTGAGTGCCGCCTCCGGGTCGGTGAAGGCGAGCAGTTCGGCCCGGTTGGTTCTGATGTTGGCGTTGCCGAGGTACGACCGGGCCGTCTGGTAGTAGGTCGCGGCCTCGTCCAGGAGGCGCCCGGAGGTGGCGAAGTCGAAGGCGAACCGGTGGGCGAGGTGGCGCAGCCGGGCGACATCCCCGCGGGCCTCGGGGTGTCGCCGCGCGGCGATCGTGTCGAGTTCGGTCGCGAACCGTTCGGCGTCGACGAAACGGCCCTGGCACATGTGCAGGTCGGCCGCCCACAGGCCGGCGCCCATCCGGGCGGTGTCGTCGTGGCCGTTCCATACCTCGTTGTAGAGCGTCAGCGCTTCGGACGTACGTCCGGCGATGCGGCGTGCCTGGCCAGCCGCGACGGCGAATCGGGCGCCGACTGTGGTGCTGGTGTTCCATGCCTCGTCGGGCGTCAGTTCCAGCGCCTTGGTGGCCTCGCCGCTGCGCAGCACCGCCTCGACGTCGAGCACCTGGGCGGTCTGCGTCAGCTCGGGTGTGGCTTTGGCTGGGTGGTCGCGCATGAACTCGCGCAGGTCGGCCAGCACCCCTCCGGCAGCGCTCTCGGAACCGCCGCGGACCGCGACTTCGACCAGGTCGAGTAGTTCCGTCCCGGTCACCTCTCCGATGGGAAACGCATGGAAGACCATTTCCCGGAACGCGACCGGGTCCGCCAACATCCGTCCGTGCACCGCCCGGGAAGACTCCTGGCTGGTGATGTCGCCATCCTCGGGATCCTCGAAGGCCCGCTGTCTCCAGGTGTCATGCAGGAGCCGGTGCAGCTCGAGGCGGGCCGGTTCCGACAGCCGGTCGCGCAGCGCCTCCGCCATGAGCTGATGGAAACGTAACTGCTCACCCGCCGGGTAGACGAAGGAGTACGACGAGATCGACTCCCAGGCCGTCACATGACCTGGCAACTGCAGCGCGGCCGTCAACGCCCGGAAGACCTTCAGATCGAAGATCCTTGCCACTCCGAGCACCTCGAGTGTCCGGACCTCGTCGGGACCGACATGCTGGAGGAAGCGTTGCAGGATCTCCCGCTGGGTCGCTGCGGCCCGTGCCAGGCGCCGTCCGGTGGCGTCGCCTTCAGTGCCAGAGCCACTGGTGTCGACCGCGAGGTGCAGATAGAACGGAAGCCCAGCGCTCGCCGCCGCCAGCCGCAGCCGTTCGTCCTCCTCGGCGATCCCGGATGAGCCGAGCAGCGCCATGCGCGCCTCCATCGGCAGCCCGCCGATGGTGCAGGTGTCGATGAGTCCGCGCCAGTCGGCGTCGTACACGTCCCAGCGCAGCGGCTCCCTCCCCGCGATCACGACCAGCCCGCGGTCAAGCTGAGCTATCAGGTCCCGCAGCCAGACGTCCGCGAGCTGGGTGCGCCCCGAGCGCGTCGGTTCCGGGACCAACGCCTCGTAGGTGTCGATCGTCAGCACGTAGGGACGGGTCTCCGATGCGGCCCGCAGATCCTCGGCGAACAGGAAGGTCACGGCGTCGACGACCTCGGCGTTCGGAAGGTCGTCGAGCGATGACAACGTTTCGTCGTGGCGGATGCGGTACCGACGGCGGGCATCGGACGTCGCCTTCTCAGCGGCCTTGAGCAGACCGAGAGCCGTGCCGAACACCGGTAGCCCGGCGACCGAGTCGACGATTTCCATGAGGATCCCGCTCTCCTCGACGAACGGCAACGTCTCCCGACTGATCCGCAGGTGCGGGTGAATTCGTTGCCACAACACCGCGTAGGCGAGGTCGAACCGATCAAACCGCACACCCTGCCCGCCCAACTCGGCGCGCAGCACCGCGAGAGCGTCCTCCTGTTGCCGCATCGCCGGCACCTGAAGATCCAATGATGCCGTCCGCCAGCCCTCCGGCGCCCGAACCCGCAGCTCCCGCAACAGCCGCGACTTCCCGATTCCCCCGACGCCCGTCACGTTGAAAACCCGCGGGGACGAGGTGCTGTCGGTGAGTGCGGCCCGAACCTGATCGATCTCCCCCGCGAACGCCTCCAGCAGCGGTGCCCGATCCACGAACTCCCGCTGAAGGGCCGCAACCCGACGAAACCGCGGCGTGATCGCCATACCCCAACCTCCGGCAGCCCGACCGCTCCAGATCGCCCGAGTGACGCTGCGATCGCCCTCCGCATCGAACCATGCCGGTATGCCTTTCTCGGACCAAAACCTGCAACTCGGCCTCTCCTCGTCACCGGCCCCGACAGCGTCAGGTGCGAGCCACAGCGCGTTCGGGGCGGCGGGCCTGGTGACGGGGATCCCTACGGCGATGTTCGTGTCGCCGGTCAGGCGTAGGACCGTGATAGCGAGGTTGCGCACGCTGGCCATGACCTGACTCGTGTTGCGGTCCGGATCTGGCCGAGGTCCTCACCGACGGTGACATCGCGGAGCCGGTGCAGCCGGTTCTCCGCGAGCCAGCGCTACGACGCGGGCCGCTTTGCACCGGATTCTCATCGTCGGCAAGTCAGGATCGGCACTTCGGCGCCTGTTGTTGGCTAATCAGCCGAAGCAGGAGGAATGAAGTGGACTCGGCGCATCGAAGCGGAGAGCGGCGCCCGACACCGAGGGCTCCATTCTCGTCGCATGAATATATCCCGCACCGCCGCACGGCTGTTGCTGGCCATCGGCGTGATGCTTTCAGCGGTCTTTTTCTGTGCGTATGCGGCCCAGGCCGCCCCATCACAGGTCAAGATGGCTCCAACACCTCCGTCGTTGACATCGGGGACGGCCGCCCCACCCTCCGACCTCGTCACCGCGAAGGCCCGACATGCAGTCGGGCCGGCGGTCGCCTACCACGTGTCGCTCGCCGCCAGCCCAAGCTCGCTGTGGCCGACGCAGTACTCGACGTTGACCGCGCGGTCCTCAGGTGACGTCGGGCCCACCCCGTACTGGATCAGTATCGTCGACGTCGCAACCCACACCTACCTGGCCCGGTGCGGCAGCGGAACGGTCTGCACGGCGAGCGTCACGCGTCCGAGTGCCACCGCCGCGAGCTACCAGGCCTATGTGTCGGCCTACCCGACGGACGGCATCGTGCCTCCAGGCGCCGTCCAGGCGACGTCCCAGCCCGTGACGGTCAGCTGGCACTCCACCTCACTCACGCTGTCCACGAACGCGACGACCCTGCCACTGGGCCGCGCGGCGACGCTGGTCGCCACCACCGGCGACGACGTCGGACCGTCGCCGTTCTACATCGAGATCTTCGACACGACCACCGGTGGCCGGCTGACCTACTGTGGCTTCGGCACCAGCTGCACCGCGACCGTCAGCCAGCCGACGGCCACGACACACAGCTTCGTCGCCCATGTCGCCCCCTACGGCACGACCGCTCCCCCTGCCGGTGCCATCGCGACCTCGACCACCAGCTACATCACGTGGTCGCCGTTGGGACACCAGATCTCGCTCACGGTGGCTCCGCGCAGCATCATCTCGCCCACCGCGACCCTCACCGCCACCTCCACGATCGACGTCGGACCCACGCCCTACTTCATCGAGATCCTCAACCAGCGGACCGGCGCGCTGGTGACGATCTGCGGCACGGGCACATCCTGCGTCGCCACCGTGAGTCTCGGCTCCGGCAGTACTCCGTTCATCGCCTTCATCGCGCCCTACAGCAGCGCGCTGCCGCCTGCCGGCGCCGTCGCGAACTCCAACCGTCTGGAGGTCAACCGAATCCGGCTGCTGCTTCCGCGGCCGCGGCCGTTGCCCCTGCCACAACCGTTGCCCCAGCCGGTGCCGCCCGTCCGCTGACCGGCTCGGAGTGTCGCCTCGATGGCGTCGTGCCTGGCCGGGCCCGGCGCCATCGAGGCTTCATGGTCTCGGAACCCGAAAACACGATCAAAACCTCGCCCCGCAGCGGTCGACAACGATATAAAAAGCACAGAGGTCACGTTCGACGTCGGGGGGCGGGCATGGGTATCACCGTTGTCGACGCGGCCAGGCTGATCCAGACCAACAAACGCGCGGAGGAAGAACTGCGCGACCGCGAAAGCCAACTGGCCGGTCGGACGGCCGCCGAGGTCAGTGCGCAGGAACAAGCCCGGCGAGAACTATTTACGGAAGGCCTGCTCCCTTTCCAGGAGTTGTTCGGGCGTTTGAAGGCCGTGGACGTGGCGGAACTCGCCGCGATCGACCTGCAGTGCGGGGTTGACCTGCGCAAACCGGCGCCAAGCGCGGTCCGGGCCGGCGTCGGACATGCTCTCGGCGCCGTCGCGGGTGGCGCGGTCGCCGGGACGGCCGTCGCCGCCGGTGCCAGCGCGGCCACGATCACGACCGTCGGGGCCCTCGCCACCGCCTCGACGGGCACCGCAATCTCCGGGCTGTCCGGCGCCGCGGCGACGAACGCGACCCTGGCCTGGTTGGGCGGCGGCTCGATCGCTGCCGGGGGCGGTGGCGTCGCCGCCGGCACGGCCGTCCTGGCCGGGATTGCCGCCGCGCCAGCGCTGCTCGCCTTTGGTGGCGTCGTCGCATGGCAGGCCCGCCGAGTGCGGCGCCACCAGCAGGGCCGTGCCGACGAGCTCACGAACGACGCCGCGCGGCTGGACCAGGCCGAACGGACCGGCCGGGCCGTCCGCCGACTGAGCCGCCAGGTCCGCGACATTCTGAAGGATCTGCGCCGGGCCATCACCTGCCGTTTACCGGTTCTCGCCGCCCTGCTCGACACCACCGACGACTACCCGGCGATGACCGTCGACCAGCGGCATTCCATCTCGATCCTGGTCGCCATCGCGACGACCGCGGTCACGGTGATGAGCACCGCGATCACCACCGAGGACGGTGAGCCGTCCGCCCAGTGCCGCCGCGCGGTCCTCGACGCCCGCCAGCAGCTCAACGCCCTGGGCCACCCGGGATGAACGTCCCGACGCAACCGGGTCGGCCCCGGTCCGCAGCGCCACCCGGGACCCCGGGTCTCGACGATGCCGCCGTGTCTGGCAGGTCCACCGTGCCCAGCCAGCCCGGACCCGTCGGGGAGGACGCCGCCGCGCACTCGGCGGCAACCGGCCCGGCTGATGGCGAGGCGGTCCCCGAGGGCGTGCGCCGGTTCCTGTCCGTGCTGCCCGGGGGCGCCGATGCCGCCGTCTGGACGATCAGTGACCTCGCCACCCGTCGCGCCGCCGCCGCTGTCGTCACCACCCTGGCCAGCCAGGACGACGTCGCCAAACTCGCCCAACGCTGGGCCGGGGTGGGCAACGCGCAGCGCGCCGGCCATCTCTTCGAGGTGATGCACGCCGCGACCTTCAACCGCAACGCCGCCCTGCGCGGAGCCGGCGTCCGCGCCTACGTCCAGGCCTGGACGGAAGGCGGCTCCCCCACGGGAAAGGTCGACATCAGGCTGCGGGACGGCACCACGTTCCGTCACGTCCAGGCGAAACTCCTCAGCGACCCGGTCCGGGCAGCGCGCGCCGTCGCCTCACCCGACTACGCCGGCATGCGGCGACTCGTGCCCGCCGACCAGGTCGAAGCCATCAACACCGTCCTCGACAAGGCCCTCAAACGCTCCACCGACGGCACCTACTACGCCGGGTACGCCGACGCCAGCACGCACCTCACCGACACGCTCGACCTCGGCGGCATCCACAGTGACCCGGTCACCCTCGGCCAGGCACACAAGGCTGCCCGCGACCCGATCCGCTGGGCCAACCTGCAGGTCGCACGTTCCACCGGGCGTCAGATCGCCACCGGCGCCGCGGCCAGCGCCGCCAGCGGAGCGCTGTTCGCCGGACTCACCGCGACCGCCGCCGAAACGGCCCGCGCCCGCGCCGGCGAGACCTCCGCCGGCGCCGCCGTCATCACCGTTACCGGCGCGATCGCCCGCAACGCCGTGCGCTCCGGCACCGTCGGCGCGCTCGCCCAGAGCATCCAGGTGGCCGCGAAGGCCGGCGCCCTGCCCGCTGCTCTCGGCACCGGGACCATCGGCGCCGTCCTCGCCGACGCCGTCACGACCATCGCCACCGCCGGCATCGACTACGCCCGCGGCTCCATCGACGCCCCCGAACTCGCCGCCCGCAGTGCGTCCGCGACCACCCGGACGAGCCTCGTCTGGGTCGGCGGCCTCGCCGGCCAGACCGTCATCCCCGTCCCCGTCCTCGGTGCTCTTCTCGGTGGCATCGCCGGCCAGGCCGCCGCTGTCCTGGTCACCCAGGGATTCCAGCTCGCCCTCAGCGCCACCCGCGGCAGACGCACCTACCCCGATCGCCTGATCATCCTCGCGGCCGAAGCCATCACCACCACGGCCACCGCCGCCTCCCTGCGGGCCCTCACCCATCAGCTCGCGGTCGACCACCACGCCGCGTTCACAGACGACATGCTCCCCCGGCTCGCCGCCCTCACCACGACGCTCGGCTCCAGCCAGCCCGGCATCAGCGTCGACGGCCTCACCACGCTGACCACCAACTTCGCCGCGAAGCCGAGCATGTCCACCGTTGACGAGTTCGACCAGTGGATGGCCGACCGCACCGCGACCCTCACCCTCGACCCGAACTGGTGACAGGCGTGCCGTCGTGCTCCGGGGTCAACGCCGGCGTGCCACGACGTTGCGACCCAGGGTGGTGACTGCTGGGAAGCATGTACTACTGTCCCGGGTCGTACCAGTTCGTCTCGACGGTTCCTCCCAGCCATCACGGAGCATGATGATCGCCGCGACTCCCCCGGCCGGGCATGCAGGACCTTGAACCAGGCGATCCGCGGTCCGTCGGCGGCTACACGCTGCGCGCCCGCCTCGGTGAGGGCGGGATGGGGCGGGTGTACCTCGCGCACTCGCGGTCCGGGCGGCTGACAGCCGTCAAGGTGATCCGGCCGGAGCTCGCGCACGACGCCCTTTTCCGCGGCCGTTTCCGCCGTGAGGTCGCGGCCGCCCGGCTGGTCAGCGGGGCGTTCACCGCACCTGTCATCGACGCCGACCCGGACGCGGCCAGCCCGTGGCTGGCCACCCAGTACGTGCCCGGGCCGTCCCTGCACGAGGCGGTCACGCAGGCCGGGCCGTTCGCGCGGTCCGTCCTGCGCCGCCTTGCCGCGGGCCTGCTCGAGGCGCTCATCGCGGTGCACCGGGCCGGCCTGGTGCACCGCGATCTCAAACCGAGCAACGTGCTTCTCGCCGCGGACGGGCCGCGGCTGATCGACTTCGGCATCGCCCGTGCCGCCGAGCACACGGACCTCACCCGCGCCGGCGACATCGTGGGCACGGCCGCCTACATGTCGCCGGAGCAGGCCAACGGGCTGGAGGCCGGGCCGGCCGCCGACGTGTTCGCGCTGGGCGCCGTGCTGGCCTTCGCCGCGACCGGCCACAGCCCGTTCGGCCACGGCACCCCCGCCGGCGTGCTGTTCCGCGTCGTGCACGGCGAGCCGGATCTGGCCGGGGTACCCAAGGACCTGCGGGACACCCTGCGTTCCTGCCTGGCGAAGGACCCGAGTACCCGACCGGAACCCCAGGCGCTGCTCGGCTGGTTCGCCGATGGCGTGCAGGTCGTCGGCCCCAGCTGGCCGGACGGGGTCACCGCCCTGCTCTCCGAGCGGGCCGCCGAAGTCGGCACTCGCCTGTCCGCTCCCCTCTCGGCGGGCAACCTCGCCCCCACACCGGACAACCGCCCGGACACTCGCGGGTCCGTCCAGGGCGTCTCGCCAGTCAGTCCGCCGGTCGACTGGCAGCCGTCCACCGCGCCGGTCGCGACCCCGCCCGCTTTCCCTCCGCCGGTCTTCAACCAGCCCCCGGCGCCGCCCTCACCACGGCCCGACGTGTCGCCGACCCCCCGGGCTCGGCCGTCGGTCGGGCACGAGGCGGTCTTCGCCGGGCACTGGCGTAGACATCTGGCGCTCGGCGTCCCGCTGCTCCTCGCCGGCCTGTTCCTCGTCATGTGTCTGATCGTGGCGATCCTCGAACCCGCCGCCGGAGGGGGCGCGGCGTTTTTCGTCGCTTTCCTGTTCCTTGTCCTGAGCGTGGGCGCGCTGTCGGCCGCCTGGTGGCGCCTGCGTTATGCCCTGCACCGGCCGTCGCTGGTCCTCGGCCTGGACGGCCTGCACGCCCGAGCGGGCGGGCGCAGCGTCGACATCGGCTGGCAGCAGATCGCGAGGGCCGACGTCATCCGGCTCGGGCGTCGCGAGGTGCTCGCCGTCCGCCCGGTCGTACCGCGGACGACGTGGGTCGCCCAGGGCTGGCGGGCCTGGCGCCTGCCCCGCGGGCGCAACCGCGGCTTCTGGCACCACAGCGCCCTGCAGATCGACGTGATCATGAGCATGGACCTGCTCCGCGGACACCCCGCGCGTGAGGTCTCCGCCGCCCTCGGCGCGATCCCACCAGCGACGCCGCCCAGCGCACAGACCCCCGGCCCACACCGGCAGGCGCAGGCGCCGCACGAGCCCAGCTCGGGGACCGCACCCCTCTGGTAGACGTGTCAGCCTCGTCTTCCCGGCGAGGCGACGGTCAGGTGGCGACGAGCTGGGGCCTCGTGCGCCGGGCTGGTGGACGAGGCACTACACAGCAGGAACGCGGGGGACAACGGACGGACCCACCGCGTGGACGATCGTGCGGCCGGCCAGGGACCAGCGCCCGCTATCCTGACTGGTATGGGTCTCGCGGTGCACGTCCCCTACACGGTGGAACAGGACGAAGACGGAGTCTGGTGCGCCCACGCCTACGTAGGTCGTGTCGGATGTAACGGCAACGGTGATACCCGCGAAGATGCCTTGGCAGATCTGCGGGACGCCGTCCTCATGATCCTTGAAGACGACGGCGCCCCGGAGGAATTCACCATCATGCTCGACGTCGCCTGAGTCGAATGCCGCCGGTACCGTCCATACCCGGGAAAGATGTCGTCAAGGCACTGCAAAAGGCTGGATTTGAGCTGGTCCGGGTCAGCGGAAGCCACCACCGACTCCGCAACCCCGACCCCCGCGGACACGACATCACTGTTCCCGTCCATGCCGGACGCGACATACCCAAGGGTACACTTCGCCAGATACTCGCAGACGCGGGACTGACCCCAGAGGGCCTCCGAGCACTTCTGTGATGCCGACCAGGCAACGCGCCTCGCGGTTGTTTCAGGCGCCGACGAAATCGACCTGTCGCTGCATCTGCGCACCGATACTCCGCAGAGCCACAACAGAATTAGCAGGCCATCCCTGATTCGTACTTGTCATCGGTGGGCGAACTGGTTCAGCCGTTTTCGACGATGCGGGTCGCGTTCAGGGTGACCACGACGCGGTCCTCCGTCGGGCCGGTGAAGGACTCCAGGTTTCTGCCGGGCCTTGGTCAGGGAGGTGCGGACGACGTCGCCGTCCAGCAGCGCCCAGATGGCGGTGACCTGCGGCTGTCCATCGGAGCCGACCGTGGCGAGGGCTACGGTGGCGTGGTTCTCCAGCAGGTCACGGTGACTCGGCGAGATGGTGGGCATCGGGGAGCTCTCTTCGCTCCGGTGGTGGTGCTGCCAGGCCCAACCCGCCCATCTTCGCTGGCCTTCCGGCGGATGCGCCGGAGGCCGCGCTCGGCGAGGGGTTCGCCATCACGAGATGCGCCTCGGACGGATCACCAGTCGCGGGGAGAGTCGCCACCGGTCGGATGCCGAGGTCGTCGAGGGTGGTCCAGAGGGAGGCGAGTGCGGTCTGGGGATGGCGGTAGAAGGCCGAGCCGCGTACCCGCCAGAACGTCCAGCCCTGGCGTTCCAGGACCCGTTGGCGGCGGAGGTCGGATTCCCACTGGTCGGGTCCGTGGAACTGGTCGCCGTCGCATTCCACGGCCAGCCGGGCCCTGTCGCTCTCGACCACGAGGTCGATGCGGAATCGTCCGACCCGGTGCTGCGGCCGGACCCGGTAGCCGCGGGACAGCAGTTCGCGCAGCACCCGGCGTTCGAAGTCGCTGTCGCATTTTTCCTCGAGCGACGTGACCTGCTGCCGGGGGTTGTCCACGCCGTAGGCGTAGACGAGCAGCTGGCCGCGGATGTCGTCGGGATGCAGAATGCCGGGATCCACCGAGTGGAAGATCCAGAGCTGGTCGCGGGCCCGGCTGGCCGCGACGTTGATGCGCTGCTGGTCGAGCCGCTTGACCGCCGCGTAGCGCGCGTCGTCGGCGACGACGGACAGGAAGATGACGTCGCGTTCGTCGCCCTGGAAGTTGTAGGCGTCGCCGACGCGCAGCCGGCGGCGCTCGAAGCCGTCGCTGCCCAGCCTGTCGAGCAGGCGTTGTTCGATCAGCCGGCCCTGGCCGGCGCCGAGCAGCGTCACCACGCCGAATGTCAGGCCGTCGTAGGCCGGGTCCCGGCAGCACGCGACCAGCTGCTCGACCAGCGCCGCCGCCTCGGGTTCGTTGGTGTCGCCGTACTGTCCGCTGGTCCGCACGCCCGTGGGCACCAGGACGGGCCGGACGGACGCGCCGATGCCGCGGTCGCGTTCCTCGCGGACGGGCAGGATCCGGCCGTCGTAGAAGCGGTTGGAGAACTCGATGATGTCCGGCACGCAGCGGAAGTGCTCACGCAGCAGGACCACGTCGGGGAACACCCTGGTGGCGGTGTCGTAGAGGCTCGCCTCCAGGTCGAGAAGGGAGCGCTGCGCGAAGCCGGGCAGGTGCGCCTCGATCAGCTGGAAGACTCGTGTGCGTTCGACGCCGACGGCGGCGGGGCTGATCTGCCTGTCGTCGCCGACGACGACGACCTTGCGGCCGAGCGCGAGGACCCCGAGCGACAGCACGTCGCACTGGCTGGACTCGTCGACGATGACGACGTCGAACAGGTCGGTGCGGCGCGGGTCGAAGCTCTGCAGCACCCGGTGGATCGGCATGATCCAGATCGGCACGGCGCCCATCGCCGTCGGCATCTGGCTGCGGGCCTCGGCCTCCCAGCGGCGGGCGAACCTGCCGGTGCCCTTGCCGATGCGGGCCAGTGACTGCAGCCAGCCCATCAGCGCCCGGCGCTGCTCCTCGCGCAGGTTGACCTTCATGCCGAGCCGGGCCGACCGGGCGGCGATCTCCACCACCAGGGCGCCGACCCGGCTGCCAGCCTCGTCGAGACGCCGCTGCAGGACGCCGACGTCGCCGCGGCCGTGCAGGGCGGTGAGCCAGGTCTGGGCCTGCCGCCAGCACCACAGCCGTGGCAGGTCGACGGCCTCGCCGCGCACCGCCGGTGCCGCGGCGCTCTCGATGATCGCGGCGGCCCACAGCGGGGCCTGGGTGGCGAGCTGGGCGGCCAGCGCGTCGCGGCGCAGCAGGGCGGGGCGCAGTCCGGCGAGGCGGGCGGCCTCATCGCGGGCGGCGGCCCAGGCGGCGATGTCGCGCCGCTCCCCCGCATCGCGCAGGGCATCCCACAGGTGGCTCGCTGCCGGGCTGCGCCGTCCGATGACCAGGTATCCGAGTACTTCGTCGAGCGAGGCCGTGAGGCGACGCTCCCGTTCGCGTGCCGCGGCGGCGTCGAGAACGGCGGCCGCCTCGGTCAGGTCCGCGCTGGTGGGGCGGGCGGGGAAGGTCGCGAGCAGCGCCCGCAGGCGGGCGGCCAGCGCCGGGCCGTCGGCGGTCTCCCAGCGCAGCGCGTCGCGCAGCCGGGCCACCCGCTCCCCCAACAGCGGCAGGAAGGCGGCCGAGTCGCCGGGCAGCGGCGGCGCGCCGGCCTGCTCGGCCAGGTCCTGGCTCTGCCGGGCGACCGCGGCGGTCCGGACCCGTTCCCGCAGTTTCGCCCGGACGACGTCGACGTCCGTGCTCGTGCGCAGGTCGAGCCCGTCGACGCGGACCGCGCCGTGGAAGGCCCGCAGGTCCCTGGCACCGAGCCGGGGCAGGCCCCGTCCGGCGGCGAAGCGGTCGCCCAGGTCGTCGAGGAACTGGCTCTGCACGCGATGGTCGCCGGCGGGAATGTCGACGTCGCGGCCGAAGGTCTGCCGGCGCAGGTCGATGATCTCGGCGCTGGCGGCGTCGAGCGCGTCCGTCTGCTCCCGCCAGAGCGCCGCGAGCGACTCCGACCGCGCGATCTGCGTGCGCACACTGTCCAGCCATGGTTCCGCGAGGGACTCGACGCGCCGCGCCGCGGTTCGCACGGCGACGGCGAGGTCGGCCAGCGCCACCGGGCCGAGCTGGTCCACGCCGGCGAACCCGACGCCCCGGGCCTCGAGGTCCGCCAGGTCGTCGCGCAGTTCGTCGAGTTCACGCAGGCTCTGGGCGAGCTCGGCCGGCGAGGGCAGCCGCGCGGGTTCCGGCAGGTCGCGGCGCGCCGCCTCGGCGTCGCCGGCGAGGCTGGCGGCGAGGCGGGTCAGCTCGTCGAGCTCGGCGACGGTCAGCGGCGCGATCTGGTCCTCGCGCAGCGGGTCCGGGATCCGGTTGTGGTCCTGCTCGTGGCGCGCCAGCCAGTCGGCCACCTGGGCCGCCTTCGCCCGCCCGTCCGGGAGGGTGAACTCCGCGCCCTCGTCGGCGAGCAGCTCGAGCAGCCGTCGTTCGAGCTGGCGCTGCTCCGCGCGGGCCGCGTCGAGCTGGCGGACCAGCCCGGCCAGCGCCGCCCGTTCGGCGCCTACGTCGACGCCAGCGACCGCCTCCATGATCATCTGAACGGACGCGTGCAGCTGGGTGAGCGACGCGGAGCTCCCGCCGAGGACGGCGACGGACAGGTCCCGCAGCTCGGCGGGGATCTTGTCGCGCAGGACGGCCAGGGCCTGCTCGTTGTGCGCCGTCACGAGCACCCGCTGGCCGTGGGCGACGAGGTGGCTGACCAGGTTCGCGATGGTGTGGCTCTTGCCGGTGCCCGGCGGGCCCTGGACGGTGACCCCGCGGGCGCGGCTCAGCTGCACCGCGATGCGTTCCTGCTCCTCGTTGCTCGCCAACGGCAGCAGCAGGCGCTCGCCGAGCAGGTCGGCCACCACCCCGGCCGGCGGGGCCGCGCCGACCGCCGCGGGCATGCCGACCGCCGCGGGCATATGGTCGCCAACGGTGTCGGCGTCGGAGCTGTCGTCGGCGATCGTCGCGAACGCGTCGGGCAGGAAGTCGCGCTCGGCCAGGACCTCGCGCAGTTCGGCATAGAAGCGGGGGAACATCGCCGGCCGCGGGCGGACGAACAGCGCCCAGGTGTCCACTAGCACCGCGCGCTGCGCCGGCGGCGGGATGTGGTCGCCCGGCGCGACGACGGCGTCGAGCCCGAGCGGGGCGACGGCCTGGGCGTAGAGCTCCGCCAGGCCCTCGCCGTCCCACGGGTCCGGCGGGCTGGCGCGCACCCGGTCCCGCAGCGCCGTGAGCTCCTCCATCGCGGACAGCCCGAGGTCGTCCAGCGGTGCGGTCTCCAGCTCCGGCAGACCGTCCGGCACGACGGTCAGCACGCCGCTGTCCGCGTCCATCTCGATCGAGACCCGGGTGATGACGAGGGGATGCTCCACGGCCTGGCCGCCCGTGAGCCACGACAGCACCCCGTGGCCCCACACCAGCTCGTGCGTCGCGTTGTCGCGGGCCAGGCGCAGGCGCAGATCGTAGAGCTGCTGGTAGAGCTGACGCGCGGCCATCGTGACCCGCGCCGCCTCGGCCCAGGGCGCCCAGTGCCGCTCGACCCAGTCGGCGTGCCGCGCGCGCAGCTCGCCGGGAGCGTCCCCGACCCGCTCGCACCTGTCGTCGAGGTCGACGGGCAGCGACGGCGGCGTGGTCACCCCGACCGGCACGCCGACGAGATGGCGCGCCAGCGCGACGGGCAGCGTCGGCGGCCGCGGGTCGGCGACCTTGGCCACCCGCAGCCAGAACGGCCGCGACGGCGTCCCGCCGAGCGCCACCGCGGGGCTGTCCGGCACGTCGAGCGGCTGGATCAGCGGCGGCTCATGGTCCGACAGTTGCCGCCGCGGCCTGCCGGAGAGCTGGCCCGCGAGCGCGACCAGATAGTCAAGAAGCCGAAGCGACCGCTCCTTGGCCGTGCCCCCGACCTCCGACACCCGCGCTCCCCACGCCCGCCCACCCGGCGAAGCTCGACTTCACCGATCTTACCGACGACGTACCACCACGTGATGCCGTCCGGTCACCGGTCGCGGTGGACGCCGGTGCTCTCCTCGCGGCCCGGTGGGAGAACGTCGGTGGCGCGGCTGGTCCAGCGGGCCGGGTCGGCGATCACGGTGGCCAGCTCGGCGAAGGCGGCGCCCGAGGCGCCCGAGGCGCCGGGGGCGGCGCCCGGCCCGGCCGCGATGATCTTCGGCATGACCCAGCGGGCGGACAGCACGCGGGTGCGCAGGGCCTCGTCGAGGTCCGCGCACAGCAGGTCGGCGATCTGGCCCAGGTGACCGCCGAGGACGACGGTGGGGACGTCGAACATGTTGATCACGCTGGCCAGCGCGACGCCCAGGGCCCGGGCGGCCGCGGCGACGGCGTGACCCGCGGTGGGGTCGCCGGCGCGGACGCGATCGCGCAGCAGCTCGGGGTGTGCGGTGGCGGGCAGGCCGGCGGCGGCGAGCAGCGTGTGCCGGCCGGCGTAGCGCTCCAGGCAGCCGGTCGAGCCGCAGGGGCAGCTCGGGCCGTTCGGATCGACGCAGACATGGCCGATCTCGCCGGCCCAGCCGTGCGGGCCGGTGATGACCGTGCCGTCGCGCACGACGGCGCCGCCGATGCCGATCTCACCGGACAGGTAGATGAAGTCCGGCAGCGCCCCGGGCTGGCCCGGGGCCCGCTCGGCGACGGTGCGCGCGGCCAGATCGGCCTCGTTGCCGATCGTCAGCGTCAGGTCCGCGAACGTGCCCGTGTCGAGGACGTCGGCCGGGCGGACATCGGACCAGCCGAGGTTCGGTGCCCGCAGCAGCAGCCCGTCGGCCACGGCGACAATGCCGGGCAGGGCGAGCCGTGCGCCGACCAGGCCGGTCCCGGGTGGCAGCCGGCGCAGCACGTCGCCACCACCGGCGTCGAGCCGACGCAGCGCCGTCAGCGGCCCGAGCGCGGCCACATCGACGCGCTCGACCCACTCGGCGAGAACCTCGCCGCGCAGGTTGACCACCCTGGCGGCCAGGAATCCGGCGTCGATCTGCAGGCCCAGCGCCGCGATCCGGGAACCCAGGGTCAGCGGTGTCGCGGGACGGCCGCGGCGGGGGGCGGGGCGGTCCAGCTCGTCCACGACGCCGCCGGCGACGAGTTCGTCGACGAGACGGGACGCCGTGGCCCTCGTCATCGACGTCGCCGCGGCGACGTCGGCCCGCGAGTAGTGCGTCGGCGCCGCGGCGGCGACGGTACGGGCGACCAGCGCGAGGTTGCTCTCCCGCAGGGTGGCCTGCCGCGCCGCGCCCGCCCGCCGGGCGCTGCCTACCGCCTCGGCCGCGACGGACGCCGTACGCGGACGAGATCCGGACAGTTCCGAAGACACACGTTGACGCTACCGCCACCCCGGCTTATGTTTTACGGCGATACTTAAGTCGTCGGCCGCCCGACCACGTCACGAGCGACCACGTCACGAGCGACCACGTCAGGAGCGGTGATGTCCCGACAGCCCACCCCCGCGGACAGGTTCTCCTTCGGGCTGTGGACGGTCGGCTGGCTCGGCGCCGACCCGTTCGGCCTGCCGACCCGCACGGCGCTGGACCCGTGGGAGTACGCCGCCAAGCTGGCCGAGATCGGCGCCTGGGGCATCACCCTGCACGACAACGACCTGTTCCCCTTCGACGCCGACGAGGCCACCGCCGCGGCGGCGGAGCGCCGGCTCAAGGCGGCGACCGACGCCTCTGGCCTGGTCATCGAGATGGTCACCACGAACACCTTCACCCATCCGGTGTTCAAGGACGGCGGCCTGACGTCGAACGACCGCGGGGTGCGCCGGTTCGGTCTGCGCAAGGTGCTGCGCGCGGTCGACCTCGCCGCGCGGCTCGGCGCGACGACCTTCGTGATGTGGGGCGGGCGCGAGGGCAGCGAGTACGACGGGTCGAAGGACGTCTACGCGGCGCTGGAGCGCTACCGGGAAGGCCTGGACACCGTCGCCGGCTACATCAAGAGTCAGGGCTACGACCTGCGGATCGCGCTCGAACCGAAGCCGAACGAGCCGCGCGGCGACATCTTCCTGCCCACCGTCGGGCACGCGCTGGCGCTGATCGCCGAGCTCGACCACGGCGACATCGTCGGGCTCAACCCGGAGACCGGCCACGAGCAGATGGCCAACGTCAACTACACGCACGCCCTCGGCCAGGCGCTGTGGAGCGGGAAGCTGTTCCACCTCGACCTCAACGGCCAGCGGGGCCTGAAGTACGATCAGGACCTCGTCTTCGGGCACGGCGATCTGGTCTCGGCGTTCTTCACCGTCGACCTGCTCGAGAACGGCTTCCCCGGCTACCCGGATGCCCCCCGCTACACCGGCCCGCGCCACTTCGACTACAAGCCGTCGCGCACGGAGGGGATGACCGGCGTCTGGGCGTCGGCCCGGGCCTGCATGTCCACCTACCTGCTGCTCGCCGAGAAGGCGGCGGCGTTCCGCGCGGACCCGAACGTCCAGGAGGCGATGGCCTACGCCGGCGTGTTCGAGCTGGCCGAGCCGACCCTCGCCGCCGGTGAGACGGCGGCGGACCTGCTCGCCACCGACGACGGCTTCGACCCGGTGAAGGCCGCCGAGCGGGACTTCGGCTTCGTCCGGTTGCAGCAGCTCGCGACCGAGCACCTCATCGGCTCTCCCACGCCGGGCGCGGCTGCGGGCCGCCCGACCGGCTGAGCCGGCCGACGTCGTGGCGCTCGTCGGGGGCATCGACTCGTCCACCCAGTCGTGCAAGGTCGTCATCCGGGACGCCGAGTCCGGCGTGCTCGTCCGCCAGGGTGCCGCGCCGCATCCCGACGGCACTGAGGTCGACCCCGAACGCTGGTGGACGGCGTTGCTCGCCGCCGTCGAGCGGGCGGGTGGCCTCGACGACGTCGAGGCCGTGTCCGTCGGCGCCCAGCAGCACGGTCTTGTTGCGCTGGACCGCGACGGCCGGGTCATCCGGCCGGCGCTGCTGTGGAACGACACCCGGTCCGCCCAGGCGGCGGCCGACCTCGTCGTCGAGCTCGGCGACGGTGAGGGCACGCGGGGGGCGAAGCGCTGGGCGGACGCGGTCGGCTCGGTTCCAGTCGCCTCGTTCACCGTCACGAAGCTGCGCTGGCTCGCCGACCACGAACCCGACGCGGCGGCCCGCATCGCCGCGATCGCGCTGCCGCACGACTGGCTGACGTGGCGGCTGTCCGGTGCCCGGTCGCTGGACACGCTGCGAACCGACCGTTCCGACGCCTCCGGCACCGGCTACTTCGACGCCAGCGCCGACGTCTACCGCCGCGACCTGCTCGCGCTGGCCCTGCGGCGCGGACCTGGCGACGTCGAGGGCCTCGTCCTACCGGTCGTCGCGGCCGGCGACGAGGCGGTCGGCCGCGGCGACGGTGCGCTGGGCTGGGGGCATCTCGTCCTCGGGCCGGGCTGCGGCGACAACGCGGCGGCGGCACTGGGGCTGGGCCTCGGGCTCGGCGAGGCCGCGGTGTCCCTCGGCACCTCCGGCGTCGTGACCGTCCGCTCCCCCGTCGCCACCCGCGACGCGACGGGCCTGGTGGCCGGCTTCGCCGACGCCACGGGCCACCACCTGCCGCTGGCCTGCACCCTCAACGCCAGCCGGGTGCTCGACGCGGCGCGCACGCTGCTCGGCGTCGACCACGACGAGCTCAGCCGGCTCGCCCTGACCGCGCCGCCGGGCGCCGCGGGCCTGGTGTTCGTGCCCTACCTCGAGGGCGAGCGCACCCCGAACCTGCCCACCGCCACCGGCTCCCTGCACGGCCTCACCCCGGCGTCGATGACCCCGGCGAACCTCGCTCGCGCCGCCGTGGAAGGCGTGCTGTGCCTGATGGCGGGCTGCGCCGACGCCCTGCGCGCGCAGGGCGTGCCCATCGCCGGGGTGGCCCTCATCGGTGGCGGCGCTCGGTCCCATGCCGTCCAGCAGCTCGCGCCCGCGCTGCTCGGCGTCCCCGTCGCCGTCCCCCCACCCGCCGAGTACGTCGCCAACGGCGCGGCCCGCCAGGCCGCGACCGTCCTCGCCCGCGCCGGCGGCCACGCCCCGCCGCGCTGGCCCCGCCCCGAGGGCGTCGTCCACACCGCCAACCCGCAGCCCGCCGTCCTCGACCACTACCGCGAGGTCGCCGCATCCGTCGCCACCACGATCGAGAACCCGCTTCGCCAGGCGGCCGCGCCGGCCCGGCCTGTCTGACCTGAGCAGAACTGACGGCCGGCGTGCTGTCCGCAGGCGTGCGGGGGTTCGTGGGCCACCGCCGGGCGGCTGGGATGACCGTGCGTGGTCGGTGCCGACCTAGGCGATCAGACCCGTACGTCTTCGTGGTCCCTCTGTCACGCAGATATCGGACCAAACGGTCAGATCTGGCCATGCGGTCGGTGACCGCGGTACTCGAACGGCAGCGGAGACAATGCCGAGACCGGCCGGGCAACGCTGGAGTGCCGTCCCGTCTCCACGCGGGTCCGGCGCCGGTTCACCTACCGCCTGGCGCGGCGCAGCAGGTAGATGTCCATGATCCAGCCCTTGCGGCGCCGGGCGTCGGCGCGGGTGCGGGCGATGGCGTCGCCGACGTCGGCGCCGCGGCCGTGGATGAGCATCTCGTCATCGGTGCCGAGGTAGGCGCCCCAGTAGATGTCGAGATCGGGCTCGTCGAGGTCACGGAAGGCGGTGCCGGCGTCGAGCATGACCACGGCGTCGTCGACGCCCGCCGGGAAGCCCTCGGCGGCGAGGCGGCGGCCGGTGGTGATGGTGACCGGGCCGCCGACGCGGTTGAGGACCAGGCGGTGGCGGGCGGCCAGCGCCTGCACACTGGTGATACCGGGGATGACCTCCAGGTCGAACGCCGCCTGGTCGCGGGCGGTGACCCGGTCGAGGATCCGCAGCGTGCTGTCGTAGAGCGACGGGTCGCCCCAGACCAGGAACGCGCCACAGCCCTCGTCCGGCAGCTCGTCGACGATCATCCGCTCGTAGAGCTCGGCGCGCCGCGCGTGCCAGTCGTCGACGGCCGCGTCGTAGGCGGCGGTGTCCGCGGGCCTGCGGTCACGGCGAGGGTCGGCGGCCTCGACGAGCCGGTAGCCGCCGTCGCCGAGATGGCGGTCCAGGATCTCGCGCCGCAGCGCGACCAGGTCAGCGGCGGCCTCGCCCTTGTCGAGGGTGAAGAAGACCTCCGCGCGGCCGAGCGCCCGCACGGCCTGCAGGGTGAGCTGGTCGGGATCGCCCGCGCCGATCCCGACCACGAGGATCGTCCGCACCGCCCGCCTAGCCGGCGTCCGGCCTGGCCGCCGCGGCCGGGGTGGCCTCGACCGCCGAGGCCGGGGTGGCTTCGGCCGAGACCGGCCCCGAAGGGATGATCTTGCCGGGGTTGAGGTTGTGGCCGGGGTCGATGCCGTCGAACAGGGCGGTCATCAGGGTGACGCCGGCCGGGGAGATGTCCTCGGCGAGCCAGCCGGCGTGCTCCAGGCCGACGGCGTGGTGGTGCGACAGGGTGCCGTCGAGGTCGATGAAGCCCTGCTGGATCGCGGACTTCACCGTGTCGTACCCCTCGATCGCGTCCAGCGTGATCGGCGCGGAGTAGGCGAACGTGAAGTACAGGCAGGCGCCGGAGTGGTACGAGTGCGACAGGTGGCACATGATCCAGCCCTGCACGCCGAGCTCGGCGAACGCCTTGTTCGCCCGGGCGACCACGCCCCGGTAGAGCGGCGCGAGCTGCGACCAGGACGTCGAGGTCTCCGACACGTCCGCGACCGCGCCCTGGCCGAGCAGGAAGTCACGGATGTAGGGGGTGTCGAACTTCTTCTGGTCGTAGAGCTGGCCGGGGCCGGTGCCGACGCAGAGCCCGCCGTGCCGGCTGACGATCTCCCCGACGAGCTTGCGCTGGGTGCGCACGTGGCCGGCGGTGCCCTCGAAACCGATGAACGACAGGCACATCTTTTCCAGGTCGAACTTGCGGACGCGGCGCAGGTACTGCTTGAGGCCGGCGGAGAGCAGCTGGTTGGTCGGCGAGCCCTTCTTGCTGGTCGCGAGGGAGAACTGGGTCTCGTTCGCGTCGGAGACGCGGGTGACCGACACCGTCGCCTCGCTCTCGGCGATCTCCCGCATGGCGAGCAGGCCGTCGTCCCAGGTCGGGAAGAAGTAGCCGAGGATGACGCGCTCCTCGGGCACCCGGTGGACCTGCACGGTGGCCTCGGTGATGATGCCGAGCCGGCCCTCGCTGCCGAGGATCATCTCCCGCACGCTCGGTCCGGTCGACTGGCTCGGGACCGGCCTGGTGGCGAGCACCCCGGCGGGGGTGACGACCCGGACCGCCCGGGTGATCTCGGCGATGTCGCCGTACTTGTCCGACTGCATGCCGGACGAGCGGGTGGCGATCCAGCCGCCGAGGGTGGAGTGGCTGAAGCTGTCCGGGAAGTGGCCGAGCGTCCAGCCCTGGGCGTTGAGCTGCTCCTCCAGGTGCGGGCCGAGCGCGCCGGCCTGGATGCGGGCCAGCCGGGCGTCGGCGTCGATCTCCAGCACCCGGTCGAGCCGACCCAGGTCGACGGAGATCACCGGCCGGGTCTCGCCGCGCGAGGCCTCGAGGCTGCCGGCGATGTTCGACCCGCCGCCGAACGGGATGACGACCGCGTCGGCCGCGAGCGCCGCGGCGAGCACGGCGCGCACCGCCTCCTCGTCCGCCGGGTAGACGACGGCGTCGGGGAGCCGGCCGAAGTCCTGGTTACGGAGCCGGACCAGGTCACGCAGGCTCTTGCCGTAGGTGTGGACCACCCGGTCGAGCGCGTCGATGTTGACGTGTTCGGCGCCGACGGCGTCGACCAGCGCGGCGCGCAGGCCCTCGGGGAGCTTCGGCGGGTCGACCGTCAGGTCGGCGAACGCCGGCGCCTGCGCCGGCGGGCGGGTGATGTCGAGCCCGATGTGGGTGCGCACGAACGGCGCGAGCTTGGGCTTGTCGTTGTGGGTGAACGAGACGCTCTCCCGGCCCCAGCCCCACCACTTCATGTGCTCGACCACGATGGCTCCTTGACGATGTGAAACGAGGGACGGGCGGGCGCCGGCGCCGTCCGGCTAGGTGCCGGCGAGCCGGGCGACGACGGGGGCCAGGTCGGTCAGCGCGTCCAGGCCGAGGCCGACCGTGCTGATGCCGAACCGCTCGCGGCGCTCGATGAGATCATCGCAGATCTCCTCGACGGATCCGCACAGCGCGTGCGGAGTGGCCGACGCCTGCTCCGGCGTCAGCCCGAACCCGGCGGCGAGCTGCTCGATGATGGCGTGCCGGTCGTCGGTGACGATCGCCAGGTGGATGCGGACCTGCAGGGTCAGGTCGTCCCAGCGGGCGCCGGCGGCGTCGCGGATCCAGCCGACCTTCTCCTCGGTCGCGGCGACGGTGGCGTTCGGGCCGAGGGAGGCGTCGATGACGCCACCGGCCATGTTCATGTTCAGCCCGATGATGTCGGCCTCGCGCGCGGCCAGGGACAGCAGCCGGCGGCCGCCGCCGCCGATGACGATCGGCGGGTGCGGGCGCTGCACCGGCTTGGGTGTCCCGTTCAGGCCGTTGACCTGGTAGAACTCGCCGCTGTGGTGCAGCGGGGCGTCGGCGAACATGCCCTTGATGACGGCGAGGGACTCGGCGAGGCGGGCGATGCGCACGCCGGGCGGGTCGAGCGTCAGCCCGGCGCGCTGGTAGTCCGACGTCATCCAGCCGGCGCCGAGGCCGAGTTCGAAGCGGCCGCCGGAGAGCGCGTCGAGCGTCGCGGCCTCCTTCGCGAGCACGACGGGATGGCGGTAGTCGTTGCTGAAGACCATGGCGCCGATGCGCAGGCTGGTCGTCGCGTCGGCGGCGGCCATCAGCGCGGCGATCGGGGCGACCTGCTCGTCGAGATGGTCGGAGACGGTGAGCGTCGCGTAGCCCAGGTCCTCGACCTGGCGGGCAAGCTCGGCCCACGACCGCGGGTCGACCCGCTCCGGCGAGGAACACTGGATGTTGAACCGGAACGGCCGCTTGTACGGCCCGCCGGAGATGTCGGTCACCGCGTCACTCCCCACTCACCGTCGTCGGCCCACCCGAGAACGTCGTCCCACCCGAGAATCTCGTGCCACCCGAGAACCTCGTCCCACCCCAGAAGCAATCCCACCCCAGGAGGGGAAGGATGTCATGAGTTCCCAGCCGGAGGCGACACACCCGCGCAGCTCGCCGTCCGGGCGCCGGGATCGTCGCCGGCGCGGCGCGGGCCGCGGGTCATCCGCCGGTACGGCGCAGCGGGTGGGCGCCGGCGCCGGTTCGTTCGGTGCCGGTCACCCGCGGTGTCGCCGGCGGCTGCTCACGCAGCGCCCGCACGGCGGCGGTGCGGGCCTCGCCGGTGAGCCGCTGGAGGAAGAGCGTGCCGTCGAGGTGGTCGACCTCGTGCTGGAAGCAGCGGGCCCGCAGTCCCTCGCCGGCGTACTCGACGGGCTCGCCGACGGCATCCACGCCACGCACGACGGCCCGCATCGCCCGTGACGTCGGGTAGTGCAGGCCGGGGACGGACAGGCAGCCCTCGCCGCCGTGCTGCGACTCGCCGTCGTCCACGATGGTCAGAATCGGGTTGACCACCACCAGGGGCACCCGGGGCACGGCGCGGTCATGCGGGTCGTAGTCGACGTCGAACACGAACACCCGCAGCCCGACGCCGATCTGCGGCGCGGCGAGCCCGACGCCGGGCGCGGCGTACATCGTGTCGATCATGTCCGCGACCAGCCGGGCCAGTGCCGCGTCGAACTGCGTGACCAGGGTGGCCGGAGTGCGCAGCACGGGATCGCCGACGGTGCGGATGGGGAGCACGGCCATGCCGGACACTGTGCCACAACAGAATCGTGCCCCGGCATGACCGGGGCAGATCACGATCAGGTCACATCACGCAACCGGGCGTTCACCACGCGAGCGCCCGGCCCGTCCGCCCCGCGGGAGCGCCGCGGCGGATCGGCACGTTGTCAGGGCACGTTGTCAGGGGGACGTTGTCAGGGCACACGGTCAGGGCACACGGTCAGGGCACACGGTCAGGGCACACGGTCAGGGCACACGGTCAGGAGGTGGATGTCGTGGACGAGCCGCGCGCCGTGGGGCCGGAGCTCGCCGCGGCCGGGATCGCGCGGCTGCGGGCGCGCGGCGAGCGGGTGACCCCGGCGCGGCGCGCCGTGCTGCGCGTGCTGGCCGAGACCAGCGAACACCTCTGCGTCGAGGACGTCCTCGCCCGCGCCGAGGTGATCGTCCCCGGCCTGCACCGGACCACGATCTACCGGGCGGTGGAGACCCTCGGCGACCTCGGCCTGCTCACCCACGTCCATCCGGCGCACGGCCCGGTGGTCTACCACATCGCCGCCAGCCTGACCGGCGGCGCGCACCTGCACGTCCGCTGCCGGGCCTGCGGCCGGATCGAGGACGTCCCCGGTGACCTGCTCGACGCCGTCGCCGAACGCCTCGCCGCCACCGTCGGCTTCCGCCTACAGGCCGATCATGCGGCCCTCACCGGCCTGTGCCGCACCTGCACGGACGCCCTGGAGGCCTCGGACCCGCCGTTCGCCGCGTCCTCGGACTCCGTCGCCGACGACGTGGGCGGCGCTGGCCTGCGCTGATCCCGGCGAGTGCGAACGGCGCAGGTGGAGGCGGCGATCCGCGGCGCGGGGCGAGGCCCCGACCGGCGTAGTCTCGGAACCGGTGTGGCCGTTGCGGGCGCGCCCGCCCGTCACTCGGCGCGGGGCGGGTCGGACGGCCGGTCACCGACGGACTGGGGACGGGCGCAGCGGACGCTCGCCGGATGAGGAGGGCGCGGGGATGCCGGCGCAGCACGGCCCGATGGTGACGGGCCCGGTCGTCATGGGCATCGAGACGTCCTGCGACGAGACCGGGGTCGCGCTCGTCCGCGACGGCGAGCTGCTCGGCGAGGCGCTGTCGACCAGCATGGACCAGCACGCCCGCTACGGCGGGGTGGTGCCGGAGATCGCCGCGCGGGCCCATGTGCAGGCCCTCGTGCCCTGCGTGCGCTCGGCGCTGGCGTCCGCCGGGCTGCGCGCCGCCGACATCGGCGCGATCGCCGTGACCGCCGGTCCGGGCCTCGCCACCGCCCTGCACGTCGGGGTGGCGGCGGCCAAGGCGTACGCCACCGCCCTCGGCGTTCCGCTCTACGGCGTGCACCACCTCGCCGGCCACCTCGCCGCCGACCTCGTCGACGGCGAGCCGCTGCCCGACCCGCTGATCGCGCTGATCGTCTCCGGTGGGCACACCTCACTGCTGCGCGTCGGTGATCTCGCCCGTGACCCGATCGTGCACCTCGGCGACACCCTCGACGACGCCGCCGGCGAGTGCTTCGACAAGGTCGCCCGGGTCCTCGGCCTGCCCTACCCCGGCGGCCCGGCGGTGGACCGCGAGGCCGTCGGCCACGACCGGACGGCGCTGGCGTTCCCCCGCCCGCTGACCGGGCGCACCGACGCGGCGTACACGTTCTCCTTCTCGGGTCTGAAGACCGCGGTCGCCCGCTGGGCCGAGGCGCATCCCGACACGACCATCCCGCCCGGCGATGTGATCGCCTCGTTCCAGGAGGCGGTCGTCGACGTGCTGACCGCCAAGGCGATCCGGGCGTGTCGCGACCACGCCATCGACGACCTGCTCGTCGTCGGCGGCGTCGCGGCGAACAGCCGGCTGCGCGAACTCGCCGCGCAGCGCTGCGCCGACGCCGGCATCCGGCTGCGCATCCCGGCCCGGCGCCGCTGCACCGACAACGGCGTGATGATCGCCTCCCTCGGCGACCTGCTGGTGCGCTCCGGCGCCGCGCCGTCCGCGCCCGACCTCGCCGCGATGCCCGGCGCCTTCCTCGACCGCGCCCAGCTCGGCCTCCCCGAGCCCGCCCTGCACGCGGCCTGATCCCGCCGTCCGAGCCCGGACCACACCGCCCCGAGCCATCCCGCGCCGCACCACGCCGTTCCCGAACCACCCCGTCCGTCACCGCCGCCGCTGGCGCCTCGGGGACCCCGGCCGCCGTGCCGGGACCACCACGACGCGATGGAGAGCGAGCCCCGATGCACCTCGGTCACGACCTCAACGATGCCCAGCACCTCGCCGGCGGCGGGACAGGCGGCGGGCCGGTGGCGCCGCTCGGGCGGGCGCCGCGGATCGGGATCGGCGGTCCCGTCGGCAGTGGCAAGACGGCGCTGGTCGCGGCGCTGTGCCGGTCGCTGTCGTCGAGCCTGCGCCTCGGCGTCGTGACCAACGACATCTACACCACCGAGGACGCCGACTTCCTGCGCCGCGCGGGCGTCCTCGACCCGGGCCGCATCCGCGCGGTGGAGACGGGCTGCTGCCCGCACACGGCGATCCGCGACGACATCACCGCCAACCTCGACACCGTCGAGGACCTGGAGGCCGAGACCGGCCCGCTCGACCTCGTGCTCGTCGAGTCCGGCGGCGACAATCTCACCGCGACGTTCAGCTACGGCCTCATCGACCGGCAGATCTTCGTCGTCGACGTCGCCGGCGGTGACAAGGTCCCCCGCAAGGGCGGCCCCGGCGTGACCAGCAGCGACCTGCTCGTCATCAACAAGACCGATCTGGCCCCCCTCGTCGGCGCCGACCTCGGCGTGATGGCCCGCGACGCCGCCGTAGCCCGCGGCGACCGCCCCGTCCTGTTCACCTCGCTCGCCGACGACCCCACCGCCGCCGACGTCACCGCCTGGGTCCGCAGTCAGATCACCGCGCTGATGGCTCCCGTCGCCGGCTAGCTCGTGTCCGGGCGATCTTGCTGGTGGGCGAGTCGTCTCTGCATGTGCTCTGGCCGGGTTGGCAGGCAGCTGGTTGCTGGGGCTCGGTGTTCGGCGTGCCCGCGACCGCCGCGGCTGGCTCCCTGCCGCCCGCCGCCGCCCCCGGCCGGCCGGGGGGCTCGGAGGTCACGGTAAGCGACGATAATCAGGGACCGCCGCGATTCAGAAGGACCACGATTGTCGTTCTGTAGGGTTCGGCGCCCGTTTTGTCTGTACCAAGCGACCACAAAGCTCCTCAGCCACGCAGCCTCGCTGCGGGGAGTAGCGATCAAGGGTCTGGCTGCCCCTCGGCGGGACCGGGCGCGCTTCTGATTGATGCCCGATGGGGCTCGGTGTCCGGTTTGCCCGTGTAAAGGGGTCCGCTGCGCTGCCGACCGGTCGCTTTGAAGGGGTCGGTGTCCGGATGCCCTCACCATGATCGGCCGGACACAACCTAGCGGACCACCGCCTCCCGAGACGCCCTGGCACTGCCGGTCTGAGCGGACTACTCCTCGGACAGCAGCCGGCTGAGGGCCGCGACGATGCGCGCCGTATCCACGTTGGGCGGCAGGTCGAGCTCCATGTTCGTGCCCGGGCCCTTGACCAGCAGCCGGATGGGCTGGCCGGTCGCGGGCTGGCGTCCCACCCAGCGGCGCAGTGCCCGCGCCAGGGTGGGAAGCTGGCCGGCCAGGCCCGCCACCGTGATGAAGCTGGCGAACAGGTTCAGGCCCTCCACCGCGATCATCAGCTCGGGGGCGCCGCGAGTTCCGCTCTCGCCCAGTTCCAGCTCGGCGATCACATCCTCAGGCAGACAGAGCTCCACACGTTCACTCGCCATTGAACTCACTCCAGTTTTCGCGGACAACGATGTGCGCGGCGCAGCCCTTACCGCAGAAAAGCTGCGATCCGCTCACGCAGATCCAGATTCAACGGCAGCAGATCAACGGAGGCCGGCTCCTCGGTGATGTAGCCCTGTACGTAACGGATGCCCAGGTTGTAGATGTCGCTGAGTCGCACCGGACACTCGGAGTCGAACCCCTCGACCACCACCACACGGGGCTGCGCCGAATGGCCGCGGTCCATTGCCGCCCTCGCAAGCTGGACGACGAGTTCGAGCTCCTTGAGCGCGAGGGCGTGATGGAGAATGGAGCGGTCGACCTTTATCTGGGTGAGCGACAGTGTGGATATGCGGTCGAGCGAGGAGTGTCCCACGCCGAAGTCGTCGACGGCGAAGTTGACGTGCAGGTTTCGGGAGAGGGCCGCGAGCCGGGCCTGGAAGTAGGCGGAGGGGTTCGGCTTCCACCGGTCCCACTCGTCCGAGCGGGGTTCGATCGGATCGCGCTCGGAGATTTCGAGCGTGACGGCATGCGGGGCCAGCCCGGCTTCGCGGATCGCATCGGCCAGCCCATGGGCGTAGGCCGCGCTGAGCAGCGCCCGCACCGAGACGTTGATGGACACTGGCTTCGGGGCGTCGTGACTCCACTGGCCGCGGCTGTGGGCCAGGGCAAAGGAGCGGATTGCCTTCGTCGCCAGACTCTTGTCCCGTTCGATCAGGAACTCGTCCCCCCAGACGTCGGGAATGGACAGCACATCCAGCGGGGCTCGGCGTGCCTTGCTGTCCGTGCGCGCGAGCGCCTCCCAGCTCTGAATTCCCACCGTATTCGCACGATCACTGAGGATCATCACAGGCTCGAACACCATCACCAGGGAGTCGAGCAGTCTGCTGTATGCGCTCAGGCCCTGCCGGTAGAGCCGCAGTGGTAGCCGGCCGAACTCCGCGCGCAGAGCGGTCAGCACGTCCACCTCGACCTTCAGCAGGTCACGCGGCGACCATCTGGTGAGCATGGTGCTGGCAATCACCACCAGCGGTTCGCCGATGTCGAGAAACGCAGGAGCCGGGTCGACCACGACGAGCGCCGACATCGCCTCGGTGTCGGTCGATGTCAGCGGGACCACAAGCAGCCTGGGTCCGGACGCGGGCGTGATCACATGTCCCAGGACCGAGCGGTCCTGCCGGACCACCGAGGCGACGACGGGGAAGGTCTCCGAGAGCTGCTCCGGGCTCAGATTTCCCGACGAGCCGACAATCACCGATTCGGCTCCGGAGAGTTTGAGCTCGAGCACGGCGGACGCGTCGAAGGCATACCGCAGAGCGCCCAGTGCCGCGAGCCGGTCGCTGCCCTCCGGGCGCGTCAGACCGCTGTCGGATCGAAAGATGCGCTCCAGCAGTTTCTCGATGAGGCCAAGCTCGGACTCCAGCGGATTCCGGCAGGCCGTGATGCTGGTGGCAGCGACGGGGCGCGGTACCGGCCGCGCGTTCCCGGCGGACTCACCGGCCCCGAAAACCGGCCGGGTGAGCGCTGTCGCCGGGCCCCACCCCTGGACGACGCACCCGGGTTCGGGCTCTATGTCCTGGGCGCGGACGTACTCGACCAGACTGCCGAACGTCACGCCTCCCCGGGCGTCCGCAGCCTTACCCTGCAGCCCCCGCAGCACGTGGTGGGTGACCACCCCGCCACGAAGATCATCGTTCTCGCGAGCGGCCTGGTTGGCCGCACAGGCGAAAAGAGCGGAGTGTCGAGCAGGGCGGTGTCCCTCATGCGCCTCCTCGATGGCCTGCGGAAGTTCCTGCCTGATGCGCACCGGGTCGGCCCCGGCCGCCATCAGGTAGGCGCCGGCATGGCAGCAGTCGAGGATGAGGAAGGAGGAACCGGCTGTCGCGTGGAAGACGTCCCGCCAGAGAAAGCTCATGCGGACGCCCCCGTCCGGGTCCTCCCGCAACGAGTTCAGATCGAGATCGGTCGTGACAAGATACGGATCACTGTGGTGCCGCCAGCGCGACATCACGGCATGGCCGGCGAAATACACGAAGAGTATGTCCGACGGCGTCATGTCCAACGCCGCCGAACGAAGGGCTTCCTTCACTTTTCGCGTGGTCGCAGCCGGACCGAGAAGAAGCTGGACGTCAACGGAGTCGAACGTGCCTGTTTTTTCATCCGTGAGGGCGTTGTACATCGCCTGCGAATCAGCCTCGGCGTGACGCAGGAGCGGGAGCCTGACGCCGGTGCCGCAGGTGTTCGTACCTACGATGACCGCGTATCGCCGCCCGTCCAACAGATGCCCCCATCGCCGCCTCGCACAGTGCCGATGAGGCTATCGCATCGGGATGCGTGCATCCGGGCCCATCCACCGGATCGAGCCCGACCGAGCCCATTTCCTGGATGACCGGGCCGCAATCCGTGACATAGGGCGACCAGTGGTCCTTACCGCGCCTCGAGCGACGAATGACCACCGTTCCGTAGTACATCCCGAGAACCGACAAAAGCCCTGGTAGATCGGTTGCCGGGCGCCGCCGACGCGCGGTCTGCCACGAGATGCCGCAGAGATTCGGACATGTGACCTACCCAGCCCAGCAACATCCTGTAGTTGTGATCACGGATAATGCTATCCGCACGGTCCGGCCCAACTCCGCAGGCCCGGGCAGGCTGTGGCAGGCAGGCGACGTCCCCGCCCCAGCCGCTCGTCGCGGTGCCAGGCGAGGCCCGGATCGTCGAGTACCGCCGGATCAGTGACATCTCGGCCGGCGGCGACTGCCTCGACCGCGAGGCTGCGGACCCGTCGTCATGCAGGTCCGGCTCATGGAGGGGACCTGCGCTGGCCGGCTACGAGGTGATGGCGACGGCTCGGCATACGAAGGCGTCACTGGCGAGCTGGGCAAGCATGAAGTCGGCGACGTCGGCGTAGGAGATCGTGGATCTGACGGTCAGGTGCAGGTCGGTGCCGGTGCGGTAGTGCCCGGTGCGCTCACCGCCCGTGAGGATCGCTGGTCGCGCAATCGTCCAGGCGGTGTCGCTGGCGCGGATGAGTTCTTCCATTCCCTCCTTGTCCCGCATCAGTGATCTGATCGCGACCCGGGCGAGGGCGACGTAGAGGTTGCGGTGGCGGCTGTCGGCGACGCCGTAGCCGCTGACGGCCACCAGGCGGCGCACACCATGGGCGTCCATCGCCGGCAGGATCGTGCGCATCCCGTCCGTGCAGACCGTGCTTCCCCAGCTGCGCTGGCCCAGGGCACTGAGCACGGCGTCGCTGCCGGCCACGACCTGCTTCACGATGTCCGGGTCGCGGACGTCGCCGGCCACCACGCGCAGGCGCTCGTGGCCGGCGAGGCGACTCGGGTCACGGGTCAGTGCCGTGAGGGTGTCACCCCGCAGGAGTGCCTGCTCGAGCAGGTGGCGCCCAATGTGGCCGGTGCCGCCGAAGACCGCCAGGTGCATGTCGCATACCCTTCCAACTCATCAACACTTGGAGAGTCCAAGTATCCACCCCATAGTTGGATTCTCCAAGTGTTTGAGGGTCCAGGTAATGTTGGCAGGTGGTCGACCTCGTGGGCCCCACCGACGACGAGTTGACCCATGCCGTCGTCAAGCAGGTGTTCCTCCTCGCAGGCGCGATCAACGCGCTCGGCGCGGACCTGCTGAAGGAACTCGACCTCACCGAGCCGCTCGCGAACGCCCTGTGGCGGCTGGACCCCGACGCGCCGCCGCCCTCGATGCGCGCGCTCGCGTCCGCCCTGAACTGCGACCCTTCCACCGTCACGTTCCTCACGGACCGGCTGGAACAGCGCGGCCTCATCCAGCGGCGACCGGTGCCCGCCAACCGGCGACAGAAGGTCATCAGCCTCACCCCCCAGGGAGTGGAAGCCCGCAGCCGACTCGTTCGGACTCTGACCACGGGCTCCCCGTTCGCCCAGCTCTCGCCCGCCGACCGGCACCACCTCCACGTGCTCCTCGCCAGGGCGGGGGCCGATCCGGACATGTTCACCTGCCAGGCGCCCGCGCCCTCGGGGTCCGCTACGGACCAGGACGCAGCGACCACGCCACCCGGTCCAGGTCACTGAGTGAGGTTCTCGAGATGCAGCGTTATGAGGCCGACAGGCCGTCCGCAGCCTGGGCGACCGTGTCCGATGTTCCCGCGCCGCCCGAAGCTCCAGCTCATCCCCTCGCAGCCGAGGCAATCGCCAACCTGCTGCCCGCGCGTCGGCGCGTGGCGGAGGCCGTGACGGCGGCGATGGCGGAACTGGCACCGGCGTCCGCACTGATCACCGTCACCATCAACGCCCCGGACGGTCCTGAACTGGCGCGGGCACGAGCCTGGCTGGACGAGGGTGAGCTGGCCGCGGACGAGGTCGGCCGGCGCCTGGGGCAGCCGGTGACCGAGGCGGATCTCGTGGGCTGGGTCAGCGAGTGGCCGCTCACGGCGCGCGGCTCCGACCTGGTCGGGACCCATCCGGTGCTGCCGGCGACCGAGCCGGCCGAGTTGTCGGTCCACATCGCCGACTGGCTCCAGGATTTCCTGGCCGACGTCGGCATTTCGGACCCGGTCCCGCCCTGCCCTGGGCACGCCCACCCGATGCAGTTGGACGTGCGCCACGGACAGCCGTGGTGGCTGTGCCCGCGAGGAGAACCCATCCGCGCGTGGCGCGCCGCCACCGGGTGACGCCGGTAAATGGTTCGCGGGCGGCTTGATCCTCCGGCATGATTCCGCCGTCCGCGTCCGCGTCCGGGCGGACGGCACCCACGCTGGAGGAACCATGACGGCCACTGCCGCCGGACCGCTGTCCGCCGGGTCACAGCCCGAGGTCCGCGCGGCGGGCGGGGCGCTGCGTGGCAGCCTGGAGTCGGGCGTGGCGGTCTTCCGTGGCATCCCCTACGCCGAGGCGCCGATCGGCGGCCTTCGCTTCGCCGCGCCGAAGCCGGCCGGGCGCTGGGACGGCGTGCGCCCGGCCCTGGCCTACGGCCCCCCGGTGCCGCAGACCGATGTGCTCGGGCGGGGTCCGGCTGCCACGGACGCGGCGGCGACTGAGGTCTGGCTGACGGTCAACGTCTGGTCGCCCGCGCCCGACCCGGCGGCGAAGCTCCCGGTCATGGTCTGGATCTACGGCGGTGGTTACACGGTCGGGATGTCGAGCTGGCCGGAGTACGACGGTGGCCGGTTGGCTCGCGACGGCGGTGTGGTCGTGGTGACCTTCAACTACCGCCTCGGCGTGGAGGGCTTCGCCCAGATCGACGGTGCGCCGCCGAACCGCGGGCTGCTCGATCAGGTTGCCGCGCTGGAGTGGGTGCGGGAGAACATCGGCGCCTTCGGCGGCGACCCGGGCCAGGTCACGATCTTCGGTGAGTCCGCGGGTGGCGGATCGGTCGCCGCGCTGCTGGCGATGCCCCGCGCGGCTGGGCTGTTCCGCCGCGCCATCGCCCAGAGCGTGCCCGGCACCTACTTCTCCCCCCAGCTTGCCGCCGACCTGGCCGCCGCCTGCGCGGACGAGCTGGGGCTGCGTCCCACCGCCGCGGACCTGGCCACCGTCGACCCGGCCCTGCTGGCGCTCACCGGAGACTCCGTCACCGCGACGATGCCGGCGCGCGCGGACCGCTGGGGCCAGGCGGCGCTGCGGTCGATCCTGTTCTCGCCCGTCGTCGACGGCGACGTCCTGCCGACCACGCCGTGGCAGGCGCTCGCCGCCGGCGCCGCCCGCGACGTCGATCTGATCGCCGGGCACACCCGTGACGAGCATCGGCTGTTCACCGTCTTCACCGGGATGCTCGGCCAGGTCACGCCCGACCAGGCCAAGACCGCGCTGCGCGATTTCGCCCCCGGCGCGGACGGCGCCCGCCGCTACCGGGACGCCTATGCCGACGCGAGCCCCGACAAGCTCTACGAACTGGTGCACTCGGACTGGCTGTTCCGGATGCCGTCCCTGCACCTGGCGCAGGCCCAGGTGGCCGGCGGCGGCCGGGCGTACCTCTACGA
This sequence comes from Frankia sp. AgB32, assembly GCF_023243045.1. Lineage (GTDB taxonomy): Bacteria > Actinomycetota > Actinomycetes > Frankiales > Frankiaceae > Frankia. Next base: position 43,420 of record NZ_JALKFX010000006.1, read on the forward strand.
GCTGACCTGGACGGCCCCGGGGATGGGTGGCGCGCTCGGCGCCTGCCACGGCCTCGACGTGCCGCTCGTGTTCGGCAACCTGACCAGCGGCCAGCCCGCGATGCTCCTCGGCGAGAGCCCGTCCGCCGAGGCGACGGCACTGTCGGCGCGGATGCGGACCGCCTGGACGGCATTCGCCACCCACGGCGAGCCCGGCTGGCCGCCCTACGACCCTGAGCAGCGCCTCGCGCAGGTCTTCGACGCGACCCCGACCGTCACCGCCTATCCGGAGGACAGCTCCCGCCAGATCTGGCAGGACCACGTGTTTCCGGCGCTGCACCTGCACGGCGACCTGTCCTGAGCCAGTCCGCGGGGATGCGTTCGAGGATGCCGCCGGCGAAGGTGTCGTAGAGGCCGAGCGGTGCGAGGTGGACGTAGCCGATGTGGCAGTCGCAGCGGTCCAGTGGGCAGGTCCGGGGACGCAGCCCGGCGCGGAACGAGTCGTCGTAGAGGTTGCCGAGGGTCGTCGGGACGAAGTGGCAGCGGCGGACGGTGCCCGCGCCGTCGACGGACACGACGGTGTCACCGGTGCGGCAGGGCAGGCCGCGGCTGGGGTGCGGGGTGCGGCTGTGGGCGAACAGCGGGTCGATCGCGGTCCAGGCGGTCGCCTCGGCGGCGGTGTAGGTGTGGCCTTCGGCGGCGTTGACCCACAGGTACACCTCGGCGGGCAGGTCCGCGCGCAGGCGGCGCGCGGCGGGCAGATGCTCGGGCTGGCCGACGACGCCGACGCTGAAGCGCACACCGCGGTCGACGAGGTCGCGGCACCTGCCGAGGAAACGCTCGTGGGGTACCTGGCTCGGATGGTAGGTCGTCCACAGCGCGAGGCGGCCCAGGTCGGCGTCGGACGTCCAGTCGACGCGGTGGCTCAGGTTGGTCTGGATCGCGACGCGCCCAACGTGCGGCAGCTGGCTGAGTTCGACCAGCGCCCGCCGGTACCAGGAGCGGACCAGCGCCTCGCCCCACGGGGTGAACAGCACCGACACGCCGTGGCGCTGGGCGCGGACCCAGTCGACGAAGCGTTCCAGGGCCGCCCGGTCGGCCCGGAGCTGCTCCGGGGTGTCGCGCCGCTTCGCGAACGGGCAGTACGGGCAGTCGTAGTCGCAGCTGGCCAGCGGCCCGCGGTAGAGGATCGTCAGCTGCCGCGAAGGGTCGTCGTCGGCCGGGACGGCCGGAGCATCCCGGCGGCCCTGGTCGTCGCGGCCGTCAGCGCCGCGTCGACTGTCGTCGGTGGGCATCATCAGCGCGCGGTGTGGTCGGTCATGAGGGCGCGGACCCGGGCTGAGAGGAGGGCCGGGCCGATGGCGTCGGAGTGGGCCAGGCCCTCCGGGGACAGGCGGATCGTGCTCGGGGACTCCTCCGCCAGCCAGCCGCGTTCGGCGAGGCCGGCGAGGTCGACGTCGGCGGCGGCGTCGGTGTGGAAGCGGTCGCGGTAGGCGGCGCGGTCGAGGCCGTCGGCCTGGAGAAGGGACTGGATGAGGTGGCGGCGACGGCGCTCGTCGGCGTCGAGGGTGAAGCCGACCTGGGCGTGGTCGAAGTCGGTTTCGCGGACGTAGTCGTCGATGATCGTGCGGACGTGGCGGGCGCCGACCGCGTAGTCGAACGAGTAGTGCAGCTCGGAGGTGTAGGACCGGGCGCCGCAGCCGAGGCCGATCATGCCATCGGTCTGGCAGCAGTACCGTGTGCCGGCGTCGGCGGCGTCGGCGGTCGGGCGGCGGAACATGCGCATCGAGACCTGCTCGTAGCCGTGGGACAGCAGGTGGTCGCGGCCGAGGTGGTAGAGCCGCAGGCGCTGGTCGTCCCAGTCGAGGTCGCGGCCGGCGAGGCCGGTGAGGCCGGTGAGCGGTCGGACGTACAGCGGGTAGAGGTAGAGCTCCTCGGGGCGCCAGGCGAGCGCGGCCGTCAGGGACGCCAGCCACGTGTCGGCGGTCTGGCCGCCGATGCCGTAGATGAGGTCGATGTTCAGGGTGGGGAAGCCGGCGACGCGGATGCGGTCGAGCGCCGACTCGACGTCGGCGCGTTTCTGCGGGCGACCGGCGGCGCGGGCTTCGGTGTCGAGGAAGCTCTGCACGCCCATCGAGACGCGCGTCGTACCGAGGTCGCGCAGGACGGCGAGTCGGTCGGTGGTCGCGGTCGCCGGGGAGGTCTCCACGCTGAGCGGGACGGTGCCCGGCGCGGCGAAGCGGGCGAGGATGGCGCCGAGACGGTCCAGCTCGGCGGCGGTCAGGTAGGTCGGAGTGCCGCCGCCGATGGCGGTCGTGGCGACGGAGACCTCGCCGTGTGCGTCGGCCGCCGCGGCCTCGGCGAGAGCGGCGTCGACGGCGGTGGCCTGGCGGTCCAGGGCGTCGAGGTAGCGGCCGGTGAGGTCCGCGGACGCACCGGTGCGGGTGAACAGGTTGCAGAAGCCGCAGCGCATCTCGCAGAACGGCACGTGCAGGTAGAGGGCGAGCGCGGAGCGGTCCTCCCCCGCCCACACGTCGCGCAGCCGCGGCGGCGGGGACAGCGGGCGGTACGCCGTCTTGTGCGGGTAGGCGTAGAGGTAGTGCTGGTAGGGGCTGTCGGTCATGACAGCACGAACTCGCCGTAGGGGACGGTCCAGACGACCTCGTGGCCGAGGCGGTGGCCGGTGTGGCCGTCCTCGCCATATGCGGTCCCGTGGTCCGAGCAGACGATCACGAAGCAGGGCCGGCGCATCAGCGCGAACAGCCGGCCGAGGTGCCCGTCGACGTGGCGCAGCGCCGCGGCGTGGGACTCGCGGGTGTCGCCGTGGTCGCGGCTGGCGCCGGCCAGGTAGAACCAGTTCGGCTGGTGCAGGGCGGCGACGTTGAGCAGCAGGAACAGCCGCCGCTCGGCGGGCAGGCGGGCGATCACCTCGCCGACCCGGTCGATCTGGTGGGCGAGCGAGTCCGGGTCGGTGACACCGAACCGCGGCTCCCAGTGGCTCTCGGCGAACAGCCCGGGCAGCGCGGAGCCGAGCGGCGAGAGCTTGTTGAAGAAGCCGACGCCGCCGACGCAGACCGTGTGGTAGCCGACGGCCGACAGGCCGGACGGCAGGTCGGGGGCGTCGAACGTCCAGGTGCCGGGCGCGGTGCTGGCGCTGCCGGGAAACTGGGCGGCGAACAGCCGCGGGTGCGGCCCGGGACTCGCCGGGGTCGGCAGGAAGCCGGCGAGCAGGGCGGTGTGCGCCGCGTAGGTGAAGCTGCCGGGGGTGTGGCGGCGTTCCCAGCGGCCGCCGGGCAGCAGGCCGCGCAGGGTGGGGGTCTGCCCGGCGGCGGCGAGCTCGGCGGCGACGTCGTAGCGCAGCGTGTCGAGCGTGATCAGCAGCAGGTCGTGGCTGCCGACGACGCCGTGCATGTCCCGGCTCATCGCACCCCTCCGGCCAGCGGTGCCGCCAGCGCCGCGCGGACCTGGGCGGCGTAGGTGTCCAGGCCCGCGGCCCAGGTGCCGGGCAGCCCGGTGATCCCGGGCAGCAGGTCGCCGAAGGCGTTGACCTCGCCGACCACGACGCGGCGCCAGCCGATCTCGACGAGCAGGTCGACGCCGACCATCAGGCTGCCGGGAAAGCAGGCGGCGGCCCGCGCGCACGTGTCCAGGGCCCGCGCCCAGCCGGCGGCGCCGAGCGCGTCGCGCACCGCGGGCACGCTGCCGCGCACGCCGCCGAGGTGCAGGTTCGTCAGCGGGGAACGGCTGGTCCGCACGACCACGTGCGTCGGCTCCCCCGCGATCACGACGACCCGCAGGTCGAGGACGCGCCCGCCCTGGGCGGCCTTGGGCAGCCACCGCTCGACGTGCAGCCCGTCCGGCGCCAGCAGGTCGATCAGCCGGGCCACCTCCGCCTCCCGCTCGTAGGTCCGCACCCGCAGCGCGTTGGCGTACCCAGCGCCGGCGGGCGCGGCGGAGGTGACGGCCCGGACCCGCCCGCCGGGCGCGACCCGCAGCGCCACGACGCCGCTGGCGGACGAGCCGTGTGCCGGCTTGACGAACACCTGGTGCAGGCCCGCGGCCGCCATCCGCGCGCGCAGGTCGGCGTAGCCGCCCACGGACCCCAGCCCCTCGGGGACGGTGACACCCGCCGCGCGCAGGCGGGCGTGGCAGCGCCGCTTGTCGCACATCACGGCGATCTCGTCCACGTCGGCGAGCGGGCGGGCACCCACCCGGGCGGCCGCGGCGGCGACGCGCTCCAGCGCCGCGGTGAACGACGCGTACCACCGCGCGCCCCCGCCGACCCGCGCCGGCTCGCCGGGGCCGCGCAGCAGCGCGTCGACCTCGGCGTCCTCGCCGGGCGAGTCGATCCGCAGCGGGGCGCCGGGCACGATCGCCAGCTCGGCGCCGCGCAGCACGTCCGTCCAGGCAACGACGCGGGGCGGTGCCAGGCCCGCCGCGGCGCACGCGCCGGCGAACAGCGCCGTGCGCCGATCCCGCGGCGCCCCGACCAGCGTGAACATCAGGCGCTCATTCGGAGACCGCGACGTAGAAGCAGTCGTCGTCCGGGGTTTCCTGCTGGTCGAGGTTGACTCCGGGCAGCGCGGCCCGGACCCGGTCCATCATCAAGTCGCTCAGATAGTGATGATGCAGGTCAAGGTGGCTGAGATGGGTCAGCGGCCGACCGGCCAGCAGCAGCTCGGCGCCGGTGTCGGTGAGCGTGCCGAGCGCCAGGCTGAGCGACTCCAGCCGCGCGACGATCGGCGCGCCCGCGCCCGCGACGGCCCCGGCCAGGTCGTCGGCGATCTCGGCGTCCTCCAGGCCCAGGTGGCGCAGCGCGGGCAGCCGTTCGCCGCCGAGGATGCCGGCGAGGTCGTCCACCGTGGTGTCACCGCCGTAGAGCTCGACGCCGAGCCACAGGTCAAGGTGCTCCAGCGCCGGCAGGTCGCTGGCACCGACCGCCCGGACCACCTCGGCGGGCAGCCCGCCGGACTCGAAGCGCAGCGTGCGCAGGACCCGGCTGCGCACGGGCCGCAGCGCCAGGTCCTTGCCGCCGCGCACCTCCAGGTGCTCCAGCTCGGGGAACGCGTCGAACAGGCGGGTGATGTCGGAGTTCTCGATCCACGAGATCTCCGCCTCCTCCGGGGTGATGTCGCCGAGGAACAGCGCGCGCAGCCGGGGCAGCCGCCCGGCAAGGCCCACCAGCAGGTCCACCGGGTCGGCGTTGCCGTGGTCGTCGTAGGACGCGCCCCAGTAGCCGATCACCAGATGGGTCACGGCGGCCGCGTCGACCTGGTCGACGAACTCCCTCAGGACCTCGCCGAACTCGGGCCCGTCGAACACTGTCTCGACCCGCCAGGCGACGTCTCCGGCTCCCACCGACGCGCCGCCCGACTCGTGATCAAATTCAGCCACCGGCTTGCCGGCCAGTTCAGCGAGATGCTCGTAGATCGTCATCCGGTTCCCTTCAGCGGCCTTCGTCGCCACCGTCCTATCAGCCCCCACCGACAATCCGGCGCGGCCGCTGCGGACCAGCGGAAACCCAACCGCCACAAAGCCTTCCCCGCACCGCGAGGCCCCGGCTAGGGGGCGCTCCGAACCCCCGGAACCGGCCGGAACAGACCTCGCAGCGAGGTGATCGACAGCAGCTGGAGGCTCGCCACCACCGCCGCGACCGGAAGCGAGCAGGTGACCTCCATCGACGGGACGAGGACGGTGGTGCACCCCGCGGCGAGCCCCGCCCGCGCACCGGACTCGCTGTCCTCCAGTACCACGCACTCATGGGGTTCGACGGCGAGCAGCCGCGCCGCGGTCACGTACGGCTCCGGATGCGGCTTGACGTGCAGCACCTCGTCTCCGGCGAGGGAGACCGCGAAGTACTCGTGCCCCACCGCGGCCAGGACAAGGTCCACCAGCGCCCGCGGCGACGAGGAGACCAGCGCCATGGGAATGCCCTCGGCGGCGAGCGCGCGCAGCAGTTCCGGCGCGCCGGGCCGGGTCACGACGGCGCCCGGCGCGGCGAACAGCTCCCTGATGCGCGCCCGCAGGAACACGATCGACTCGTCGAAGGCCGACGCCGGAGCGCCGATCATCGACAGCATTGTCCGCAGCCCGTTGCCGCCGCCCAGGCCGTGGATCGCCGTCTTGATTTCCGGTGTGAGCACGCCACCGAGACGCACGGCGAGCTCGGACTGCGCGACGCTCCACAGCCGCTCGGTGTCGACAAGCAGACCGTCCATGTCGAAGAGCACGGCAGCCGGTGCACCAGCCATCGTCAGACGTCCCTCACTTCCGCGAACACGTCTCGGTTTCCCGTGAACGGCCGGTACACGGCACCGCGGATCGGCGGCCCGCGCGAAGTCTACGAGCGATTCGCCGGGGCAGGTGTTGTCACCGGACCGGCGGGCATGATCGACTCAGGACGACAGGTCGGGTCAGGGACACGACGAAGCCGAGGAGGAAACGATGAAGTTGCTACGGAGGCTGCGCCATGAGGCCCGCCGTGACGTGAATGCCGCGGACCGGTCGGCGGCCCGGGGTCTGCGTCGGCTGCGCCGGCGGCCGCGGAACCGCTCGACGTCCGCTGCCCGCTACTGACCGACTGTGCCGGCCCGGATCAGGGTCGCCAGCATGGATTTCGCCGCCCGCCATCGCCTCCCGGTGACGGGCGGCGGTCATGTCCGTCCGGCCTGTCGCACGACGGCGGGAACGCCAGCATAAGGACTTTCGGCAGTGCGCACCGGGCACCGCCAGCACTAACCTGATACATCGAGATGAACATTCGCGAGAAACTCGCCTCCCGGGCACAGCCTTACCTGCAACCCGGCGAGGAGATCCGGCAGGTCTTCCCCGCGCAGACGCTCTCGCAGTATCTCGTCGCGCTGATGCCGATCCTCTACTACACCGGGATTCACCGCATCGTCGTCGTCACCGATCGCGGTGTGCTGGTGCTTCGCACCCGCAACTGGTGGCCCTATCTACCCGCCGGCGGCGAACCACTGGCGCGGCTGCCCCGCGAGACGCGCTTCGGCGAGCTCGACGGCGTGCTGTGGGGCCGGGTGACAGTGGCGGACAGCCCGCTGCGGATCGCCCGGCGTTTTCATGCCGACGTCGCCAAGGCCGATCGGGAACGGCATCACTTCCGCGCCTCGCGGGCATCGAAAAAGATGGCCGTCGCCGACCCCGCTCCTGACGAGGCACACGGACGACCGGCGCCAGGTCCGCCAACGCCGGACACCGCCGAACCCGCATGAGGTCCGCGCGTTGACCTGACGCGCACCGCCGCGCCTGGGCCGGGCGCCGCGCCCGCCGGCTACGCTCCGCGCTGGGCGGCCCGGCCGGTGCCGCAGGTGGCGGGGTTGCGGACCAGGCGTTCCTCCTCTACGCGGGGCTCACCTTCCCGCCGAGCCCGGCGCGGCGTCCCGCGCCTGCCCCGGTGCACTGCCAGGAGCACAGCGGTGGATCTTCGGAATGCCCGGGTGACTGACCGGGTCCGGACCAGGATCGCGTCGCCGCGGCGGTGCCTCCGCTAGCGGGCGATGCCGACCGTCTCCCCCACGCCCGTCCCGTTCTCGGCGGCGCGCAGCATGTGGTGGGCGACGTCCGCGCGGGAGACCGACGTGCCGCCGCGCAGGTTGCGGCCGTGGGCCGTGCGGTAGGACCCGGTGTACTTTCCGTTGGTCAGCCGCGGCGGGCGCACGATCGTCCAGTCCAGGTCGCTGGCGCGCAGCGCGTCCTCCATCCTGGCCAGGTCCGCGTAGTGGCCGCGAAGCACCGACTTGATGGCGGGGGCCAGCAGGTGGCGGGTGAGCGGGCCGTCGCCGGGGTCGTGGCGCGGCGGGTGCGGCCGCGCCGGAGAGGCGACCGTGGCGATCGGCGCGGCGCTGACCACGATGATCCGCGTGACGCCGGCGGCCCGCATCGCCGCGATGATCGTCTCCGTGCCGCGGGTGGCGATGTCGGTGTCCGCCCGGCTGTGCCCACCGAGGCCGGACAGCACGGCGTCGGCGCCGACGACCGCCGGCACGAGCGCGTCCGGGTCGACGGTCGCCAGGTCGGCGGCGATCACCCGGCCGGGGGACGGCGTCACCGCCTCGGGCCGGCGGGCGACGGCGGTCACGTCGTGCCCCGCCGCCAGCGCCCGCGTGAGCAGCAGCCGGCCGATGCCGCCGGTAGCGGCGAAGATCGTCAGTTTCATCCGATGCACCTTCCGGGTCGGGCGGCGACCGATCCTGGCTGGTGCCGTCAGATCGGCCGGTCGCCGTTCGTCATTCGGTATGACGTACCGGGGAGGACAACCATGACCGACGACCTCGTCGAGATCTTCGAGGAGCAGCGGGCCCGGCTGCGCACCATCGCGCTGCGCATGCTGGGCTCGGCGCACGACGCCGACGACGCGGTGCAGGAGACGTGGCTGCGCCTCGGCCGGGCCGACCGGTCGGACGTCGAGAACCTGCCCGGCTGGCTGACGACGGTGCTGGCCCGGATCTGCCTCGACCAGCTGCGCGCGCGGCGCTCCCGCCGGGAGGACCCGGCCGGCGTCCAGCTGCCCGAGCCGCTGGTCACCCCCCTGCCGGGGTCCACCGGCGCCTCCGACCCGGAGGCGCAGGCGCTGCTCGCCGACGCCGTCGGCCGGGCGCTGCTGGCCGTGCTCGACACCCTCGGGCCGCCCGAGCGGATCGCCTTCGTCCTGCACGACGCGTTCGGCGTGCCGTTCGACGAGATCGCGCCGATCGTCGGACGGTCACCGGCGGCCGCGGCGCAGCTCGCCAGCCGGGCACGGCGCCGGTTGCGCGCTGGCGGCGCGGCCACGGACTCCGTGCCGCATGCCGCCGACGCGCAGCGGGCGGCCGCGGCCGATCCCGCCCAGCAGCGCCGCGTTGTCGAGGCGTTCCAGGCCGCCGCCCGGGAGGGCGACCTCGCCCGACTGCTCGCGGTGCTCGACCCCGACGTCGTGCTGCGCGCGGACGCGGGTCCACCGGCCGCGCGCGAGGTGCGCGGGGCCCGGGCGGTGGCCGCCCGGGTGTCGACGTTCGCACCGATGGCGCCGCACGGCCGCCCCGCGCTGGTCGACGGCCTGCCGGGCATCGTCGTCGTGCCGGGCGGCGAGGCGGTCGTCGCGGTCCTCGCCTTCACGGTCCATGGCGGACGCATCGCGGCCATCAGCGTCCACACCAACCCGGACCTGCTGCGCCACCTCGACCCGGCGGCCTTCGTGGGCCAGCGGCGGTCCATGGAGAACTCGAGGACCTGCGTCAGGCGGATGTTGTTGCCGGACGGGTCACGGAACGACGTGTCGATGCCGTAGGGCGAAGGCGAGCGCCTCGTCCTGGTCGTGTACCCAGAACTGGGCGTTGGCAATTTTGATCATCGTTGAACCTCTCCTCGGTGGCCGAGGCGACGCTATGACCCGGGCGGCTCCTCGACTTCTCGAAACGTGCGGTTCCGCGGCCGGCCGAAGGCGCGGGCCACGCAGTCGGGGACGCGGATGAGCCGCCGCGCGGGCGGGAAGCTCGCGCGGTAGGCCTGCGGAGAGGCGCCGAACGCCCGGCGGAACTCCCGGCTGAGGTGCGCATGATCGGCGTGCGGGCACCGTGCCAGGACACGTTTTCGCCCTGTCGCCAATCCGGCAGGTCTCGTCAATGTTCGGACGACAGCGAATGATGTAATCTCCAACCGATCATCACGCTATCTTCGGGGGCGATTACGCGTGACGGATGACGACCGTGGGAAATGCACCAGTGTCCAGCCAGGCCTGACATGACGGCGGGAGCCACGCGGCTGGCCACCGCCTTTGGTGTGAGTCTGGCCGCCGCCGCAGTGCTGGTGCCGGGCGCGGTCAGTCTGTACTGGGCGCTCGTCCTCACCGTCGCGTATGTCCTGCTGGACCTCGGCCTGACCTGGCTGTGGCGCAACCAGCTGGCAGCGCGGTTCGGTCGACGGTGGCGCTGGGCCGCCGGAATAGCACTCGTCATTCTCCTGCTCGCCGCGACACCGACGCTCGTTCTGGTCACCCCACCAGGCCGGCATCCCGTGCCGGAACCGTCCGGCACGGGGCCCGTCCGGATGGTGCTGCTGGCCGACGAGTCGGGCAGCCTAAGCCCTGCGGACGTCTACCAGGAACAACTCGCGGTCCGGCGCCTCGCCCAGGGTACGAGCTCGCTGGACGACGGGTCGAGAATCGCAGTGGTCGGCTTCGGTAGTTCCGATGCGGACGGACAGAATCCCACCGACGACCTCTGCCAGCCATCGCCGCCAGGTGATCCTGCCTTCGGCGCCTGCATCGCGAACCTGGAAAGGCGCGGTCCCAGGAATGCGGCGGAATCCACCGACCACGACGCGAACGGCACCGACTTCGTCGCCGCGCTGGGGCGAGCAACCAGTATCCTCGACGGTCCGGACAGCGCCGACATTCCCCGGCTCATCATTCTTCTGACCGACGGTCACCAGAACGTGAGCAACAGCCCCGGGTACGGTTCGACGCCGGAACAGCGCAATTCCGAGGCGCTCGCCCGTCTCACGTCGGTGACGGTGCCCAAGGCGAGGCGGGTCCACGCGCAGATCTGGCCGGTCGGCTTCGGCGGCGCGGCCGACAAGGACGGAATGGCCACGCTCGCCACGCTGGCCAGCGGCGGCTACCAGCCCCCCGTCGACTCGGGCTGCCCCAGGCCGGTCGCGCGCAACGCCCAGACGGCCGGGAGTGCGCAGTTCAGCCAGACCGTCGCGGACGTCCTGGCGGTGGCGACCTGCAACACCGTGGATCAATACCAGGCAACCATCAACCCGGCCACCGGGAAGGCCACCGCCACCGTCCCCGTCTCCCTTGCATCGTCGAGCGCCTCCATCGACGTGATCAAGCCAGTGGACGACACGGACGTCTCCTTCATCGACCCGGACAACCACGACGTGACCACCGCCCACCAGCGCGGCGGATCCACCTTCGAACTGGTGTCGGGGCCGGGGCGCACCGAGTCATTGCGGATTTCCAGACCCCGTGCCGGGAGCTGGACGGTGAAATTGTCCATGCCGCCGGGAACCGCGGCTCGAACGGCGACCGTCACCCTCGTCTCGCAGTCCCGGCTCACCTACACCACGCGGACAGTGCCCAGCCAACCGAGCCCCGGTGAGTACTACGTCATCCAGGCGCGGCTGACCAACCTGCGGGGCGTGGCCGTCCCGGACCAGGAGCTGCCGGAACACCACGAGGTCGTCGCCGACGTCAGGACGGGAAACACATCGGTCCAGGTAACGCTCGTGGACGACGGCATCGAGCACGACCAGCGGAAACATGACGGCATCTACACGGCTGGGACCTACCTGTCCGCGACGGCGCGAGACCGGCCCAGCGTCACCACTCACGTGGTGGATACCAGGCGGGTGATGGGCGATCGCCTGATCCAGGCCGCCGGTTTTCCCTCCGCCGACTATCTTCCCGTCGGCGAAGGTCCCCGGCCCTGGTATGACAGCTTCTGGTATCGAAACCTGCTGCCCGTCGCGCTGCTCCTGCTCCTCGTCCCGCTGTGGATCGCGCGAGGGCGCGTCGGACGCCGGCGTCCGGTCCCGCCACCTCCCCCGGACGAACCTACTCCTCCCGACGGTCCCCTTCCCCTGCCTCCCGGACCGTCCCGGCGTGAGCTGACCGGCTGACAAGGCACGTTGACCGGGCGAGCCTGTACGGCGGCCACATGACCCTGGCCATCACGTCCATCTTCATGGCCACCATTCACGCGGTCCCGCACAACTTCCGGCATGACGCGTACTTCGACCTGAAGAAGGTCTGGATCCCCTGGCTCGGCGGCGCCGACACCGTCGTCAGCATCGGGATCGCCGGCCTGGAGTCATCAACCGGGAAGCCGCAAGATCGTCCCCGCGCCCGCCGCCGGCAAGGTTGCGCCCGCACCCGCGCAGCCGGCCGCCGGCGGCAGCGGCGCCAGGTAGACGCCCGGATCTGGGACGTCACCGACGGACGCTGCCGCTGCGCGCTGCGCGTGACCGGTCCGCTCGTCGGCATCGCCTGGCATCCCGACGGAACAGCGCTCGCGGCCGCCGGCGTCCACCTGTTCAGCTACCTGCCTGGCAGGCAGCTCCGTCCGGGAGCTCAGCCGCGGCAGCGGAGGAGGTTGTCGGGGGTGTAGCAGGGCTGGTCGTCGTCGGTGATCACGTTGCTGCGGCCGGGGCCGGTGATCAGGTAGTTGAGGAACGAGTCGACCAGGGAGCGGGGGACGGGCCGGTCGTGGGTGTAGGCGTACTCGACCTCGGTGAAACGGTAGGCGCTGTCGTGGATGGACGGCTGGTGCCCGTCGATGGCGACGGTGTGCGCGTTCGGCGCCTTCCTGGCCGCGCGCAGGTCGACGAAACCGATGGCGCCCGAGAATGCCGCGACCTTCGCCACGACCTCGTTCGTGCTGGACAGCAGGCAGAACTCACTGCCCGAGGAGCTCGCCAGGGTGCAGCCCGGCGAACTGTTCGCGGGTTCCGACGACTGGCCGAGGAAAAGCCGGTCGAAGGCCATCCGGCTGCCCGAGTCCGTCGTGCGGCTCAGGACCTGTATGGGGCCGCGGGCTCCCGGGTCGATGCCGCTCCAGTCGGTCACGCCGCCGGAGAAGATCCGCCGTATCTGGTCCGCGGTGAGGTTCCGCACGCCAACCCGGTCGTTGACGACAAGCGCGAAGGTGGACAGCGCCGCGGCCTGCCCCCACAGGTTCGGACTCCCGCCCGCGTTCACGCGACCGTCGGAGATGGCTGTCAGGTTCGCCGACGGGGACGCGGCGACGTCGCGCAGACCGGCCTCGCTGCCCTGCGCCGCCACCGTGATCGTCGAGTCGGGGCAGTCCGCCTCATACCGGTCCGCGACCGTCCTCATCACGGGGGCGAAGGCCGTGGAGCCCGCCACCGTGAGCGCGCCGGTGGCACAACCGACGGGTCTGCGGGCGTGGCCGGGCAGGAGAATGATGGCGGCCAGCACCACGACGCAGACGGTGAGCAGCACCGTGATCAGGCGGGCCGGCCGGCTGAACTTCGACGGCCGGTCGTCGACCGAGATGCTTTCGGTCTCGACGATCCCGCCGTCGCGTATGCCGCCGCGCACCCGCATGTCGTCGCCCGACCCATCGCCGTCGAGCAGGACGAGCAGCTTGTAGTGCTGGCCCGGGTTCAGCGGAACGCGCGGCAGATAGATGTTGTTGTCGTGGTAACGGATGCTGTCCGGGCCGGCGAAATGGCCGAGCAGGTGTTCCTGCCCGGCGTCGGGAATGACGACGACGCTGCGGACGAAGATGTCGGCGGCGTCGACGGTGAGTCCGTACGGCCCGTTGTTGGTGTAGTCGGACTCGACGATGCTCTGCGCGCCGTAGTTCTCGACGCGCAGCAGGACAAGCGAGGCGTCGGAGATTCCGGGAAGGTCGTTGAGCAGGCCGAAGGCCGCCTGCGTCCGCCTGCGTCGGTTACCGTTGCCGACCCGGATCGCCATCTGGACGCGGTAGCCGATCAGCCGTCGGCGCGGCCGGCGTTCGTACCAGACCGCCGCGAACGACGCGACCAGGCCGATCAGCGCGGTGAGCACCGCGATGACGTTGCCGGCGCTCAACCAGCCCACCTGCCACCTCAGACCCCGCGGACGCGACTCGAACCGGTGTGATCGCGACACCGTATGCGTCAGCGACGAACAGGTGGTGTCCGGCACAGCCCGATCTCCACCATTTCATCGGGTGTTCACTGATACGTCGAACATGCCCGGGACAAGCGGGCGGGTGCCTGCCCGCGCCGCCCTGCGTCCCAGCGTTGGACGCGACGTTGACGATGTTGCCGCCGGTTTCGAGCAGGTGCGGTGTCGCGGCCTGCGCGCAGAAGAAGTACGCATCCGGGTTGACGGTGAACGTCAGCCGGTATTCTTCCTCGGTGACGTCGGTGACGTGACCCATGCGCAGGACGCCGGCGACATTGTCGAGGACGCCGAGCCGGCCGAACTCCGCCACCGCCACCGCGGCGCGGCACTGCGCGGGTTCGCGAAGGTCGGCGACCCGGGTCAGCACCGTGCCGCTGCCCGCCTTGTCCGCATCGGCCGCCGTCTGCGCCAGCCCGCCTCATAGTGTGATTTACACGACTCCCGCATGACCCCGCGATCACCGCGACCCCCGTCGCGGTGCGGGCGGGGGCGCTCATGTCAGTGGTGTGCGGGCGGACCCATGCCGCGCAGGCAGTCGCTGTGCACCGTCGTCTCGACGGCCTCGGCGAGGCCTCGGACGAGGCGGGAGGCATCCTCGGAGGAGCCCAGCATGCCGGCGAGCGGGGACAGCACGGTCGAGGTGTGGACGAGCCACTGTCCACCCAGCACGGAGAACAGCAGGTACACCGTGAGCACGTAGGGCGGCAGCCCGAGGGCGACGCCGACGGCCCGCTCGACGAGCGACAGGTGACGCAGCGGGCTGCCGCCGCGGCCTGACGGCGGACCGACCACCGGCCCCAGAAATCGCCCGACAGTCGGGTGCGTGCTGAGGTCGGAACGGACGCGGGCCACCTTCGCGTCCAGCCCGCGGCCGAACATCGACCGGGCGAGCAGGAATCCGAACGGGAAGGCGAACGCCGCGAACGTCCACACCGAGACGTGGTCGGGCACGCACGGCTTCCCGTACTCGTGGGCCAGGCGGGCGGCCGCCATCCCCGCGCCGAAACAGATGAGATCCACGAAGGTCTCGGCCAGGGTTCCGAGGAACCCCTGCTCGAAACAGGTCAGAATGCCGCCGAGAAGCAGCCCGATGGTGACCCCGGTGACGAGGAACCCGACCGCGCTGCCCTGCCCCGCGTCGGACGCCACCCGCAGCAGATAACCGGCCAGTCCAATGAACACAACACGGATGAGCGTGAGCCGAACATGCCAGATGAAAAACGAGACCCGCACACCGTCCCCCGACGCACACGATGACCGGGCCGGCCGACCGCAGCGTGGCCCTGTCCGAAGACACGACACTCGCGAGACGACTACTGCCTGTATTCAGCCCTTCGCCGCGATCGTACGGTATCGCTACGCTGCCGGGCGCACCGTCCCGGGCATCCTGAAGACCGCGACGCACGAAGGAGATCAACGATGATCGTCATCACTGCCAGGTTCCGCCCGAAGCCCGCGGACGTCGAGCGCTGGCCGGAGATCACCGCCGCGTTCACGGCGGCCACCCGCGCCGAACCGGGCTGCCTGTGGTTCGAGTGGTCGCGCAGCCTCGACGACCCCGCCCAGTACATCCTCATCGAGGCGTTCCGCGACGACGCGGCCGGCGCCGCGCACGTCACCTCCGAGCACTTCGCCGCCGCCCGCCGCGAGCTGCCGCCGCACCTGGCATCGACGCCGAAAATCATCAACACGACCGCTCCCGGCGTCGACTGGTCCGACCTCGGCGAGCTCGCCGTCCGCTGATCCGCCGCCAACAGCGGCCGCCGGGTGCTCCCGGGCGGGGGCCCCGGCGCGCGGCCCCGCGGCGCCCCCCCCCCCCAGCCGCCCCCACCCGCGGCCGCGGGGTGCGCGGGGGTGGGCGCCGCGGCGCACTCACCGGAGGCGCAACCGCCCGGCGACGACCGCGCCGACGGCCCCGCGCCGCCGCCAGTACTGGCCGGTACTGCCGGTGTTCCGGACCGCCCCGATCACCGCCGCTCCCAGTGACGCGGCGTCCACCACGGTGTGGTCATGTTCGACGGTGCCAGAGCTTCGACCGCGAGAACATCGCAAGCCGACGAGGTCCACGCCGCTCGGGATCATGACGACGCGCACAGGACGGGCAGCCGCCAGGGCGGAACCGCGACTTCGTCGGGGGAGGCGTCAGGACTTGCGCGCACTGCGTGATGTGCCACGATGGGCCGGTGACGCGGGGCGGACGCCGGCGTCCCGGACGAGGCACGCCGTACCCGGACAGCGACAAGACGGCGTCGGTGGGTGCATCGACATGTACGACGTCGTCCAGATTGCCGGCTCGCTGCTCATCCTGGCCGCGTTCGCGGGCGCGCAGGTCGGCCGGATCGACCAGAGCGGCCGGCGCTATCTCCTCGCCAACGCGGCCGGCTCGGCGGCGCTGGCCGTCACCGCGATCATCGGCCGCGAACGGGGCTTCCTGCTGCTGGAAGGGACCTGGGCGCTGATGTCGCTCGGTTCCCTGCCGCGCCGGACGGCATCGCTACCGGGGCGACGCGCCGAGGACGAGGTCGGGTAGGTCGGCGACGCTGGCCAGCAGGTGGGTGTGCCGGGTCCGACCGAGGATGTCGACACCGTGCGCGCCCGTGAGCACACCGACGATCGCGCCGGCGCCCGCGTTCGCGCCGGCGCGCAGGTCGAGTTCGGTGTCGCCGGCGCACAGCACCCGCGACACGTCGGTCACGCCGGTCCGCTCCATCGCGCGGAAGATCAGGTACGGCGCCGGGCGGCCAACCGGGACGTCGTCGGCGCAGAGCACGGCGTCGACCACGCCGGACTCCCAGCCGAGCGCGGCGAGCAGGCCATCGACGACCTCCCGGTCGAAGCCGGTGGTCAACGCGACCCGCACGCCGTGTTCCCGCAGGCGGGCGAGGGCCGCCTCGACGCCGGGCAGCGCCGTGGGCGGGCGGTCCCGGTAGGCGGCCGCCAGCCGCGCCCGGAAGGTGCCGTACACCGCCCGCACCGTCTCTGCCGCCGGCTCGGGTCGTCCGGACGCCGCCAGCAGGGCGGTCACCGCGGCGCGCTTGTCCGCACCCATCCATCGTTCGAGTGCCGCGGCCGGGACGGGTACGCCGGCCGCCTCGACAGCGTCGCGCAACGCGGCGTACACCGCGCCGTGCTCCTCGATGGTCGTGCCGGCCATGTCGAGGGCGACGAGATCGAAGCCGACCGGCGCGGCGGACGCCGCCGTGCCCGAGCGGACGGTGTCGGTGTCGGTGTCGGTGTCGGTGTCGATGACGATGACGGTGTCGATGACGGTGTCGGCAGTGTCGGCAGTGTCGGCGGTGTCGGTGTCGGGGCGCACGCGTCACACCCTCGCCGGTGCCGCGCGACGCCGTGACCAGCGGCGGATGAACAGCCGCGGAAATTCCGCGCCGCCGGTTGACCGCCCGGCGGGCCGCTGGCGATCGTCGCCGCCATGACGACAAAGCGTTACGACCTGGTGATCGTGGGGGCGGGCATCGTCGGGCTGGCGCACGCGGCGGAGGCGGTGCGGCGCGGGCTGTCGGTCGCGGTCGTCGAACGCGACGCCTTCGCCCGCGGCGCGTCCGTGCGCAACTTCGGCCACGGCTGCATCAGCGGGCAGGCCGGCACCGCCCTCGCCTACGCCCGCGTCGCCCGGGAGCGTTGGCTCGAACTGGGCCGCGCGGCCGGCTTCTGGGCGGCGCCCACCGGCACCGTCGTCGCCGCCCGCGACGGCGACGAGCTGGCCGTGCTGCGGGAGTTCGCGGCCGACGGCGAGGTCCCGGCGGTGCTGCTCGACGCGGACGAGGTGCGCGCCCGAGTGCCGCTACGGGCACCTGAGCTGGTCGGCGGCGCCCTGCTGCCGTGGGATGTGCGGGTCGACCCGCGGGCAGCCGTCGGCGCGCTCGCCCGCTGGCTCGAGCGGCAGGGGGTCGTCTTCCACTGGGGCGCCTCGGCGACCGGGGTGTCCGCGGGCACGCTGCACACCAGCCGCGGGGATCTCGCCGGCGCGGCCATCGTGCTCGCCACCGGTCACGACCTGGACCGCCTGTTCCCCGAGATCGCCGCAGAGGTGGACCTGCACCGGTGTGAGCTGCACATGCTGCGGGTCGCCGCGCCGGGCGGCGCCAGGTTCGAGCCCGCGGTGCTCACCGGGCTGTCGATGCTGCGTTACGCCGGCTTCGCCGACTGTCCGTCGCTGCCGGCCGTGGCCGACCGGATGGCCGTCGAGCGACCGGATCTGCTCGCCGTCGACATGAACCTGATGTTCACCCAGCTTCCGGACGGCGACCTGGTGATCGGCGACACCCACGCGCTCGCCCACACCCACCTGCCGTTCGCCGCGGAGGACGTGGACGATCTCGTGCTCGCCGAGACGGCCGAGCTGCTGGGCCTTCCGGTGGCCGAGCTCGCCGTGCGGGAACGCTGGCGCGGGTACTACGCCTCGGCGCCTGGGCGGGAGTTCCTCGTCGCCACCCCGCTGCCCGGGGTCCGCGCGGTCACCGTCACGACCGGCATCGGGATGACGACGTCGCACGGCCTCGCCGCCGCCGTGCTCGACGACCTGCTGGCCTAACCCGTCCATCCGGCTGACCTGTCCATCCGGCTGACGCTGCCCGCGCGGCGAAACCCCCGGACCAGGAAGTTCGCCGCGAACGCCTCATCCGCTCATGTCGCGGACACCAGCCGGTAAGCGCGTGGCACCACCGTTGCGCTGGCGGTACGGCATACCGCCTGTACTGCGCAAAAGCACCGCGGGACAAACATCCACACCGTGGGACATGGGGGGCATGTGAGCACAGTGGGACTCGGGGACCGGCGCCTCGCGCGGCCGGGCCGGCTGCGGCTGGCCGCCGTCGGGACGCTGGCGGCGGTCGGACTGCTCGCCGCGGCGTGCGGCAGCGACTCGTCGGGATCGTCGACGTCGTCGGCGGGTGGCGCCACCGACAAGGCGAAGACGGCGACGTCGGCCGCCTCGGCCGGCGGCATGGACGCCCTCGTCTCCGCCGCGAAGGCGGAGGGAAAGCTCAACGTCATCACCCTGCCGCCGGACTGGGCGAACTACGGCGAGATCATCCAGAAGTTCTCCGCCAAGTACGGCATCAAGGTGACCAGCGACAACCCGGACGGGTCGAGCGCGGACGAGATCACCGCGGTCAAGCAGCTACGCGGCCAGAGCCGGGCGCCCGACGTGCTGGACCTGGGCAACTCCTTCGCCCTGCAGGCCGCGACCGAAGGGTTGATCGCGCCCTACCAGGTCGCTACCTGGAAGGACATTCCGGACAGCCTGAAGGAGTCCGGCGGCCAGTGGTTCAGTGACTACGGCGGCTACGTCTCGATCGCCTATGACACGAAGGCCGTCAGCCCGGCGCCGAAGTCCTTCGCGGACCTGAAGAACCCCGCGTACAAGGGCAAGATCGCCATCAACGGGGACCCGACGCAGGCCGGTGCTGCCTTCGCCGCGGTCTTCGCCGCGGCGCTCGCCAACGGCGGCTCGTTCGACAACATCCTGCCCGGCGTCCAGTACTTCGCCGACCTGAAGAAGAGCGGCAACTTCCTGCCGGTCAAGGGCACGCCGGCGACGATCGAGAGCGGCCAGACGCCGATCATGATCTGGTGGGACTACCTGAACGCCTCCGCCGCCGACAAGGCGAAGGGCAAGGTCGACCTTAAGATCAACATCCCGACGGACGGCGTGTACGCGAACTACTACACGCAGGCCATCAGCAAGACTGCCCCGCACCCCGCCGCCGCCCGGCTGTGGGAGGAGTACCTGTACTCCGACGAGGGCCAGAACCTGTGGCTCAAGGGCCGTGCCCGACCGGTCCGGCTCGAGGCCATGACCACGGCCGGCACCGTCGACAAGACCCTGCTCGCCGCCCTGCCCGAGGCGCCGAAGGACACCCGGTACCCGACGCAGGCGCAGCTCGACAAGGCCAAGCAGGTCGTCAACGACAACTGGGCGAAGCTTGTCGGAGGCGCGTGACATGAGCGTCTCGGACGCGCCCGCCGCGTCCGCCGGAGCCGGGGAGGCCGACCTCCCCGGCTCCGGGCCGCGCGGCGTACCGGGGTGGCTGCGCGGGATCGGGCGCAACGGCTTCGCGGTACTCGGGCTGGTGCCCTTCTTCGCCTACACGGTCGTGTTCCTCGGCCTGCCCACCGCCTCGGTGGCGATCAACGCGTTCCGCACGGCGCACGGCACGTGGACGCTGCACAACATCTCGCTGAGCTTCGAGGGCATCTACCGGGACGCCTTCATCACCAGCCTGAAGGTCGCGCTGACCACCTCGGCGATCGGTGTCGTGTTCGGCGGGCTGCTCGCCCAGGCCGTCCTGACCACCCGGCGCAACGCGCTGCTGCGCCGGGTCGTCACCACGGCGTCCGGGGTGTTCGCGAACTTCGGCGGGGTGCCGCTGGCGTTCGCGTTCATCGCGACGCTGGGCAGCACCGGAATGGTCACCCGGATGCTGCACTCGCTGGGCTTCGACCTGTCCTCGACCGGGTTCTCGCTGTTCACGTTCAGCGGGATCGTCGTCGTCTACACCTACTTCCAGGTGCCGCTGATGGTGCTGGTCATCACCCCGGCGCTGGAGGGGCTGCGGCCGCAGTGGCGGGAGGCCGCCGAGGGCCTCGGTGCGACCGGCGCGGCCTACTGGCGCCACATCGGCCTGCCGGTGCTGGCACCGGCGCTGCTCGGGTCGTTCCTGCTGCTGTTCGGCAGCGCGTTCGCCGCGTACGCGACGGCCTGGGCGCTGACCAGCGGCACCGTGCCCCTCGTACCGATCAAGATCGGGACGCTGCTGTCCGGGAACGTCATCACCGGCGGCGAGAACCTCGGCAAGGCGCTCGGCTTCGAGATGATCGTGGTGATCGCGGTGGCGATGGTCGGGTACGTCCTGCTCACCAGACGGGTGTCGCGATGGCTACGCTGACCGGCCCGCTGCCCGCGCCGAGCCGCCCGGTCGCGAGCGCGGCCCGCGCGGCCCGCGCCGCCCGCGCGGGGTGGTGGCGCTGGGCGGTGTTCACGGTCGCGGCCGTGTACTTCCTGGTCCCGTTGATCGCCGCGCTGGAGTTCAGCGTGCGGGGTCGCAACGGGCACCGCACGCTCGGCGCCTACGGCAAGATCCTGTCCGAACCCGGTTTCGGTTCGTCGCTGTGGACGTCGGTGAAGCTCGGGCTCATGGCGGTGGGGATCACCCTGGCGCTGCTCGTCCCGACCATGACGCTCGTGCACCTGCGTTTCCCGCGACTGCGCCGGGTGATCGAGCTGATCACCGTGCTGCCGCTGGTGATCCCGCCGGTCGTGCTGGCCGTCGGGGTGCTCGGCGCGTTCCGGACCGCGCCGCAGTGGCTGATCGGCACACCGACGATCCTCGGCTTCGAGTACGTCATCCTCGCGCTGCCGTTCGCCTACCGCGCCCTCGACGCCGGCATCGGCGCCGTCGACCTGCGGACCCTGGTCGAGGCGTCGCGCAGCCTCGGCGCGGGCCCGGTGACCGAGCTGTTTCGGGTGGTGCTGCCGAACCTGCGCACGGCGGTGCTGTCCGCGGCGGTGCTGACGCTCGCGCTGGTGCTCGGCGAGTTCGCGATGGCGAGCCTGCTGCTCTGGGAGACCTTCCCGTCCTGGGTGGTGCACGTGGGTGCGAGCGAGGCCGACGTCTCCGTCGCCGTGTCGCTGGTCGCCCTGGTGCTGACCTGGCTGTTGTTGATGGTGCTGGTGACCCTCGGCGGCCGCCGAGGCGGGCGCGCGTTCGTGGGCGCGATGACCGGGGGGACGCACGATGAGTGAGACCGTGGCAGGGCCGGCGGACGACGTGCGCACCGACGGTGTGCCGACGGACGGTGTGCCGACGGACGCGCCACAGCCGGACGACTCCGTCCCGGCCGGCGCCGTCGCGGCGGCCGGCGGCGACGCGCTCGCGGGGACCGGCCCCCGCGGCGAGGTCGGTGCGCGCACCGCGATCGGCTCGCGGGGGGAGGCCGTCGGCATCGAGCTGCGGGAGCTGCGTCGCGCCTACGGCGAGGTCACCGCGCTCGACGGGCTGTCCGTGACGATCAACCCGGGTGAGCTCGTCGCCCTGCTCGGCCCGAGCGGGTGCGGCAAGACGACGGCGCTGCGCGCGCTCGCCGGCTTCGAGCGCCCGGACTCCGGCCAGATCCTCGTCGGCGGCGACGACATCACCGCGGTCCCGGCGAACCGGCGGGACATGGGGATGGTCTTCCAGGCGTACAGCCTGTTCCCGAACCTCACCGCGCTCGACAACGTCGCGTTCGGGCTGCGGCTGCGCCGGGTGAACGCCCGGACCCGCCGGCGGCGGGCCGCGGAACTGCTGGAGCTCGTCGGCCTCGGCCACGCCGGGCGCCGGTACCCGCACGAGCTGTCCGGAGGCCAGCAGCAGCGCGTCGCGCTCGCCCGCGCGCTGGCGATCGAACCCCGCGTGCTGCTGCTCGACGAGCCGCTGTCCGCGCTGGACGCGCAGGTCCGCGCGTCGCTGCGGGACGAGATCCGGGCGTTGCAGACCCGCCTGGGCATCACCACCCTGTTCGTCACGCACGACCAGGAGGAGGCCCTGTCGCTGGCCGACCGGGTCGGGGTGATGCGCGCGGGCCGGCTCGAACAGCTCGCCGCGCCCGAGGTCGTCTACGCCTGGCCGGCGACGCCGTTCGTCGCCCAGTTCGTCGGCACCGTCAACCGGCTGCCCGGCCGCACCGTCGGCGGCGACCTGGTCGAGGTCCTCGGCCAGCGCCTGCCCGCGGTCCAGCTCGGTGATGCACCCGCGGGCGCCGCCGCCACGGCCGACGTCGAGGTGCTGGTCCGCCCGGAGGCCGTGGTCGTCACCGCCCGCACTACCGCGCCGGCTGGCGCGTCGACAGGGGCGCTCGGTCAGGTCCGCCAGCGCACCTTCCGCGGCGCTGTGACGCGGCTTCGCGTGGACCTCGTCGGACCGACCGCGCCCGACGCCCCGGTCGAGGTCGACGGCCGCCCGGCCGCCCGCACCATCGTCGCCGACATCGCGACCGCCCAGGCCAGTGGCCTGGCACCGGGCAGCGAGGTGCTCGTCACCCTGGCCGAGCGCCCGGTCCTCGTGAGCGAACCCGCCGACCGCTAAGCTGAGACCGCGCGGCCCGCCCGGCGAGTTTCCTTTCACCGCATTCAGCGCTTGTCGGGCCAGCTGTTCCGGACGACGGACCGCCACGGGAGACTGTTTCGGATTCTGGCGGAGCTGTGCCGACCACTGCCCGACAGACGCGGCCTCGCCGCGCCCACGGCCACCTACGAGCGGATCGGACCGACGCCGTCCGTACCGAGCAGCGCCGACTCCAGCCCGTTGAGTCTCAGCAGCGTGCCGCCGCGCAGGTGGGCGACGTCGTCGGCACCATCGCCGCGCAGCACCAGGAAGGCGTACTGCTCGGTCCACGTCAGCACCGTGCCCCCCTGCCCGGCGCCGCCGGCGACGCGCTCGCCCGCCGCCCCGCGCCGCTCGGTCCCGGTGCCGAGCTCGACCGTCACCAGGGACACCCACTGGCAGACGTCGTTGACCACCGCCTCGTAGGCGTAGACGATCCGCGCGTCGGGCACCACGTCGAGGAAACGGGCCCGGTTCTCCAACCGCTCGGCGTGGCCGCCCGCGACGAAGGTGTTGCGCGCGAGGGCGCTTCCCCCCGGGCGCAGGTCGAGCTCCGACCACGCGGTGCCGGCGGGACCGGGCAGGCGGGTCCACCGCGACCACAACGCCTCGTCGGCGAACCCGGCGAACACCCGCGCGGGCGCCAGCGCCAGCACCCGCTGCACCGTGAACGAGCCGTGCAGCACCGGCCGCCGTTGCTCCGCCGGAGTCAGAACAGCATCGCTGGATCCGCCTGTGCCCACCGACCCTGTGCCCACCGACCCGTTGCCCACCGACCCGTTGCCCACCGACCCATCATCCACGGGCACCGGGCGGGACGGCGGTCGTTGGCGGGGCGGGAAAGCCGGTGTCGAGGTGACGGCGGCGGGCGGCGGCGCGCATGATCTTGCCGCTGCTGGTCTTGGCGAGGGTGCCCGGGCCGGTGAGGACCAGTTCACCGAGGGAGACGTCGTGCTCGCGCAGCACCGCCGCGCGGATCGCCGCGGCCACCTCGTCCAGGTCGAGGCCGTCGGTGGGACGGACCTCCTGGACGACGACGAGGCGCTCGGCGCCGTCCGGGCCGGGCACGGCGAAGGCGGCGACGGCGCCCGGGCGGGCCGCCGGATGCGCCGACATCACGGTGAGCTCGATGTCCTGCGGGTAGTGGTTGCGGCCACGGATAATGATCATGTCGCGGAGGCGGCCGGCGACGTACAGTTCGCCGTCGACGATCAGGCCGAGGTCGCCGGTGCGCAGGTAACGGGTGTCTGGCTCGCCGACGATGGTCGCGGCGAACGTGGCGGCGGTGGCGTCGGGACGGCGCCAGTAACCGGCGGTGACGTGCGGGCCGGCGAGCCAGATCTCGCCGACGTGGCCCGGCGGGGACGGTGCCGCGGTGTCCGGGTCGACGATGCGGACGCCGCCCTCGGGCGGGACCAGGCCGGAGCCGGCGAGGACGCGGGCGTCCGGGCCGTGGCCCGGGCGGTAGCGGCGCTCCCCCAGGGCGTGCGGGTCGGCGGCGAGGGTGCGCGGCCCGCGGCCCGGTTCGCTGCCGGTGACCAGCAGCGTCGCCTCCGCCAGGCCGTAGCAGGGATAGAGCGCCTCGGCGCGCAGACCGTAGGGCGCGAACGTCTCGGCGAAGCGGCGCATCGTCTGCGCGCGCAGCGGCTCGGCGCCGTTGAAGGCGATCTTCCAGCAGCTCAGGTCGAGGTCCGCCCCGGCGAGGCGGGACGCGTGCCGGATGCAGACGTCGAAGGCGAAGTTCGGGCCCCCACTGCTGTACGCCCGGTAGCGGGAAATCACCGACAGCCACAGCAGCGGGCGGCGGACGAACGTCGCCGGCGACATCAGGACGCCGAGGGAGCCGACGTAGAGCGGGTGCAGGACGTTCCCGATCAGACCCTGGTCGTGGAACAGCGGCGTCCAGCCGACCCAGGGCGACCGCGGATCATGCCGGAACGTCCGGGTGATCATCTCCTGGTTCGCCGCCAGGTTCCCGTGGGTGACCATGACACCCTTGGGGTCGGCGGTGGAGCCGGAGGTGTACTGCAGGAACGCCAGCGCGTCGGCGGACGCCGGCACCGCGGTGAACTCCGGGTCGGCGGTGAGCGCGCCGGCGGTGACGCGATCCACCGCGAGCGGGTGCGGCCCGGGCCGCAGGGCGGCGAGGGCGGGCCCGACGGTGTCGAGCATCGAGGTCACGGTGAGCACCGCGACGGGGGCGCAGTCCCGGACGACGGCGGCGGTCGACGCCTGCAGGTGGCCGGCGCGCGGCGGGACGACGGGGACCGCGACGACCCCCGCGTACAGGCAGCCGAAGTAGGCGGCGAGGAACTCCGGGCCGGTCTCGAACACCAGCAGCGCCCGCTCCCCCGGCCCCGCGAGGCCGGTCAGCGCGGCGGCCACCGCTCGGGCTTCGGCGTCCAGTTCGGCGTAGGTGCGGGCCTCGGTCTGCTCGCCGTACTCGTCGAGGAAGACGAACGCGCGGTCGGTCGGCTGGCGCCGCGCGCGTTCCCGCAG
The DNA here is from genome assembly GCF_023243045.1 of Frankia sp. AgB32. Classification (GTDB taxonomy): domain Bacteria; phylum Actinomycetota; class Actinomycetes; order Frankiales; family Frankiaceae; genus Frankia. The sequence continues at coordinate 68,644 of NZ_JALKFX010000006.1, forward strand.
GACGTCGGGCAGCAGCGTCCCGGCGGGCGTCATCGCGCGCCCGGGGTGCGGGCCTCGGTCGCCAGGGTCGCCGTCATGATCTCCGCGAGGGCGCTCCGGTGGTCCTGGTGGAAGAAGTGGCTGCCGGGGAAGGTGTGCCACGCGAACGGACCGTCGGTCTCCGCCCGCCAGGCCTGTACCTGGTCGGCGTCGACCACCGGGTCCTGCGTGCCGTAGAAGGCGGTGACCCCGCAGCGCAGCCGTGGGGCTGGCGGATGGTCGTACTCCTCGGACAGCTCCAGGTCGGCGCGGGTGACCCGCAGGGCGTAGCGCAGGAACGACGGGGTGCGGGGCATGGCGCCGTCGGTCACGCCCATGGACTGCAGCGCGTCGGCGAACTCCGCGTCGGGGTACCGGTCGATGCGCGGGCGGCGGTTCGGCTGGTGCGGCGCGCGGCGGCCGGAGACGAACAGGTGCACCGGTGGGGTGCCGGCGGCGCTCAGCGCGCGGGCAAGCTCGAAGGCGACCAGCGCACCCATGCTGTGCCCGTACAGCGCCACCGGCCCGCCCTCGCCGCCCGCGGCACTCACCTGCGCGACCAGCGGGCCGATGACGTCGGCGACCCGGCGGGCCGCCGCCTCGCCGGCCGCGTCCTCCCGGCCGGGCAGCTGCGCCCGCACGAACGCGACCGACGGTCCGAACAGCCCCGGCCACCGGGCGAACGAGGCGGCGCCGGCGCCCGCGTGCGGGAAGGCGATCAGCCGGGTCGCGGACGGCGCCCCCCGGGGGGGGCGCCCGCCCGGCCGCCCCG
>NZ_JALKFX010000006.1:69443-109715 GCF_023243045.1 Frankia sp. AgB32
CGGAGATGTGTATCTGTGCCAGAGAGCCAGGCGCAGCCAGGACCGACCGGCGGCGATGCCAGCGGTGCCGGCGGCGGGGTCACGGCCAGCGCTGGCGTCGGCACCCGTGGCGTCGGCGCAGGTGGCGCCGGCGCGGGTGGCGGCATCGTTCGGCGCGGGCAGCGTCGTCACCGCGGGCCCCGGACCGTCAGTGGGAGCCTGGTGAGACCGCGGATGATGAAGCTGTGGTCCTGCCACGTGGGTTCGCCTTCCGGCCCGGGAAGCGGGGCGAGGTCGCCGAGGTGGTGGTGCAGCCGGCCGAGAGCGATCTCCGCCTGGGCCCGGGCGAGCACGCCGCCCAGGCAGCCGTGCATGCCGTGGCCGAAGGCGAGATGGTCGCGGGTGTCGCGGGTGAGGTCGAACTCGTCCGGCCGGTCGAACACGGCCGGGTCGCGGCCGGTCGCGCCGAGGCAGAGCAGCACCTCGTCGCCGGCGCGGATCCACTCGCCGCCGATTTCGACGTCGCGGGTGGCGAGCCGCTTGGTGAGCTGCAACGGCGGGTCGTGGCGCAGGGTCTCGCCGACCGCGGCGGCGGTCAGCTCCGGGCGCCGGCGCAGCAGCGCGCCCTGGTCGGGATGGGTCACCAGCCCGAGCACGGCGTTGCCGAGCAGCGACGCGGTCGTCTCGACCCCGGCGACGAAGCACATCACGCAGACGAAGGCGATCTCCTCGTCGTCCAGCCGGTCGCCAGCGCCGGTGCGGGCGGCGAGCAGCCGGCTGAGGAGGTCCTCGCCGGGCCGGGCGCGGCGCTGCGCGATCACGTCGGCGAGCGCGGCGACGAAGCCGTCGAGCACCTCGCGTACCCGGGTGAGGTCGTCGGCGCGCATCAGCCCCGGTTCGAGGATGAACCGGATGTCATGCGTCCACCCGCCGACGAGGGGCCGCACGTCCGCGGGCAGGCCCAGCCAGTCACCCATCACCGCGAGCGGCAGCGGGGCGGCGAGGTCGGTGACGGCGTCGAAGCCGCCGTCGGCGTGGGCGCGGGCGAGCAGCCGGTCGGCCGCGGCGGTGATCCGCGGCCGCAGCGCGTCGAGGGCCTTCGCGGTGAACACCGGGTTGACCAGCGCGCGCAACCGCCCGTGGTCCGGCTCGTCGGTGAACACCAGCGAGGACACGCTGAGCCGGTGGAGCCGGCGGGTGTCCGGCACGCCGAGCCGGTCGGCCTGCCGGCGGATCTGGCGCGGGATGAGGCCGGCGCTGAACGTCCGGTCCCGCAGCACCGCCCGCACGTCGGCGTGCCGGGTGAGCACCCACATGCCGAGGGTGCGGTGGACGGGCCGGTGTTCGCGCAGGCGACGGTACATCGGGTACGGATCGCGGCGGAACTCGGCGCTGAACGGGTTGAACCGTACCGGCGCCGCCGCCGTGGACGCGCCGGTCGTCATGTCCCTGACCCGAAGTACGTCCGCGGGTACGGGCGAAACACCAGCCGGTACAGGCAGATCTTGCCCATCCGGAAGCCGAGGGCGCTCTGCCGCAGGTAGCGCTCGTAGCGGGCGACGACGTCGGGCCCGACGAGCTCGGTCGCCTCGGCGCGGTGTTCCCGCAGGCGGCGGGCCCACTGCTCGCAGGTCCACGCGTAGTCGAGCCGGTCGTTGCGGACGAGGCGGGTCTCCAGGACGCCCTCGGCGGCGGCGGCGATCTCGGCGAGGGTCGGCAGGTCGGCGGCGGGAAAGATCTCCTGCTGGATGAACGCGCTGGCCTGTTCCCGGGACATGTTCGCGTAGGCGATGGTCTGCAGCGACAGCGCGCCGTCGGGCCGCAGCCAGTCGCGCGCCCGGGCGAAGAACTCCCGGTAGCGGTCGATCTTCTCGGCCGGGGTGTCCTCGGGCCGGGCGAAGTGCTCGAACGCGCCGATCGAGATGATCCCGTCGAACGGTTCCGCGGGGGTGTAGTCCCGCCAGTCGAGTGTGTGGACCTCGACGCCGGGGGGACGCTCGGCGTCGAGGTGGGCCGCCTGCGCGTCGCTGAGGGTGAGCCCGACGATCCGTGACACGCCATGGCCGTGCGCGAGGCGGCGCAGGACCGCGCCCCAGCCGCAGCCGACGTCGAGCACCGACCGCACCCGCGCCCCGCCGACGGCGTCGACGTGGTAGTCGATCTTGCGTTCCTGGGCGGCTTCCAGGGTGTCGTCCGGGCCCGCGGGCAGCGCGCAGGAATACGTCAGCGACGGGTCGAGCCAGAGCCGGTAGAACGCGTTGCCGACGTCGTAGTGATGGCGGATGGCCGCAGCCGCCGTCGAGGCCGACACCGCCGTCGAGGCCGACACGGTCGTCGAGGCCGACACGGTCGTCACGCCGCGTCGGCCTCGACGCGCGGGAACAGGTAGGCGGCGACCGCGTTGATCGTCGGGTTCTCGAACAGCTCCTCCGGCGGCAGATCGACGCCGTAACGGTCCTCCACCTCGATCAACAGGGCGACGGCGACGGCGGAATCGACACCAAGCCGGTCGAAGGAGGCGTCCGGGGAGATCTTCTCCGCCGTGGTTCCCAGCAGCGTCGCGACATACGACCGGCACCACTCGGCGATGGATTCCTGGGTGTGCTTCACGATGCCCCTTTCCCGGTGGAGACGGCAGTGTTCCCGGTGGAGACGGCGGAGGCCGGCGACGCCGGGGAGAACTTCGCCGACTTCGCCTCGATGCGGCGCGGCGACGGCGTCTTCAGCTCGGCGGCGAGGCCGAGCGCCGAGAACAGCCGGATGCACCAGATTCCCGGATCGAGCCGATACCAGCGCAACCCGAAGGACGGCGACTCGGGAAACGCATGGTGATTGTTGTGCCAGGATTCACCGAACGTCACCAGCGCGAAGACGCCACCGTTACGGCTGTTCTCCCGGGAGTTGAACGGCCGGGTACCGAACGAGTGCAGGAACGAGTTGATGGACCAGATGATGTGTTCCAGCACGAACATCCGCACCAGTCCGCCCCAGAGCAGGCCGGTCAGCGCGCCGTACCAGCTCAGGCCGACCAGCCCGCCGACCAGCGTCGGCAGCGCCAGCCCCAGCAGCACCCAGGTGTGGTAGCGCCGGGCGACGGCGACCAGGCCCCGGTCGGCGATGAGGTCGGGGGCGTAGTGCACGACGTTCGGGTACTCGTGGCGGCGCATCCACAGCAGGTGCGAGTGCGCCAGCCCGCGCAGCCGACCGGACAGCCCGCCGCCGGCGAGGTTCGGCGAGTGCGGATCGCCATCCCGGTCGCTGCACTCGTGGTGCCGGCGGTGCAGCGCGACCCAGGACACCAGGCCGCCCTGCCCGGCCATCGATCCGCACACGGTGAGGAACTTCCCCAGCGCCGGCGTCGCGGTGAACGAGCGGTGCGTGAACAGCCGGTGGTAGCCGACGCTGATCCCCATGATGGTGATCAGCCACATCGCCACCAGCAGCACGATCTCGGTGACGCCGATCGGCCGCACCACGAGCAGCGCGAGCGCGGCGACGGTGCCGAGGAACGGCAGGATGTCGAAAAGCAGAAAGTGCCGGCGCTGCAACCGATGCACGTAGGGATTACTGATCGTCCTGCGACGCGGGGCACCGGCCGTGGCAGCGTATTCCGGGTCAATGCCCTCGACCACCACCCCGACGAGACCAACGGACTCGTCGTCCATCTCTCACCACCCTTTGCCATGCGAGCGGAAGCACTTTCAGCATGACAAGGCGGAGCATAACAGCGGCACCCACCTTTCCGACAACCCCGGAATCACCCCGGTCTTTGGAAAAGCCTATCGCCAGTACGTTTTCGACAATCATCCGCAGCAGGCGGTGGACGATCCCCTGATCCTGTGGTGCGCCACGCCGTACCCCAGGTCAGGCTTGCCCTGGTTCGGTGGTTTCGGTATTTCCGCCGGGCGGCCGGAACAGCCGTGCGTGGCCGGCACCGGCTCGGACGAGCAGGCGCTGCCGGCCCTCATGGTCGTTCAGTATGGATAAACCAGACACGACACCGTGCAGAGGGACCACCGTGGCCCCCCTGCACCGACACAAATCGGATGACACGCGCAGATCGCGCCGTCACGATTGGTGACCGCGCGACCCGGAAACCATCCTGGACAACGCGCCAGCCGCCGCTGGGCCCGCGCCGGGTGTAGGGGTCAGGCCGGTGCGAGCACGAGCGGCAGGCGCTTCAGCCCGGGCTGGTTGGACGAGTAGGTGCGGACCACGCCCGCGTGGTCGATCTGGTAGTCCGGGAAGCGGGCGAGCAGCTCCGCGAAGGCGATCCGCGCCTCCAGGCGGGCGAACGCGGCGCCGACGCACAGGTGGATGCCGTAGCCGAAGCCCAGCTGGCGGCCGATCTGGCGGCGGATGTCGAACGCCTCGGGGTCGGGATGGACCCGCTCGTCGTGGCAGGCGGAGCCGAGCAGCAGCACGACCCGGCTGTCCGCCGGGATCACCGTGCCGTGCATCTCGACGGCGCGGCTGGTCCACCGGCCGGTGTACTGGGCGGGCGGGTCGATCCGCAGCATCTCCTCGACCGCGCCCGGGATCAGCCCCGGGTCGGCGACGAGCTCCCGGCGCGCGTCCGGGTTCGCGGCGAGACGCACGGCACCGGTCGAGACGAGTTTCTTGACCGTCTCGTGGCCGGCGAAGGTCAGCTCGATCAGCCGGCCGAGGAGCTGGCGGTCGTCGAGGAAGCGCTCGCCGCCGGTGTCGTCGACGATCGGTGCGTGCACGAGCAGGCTGATCAGGTCGTCGCCAGGTTCGGCGCGCCGCTGCGCGACGAGGGTGAGGAACAGCGTCGCCAGTTCCTCCCCGGCCGCCACCGACGCCGCCGGGCGCACCCCCGGCGTGTCGTCCGGCCCCCGGTCGAGCAGCAGGAAACACAGCTCGTGTACGCGTTCACGCTGGTCGGCGGGCAGCGCGAGCAGGTCGGCGATGATGGTCAGCGGCAGCTGGGCGGAGAAGTCCTGGACGAGGTCGATGCGGCCGCCGGCGCGCGCCGCGTCGAGCAGATCGGCGGCGACGGCGCGGATGCGGGACTCGAGTTCCTGCACCCGGGCCACGCTGAACCGCCGGGCGAGGATCCGGCGGTTCCACTCGTGCTCGGGCGGATCCGTCGTGAGCAGCGTGTCGAAGCCCTGCTCGATCCCCTCCAGGGTGGTGCCATGGGAGGTCAGGAACGTGTCGTGGTCGAGCAGGGCGGCCACCACGTCGTCGTGCCGGGACAGGGCGTAGAAGCCGTGGACGGGGCTGCGGTAGACGGGCGCGTTGTCCCGCAGCCAGCGGTAGGTGGGGTACGGGTTCTCCGCGATGGCCGGCGAGAAGGGGTCGTAGTCCACGGTCGCTCCGAAGGTGAACGGTCAGTGGGCTGTGAAGGGCGAGAGGCGGTGACGATGCAGACGCTGTGGAGAGTTCAGGGGGCGCCGGCGCCGGCCGGCAGGATCCGGCCGGCGGCCGGGGTGCCGACCTCGTCGTAGAGCGCGGCCAGGTTGTGCGGGGCGAAGAACTCCTCGCTGGGATAGCCACCGCCGACCATCGTGAAGAACTTCTGCCGGTAGCCGGGGCTCTGGCTGACGGCCGTGAGGACGGCGCCGAGGAACGGCGAGAGGGTCAGCTCGGACATCGCGACGGTCAGGTTGAACACCCCGGCGCTGTCCCGGTCGCGGCGCCGCGCGTACCCGGCGACGGCCTCGTCGATCGGCTCCGCGCCGGACAGGCCGAGGTGCAGCGCGTCGGCCAGCAGTTCGGCGTGGACGAAGGCGTCGGTGATGCCGTAGCCGGTCAGCGGATCCTTGTGGTAGCCGGCGTCACCGACGAGCGCCCAGCCGGGCCCGTGCGAGCGGCGGTAGTAGTTGTCGGCGTAGTGGATCGCGCGGAACGGCTCCTCCCTGCGGCCACGGGCCCGCAGGTCCGCGCCGAGGTCGGGCGCGACGTGGTCGATGACGCCCTGGAAGCCGGCGTCGACGTCGGCCCGGAACTCGCGGTAGGCGTCCCGTTTGCGCATGACGACGACCATCATCAGATCGTCGTGCGTCCAGCAGCTGGCGAACTGCCGCTCGTCGCGGGTGCGGTTCTGGTAATCCCAGTCGAGTCCGGAAAAGTAGGAGTAGTAGACGAAGCCGGTCGCGGGAACCGTCCGGTAGGCCTCGGCGCCGACCCGGGCGGCGACGACGGAGTTCACGCCGTCGGCACCGACGACGAAACGCCCGCGGAACTCGCGTTCGACACCGTCGGAGGTGGTTCCGCGGATTCCGACGGCACGGCCGTCGTCGTCGAACAGCACGTCGTCGACACCGAACCGCTCGATGACCTCGGCGCCGGCCTCCCGGGCGGCGTCGACGAGCAGGCTGTCGAGAACGGTCCGCCGCGGGCAGTACACCTCGGTGATTCCGTCGATCGGGTCGGCGAATCCGGACACACTGAGATCGCCGTTGACGAAAAGCATCTGTCGCAGCGGCGGAACGCCGGTTTTCCGCAACCGGTCGAGCAGCCCCCACGCGTTCAGCCGGGCCAGCCCCGACTGGTGAAGGAAATGCGTCGACACGGTGTCGCTGGGGAACGACGCCCGGTCGACGACCAGGACCCGGTGGCCGCGGCGGGCGAGCAGCATCGCCAGCGGCGACCCGGCGCAGCGCGCCCCGACGACGATGACGTCGAACGACGGTGGGACGTCGGTCATGCGGTGGCCTCCCAGAAGTCCGGCCGGTGCGTCACGAGTACCGCTCGAGCACGTCGCCGACCACGGCGCGCGCCGGCTGCGGCAGCTCCCACCAGGCCGTTCCGAGGTCGTCGGCGTAGGGGCGCCGGTAGCGCGCCGCACCGGTGGCGCGCCCGGTCGAGGCCGGCAGGTAGGCGGAGTGGAACTGGACGGCCAGCTTCAGCCCCGGCGCTGAGGCGACGGCGACCGGGCCGGCGCCGACCGAGAGCGCGTCGAAGAGCTGCAGCTCGGTGCGGTCGGTGTGGTGCACGACGAGCGCGACCCAGCCGGGTCCGTCGGCGGAGTCCGGGACGTACACCGGCGACTCCCCGGCGGTGCCGCTGGGGAAGGACCAGGCGGCCTGTTCCGTCATCGTCTCCAGGTCCAGGCAGACCAGCGACGACGGGATCTCCGCGGTGGGCAGCCGCTCGACCGGCACGGCCCGGTAGGGATGGTCCCGGTAGAGCTCGACGACCCGGGTGGCCAGCATCCCGGGGTCGCAGCCCCAGTAGGCCTGCCACAGGTGCCGGCCGTGTTCCAGCGCGGGGGCGCGCAGGTCGCGGCCGTAGAGCAGGGTCGCCCAGTGCCGGTCGGGGTCGAGGAACGTCCGGCTGTCGCGGACCTCGCCGGTGCGGCCGTCGATGACGTACCGGCCGACCGGGGAGGCGTCGACGGGCGCGGAGACGAAGCCGCGCAGCCCCTTGGCCACCGGCTCGCCGCTGCCCCAGACCTGGTCGGTGTCGCGCAGCGAGTAGTTCAGGTCCCAGCCGTTGGAGTGGGCGATGTAGATCGTGACGTCGTCGCCGTCCTGGCGGTAGTCGGCGAAGTGGTGGAACGACTCGCGCGGCACCCGGGCGTGGGTGACGCCGACGGCGCCGCCACGCCGTTCCCGGGTGAGGTCACGCTTCGCGACGAGGTAGATGTCGGTGAACGGCTGGTGCGGCCGGGTGCGGTCGCGCCCGGCGACGCTGCCCGGTTCCGGCTGGAAGCCGATCTCGGTGAGGATGACGTAGTCCTCGGTGACCGTCACCTCGTGCACGCCCTGGACGAGGTGCGCGCCGGGCACGTACCAGGTGTCGATCTCACCCTCGCCGTCCCAGCGCACGATCCACAGCGGGCCCTCGACGTCGGTGCGCGACGTGCCGCGGGGGCGCAGGGTCGTGTTGCACCACCACAGGCAACCCTCGTCGAGGTCCTCGACGGGATGGGCGGCGGTGCGCACGCCCGGCCACAGCGGATGGTCGACGACCTGCGGATACTCGCTGACGCCACCGAGGAACGAGGTGAACTCCAGGGTCACCGGGTCGACCTCGACAGGCCGCTGGGTCAGGCCGGTCAGCATCAGCCGGTCACCGAAGGGCTGCGGCGCCACGTTCGTCAGCGCCGGCCGGGACGTGGCCATCAGCGCGGCCAGGTCCGCGGGCGGCAGCGCCTGGCGCAGCCCGGCGAGGATGGCCAGATCGGGGGTGACGACCCGGGTCGTGCGCCAGTGCCGGGTGGCCAGGTCGATGTCGGTGATCATGCCGGGTCCGGCGAACATGAAATCGATGGCGTTCGGCTGGGCCGGCCCGATGAGCAGCGCCCGCCCGGAAATACCGTCCGGCCAGCGTCCGGCTGTCACCGTCAGGTCAACGTCGTATTCCGCGCTCGGTTCAAGAAGGTGATGCAGCGCGTGGTCCATGTGGCCTTCTTCGTCGAGGGAGACCCACTGATTTCCGCGGCCGCGGTGCGGTGATCCGGCCGGACATGGGGGGCATGTCCGGCCGGATCACAGGTCATCAAGATAGCGGCGGCGCCGACCCGGTGTAATGTCATCACGAAGCGGCATCGGTCCATAGGACGAGCCCGGAACGGCGGACCCCGCGGTGACATCTCCGGTAGGACAGGTATTCGGCAGGACCAGGGCCGTCATCGGCGCGCGTCGTTCGCCGTCTTTCGTGGTGAGCGACCCATTCCGGCCGCCCGGCCGGGGAAGCGAGGAATTCGGTGCTTGACACGACCCTCGAGACCAGCGTGACCATTGCGCTCCCGGTGGCGGAGGTGCACAGGTTCATGACCACGCCGGACCACTGGGCGCCCGCCTCCACGGTGACCGAACAGATTCGTGGTGAGCACACCGACCGTCCAGCCACCCTGGGCGACCGGTTCGTCGACGTCCTGCGCCTCGCCCCGGACGCGACGGTCGAGGTGGAGTGGACCGTGACCCGCGACGAGCCCGACGTCGCCTGGCAGATCTCCACCGACCCGCCCGCCACCGCCGACCCGGCGGACGGCCGCGTGCACGTCACCTTGACGTACACCTACGCGGAGGGCCCGCTCGACGCCGACACCACCCTGCTGACCCGCACCGTCCGCGCCGTCTACCCGGGCACCGCCCCGCTCCCCCTGCCCTACCGCGACACGTTCACCAACCAGGCCGCCGCCACCAGCTTCCTCACCGCGATGCGCGCCGCGATGCTGCCCAGCCGCGTTTCCCCGCCGGTCACGGCGTGAGGATCACCGTCTGAGGTTCGACGGTCAGACGCAGTACAGCGCCCGGCCCCGGTTCGCCTGGCCGTCGACCGTGTAGTGCGGCCGCAGTTCGCGTACCACCTGGCCGGCCTGCGGTTCGCACTCGAGGCGCACGTCCTGGGTGTCCTGGGTCCACTCGCGGGCCTTCTCGTAGAGCCCGACGATCGGGTGCAGCACCGCGGTCGCGTCGCCGGCGGCGGCCAGGGCGGACACCGCGTCGGCGAGCTCGGCGCGGGTGGTGGCCAGCGCCCGCGCCCACCAGCTTTCCGGCGCTGCCAGCGGCCAGTGGAACACCGAGGCGACCATCTCGGTGATCTCGTAGAGCTGCCAGGCGGCCTCGGTGCTGGTCGGTTCCGTCCGCGCGAGCCAGCCGAGCAGCCGCACCAGGTGCGTGCGGTAGCCGGCGCGCAGGTCACTGTCGCCCTGCATCGGCAGGTGTCCGACCTGGTTGGGCACCAGTGCGGGAACGGCGCAGCGCAGCGTGACATCGCGGTCGACCAGCCGCAGCAGGACGCTGGCCCGCTGGGCGACCTCGGGGAAGCGCTCGATGCCATGAGTGCCCATCGCGGCGACCACCTCGTCCGTCAGCCCGTCGAGCCAGCTCCACGTGACGGTCGTCCCGTCGAGGCGCACGATGCCGGCCAGGGCGTGCGGATGCGCGTCCGCGAGGTCGGCGGCCACCCGGTCGCGGTCGCCGGCCGGCAGCCGCAGCAGGGCACAGGCAAACCAGGTGGACAGCGCGTCGTCGACTCCGCCGGGTGGTCCCAGCTCCAGCGGCGCGATGTCCGGCCAGTGCACGAACTGCGTCCCGAGCAGCGAGAGGTCCGACCTGGCGGGGGCGACGGCCCCGGCCGCGACTGTCACCGTCGGCCGGTCCGGCCCGAGCCCGTCAGGCGCAACCGCTGACGTCGGCGCCTCGATCGGGTCGGTCTCGCCGGCTCGATCAGGACGGGTACGCAGGTCAGGACAGGTAGGCAGGTCAGGACGGGTGGGTCGGGTCGGCAGCGGAGCGGCGTCGACAGCTGCTCCCCGCAGCTTCCAGCCGGCGTCCAGCAGCTCCCGCAGTTCCTCGTACGCCTCCTCGTAGAGGGGTCGGTCCGTCGGCCCGGGATTCTGGTAGAGGAAGTGGTAAAGGCTGTCCCGCGCCGCGCGTAGCTGGGACTCGACCTCCCGCGCGGCCGCATCGTCCTGCCGGCGGGCGAGTACCGCCGGCAGGGCACGCAGGACGATCCCGGCGGCCCCGCGACCGTCGTCGTCGCCGCCCGGCCCGCCAGCACCACCGCGGGTCGGGCCGGTCCGACCCGGGTCATCGCCGCGAGACACCTCGCTGGTCATCGTGGTCCCCTCTGCGCCGTGGCCGCTCAGTGCAGGCCGTTGAACGGGTACTTGGCCGGATCGAAGTTCTGCAGGGTGGCGGCCATCGGCGTGGTCAGCACCGAGCCGGGATGGCGCTCCAGGTCGGCGAGACCGCGCGCCGCGAGAAAGTCCGGCCAGCCGAGATGCACCCGGGCGCGACCCGTCTCGTCGAGGGAGAGCAGGTAGGTGGCGCCGGGCGCGGCCTCACCCGGTGGGACGGCGAGCTCGCCGAGCTGCACCGGCGCGCCCTCGGGCGGGCAGGCGTACAGGTCCCAGCCGGCCGCGCCGTCCAACGGCGGCAGCGGGACGCGGGAGAGCACCCCGGCCAGCTCGTGACCGGGCAGCTCCGCCGGCTCGCGGGGGGCGGTCCGCACGAACGTCTCCGGGTAGGCCCGGGCAGCGTCGGCGGGCACCGGCAGCACCACCCGGCCGGTGCGCGGGTCCCGGCTGCCGGCGGCGACGGCGACGAGCGGCCACGACCAGGCGACCGGCGTCGGTGCGTCGTCGCCGCCCGCGCGCCCGCGCCCGGCCGGTCCGCGCCCGCCGGGTCCACCGGGTCCACCGGGTCCACCGGGTCCACCGGGCAGTGCCGCGGAGACGTCGTGGCCGACGCCGTCGACGAGCAGGTGCCCGCGGCCCACACTCAGCGAGACGGAGGCGGTCATCCCGTCGTCGAGCCCGACCTGCATCAGCACCCGCGGGCCGCGGTGGGCCCGCCCGCCGGTGTACAGGGGAACGGACACGTCGTGGCCCCGCGCGTAGTCACGGACGCGGAACCGGGCCCAGTTGATCGCCCGGCCGGAGTCGATCAGGCGGCCCAGCTCGAAGTCGTTGCGAAGCAGGTCCCACTGTGAGCGCGCGGTGGGCCGTACGCCGCGGCGCCCACCGATCAGCGGGTCGCCGGTGCGCAGCAGGATGTCCTTGACCCCACCGGCCTCAAGCGGCCCGAAGGACGCCGGCAGGCGGGTGAACAGCGCGTCGGTCTCGATCTGCAGCCCGCCGTGCGACCCGATGACGTCGATGTCCGGGTTGCGGCCGGCCGAGTACCGCTTGTTGTGCTGGTAACCCACCGCCCACGCCACGCCCATCGACACGGCCTCCTTGGCGGCCTTGCGTTCGACCACGACCGCGTCGTCGTTCCAGACCAGCGGCACCCGGGCGCGCAGATCGGTCCGGGCGAGGCGGTCGACGACGGCGTCGCGCACCATCGGCATCGCGCTGGTGCGCCCGCACAGGGCCACCTGGTCCAGGCGCGGGGGGTCGGCTCCGTCGTCGGCGTTGAAGACACCGACGACGAGGTCGGCCGCGATGCTGGCAGCCCGCCGCACCACGGGACCGGCCACCTTCGCGAAGTCCTCGACGCGCAGCGACAGGTCGATGGGCGGCGCCGTGGCGAACCGTGGGGGCAGCGCGACGAGGGTCTGCGCGTTGCGGATCGTGAAGGGTCGCTCCTGGTCGGGCTGGCCGAGCATGGTCTTGGCCTCCTCGGACTTCTCCCAGAGGGTGTCGAACAGGGCCGCGTTCTGCTCACCGCGGGTGGGCACAAGCTCGTGGAGCAGGCGGGCGACCTCCGGCGGCACCGGCTTGTCCACACCCTGGTCGAGGACGCGCGCGGTCAGTGAGCGGGTGGCCTGGCCGGCGACGTCGTCCGGCGCGTCCGGCGCGTCGGGGGTGACCGCCGACGGCGCCGTCGCGGCCGCCTGCCCGGCCTCCCAGGCGAGCAGCCGGTCGGCCAGCATCGCCTTGATCCAGTACAGCACCCGCAGGGTGATGTAGTTGCCGCCGAGCTGGGGATCGCCGGTGGCGCCGAGCACCTCGGGGCGCAGTTCCAGGCGGCGGCCGCGGCCGCCGGTGGGGATCTCGGTGAGGTTGAGGGCCACCAGGGCGATGTCCGTGGTGCCGCCGCCGATGTCGATGACCAGGATCGTCCGCCGCCAGCGGGCCGGCCCGTCGCTGCTGCCGACCGGGTGCGCGCCCGCCCGCAGGACCTCGACACCCAGCTCCTCGGAGGCACCGACGGCCAGCATGGTGAAGTAGAACGCCGCGCCCACGGCCTCGTCGAACTCGCTCTCACTGGTGTCGGCCGGGTCGCCGGTGTCCGGGTCGCGCAGGGCCCGCCCGACGACCTCGGTGAGATGGTCGCGGATGTCCGGCGGGGTCAGGGTCGGGTAGGTGACGACGACCCGCCTCTGCAGCAGGCGCCGGGTCCGGTCGTCGGTGATCGTCCTCTTGATCCGGTCATCGGTTCTGGCGAAGGTGGACAGGTGCTCGCGCAGCGCGCCGTAGGAGCGCTCGACGAGGTCCGCGGTGGTGTGGCCGACAGCGGCCCGGGCGGCCTCGTCGCCGAGCTCGGCGATCTCCTCGATGGTCTCCAGCGGCAGCGGGGCGCCGAGCGTGCGGAAATGCGACTTGAGCCCGCGGACCGTGGCCACCACCTTCGGCGGCGGTACCTGCCGATGCCACAGCCGTACCCGCAGGTCGGCGAGGTCGGTGATGTGCACCGCGCTGGACAGGGTGCTGAACCGCACGCCGTCGCCGTCGAAGGTCACCGGAAACATGCCGACCCGGTCGTTGGGCGGGGTCGCGAACGCCGCCCGGTAGCAGTCGTCGCGCAGCCGGGCCAGCACCCGCAGCGCCGGCGTCGCGGGCTGGGCGACCACGTCAACGGCGGCGGCGAGGGCGCCCAGCAGTTCGTGGCGCTCGTCCTTGCCCTCCCCGAGTCGGTCGAGCACCCTGGGCAGGCCGTCGTGCGGGCGGCGCGCGGCCAGCTCGGCGGACACCCGGGTCAGGATCCGGGCCCATTCGTCCTCGCCGACCTCGGCCGGTGGTTCACCGCCGAGGACGGCGGCGAACCGCCTGGCCATCACGTCGGCCTGGTAGGTGTCCAGCGGCGTGCTGATGTCCACTTCGTCGTGGTAGCTCATGGTGGCGGTGATCGCCGTCGTGCCGAAGTCGATCACAACGAAGCCGAGGGCCTGCTCCCGCTCGTCATCCCGCGCACCGCTGCCGGCGGCGGCCGATCCGGCCGCGTCGGCCGACGTGGTGCCCGTGTGGCCGCCCATCGTCGTACCCGCGCCGTCCCCGGGGCCGGCGGCGGGCATCACCAGCCGGGCGGTCGCCTGGGTGACACCGCCGCCCCAGGTGACCGTCCAGGTGACCGGGACCTCCCGCCCCGCGGCGCGGGCCGAGAGGGCCGCGGGCAGCCGGACCGCCTGGGTCAACGGGGTCGCCACGAACGCCCGCTGGCCCGCCTGTACCGGCCGGCACCACTCGGCCAGCAGCCAGCGGCGCAGCGCGTCGTCCACCTCGGCGGAGATGTCGACCTCGACGGTGGGCAGCCGCAGGCCGTCGACCTCGGCCAGCAGCCGCACGCGCGGGAGGTCGTAGCCACCGTGGGTGGCGCCGTGGCCCGTCGGATCCAGCGGGAACGGCTCGCGCAGCGCGGCGCCGGGGGTGGACCGGAGGTCGAACCTGCTCATCGGATGTCCTTCCGTTGCACGGTGCGCGACGGCCGCCGGGCCGCGCGGACGTCGGCGGTCGTCACAGCCCGCCGTCTTCGACGTGCAGCAGCTCGGCGAGCTGCCGCGGGGTGGGCACGCCTTCGGCCAGCCGGCCGATCCACTGGTCGAGCGTGCGGGCCACCTGCGCGAGCGTCGTGACGACGTCGTTCTGCACGTACTCGGTCAGGCTGGTCTGGGCCGCGATGCGGATCAGGTTGATCGCGAAGACGTGCCGTTCGCGTTGGGAGCGGCCCGCGTCGATCCGCTCGTCGATCCGCACGACGTCCGGGTGCCAGGGCAGCGGTTGCGCGCCGTCGAACGGTGCGGCGCTCGCCGCGTCCGCCGCCATCGCGACCAGGGCGCCGTCCCCGTCGGCGCGGGCGACGCTGGCGAGCAGGTTCTTCGCCACCACCCGCATCTGCAGGTCACCGGTCAGCGCCCCGAGCAGCCGCATACGGCGGGGGCCGAGGACCCTGCCCGCCAGCGGGCGCAGCCGGTCGTCGGCCAGTCGCGCGCCCGGCACCACGAAGAGCTCGCGCTGGTCGTCCTCCCAGTCGCCGACGACGTCGAGCAGGTAGCCCCGGCTGCGCTCGACCAGCTCACCGGCGGTCCGCTCGAACTGGGCGACAAGGACGCTGCCGTGGTTCGGGGCCGCTTCCGGCGCACCCGGGACGTCGTCCGGGTCGTCGTCGGGCCCGTCGATCGGGAACAGCGGGAAGATTCCCTCCGGATCCTCCTGCCGGTCCTCGCCGACCGGGTGCACCCACGGCTGCTGGTCGTCCAGTGCGTCGGTGAGGGTCGCCCACACCGGCCAGGCGTCGACGGCTCGGCGGGCGTCGGCCTCGATCGCCCGCAGCAACGCGACCGGCCCTTCCGCGCGCTCGACGACCAGCCGATGCGGCGAGCGGAACCCGGCGAGGCCCCGGCGCAGTCCGGACACACCGGTGCGCAGCTCGTCGAGCACCTCCGCGAGGTCGCGTGCGTCGCGCGCCGGGGTCGGCTCCTGGCGTTCCCGGTGCCAGGCGAGGAGTTCGGCGTGGCGGCGCGCCGCCAGGTCGAGCGCGGCGGCGGCCTGACGCAACCGCGCGACCTTGTTCGCCACGCCGTGCACGCGGGCGTGCTCGTTGACGACTCTGCGCAGCTCCCCGAGCCCGCGGTCGTAGCCGTACTCGCTGAGCAGGTCGGCGACCCGGGCCGGGCCGGGCCGCTCATCACCGTCGGCGAGCGCCGTGCCCGCCTGGCCCCACCGCTCGGCCTCGGCGGCGGCGGAGCGCGGGTCGGTGCCTGCCGGCGCGCGCCCGACGGCGGCCAGCGCCGACAGCGCCGACACCAGCACCAGCCGGTCGGGCGCCTGCCCGTCGGCGAGTCGGCGGGCGGTGAGGTGCTCGGCGGCAACGAGGACCTCGTTGAGCAGCGGCGCCTGCTCGCGCAGCTCGTCCAGGGTGTCGGCCGGCGGGTCCGCCGGGGCGCCGACCCGGTCGAAGCGGTTCGCGGCGACGACGGTGGCCCGTTCCAGCATGTCGTCGGTGTAGCCGAGGCGGCGGAGCTGGGCGTAGTAGACGGCCAGCGGGCGGGTGACGGGTTTCGAGGCGCTCAACGTCGCCAGGATCGCGTCCGCGCCCTCCAGCTCACGCCGGCTGATGTGCAGGTCGCGGTTCCCCGAGCCGTCGGCGCCCAGGCCGGGGAAGTCGCGGATCTCCATCGGCAGTCCACCCAGCGCGTTCAACGGCCAGGCGTCCGGGTTCACCTCGACGGTGCAGACGATGCGGCGGATCAGCGGAAAGGCCGCGCGCAGCTGCGGGGAACCGAGTTGCGCGGGCCAGCTTTGCGGGCGGGGACGGCGGCGGCGCTCGGGATAGCTCACCGGCACCGCCGTGGTCGGCGGCAGGGTCAGGCCATCCGTGATCACGTCCGGCGCCGTGGGCCAGGGCGTGATGTGCGAACCCACGACCTGCGCCGGTACCTCGGCGAGCGCGTCCCGCAGCTGGGTCAGTTCCACGGCCATCTGCCGGGCGGTCGTGTCGGGCCCGCCGCGCGGCCACAGCCGGGTGCGGGCCCAGTCGTCGAAGCGCTCCCAGCCGTCCGTCCGCGGCCGGTAGTCGCGCAGCCGGCCGGGGGCCAGCGGCGAATCCGTTCCCTCGGTCCGCTCGATGAGGTCGATCAGCTCGCCGAGCATGAACGCGAGGCACTCGTCGACGTCGTCGACGGTCATGAACTCGACCACCGCAGTGGTGATCCTGGTCCGCCCGTCGGCGCCGGCCGGCACCAGCCTGAGCACGGTGACGTTGCCCGTTGTGGGATTCTCACTCGTCGGGAGCAGGTCGGCGGCGCCCAGCAGGCAGCCGACCAGCGCGGACTTCCCGTTGGAGAAGCCGCCGATGGTGGCGATGGCCACCGGGCGCCCCGCCGCCTCGATGAGGTCCGCCGCCCTGGTCCTGATCTCCTCGCGCAGGGTCTCGAGCTGGCGGTGGGCCGCCGGCGACTGCTCGGGCGACTGCCCCGACTGCTCGGTCGGGGGTGGCGTGTCGTCCAGCTCGGTCAGCCGGGCCCGCGCCGCCTCCCTGAGCCGCGCGATCTGTTCGTACTCGGTCATCCGTGCCGTCCTCCTGGTCCCGGCCACGGCGGGCGCGGCCCGGTGGGTCGCACGCCGTTGCGTTCGGTGAAGTCGATGTAGTCGAGTTCGGTGGTGTGCCACGCCCGCATCGCCGCCCGCCAGACGTCCGCCTCTAGTTCGCCCGCGTAGTTCCGCGTCCGGAACAGCCGCCGGTACCAGCTACCGAGAGCGGCGTCCTGCAGGGCGACGGCCTGGTCGTAGGGGGTTGGCCAGGCCAGGATTTTGATCATCAGGGGCAGCAGGTCGAAGATGAGCAGCGTCGCCCGGATCACCCACAGCCACACCCGGCCGGTCGGTTCGTTGTGGATCACGTCGTCGAGGGCGTGCACCCGGGCGAGGAATCCGCCGCTGCGCTTCTCGTTGGCCAGGAACTTCTCGGACGGTTGTGGCAGCGGCTGCCCGCTGGTCTCGGCGATCGTCCGGTCCGTCTCGTCCCGCAGGCGGATATCCCCCTGCAGCTCCGCGTTCTTCGTGTTGAACTCGGTGACGAGCTCGTGGTACGCCTTGCCCTGCGGCAGGAACTGCAGCTCCGGGGTGATGGTGGGCGCCTTGGCCTCGACCTCGTGCCGTAGCCCGTCCACCACCGGCTGCTCGCTTTTGATCTTTTTCTCCAGCCCGTCCCGCTTGCTCTGGTCTGGGAGCAGCTCGGCGGCGCGCAGGCGTCGCTGCTCGGCGAGGATCCGGTTGTCGTGCGTGGTGACGAGCTTCTGGTTGATCTCGGGTGAGAAGGCGACCATCAGCAGCGCCTCGCTGACCAGGATCGCGGCGAGGATCGCCAGGGCGAACCGCAGCAGGTACTTCAGCGACGTCCCCAGCCGGGACGGCGGACGGCCCGACGGGTCCGCGACCGGGTCCGGGTCCGGGTCCGGGGTGGGGGTGGGGCCCGGGTCCGTGGCGGTGTCGGGCGCGGGCATCGCGGCGGCGAGCGGCATGCCGCGGGACCGCCGCGCTCGCCAGAAGCGCCGGGTCCCCGCGGCCCGCACGTGCTTGGGTTCCATCACGATGACCCGGTCGGCGGCGAAGACGAACAACGCCCACAGCAACGCGAACGGGATCACCCACGGTTCGAACCGGTCGAGGACCACCGAGGCGAGAATCGTGAACGACGTCGCCGCCAATGTGGCGACCAGCAGCAGGAACAGCCCGTACGCGGCGTAGAGCAGCCGCAGCCGGCGGCTGCCCAGCAGTGCCCGGTCCACCCCGGCGCACCACAGCAACAGCGCCGACGGCGACAGCGACGGCCCGGGGGGCGTCGCCGACTCCCCCGGCTGCGGAACGGACAACGCCGGCATACTCTCCCCTCTCCCGTACGCGACGCACCGTAGGAAGATCTGGGCCGACCGGGCGACCTCACCTGACGTTGACGAAGTCGGATTCGTCGGCTAGTCGTTTGACTCCTCGACCTGTTCGACCTGTTCGACCTGTTCGACCTGTTCGACCGCCGGCACGTCCACCGCCGGGTCCGCTGCCGCGCTGGCTGGCCGTGGCCTGGTCACGGCCAGTACCGGCAGCACGTCGGCGACGAGGACGACGACCACGAGCAGCCAGCTCCAGACCTCGACCGACGGGTGCCGGTCGATCACCCGCCGCAGCGCCTCCTGTCTGGCCAGGAGGTCGTCGTCGCGGGCCTGTGTGTCGACGAACGCCGGCGACGGTGCCGGCAGCGGCAGCGCCGCGACCCGGGCGATCTCGTGATCGGTCGCGCGGCGCGCGGCGACCTCGCCCTGCAGCGCGGTGTTCCTGGTGGTGTAGTCGGTGACGAGCTGGTGGTAGGCCACACCGGTCGGCAGGGACTGATCGGCCGGGGTGATGGTCGGCGCCTCGGCGCTCACCTGACGCCGCAGTTCGTCCACCGCCGGCCGATCGACCTCGATCCGGCGCTCGATCTGATCCCGCTGGCTGCGCAAGGGAGCGAGCTGGTCGGCACGCAGCCGCTGCCGCTCGGCATGGATCCGTACCTGGTGCACGCCAGCCAGCTCCCGGTCGACCCGCGCGGAGCAGGCCGCGAGCAGCAGCGCCTCGCCGACGAGCAGGGCGACCAGTCCGGCCAGGCCGAGGCGCAGCACGAGCACCAGCGCGGCCCTGGGTCGCGACCGCGTGCCTGCGCCGGCACCGATCGCGTGGTCGACGCCGACCCGCAGCGTCGCCCACGCCAGCGCCATCGGCACCAGCCACCACGCGAACCCGCCCGCCACCATCCAGCCGAACGCCAGGTACGACGACGCGGCAACCACGCCGACAGCCGCCAGCGCGACCGTGCCCGGACTACCCGGCCACCAGCGCGGACCGGCTCGCGGCGGCACGGCGGGCGGCCGGTCCGCACCGACGGACGGAACGGAAACAGCGGACATGTCGGTCTCCCCAGGCGGCGCGGACGTCCGATGGCGCCCCGCACCGTAGGAAGCCGCCGGGGATCCGTCGTCCTCAGGTGAGGTTGACGGATACGACCCGGTCAGTTACCTCTGTCGCATGAGCGTGGATCGGGGGGCGCTGCTGCGGCAGCGACGCGTGCTGTTCGCCGTCGACCTGGCCGGGTTCGGCACGCTGCCGGGCCATCGGCATGACGAGGCCCAGGCGGCTTTCGAACGGGTGGTGCGCGGCGCCCTCGACGAGGCCCTGCGCGATCCCGGCGACGCCCACGTCGAGGGCAACAAGGGCGACTCGTTCCTGGTCGTGCTGCCCGCCGCGATCCCCGAGGCCCGCACCGTCGCCGGGCTGGTCCGGGCGATGCGCAACGCGGTCGCGACGCACAACCGCCGGGGCGGGTTCCCGGCGCCGATGCGGGTGCGGCTGGCGTTCGGCCAGGGCACCATCGAGAGCGTCTCCGAAAGCGGCGGGCTCGCCGGGGACGCGGTGATCGCGGTGATGCGGCTGCTCAACTCCGCCGCGGTCAAGAAGGCGTTGGCGGCGGCGCCCGCGCGCGGCATCGTCCTCGCGCTCACCACGGATCTGTATCGCAGCGTCGTGGTGCCGGCGGACAGCGAGTTGCTGCCGGCGGACTTCACGGCGGTGTCCGTGCACGAGCGCGCGGCGGAGGAGCCCTTCCCCGCCTATCTCTGGACCGACGGCGCCGCCGACGACACCCGCGACGACGACCAGCCCGAGGGCGATCCGCCTGGCGGCGGCAGTGGCGACGGCCCTGCCCCGGCGGCGGCGCCCGGTGGTCTCGCCGGTGATCCGCCGGGCGCGGGCCGGGTTCGCGCGGGCGGCCTGGTCCCCGATGACGACATCGGCCGCTGGTTCGACAATCCCGAGCTCGACCCGTGACAGCCGCCCTCGCCCGGCGGGTACCGGCTCAGGTGCCCGTCGGGCGGTGCGGGGGCAGCGCGACGTGGAACCGGACCGCGTCGCGCACCGGCGCCGGCGTGTCCTCGAACTCGCCGAGCCGCTTACGGCGGACGGCGGCCGTCGCGGTGAGGGCGCCGGCGAGCTCGGTGGTGTCCGCCGGCAGTTCGAGCAGCACGAGGCCGACGACGCTGCGATGCCACAGCGGCCGGCCTTCCTGGCCCTGCAGGGTCCAGCCGAACACGTGGCTGCCCGGGCCGAACACCGTCACGACCGGACGTGGCTCGGACGGCGGGCCACGCCGGGCGCCGCGGGCGGTCACGTACTCGCCGAACTGGGAGGCGAGCCCGCTGAACTCCCGCCGCCACGGCGCCTCGGCCTCGTCGCCGTCCGTCGGCACCTCGACCGTCGCGCGGTCCGGGACGAACTGCAGCGCCTGCGCGTCGACCGCGTCGAGGGTGACCCGCACGCTCACCCGGCCGTAGCTCAGCCGGCCCGGCAGCTCGTCGAGGTCGAACGGGATCGGCACCGCGAGGTGGCGGGCGCCCTCGAAGCCGACCCGCAGTCGCAGCGACGCCGGCAGCTTCTCCACCGGCATGATCGACGGCGTGATCCGGCCGAAGGTGACCCCGCCCACGGCCCGCTCGTGGAACTCCTCCTCGTCTCCCAGCGTGCGCTCCGAGACGAGGAACGGACGGTGCGCGAGCACCTCGTCGACCGGCAGCGGTGTCAGCGCCGGAAGGCCACCGAACAGATCGGCCCAGTCGTCCATGTTCGCCATTTCCCCCCATTGGCTACCAGACGTGTTGAGAATACGGACGGCACGCATCAACGGCGACGGGGGATGCCGATGGGGGCGTTGGAGGTTCGGGCGGGCTTCGCCGCCTACCGGACCGAGCGGGAGTACCGGCGCCTACGCGCCGAGGTGAGCCGAGCGGACCCGGACCGGGCCGACCAGCCGCGGCCCGCCGCGCCGTCCGCGGGGCCGGCCTCGGCGGACAGGCCGCGGCCACCGATCCGCTACCTGGTCTGCACCGGCGTCGCCGAGGCCGGTGGCGTCCGCGCGCCCGCCACCCTGGCGCCGGCGCCGGCTGGCCTGCCCCCGCCGCCGGCCGCCCGGCACGCGCCGTCGGTGGCCCGGCGGTTCGGCCCCGCCTGGTGGGCCCTGCACCCGGACGGACGGCTGCTGTTCACGCCGGCGCGCGGTCATGGTCGCGGCGACGTCTTCCCGCTGGCCGGCTGGCATGAGCCGGACGCCGGTGGCTGGCAGGTGCGGGCCGCGCGGGCCGCCAGCCCGGGAGTTGGCGCCGAGCTGCGCGGCTCGATCGGGCCCGCCTCCGGGGGCTGGCGCTTCGACGGCCACTACGCTGGCCGGGGCGCCGGGCGGCCCGTGTCGATGCCGGTCGCGGCCGATCTCGTGGAGGCGTCGTCGCGGCCCGACCGGATCGGCGTGAGCCTGCTCGACGGTGTTCCGGTGCCGCTGGTGTTCCAGGTGGAGCTGGCCGGCCTGGTCGGCGGGTCCCCGTTCGGCCCGTTGCCGGCGGAGCTGACGGTGGTCGACCCGGTGCCGGGCGGCCGCGACCCGGTCGAGATCATGCTCGCGCCACCCGCCGCCGACGACGGGCCGGTCCCGGTGGACCTCGGCGCCCTGCCCGGCCTGGGCGAGATCGGCGAGGTGCTCTGGCTGACGAGCGCCCCGGGCCTGATCGCCGCGGACACCGGCGCCTGTCGGATCACCGTGCGCGCGGGGACGCTCGACTGCGAGGTGCGTGGCGGCGACGAGGCGAGCCTGGGGGTGACCGTGAACGTCCCCGCGCCGTACATCGGAGCGATGCCGGCGCCGGTGACCGACGCCCGCCTGGTGCTGCGCTTCACGCCGCTCGACGCCGGGACACCGACGGCGGCGTGGCGGGTCGACGGCCGGCTCACCGCGCGGGCCACCGCCATGGCCGGCACGCCCGCCGGGTACGACGCGACGCTGACCGGCACCGCCCGGGCCGCGACGCTCGACGACCTCGGACCGAGCGCCTTCGAGCGCGCCTGGGCCCGCGCCGGCGCGGGCGGCGGCCTCGGCGAGTTCGGCGAGTTCGGCGGCGGTTTGCCGGCCGCCGGCGGCCCGGATCCGCCCGGCGGCGCCACGGTGCCGCCCGACTGGCGCCGCGACCGCGACACCGCCTACGACCTCGTCCTCGCGCACGACCACGCGGCCGCCGTGCCGCTGCTGCACCGGGCACTGGCCGGCTGCCGCGCCGAGCAGGACCACACGACGCACGACCCGCTGCGCCACCACGCCGTGCTGATCGACGAGACGAACATCCTGACCCGCCTCGTCGCCTGCCACCGCCACGGCGACGACTGGGCGGCCCTGATCCGGCCGCTGCGGGAAAGCCTGGCCACGTATCGCCGCCTCGCCGCCGTGCCGTACCTCACCGAGGTCGAACGGGCGCAGGCGGCGCTCGTGGTCGCGAACCACACCGACGCCATCGAGGGCTGGCGCCGCCAGCTCGCCGACGAGCTCGACCGCATCGAGCTGCTCGACGTGTCCGCGGACGTCTTCGAGGAACTGGCCGACCTGTTCGCCGACCTCGACCGGCCGGACGCCGCGCTGGTCGCGGCCGAGCGCGGCCGCGCCCGCACCCTCGCCGACCTGCTCGCCGGCGGACCGGTCGAGGCACTGACCGCCGCGGAGCTGCGGGCAACCGTCGGCGGCTACGGCGCCACCGTCGTCGAGTACCTGCTCGGCGAGCGGCGCAGCTGGGCCTGGGTGGTGGCCCCGGCGGGCACCGTCGCCCTGGTCCCGCTCACCATCACCCGCGGGCGGGCCGAGGCCCTGGCCGGCGAGCTGCTGGCAGCGCTCGATCCGAACGGCGATCCGGCGGCCGCCGGCCCACGCCCGCCGCGACCCGCCCGTGACCTGCTCGCCGCGCTGCACGACGAGCTCGTCGCGCCGCTCGCGCCCGACACGCTGCCGGCGGACGGCGCGGCGCTCGCGATCGTGCCGCACGGCGCGCTGTGGACCGTCCCCTGGGCGGCACTGCGGTCCGCCGCCGATGCCGGCGGCGACCGGGGCCGGTACCTGCACGAACGGTTCGCCGTGTGCGTGCTGCCGTCGATCGGGACCCTGCGCGCCGCCGGGCTGAGCCCCGCCCCGCCGGTGTCCGCGCGCGGTCTGCTGGCACTGCTCAACCCGATCCCGATGCCGCCGACGTTGCCGGCCCTGCCCACGGTGGAGGCCGCGGGGCCGGCGCTGGCGGGCCTGTTCACCCCCGGCACCGCCCGCACGTTCGCCGGCCGGGACGCGACCCTGGCGCGGTTGCGCACCGCGCTGCCCGCCGAGGTCGTCGTGCTCGGCACCCACGGCGTCGTCGACTGGGCGAACGGCGCGGCGGGTTCGCTCGTTCTCGCCGCGCCGGCAGGGACGGACGACGGTCGGGCGGACCTCGCGGACCTGCGCACGCTGTCGTTGGACAGCCCGCTGGTGATCCTGCTCGCCTGCCGCACCGGCGTCGGCCGGATCACCGGCGACGGCGTCCTCGCGATCAGTCGCGCCTTCCTGCTCGCCGGCGCCCGGTGCCTGGCGTCGAGCCTGTGGTGGGTCGGCGAGGACGTCGGCACCGAGATCGTCTATCGGATGCTGGCGATCTGGCGGGGCGGCGGCACCACCCGGGCGCAGGCGCTGCGCCTGGCAGTCGCCGAACTCGCGGCCGAAGAGCCGGACAATCCGCAGATGTGGGGCGCCTTCCAGCTCACCGGGGCCTGGTCCTGACCGCCCGCCAGGACCAGGCGTCAACGATCCGCCCGTCGGCCAGGCGCACGCGGACCGGGGCGAAGCTGTCCTCGCCGTACTGACCGTGCTCCCCGCCGGCCCGGGCCCGCCACCGGTCGTGGTCACCCAGGTCACGACGTACCCGTGGGGTCAGGAGCACCTCGACGTCCGGCGCCGCCGCCCGCTCGCCCGTGGCCGGGCGGTCCAGGGTTCCCGCGCACAGCAGCCTGGCCGTCTCGACGACCTCGCCGACGAAGCGGCCGGCGACGAGCATCGCGAGCCCCTCGTCGCCGGCGACGCGGATCCTGACGGCCCGGTCGGCCGGCCGGCGGGCGTTGAGCCGCCTGGTAGCGGTCCGCAGGAAGCCCACCAGGCGGCCGATCAGCCCGGGTTCGTCGACGCCGACGGCGAACAGCAGGACGGTCCCGTCCACCTCGACCTGCCGGGTGAGGTGCAGCGAGGTCAGCTCACCGGCGCGCAGCGCCGCCTCGACGAGGGCCAGGGCGAGGCCGGTCGACTCGCCCGCCGGTTCGGGCCGCCCCCCGCAGGCCCGCACCGCCACCGCGAGCCGGCGGATCGCCGGCCCCACGCGCAACCCCGTCAACCCCGTCAACCCCGTCACCGCGAGCCCGTCACCGCCGCCACCTCCGCACCGCGCCCGGCCACCCGCCGAGGCGAGGCCACCTTCTCCCGGCCCGGTCCGCGCCGACCCATCATTCGATGGCCGCCGTGACGCCGACCTGTGCCGCGGCGCGGACGGGCCGGTGGGCGACGGTCAGTCGGCCATGGTGACGGCGCGGCGCAGACCGGCCGCATCGACGATCACCAGGCCGCCCGTCGAGGACTCGGCGAGGATGCCCGCGGCGCGCAGCCGGCTGATCCCCCGCTGCACCGAGACCTCCGCCGCGGCGATCAGTGCGGCGAGATCCCGCTGGCTGAGCGGGACACCGATCACGACCCCGCGGGGATGCGGCCGTCCGTGCGCCGCCGCGAGGCGGACGAGCAGCCGGCACAGCCGCGCGTAGGTACTGCCGGTCAGCGCGACGCGATCGTCGATCATCCCCTGCAGCCGGCCCGCCAGCATGGACTGCAGGGCGTGGTTGGCCGCCGGGTGCCGCACGAGGAACCGGCGGAAGTCGCCGGCGTCGACGATCTGGGTGAGCACCGGCGAGACGGTGCTGACCGTGGCCGAGCGCGCCCGCCCGCCCAGCACCGCCATCTCCCCGACGAGGTCGCCACCCACCCGCAGGGCCAGCAGCGCCACCTCGCCGTCCGCGCCGACGGCCGTCACCTTCGCCGTCCCGGACAGCAGCACGTAGACCCGGTCGCCCCGCTCACCCTGGCGCACCAGGTCCCGACCGGTCTCGAACTCCTCGGCCCGGCCGAGCGTCAGCATCGCGGCCCGGGTGGGCGCGTCCAACAGCGCGAACAGCGTGCCAGGTGGCCAGCGGCCCGCGCCGCGCGCGCCGCCCCGGCCCGACCCGGCGGCTCGGTGTGGCACCTGCGCGGGCCGCGCGGACCTCCGCTCGTCCATGACTTCCCCCGTTCGCCACCGACGGCGCGACGGGAGGTGCTCTGGCGGCCCCCCGACACACCCAGACTCGTTGACGAGTGAATCATCCGGGGATCCGGCCCGTCCCACGGGATGTTCCACCGCGTTGCGGAAATCGGCAGCAGCGCGGGCGCGCAGGCCGCAGACTGGGGCCAACTCTGGTCAACGGTTACGGGGGTGCCGATGACACTGCCGCGGCTGTCCCACCTCGGCACCGCCGCCCAGCTGCTCACAGGCGGCCTGCGGCGCGGGGCCGCCGGGCCGCTGCCCGCGCCGGCCCACCCCCCGCGCGCCGACCGGGCCCGGCATCTCGTCCGCCACCTCGCCGGCGTCGGTGTGGCCACGGCCGGCGTCGGTCCGATCGAGGGCAGTGCGGTCTGCTCGGCGCCGTCGGCGCCGGTGGTGGCCCGCCGGTTCGCCCGTGCCGCCTGGACGCTGTATCCGGACGGGCGGTTGTTGTTCGCGCCGGCGCCGGGCCATGGTGCCCGGGCGGTGTTTCCGCTGCCCGGCAGGTACGAGTCGCGCGGCGAGGGTTGGCTGGTGCGGGCCGAGCGGACCCTCGGACCGGGTGTCGGCGTGTCCGTGCGGGGGCTGATCGAGCCGGGCGCGGGGTGGCGGTTCCAGGGCCGCTATGACAGCCGAGGGGCCGGGCAACCGGTGTCGCTCCCTGTCACGGTGGGCCTCGCGGACCCGCGGTCGCAGCCGGATCTGCTCGGCGTGAGCCTTTTCGCCGGAGTGCCCGTGCCGCTCGTCTTCCAGGTCGTGCTGACCGGCACGATCGGGGCCACCGCCTTCGGGCCGCTGCCGGCCGAGCTCGCCGTCGTCGACGCGGCGCCCGGCAGCGCGGAACCCGTCGAGATCACGCTCGCGGCCCCCGCGGGCCATCTCGATCCGCACCGGGTCGACGTCGAGGCCGGTGTCCCGCTCGGCACGGGCGCGGTCGGCGAGGTGGTGTGGCTGCCGCGACCGCCGGTCCCGGCCGATGCCCGGGCGGCGCGGCGCCGCCTGGTCCTGGCCGGCGCGACGCTCGATCTTCGCCTCGACGGCGGTGACGAGGCCAGTCTCGGGGTCACCGTCAACGTCCCCGCCCCCTTCCTCGGGGCGATGCCGACCCCGGTGCGCGACGCCAGACTGGTGCTGCGGTTCCGGCCCGGCGCCGGCGGGTGGCGGGTCGACGGCCGGCTGAGCGCCCGGACCCTGGCCATGGCGGGCGGGCTCGCCGTCGGCTGCGACGCCGTCCTGCACGGCACGGCACGGCACCGCACTCTCGACGACCCCATGCCCACGCCAGCGGCGCCGTCGCGTGCCGGCGCGCCGACCGGTTCCGGCGGACGGGCCGCCGCGTCGGCCGGCGGTGGCGCCGGGCCCGCGGCCGGCCTCGTGCCCGGCCCCGGTGGCGCCTGGTCGGGCGGCGGGTTCGCCGGACCCGCCTGGCCGGGCGGTGGCTGGGGCATCGCGGGGCAACGCCTGCCGGCCCACCAGGGCCGAGATCGACGGCAGGGCTCCCCGCCCTCGCCCTCCTGACGCCTGGCGGTGGACGGACAGACCCTCGGCTCCTGGGTCGTCAGCCGAGCCGGGCGAGGATCGGCGGGGCCTCGCCGTCAGGTGGCCCACGGTGACCCGACCGGCCAGGCCGGAGCGTTCGACCAGCGGCAGGACGAGGTCGAGGTGGCGGCGTGGGTCGTCGTCGGCGTACGGGCAGCCGTCGTCGAGGGCGCGTTCGAGTCGCGCCGCGTGGCCCGCAGCCGGGGACTGGCCGCCGCCCACAGTCCGAACGCCGCGTCGAGGTACACCCAGCCACCGTGGGCGTGGGCGACGGGGTGCGGATCAGCCAGCCGGCGACGGGGTGCGGATCAGCCAGCCGGCGACGGCCTCCTCGACCCCGGCGGCGGGTAGGTCGCCGCCGAGCAGCGCACGCAGCCGCTGCGCCGTCGCCTCCACGGCGACCGGGCCCCACGCGGTGCGGTGAAGATAGTCGACGGCGTAGCTGGCGACCGCGCCCGGAAGTTCGGCCGGACAATCCATTGCGTGCCCCGATGTGCGGCCCGGAAGGCACATTGGCCTGCCGGGTGTCCACCGACGCGGGAAACGTCGCAGGTTGTTCGCCTGATTACGCCGTGCTCATCGGCGGCCGGCACACCGCGCGTTCAGGCGCTCAGCGGGTGGCCGCAGAGATTTGGTTCGGTCACGACGAAGGCGTTGCCCGCCGCGTTGGCCTGGACGTAGGACGAGCACACGAGTGGACTCGCCGATCCGGGCCGGAAGCTGATCGGGCTGATCAGGCCGTTCGCGTCATAGCTGTTCACCGCGCGCAGCGCGTCGACGAACCCCGCGCGGGTCGGACACGAGCTGGCGAGGTCCAGGCCGCGCAGGAAGATGTCGGTGCTGATGTACGACGCCACGGCGATGTCCTGCTCGGGCTGGGTGATCTGCGGGGCGAACCGGCGCATCGCGGCGACGTAGGCGTCGACGCCCGGTCCACCGAGCTCGAACGGCCGGTAGTAGACCGGGATGCTGATCCCCGCCATCCGGGTGCCGTACGTCGCGAGCAGCGTGTGGTTGTAGCCGGTGGCGGACAGCACGACCTTGGGCTGGTGGTTGCCATCGCGCAGCGCACTGACGATGGCGATGAGGTCGCGGGGGTCGAGCACGCCGATGACGGTGTCGGCATGGGTGGCGGCGATGCGCCGGGCGAGCTCCGTCGGATCGTCCGCGCCGGAGGCGAAGGTGAAGGTGGCCGCCGTCGTCACCCCGGCCGCGGTGAGGCTGCGGGCGTAGTAGTCGGCGGTGGTCGAGGTCGCCGACGAGAGCGCCGTCGTGATGATCACCGCGCGGTGCCCGCCCTCGCCGAGCACGAACCGGCCCGGCATGTCCACGGCCTCGCCGGCGACCGCGGTGGCGGCGAACATGGTGGGCGCGCTGGACCAGGCCTGGTCCAGCGCCGTGCCGGTGACCGGGATGGCCCGCTGGGTCACGTAGGCGACGCTGCCGCCGGCCGCCACCGTCGGTTCGATCAGGCCGAAGACCTGCCGCTGTTCGACCAGGTCGCGGGCGGCGATGCCGTTGACCTCGGCGGAGCCCTGGTCGTCCCGCCACTGGTAGGTGACGCGCCGGCCGTGGACGCCCCCGGCCGCGTTCGCCGCGCCCAGGCGGGCGTCGATGCCGGCCCGGGCCGCCTCGGACTGGCTCGACGCCGGTCCGGAGGCGGGGATCAGCACGCCGAGGTCGATCTGGTGGTCCGTGACGCCCGGCGTTCCGCAGGGCGCGGCCGACACCTGGTCGGCGGACGAGCAGCCGGCGAGCGACGCGCTGAGCACCGCGACGCTGAGCACCACCGCGGCGGCGGCTGCCCCGCCCCACGACGCACGGCGCCCGCGCGGGACAGGCACACGACCTCGCACGGACACGCGACCTCGAGAGAACACATCTTCCCCTGGGCGAACGGTGACGGTATATGGGCAGCACCGACGAGTAGTCCGGCAAATGGGTGGCTTTCCACTGAAGGCACCGAAAGCCCGCGGCGCCCGAGAAACAGTACCAAGCCTTTTCCGAGAACCAAACACCTGTTGCCGCGCTCACATACTCTGGAGTGCCGTTCACTTCGGATTACCGGTGCATTCATCCGGGGGCCATCCGCCGATCCGCCGCACGCCGGCCGGCGCGAGGAAGCTGATTATTAGAGCATTTCCGGAGCGGGTCGTTAACATTTTCGCGATGACCGTGACGACCGCAACAGCCCGGCGTCGGCGCTATGCCGGAGGATGGCCAGCATGAGCGCGGAGCACAGGACGCTGGTCGACGTGTTGATGCTGGTCCTGCGACACGACCAGCTCCTGTTGACGATGCGGGCGGGCGAGGTCTACGGCAGCGGCTGGTGGGCGCTGCCCAGCGGACGGCTGGAGGCCGGCGAGGACGTCGTCGCCGCGGCCGTCCGCGAGCTCGACGAGGAGCTCGGCATCGCCGTGGACGACGACGACGTCACGTTCGTCGGGGTCACCCACGCCCTGCCGCCGGGCCGCCCGGCGCGGATCGGGTTCGGCTTCGCGCTCACCCGCTGGCACGGCGAGCCGAGCATCCGCGAGCCCGACCGCTGCTCGGCGCTGACCTGGTGTTCCCCCGACGACCTGCCGGCCCGCACCCTGCCGTACACCAGGGAGATCGTCCGGCTGTACCACGCGGGTGTGGCATTCTCCCGCTTCGGCTGGCGCGAGCCGGTCGCCGATGCGTCCGTCGACGGTTCACCGCCCGGCCATCCGGCATAACGTGGAGGGACTGTTGGTGTGACGGCCTCCAGCGCGGGAGCGGCGATGACGGATGAACCGGCGGGCCACGACATGGCCAAGGCGAACACCGGAGAGCCCACGGACCCGGGCGGCGCGGCGCTCGGCGGGTTGCGGGCGAGCGACGCGGACCGCACCCGGGCCGCCGACTGGGTGGCCTGGGCGGCCGGCGACGGCCAGCTCACGCTTGCGGAGGCCGAGGATCGCCTCGCCCGCGCCTACGCGACCCGCACGGTCGACGAGCTCGCCCCGCTCACCGCGGACCTGCAGCCGCGGCCGGCGCCGCCGGCGCCGCGTGCCACCGTGCCCGAACGCCTGCGCGCCATCGACCCGGCGGCGCTGCGCACCGCGATCGGCCTCACGCTGCTGGTCGCGCTCGCCGTCGTGATCAGCGGCTTCAGTGTCTGGACGCTGTGGCCGGCGCTGTTCTTCGGCGTCGGAGCGGTGAAGCGCGGCCATCACCGGCACCACCGCGACTCCGGCCGCGGGCATGCCCACCACGGTCCGCGGGAACGCCGGCGGGACTGAGGCCGCCTACCCCACCGCCGGGCCGGGCGTGATCGGTAGCTCGTCGCGCAGCAGGTCCATGAGCAGCCCGTCGTGCGGCGTGCCGGCGGGGCCGATCTCGTACTGCCGCAGGACTCCGACGCGGCGAAAGCCCACCTTCTCGTAGCAGCGGATCGCCCGGCAGTTGTCGGCGGCGGGGTCGATGGTGAGCCGGTGGTGCCCGCGCGGGCCGACGAGAAAGCGGGCCAACAGCAGGATCGCGGTGGTGCCGACTCCGCGGTCCTGGAACCGGCCGCCGAGGAAGACGTCGATGCCGGCGTGCCGGTAGCGCGGGTCGTTCTCCTCGCTGTACTGGATGCCGCCGGCCACCTCGCCGGCGACCGTCACCACCAGCAGCACCGTTCCCGTGTCACCGAGCAGGTCGCCGCGGATCTCGGCCACCGGCGGTGGCTGCCCCCACCAGCGGACCACCGACGGCTCGGCCAGGATCGCCCGCAGCCGCGCGACGTCGTCGTCCACCCCCGGCCGCACA
The DNA here is from genome assembly GCF_023243045.1 of Frankia sp. AgB32. Classification (GTDB taxonomy): domain Bacteria; phylum Actinomycetota; class Actinomycetes; order Frankiales; family Frankiaceae; genus Frankia. Next base: position 100,017 of record NZ_JALKFX010000006.1, read on the forward strand.
GCGACCTCGCCAGCCACGAGCACCGGACGCAGCTCCACGACCGCCCTCCCGCCAGGCCACCCTCCGGGGTGATCGACTATAGCCGCGGGCGCCTCACCCGGTGACCTGGGCCGGGCCCCGACGCGGGGAGGTGCTCGCCGCCGTGTCGCCGCCGGGCTCGGGTGCGACCAGGCGCAGCCGGCCCGCGGACCGATCCCCGCCGGCCGCGGCGGCGCCGGAACCCCAGGCCGGCACGGCCCGCAGGACCCGCGGCGGAGCGGCGGCGACAACGGCGTCGACGAACGGCGGGAGATGCGCCGGCCGACGCCGGCCCGCCAGCGGCGCCGGGCCACCCTCGAAGGTGACCGCGGCGCGGGCGCCCACCAGCTCGGCGAGCTCGGCGAGCTGCGCGGCGGGCATCAGGGGGTGGGCGAGCGCGGCGGCGTCGAGGCCCGGTTCGCCGGCGACCAGCCACACCGGCAGTCGGCGCAACGTCTCCCGCCGCCGCTGCACCAGCCGGCGCGCGTCACGCGCCCACCGGCCGGCCCGCAGCGCCGCGGCGATGATCACCGTGTCGTACCCGGCCAGTCCGGCCACCCGGCCCGCGGGCAACACCTCGGTCTCCAGCCCGCGCGAACTCAGCTCCGCGCCGATCATCACCGCCAGATCCGCCGCTCCCCCGAATCCGGTCCCGTGCACCACCAGAGCCTGCGTCATCGCGTCCTCCAACGCCTCGCCGTTCGGGACCCCTCGCCGTTCGGGTCACCCTGGCGTGGACAACACACAACCGTCGCACGCCCGAAACCAAGTGGACATCCGTGGCGCGGCCCACACCATCCGTCGAACGTCGATACGCACCAGGCCATCCGGACTCGCCCGGACAGGCTCGGTCGGCACCGCACCCACCGACCCGGACGGCCCGGCGCGCCCGGGTCAGCCGCCGGCGCCGGGAAGCGCGGTGACCCGGTGGGCGCCGGCGTAGAGGTTCAACGTGTCGCCACGGACGAAGCCGGCGAGCGTCATCCCCGCCTCCTGCGCGAGGTCGACCGCGAGGGTCGACGGCGCGGACACCGCGGCGAGCATCGGTATCCCGGCCATCAGTGCCTTCTGCACGAGTTCGAACGACGCCCGGCCGCTGACCACGAGAATCCGCCCGGCCAGCGGCAGCCGAGCGGCCCGCGCCGCCGCGCCGATCACCTTGTCGACGGCGTTGTGCCGGCCGACGTCCTCCCGCACCGCCCCCAGCTCGCCGTCCGGGCCGGCGAGCGCCGCCGCGTGCAGCCCGCCGGTGGTGGCGAACAACCGCTGGGCCGCCCGCAGGCTCTCGGGCAGCGCGCACACCACGGCGGGCGCGACCCGCAGCGGATCGTCGTCGACCCGGAATCGGCTGCGCAGCCGCACCGCGTCGATACTCGCCTTCCCGCACAGTCCGCACGAACTGGTCGTGTAGAAGGCGCGGGCGTCCTGCGCCGTGGGCGCCGGGACGCCGGCGGCGAGCGTCACGTCGAGCACGTTGTAGGTGAGGCGGCCGTCGTCGTCGAGCGCGCCGTCGCGGCCCACGCAGTAGCGCATCGCCGCCACGTCCGCGCCGGAGGCGATCAGGCCCTCACCGAGCAGGAAACCCATCGCGAGATCCATGTCGTGGCCCGGAGTACGCATCGTCACCGCCAGCGGACGCCCGCCGACGCGGATCTCCAGCGGCTCCTCCCCCGCCACCGTGTCAGGACGCACCGCCGTCACCACCCCGGCGCGCACCCGGGTGACCGGGCGCCGGGCGCTGGCCCGACCCATCAGCCGTTCCCGGCGGGCGGCCCCGGTGCCGCCGGCTCCAGCCGGACGACCAGCGACTTCGACGTCGGCGTGTTGCTGCCCACCGCCGTCGAGTCCAGCGGGACGAGCACGTTCGTCTCCGGAAAGTAGGCGGCGGCGCAGCCGCGGGCGGTCGGGAACGCCACCGCGCGGAAGCTCTGCGCCCGCCGGGTCGTCCCGTCCGTCCACACACTGACCAGGTCGACGTGCGTCCCGTCGGCGATGGCCCGCTCGGCGAGGTCGTCGGGGTGGACGAACACCACCCGCCGCCCGCCGCGCACCCCGCGGTAACGGTCGTCGAGGCCGTAGATCGTGGTGTTGTACTGGTCGTGGCTGCGCATGGTCTGTAGCAGCAGGTGGCCCGGCGGCACCCGCGGGACGTCGCAGTCGTTCACCGTGAACGCCGCCCGGCCGCTGGCCGTCGGGAAGGTGCGGGTGTCGCGCGGCGGATGCGGGAGCTGGAACCCGCCCGGCTCGGCGAGGCGGGCCTCGAAGTCGCCGAAACCGGGCACGACCCGGGAGATGTGCCCGCGGATGCGCCGGTAGTCGGCGGCGAGCCCGGCCCAGTCCACCCGCGCCAGCGCGCTGTCGGCACCCCCGGGTGCCGCTGCCCCCAGGGTCGCCGCGGCGATGCCGCAGACGATCGCCACCTCGGAGCGCAGTGCCGCCCCGGCCGGCGCCAGCGTCCCGCGGGAGGCGTGCACCATGCCCATCGAGTCCTCGACGGTGACCTGCTGCGGCCCACCGGCCTGGTCGTCGACCTCGGTGCGGCCGAGCGTCGGCAGGATCAGCGCCGCCTCGCCGGTCACCGCGTGCGACCGGTTGAGGGTCGTCGACACCTGCACGGTCAGCGTGCAGGCGCGCATCGCCGCCTCGGTCACCGCCGAGTCGGGGCTCGCGGCGACGAAGTTCCCGCCCATCCCGACGAAGACCTTCACCCGCCCGTCGCGCATCGCCCGGATCGTGTCGACGACGTCATGGCCTCCCCGGCGCGGCGGATCGAAGCCGAACTCGGCGCCGAGGGCGTCCAGGAACGCCGTGGTCGGCCGCTCCCAGATCCCCATCGTCCGGTCCCCCTGGACGTTCGAGTGCCCGCGCACCGGGCACACCCCGGCGCCCGGCCGGCCGATGTTGCCGCGCATCAGCAGGACGTTGACGACCTCCTGGATCGTCGCGACGGCGCCCGCGTGCTGGGTCAGGCCCATCGCCCAGCACACGACGACCCGCTCGGCGGCGAGCATCCGCCCGGCCAGCTCGTCGATCTCCGCCGCCGCCAGACCGGAGACGGCGGAGATCTCCTCGTCGCTGAGACAAGTCCGCACGTGCTTGGCGAACGCGTCGAAGCCGGTGGTGTGCGCGTCGATGAAGGCGTGGTCGAGGACGGTGCCGGGGGCCGCGTCCTCCGCGTCGAGCAGCCGGCGGGCCAGCCCGCGGAACAGCGCGAGGTCACCACCGAGACGGATCTGCAGGAACTGGTCGGCGAGCGGGGTGCCGCGCCCGACGAGGCCGCGGGCGTTCTGCGGGTTGCGGAACCGCAGCAGGGCAGCCTCCGGCAGCGGGTTCACCGCGACGATGCTGCCGCCGGCGCGCTTGACCCGCTCCAGCGAGCTGAGCATCCGCGGATGGTTCGTGCCGGGGTTCTGCCCCACGACGAGGACCAGGTCGGCGGCCTCCAGGTCGGCGAGGGTCACCGAACCCTTGCCGATCCCGATCGTCGCCGTCAGCGCCGTACCGGACGACTCGTGGCACATGTTCGAGCAGTCCGGCAGGTTGTTCGTGCCGAGCGCGCGGACGAACAGCTGGTAGACGAACGCGGCCTCGTTGCTGGTGCGGCCGGAGGTGTAGAACGCGGCCTCGTCCGGGCTGGCGAGCGCGGTCAGCTCCGCGGCGACGATCCGGAACGCCTCGTCCCAGCCGACCGGGGTGTAGTGCTCGGCGCCGGGGGCCCGGTACATCGGCTCGACGAGCCGGCCCTGGCTGCCCAGCCAGCGCCCGGAGCGCCCGGCGAGGTCGGCCAGCGCGTGCTCGGCGAAGAACTCCCTGCTCACCCGGGCCCGGGTGGCCTCCTCGGCGACCGCCTTCGCGCCGTTCTCGCAGAACTCGGCGACGGAGCGCTCCCCCGGCGGCGGCTCCGGCCAGGCGCAGCCGGGGCAGTCGAAGCCGTGGTCCTGGTTGACGAGGCGCAGCGTGCGCACCGACCGCAGCGGCCCCATCCGTTCCCAGGCCTGGGCCATCGCGTGCCCGACCCCGGGCAGCCCCGCCGCCGACCGGGCCGGCGCCCCGATCCGCGGCTCGGCGCCGTCGGCGCCGTCCCCTCGCTGATCGGAACGCCGCCTTCCGACGCTGCGCTCGTCGACAACGGGCTGGTTCGCACCATCCTGATCCGGGTTGTCACGCACACTGACCACCATCCCCGCGATGGCGGGCAGACACCACCCGCACCGCCGCCGGCCCGGCGGTTCGGGTTCGGGGTTCGGAGGTTCACCCGATCGTCCGTCGCGGTCACGTTCCGGATAGCCCGGCGCCCGCCGTGCACGCGAGCATCACCGGGTATGGACGCGGCCCGGCCACTGCCGAACAAATGCCATAAGACGGACGGGCGTCGCAGAGCATCTCGAAAGCCGCCACCCATGACGGAAATGGCGAGCCGACGTCGGACAGCCGTTTCCTGAACTCCATCTCTCACATCTGCCGACACCTGTCGCCTATCGTCAGCACTGTCGCATCACGACAGTGGATCCGACCCGTCGCATTCCTGCTTCCTGACAACGCGGCCAGCCCGGCGGGAAATGAGGCCGCGCGCCCACCGCCGCGCCCGAAACCATTCTTTGCCGGTTTTCGACAGGGAATGCCAGGGAGCTGTCGGCGGCGCGACGCCCCGACGGAGTCGCGCGGAGAAAGGACAGTCAGTTGTCCATGGCAGACGGGGGACTCGCCGGCGACGGGACGGGCGCCGGGGGCGAGCGCCGCCGCCGCGACGGAGACCGCCGCGGCCGGGGCGCCAGCCGGGCCGGGCGGGCGCATCGACGTCCATCACCACGCGATGCCCGCCGAGGTGCGGGCCTGGCTCGTCCGGCACGGACGGCTGCCACCGGTCGGCGGTCCGCCGTTCGCCACCGGGTCGCTGGCGGCGACCTTGGACCTGATGGATCGCGCCGGCATCGACACCGCCCTGCTGTCCGCGGCGATCCCGAGCGAGTTCGCCCCGACACCGGCGCAGGCCGTCGAGCTCGCCCGGCTCGCCAACGACGGCCTCGCGCAGCTCGTCCGGGACCGGCCGACCCGTTTCGGGCTGCTCGCGAACATCCCCCGGGCCACCCCCGAGATCGCCGTCGCGGAGATCCGTCGCGGCTACGACCAGCTGCACGCCGACGGCGTCCTGCTGATGGCCCACGACGGGCAGACCTATCTCGGCGATCCCACCCTCGCCCCGATGATGGCCGAGCTGAACGCCCGCGACGCGGTCGCGCTGGTGCATCCGTTCAACCTGCCGGGGGCCACCGCGGTGGCGATCCCGTCGTTCGCCGCCGATTTCCTCGCCGACACCACCCGCGCGGCGATGCAACTCGTCGTGAGCGGCTCGCTGGACCGCTATCCGCGCATTCGCTGGATTCTGGCTCATGGCGGTGGCTACTTTCCCTACCAGGCGGCCCGGCTCGTTCTGGGCCGCGGCCTCGGTTATGGCGTCGACGCGGCGACCGTCGAAAGGGCATTGCGTCGTTTCCACGTCGACACCGCGGCCCCGATGTCGCCGTACAGCACCCCGACGTTGCTGGCGACGATCGGCACCGAGCGGATTCTCTACGGCTCGGACTACAACGCCGTACCCGCCGAGACCGCGCTCGCCGGCCGCGACGCGTTTCTCGCCGACCCGGCGCTGACCGCCCAGGCCCGCCACCGGATCGCCCGGGAGAACGCGCTCGCGCTGTTCCCGTCGCTCGCGGCCCGCCTGGGAGCCCCCCACGGGTGATTCCCGGGCCGTCCCGCGGGCGTCGTCGCGAATACTGGGCCGGGGCGCCGGGCCGGTCCCGGCGCCGCTGGTCCCGCGGACTACCCGAGGAGGTCCCCTGTGACGGCACTGGCGCCATCCGGGCGGCAGGCGAAGCTCGTGTACGACGACAGCAGCGTCATCATCACCGAGGTCGGCGGTGGCCTACGGGAGTACCGGGTGGGCGACCGGGCGATCCTCGACGGCTACGACGCCACCGCCATGGCCAGCCGCGGCCGCGGACAGCTGCTGCTGCCATGGCCGAACCGCATCGCCGACGGCCGTTACGCCTTCGGCGGCACCACCCAGCAGCTGCCCCTCAACGAGGTCGCGCTGCGCAACGCCATCCACGGCCTGACCCGCTGGTCGGCCTGGGAGATCGAGCAGTCCGCCCCCGGCGAGCTGCGCGCGTCGTTCGTGCTGCGGGCCCAGAGCGGCTATCCCTTCACCCTCGGGTTCGCCGCCGACTACCGTCTCGACTCGGGCGGCCTCACCGTCACGATCACGGCGACGAACCTGGGTGACCAGCCGGCGCCGGTGGGCTTCGGCGCGCACCCGTACCTGCGGGTCGCCGACGCGGGTGGTGCCCCGGTGCGGGCGGACGACGCGGAACTGACCGTGCCCGCCGCCACCCGGCTCGTCACCGACGAGCGGATGATCCCGACCGGCACGGCCGCCGTCGCCGGCGGCGAGTTCGACTTCCGCGCCGCGCGGCCGATCGGCCCGCTCGTCCTGGACACCTGTTACACCGATCTCGCCGCCGATCCGGACGGCCGGACCCGGGTCCGCCTCGCCGCGCCCGGAGGCAGTTCGGTGACGGTGTGGATGGACGAGGCCTGGCCGTACCTCCAGGTGTTCACCGGTGACACGCTCGGTTCCGACGAGCGGCGGCGCAGCGTCGCCATCGAGCCGCTGACCTGCCCGGCGAACGCGTTCAACAGCGGCGACGGGCTGCGGGTCCTGGCCCCCGCGGAGTCCTTCGCCGGCGCCTGGGGCATCGTGCCCGCCGGCAACGGCTGACCGGGCCGCTGGGGACGGTCCGGTCGCGTCCTCGGGCGCGGCCGGACCAGTCCTGTCCTGGCCGGGCCGGAGAGGGATCACTCGCAGCAGCGGCGGACCAGCCAGCTCCGCACGTTACGGCGGGCACCCCTGCTGACGACTCCCGTGTTACGCGACATCTTCTCGCGACATTCCCGATACCGGCCACGAGAGTGACAGCCCTGCCGCGCAGCGCACCATGCTGCGGTCGATCGGGTCGACGCCAAAATTTTGTCTCATCTGACGTCACAGCCGGAAGAATTTCTTCGGCACTCTCGCGCGGGATCGCTCCCGACCGCGCCACCGGGCGACGTGCGCGACATCGACACCGCCCTCTCGCAACCGAACAACGGTGCAGGACCACTTCCGCAGATCTGTGCCGCCCTCTGCGTGACAGACGTAGATGCGGGGTCTATGGTGCATTCCAGCCGCGTTCGCGGAGTTCGGATGCACCGGAGCATCACCCGGCAGCCCGCGGCTACCTCCATCACGTACACGACGTGTGCATCCATCATTACTTGGTGTTTCTCCGCGAAACACGGCCCGGTCGGGGGATGAACGTGACAGCACGCTCCACGCTGGTGATGCGGCGAACGCTCCCGCACCGGTCAGCCGGCTCATGCCGGTGGCTCGCCCTGGGCGCCGCCGCGGCGATGGCCGCCGTCGTCGCCGGTTGTGGCTCGTCGGGCTCGTCCGGCGCGACCGCCGCCGCACCCACCACCCAGGTGGTGACCAGCATGAGCGGAGAGAAGGTCACCGTCCCGCTGAAGATCGACCGGATCGCGGAGCAGTTCCCGGCCCACACGGTCACCGACCTCATGCTCGGCGTCGGCGACAAGCTGGTCGCCATCCCGCAGAACGTGAAGACGATTCCGTTTCTGCGCAAGGTCTTTCCGGATATCAACAGCCGCCCCGAACTCTTCCGCAACGGCGGCAAGGTGAACATGGAGGAGCTGCTCAGGCTCAGGCCGGACGTGGTGTCCACGATCAGTGGCGGCACCACCCTGACGCCGTTCAAAAAGGCCGGCCTGCCCGCGCTCGACATGGACTTCAACACGTTCCCGGAACTCGTCCCGTCCATTTCGCTCGCCGGCAAGGTGTACGGCGGCGCCGCCGCGGCGAAGGCCCAGGAATACGGCGACTACGTCAACGCCAGGCTGTCGATGGTGCAGTCGCGGCTGGCCAGCCTGCCCCCGGCGCAGAAGCCGAGCGTCGTGCACCTCGCCAGCTACCCCCCGCTCGTCGTGGACGGCGGCACCTCGCTCATCGACGGCTGGATCAAGCTCGCCGGCGGCACCGACTCCGCCAGCGGCGTCAAGGGCACCCACGTCACGGTGTCCATGGAACAGCTCCTGCAGTGGAACCCGGACGTACTGATCGTCGAGACACCGGGCGGCGACCAGGGGCTGGCCGCGAACACCGCGCAGTCGGTCATCGAGAACCTGCAGAGGTCCCCGGGCTGGTCCGGGCTGAAGGCGGTGAAGTCCGGCCGGGTCTACCTCAACCCGCAGGGCCTCTACCCGTGGGACCGCTTCGGGCCCGAGGAGGCGCTGCAGATCCAGTGGGTGGCCAGGACCCTGCACCCTGACCTGTTCAAGGACATCGACATCCGGGCCGAGGCCCGAACCTTCTACCAGAAGTTCTTCGGTTACCAGGTGACCGACGCGGACCTCGACCAGATCCTGCAGGTCTCGAAGTAGTCGACCGGCGAACCCGGAAAGGACCGCGCTCCGGCGCAGTGATGACGATGCTGATGCAGTTCGGCCTGCCCGGTGGGCGCGGCGATCTCGACGGTACCGCTGGCACCTCCGCGGTGGAACTGGCCCGGATCTCCGAGTCCCTCGGCTACGACAGCCTGTGGTTCACCGACGGCCACCTCGACTCCGTCGGCTCCCGGCGGGTGAGCGCCCGGCCGGCGCCGATCCCCCTGGCCACCGCGGTGGCGGCGGTGACCCGGTCGATCTCCCTCGGGTTCACCGCCCTGCACCTACCCCTGCACGACCCGATCCGGCTCGCCGCCGACCTCGCGACCCTCGACCGGCTCTCCGGCGGCCGGGTCATCCTCGGCGTCGGCTGGCCGCTGGCCACCTACGCCCAGGCCTACCGCGGCGACGGCGACGCCACGCCGGACGCACCGGACGCCGACGACCTGCCCGAGGCCCTCGACACGATCGTCGGCTATTGGCGGGGCCGCACCCGCACGGTGGGCGGCGCGCACTACCGGGTGGGCCCGACGCCGGCCCAGCATCCCCATCCCCCGATCGAGGTCGCCGCGCGCACGGACGAATCCGTCGTGTGGGCGGCGAGCCGCGGGTACGCGCTGCTGCTGTCCGCCGTGGCCACGACCGCGTCGGTCGCGGCGAGCGTGCGTCTCTACACCTCCCACGGCGGGCAGGCCGCCGACGTCCGGGTGGAGCGGTTCTGCCTGGTCGCCGAGTCGGACGGGGCCGCCGCGGAGCGGGCCACCCCGATCGTCGTGCGGCTCACCCGCCGACTCGCCGCGCTCGGCGGCGACGAGCACGGCCACCAGACGGTCGGCACCAGCGACCTGGACCCGGGCCGCTTCCAGAACGACACCGCGATCATCGGCGGACCCGCGACGGTCGCCCGCCAGGTGGCGTTGCTACGCGACGAACTCGGCATCCGGCGGGTGAACCTGCGGCCGTCGTTCAGCGGCACCGCGTCCCTGGCGCTGCAGCAGAGCACGGTGCGCATGTTCGCCGGCAAGGTGCGACCGCTGCTGGCCGTGCCGACGATCCACCGGGTCAGCCGATGAGCCTTCCCACCCTGCCGGACCCGATGCCCGTCCCGGACCCGATGCCCGTCCCGGACCCGATGCCCGTCCCGGACCCGATGCCCGTCCCGGACCCGATGCCCGTCCCGGA
>NZ_JALKFX010000006.1:109813-113498 GCF_023243045.1 Frankia sp. AgB32
GACCCGGTGCCCGTCGCGGACCCGGTCCCCGGCGCCAGCAGGCGGCTGGCGGAGCGCGTTCGCGCCGGCGTCGCCGACAACCTGCGGGTCGTCCTGCTCGCCGTGGTCCTGCTCGCGCTGGTGGTGATCTCCTTCGGGCTCGGCCGGTACTCGCTCGGGCCGCTGACGGTGCTGCGGGTCCTCGGGCACGAACTGTTCGGCATCGGTGAGCCGGTCTCCGGCCAGAACCGCGCGGTGGTCATGGACATCCGGATGCCGCGGATCCTCGCCGCGCTGCTCGTCGGCACCGCACTGGCCTCCTCCGGGGCGGCCTACCAGACGATGTTCCGCAACCCGCTGGTCTCCCCGGAGATCCTGGGGGTCGCGGCGGGCGCCGGCTTCGGCGCGAGCGTGTCGATCCTGCTGCACCTCGACACCACCGCGCTCCAGATCATCTCCTTCGGCTGCGGGCTGCTCGCCGCGGTCCTGGCGCTGACCATCGCCCGGTTCGTCGGCCGGGGCTCACTGATCATCCTGGTGCTCGGCGGCATCATCATCGGGGCGATGTTCAATGCGCTGATCTCCAGCGCGCAGTACTTCGCGAATCCGGAGACGACGCTGCCGGAGATCACGTTCTGGCTGTTCGGCAGCCTCGGCCGGGCCAGCATGCACGGGCTGATCGTGCCCGTGGTCATCGTGGGGGTCTGCCTGATCGCCCTGACCTCGGTGCGCTGGCAACTGACGGTGCTGGCGACCGGCGACGACGAGGCGCGGTCGCTCGGCGTCAACCGCACCCGGATCTGGGCACTGACGATCGGTGCGTCGACGCTCATGACGGCGACCGCGGTGAGTGTCGCCGGGATCATCGGCTGGGTGGGCCTGGTCGTTCCGCACCTGGCGCGCTTCTTCGCCGGGCCGTCGTTCAACCGCCTGCTGCCGGTGTCAGCGCTCATCGGCGCCAGTTACCTGCTCGCCGTCGACGACGTCGCGCGCACCGCGACGTCGATGGACCTGCCGCTGGGCATCCTGACCGCCCTGATCGGCGCGCCGTTCTTCGTCGGACTGCTCGCAAAGGCGGGACGCCAGTGGCTCTGAGTCCAGCACCGCAGGTCACGGACGGCGCGGCGGCGCCGGGACCGGATCCCGCCGGCGCCCCGGAGATCGAGGTCAGCGGCCTGTCGTTCAGGTACGGGCGCACCGGCCACCGGCTGACCGACGTCAGCCTGACCGTGCACGCCGCCGAGGTCTGCGCCCTGCTCGGGCCGAACGGTGCCGGGAAGACGACGTTGCTGCGCTGCGTGCTCGGCTTCCTGAAGCCAACGGCCGGCACGGTGCGCATCCGCGGGCAGGAGATCGGCTCGCTCGCGCCGCGTGAACTCGCCCGCCGGGTGGCGTACGTGCCGCAGTCGACCTCGTCGCCGTTCCCGTTCACCGCCCTGGACATCGCCGTCATGGGCCGCACGCCCTATCTCGGCGTGCTCGAATCCCCGTCGGCCCGCGACCGCCGCGGCGCCCTGGCGCAGCTCGACCGCCTGGGCATCGCGCACCTGGCCGACCGGTCCTTCGCGGCGCTGTCCGGGGGCGAACGTCAACTGGTACTCCTCGCCCGCGCGCTCGCGCAACGGGCGGCGATCCTCGTCCTCGACGAACCGACCGCCGCGCTGGACTACGGCAACGAGGTCCGCACCCTGCAGGTGGTCGCCGAACTCGCCCGCGAGGGCCATGCCGTGATCATGACCACCCACCAGCCCTCGCACGCGCTCACCTACGCCAACCGGGCGGTGCTGATGCGCGGCGGAGCCCTGATCGCGGACGGGCATCCCGACGACGTCGTGACCGGCGAACATCTCAGCGATCTGTACGGCGTTCCCGTGCACGTCGCGGGGGTGACGCTGCCGCCCGGTCATGGCCGGCGCGAGATGCGGACGTGCGTTCCCATTCCGACCTCGCCCGTGGCGGCCCTGTCTCCGCCGCTCCCATTCCAGTCAAACACCGGCGACGGCCGATCCCCCGCGGCGAGGTAATCCGGATTTAACCTCGCGACGTATCCGGAAAGCCTCCCCGACCACGTCCGGTCCGTTATGATTCTGTTCAAAGGCTCGTCCGGTCCACGGGCCGATGTGGCAGAAGCAGTGGCAGAAGCAGTGGCAGAAGCAGTGGCAGAAGCAGTGGCAGAAGCAGTGGCCGGAGCGGGAATCCGCCCGACCCACACAATGTCCCTGGCGTCGCCACCCAGGAAGTCTCCCCGATCATTCTCGATTTCATTCGTGATGATCCCTGGCGGTCGATCCAGTCCTGCCTCACCGGCGCCCGCCACCCGGCCCGCACGTGTCAGGAGGAGATGAGAGATGCCCTCGTCCGAGATCGTCGTCGATCCGGCCAGGATACGGCAGTTCGGAGATCCCACCGGCACCGTCTTCTGCCTGGTCACGAATGCTGCCCTGCTGGAGCACATCCAGTTGATCAAGACCGCTCCGTATGATGACTATCGAATCATCGACTTCCGCGGAGGCGAGGACGAGTTTGCCCGTCTCATGCGGGAAGATGTTCCCGAGCAGGCGCACGTACTGGTAATGTCGCCCTCTCACTTCTTCCAGTCGCCGCCGGTGGACGTACTCGGGCCGCGCCGCAAACTGCTCGGGATGGCCTGCAACTCCACGCCGACGGACGTCGAGACCCTGCGCCACTTCCTGCGCTGTGTCGAGGCGACCGACCCGCAGGCCCAGGAGGACTTCTCCGACCGGTTCTTCGAGCTCGCCGAGCGCGGCGAGACGCTGGAGTACCGCGACGACCGGTACGGCACAGTGGCGGTCCTGCGCCTGTTCGACCGCGAACTGGTCTGGAACCAACAGGCCGGACTGGTCGGCTGGGGCGAACAACAGATTGTGCCAGCCGGCGAGATCAGTGTGCTTCCCATCGAGATCAGGGAGTTCGAGGACTATCTTCGACTGCCCCTTGACGGAGAAATAGTCATCCAGGGCAACCCGATCCTGCACTCTGGTACGCCGTCGTTCTCGCGGCGCGACCAGGAGCGCATTCACAGCAAGCTCTGGCCGCTCAGCGAGTTCGCCGTCGTGGCTCAGGTCGACAACGGTCTGATTACCAAAATGACTTGCCCAGACCCGGCCGGCCGTGTTATTCTGGAGATGTTCGAAGCGCTCTTCGAGGTAGATTCCAGATACCGCATCGTCTGGGAAATCGGCCACGCGCTCAACACCACACTCGACTTGCTTCCCGGTAATCACGCGATGAACGAGGTGTACGGGGCGACCCAGGGCTGCCTGCACTGGGGAATCGGCCTCACGCCCTTTACCCAGTACCACCTCGACATCATTTCTCCGGGAACGACCGTCACCAACGAGCTGGGCGATGTACTGCTCGGCACGCCGTCGACCAAGACGTCGACGGAACCCCCCAGGAGTCCGGTCGGGTTGGCCACCTGACCGGCCGAGACGAGGGTTTCCCTCGTCTCTCCCCCGGCATCCCGCGGAACCCCGGAAGGAGGTGATCACTGTGGAGAAGGTCGCGCAGAAGAAGATCCAGGTGAAGAAGAACGACCGCTACCTGGGCACCCTCCTCGGCTGACAGCCGCGGTAAGGAGTGGGCCGGCCGGCCCCGGCCCGCCCCCCCCCCCCCCCCCCCCCCCCCCCCCGGGGGGGTCCCGCGCCCACCGCCCGGCCCCGGCCCCACCCCGGCCCCGGCCCCC
>NZ_JALKFX010000006.1:113508-115027 GCF_023243045.1 Frankia sp. AgB32
CCCGCGGCGCGCGCGGGGGGGGGGGGGGGCGGGGCGCGGCGCCCCCCCCCCCCCCCCCCCCCCCCCCACGCCCGCCCCCGACGCCCGTGGTGGATCCGTCCCGATCCGCCGGTCGACTGCCCCTCCCGGTCCCGGTCCCGCCGTCCAGCTTCGTCGCCCCGGGTGGTCCTCATGGCACAGTTCCTCGTGCGTCCCGACCTGCACCGCGAGTTCGCCGGCCCGCACGCCGTGTTCTGCCTGCTGACCCAGGCCGACCGGGCGGCCGAGTTCGAGCTCGCCCCCAGCAGCCGCCACGGCACCGTGCTGCACCACACCCTGGCGGCGGACGAGGCCCTGGCCGACGCTCTTCCCGCGCTGCCGGCCGACGCGGACGTCTTCGTCGTCTGCCCCGACCGCTTCCTCGTCTCCCCCGATCCCGCCCAGCTCGGCCCGGGCCGGCGGATCTCGGTGATGCCGTGCGGTTCGACGCCCGTCACCGACGCCCACGTCGGCTACTTCCTCGACGTCGTCGAGCGGACCGACCCGCAGGCGCTGGAGGCCCGCGCCGACCGGTTGTTCGAGGCCCTGGGCGACGTCGACGAGGTGCTGCTCACCAGCCCCGCGGCGGGCGCCTCGGCCCGGTTCGGCATCTCGGGCGACTACGAGTGGAACCAGCAGGCCGGCGCGCTGTCCGCGGGCGAGCAGCAGATCGCCCCGTCCGGCGAGGCCAGCGCCGCGCCGACGGGCCTCTACCGGTTCGACGCCACGCGGCGCCTCGCCCTCGACGGCCGGATCGCCCTGCGCGGCGCCCCCATCGTGCACCGCGGTGACGATCCCGCCGTGCTCGACGAGCAGGCCCGGATCTTCGCGGACCTCGACGTCCTGCGTTCCGCCACCGTCCTGCTCGACCTCGCCGACGGCCTGGTGACCGGCGTGACGGCGCTCGGCGCCGCCGGCCAGCCGGCCGTCGACGCGCTGGAGAAGCTCTACTCCGCCGACGACAACTACCGGGTCGTCTGGGAGTTCGGCATCGGGCTCAACCCGGTCCTCGATCAGCAGCCCGGCAACTGCGGCCTGAACGAGATGTACGGCTCCACGGGCGGGGTCGTCCACCTCGGCTTCGGCCTGACCCCGTCGACCCGCTACGCGCTCACCTTCACCTGCGCCGACACGGCCATGACCGACCCGACGTCGGGGTCCCGGATCGCCGGCCCCGCCGCGACGGCCTCCCCGGCGGGGCCGGTCCGGCGACTCAACCGCCAGCGCACCCCGAGCTGCGGCTGCTGAAAGCGGCCCCGTCTCCCCCGGTTTCCCGAGCGCGACGCGCCCGGAGCACCACATCACCGACCGCACATCTTCACAACCGAAGGTTCCGCGGCGGCCCCCAGCCAAGCCGGCGGCATCGGAACCGCAGACTGGAAGGAGCCCCGCGATGAACGACGACCCGCGTAGCTGGTATCTGGACCCGGGGGGGGGGCCGCCCCCCCCCCCCCCCCCCCCCCCCCCCCCCCCCCCCCCCCGGGGCCCCCCCCCCCCCCCC